>NZ_JIAH01000001.1 GCF_000688415.1 Corynebacterium pseudodiphtheriticum DSM 44287
CATACCGGTTTTTGGCTGGTGTTTTTCGTGAGAGATTAATTTTTGTTGTGCTTTGCGTCCACTATGCAGTGTTTGACACACCACGCCGTGTTTGTGTGGTTGACGGGCACATGGTTTTTTGTGTGTTGTCTGGTTGGTTGTGTCGGTGGTTGATAGCGGCAGGGAAACGCCCGGTCCCATTCCGAACCCGGAAGCTAAGCCTGCGTCGCGCTGATGGTACTGCACTCGGGAGGGTGTGGGAGAGTAGGTTGCTGCCGACACTATATAATTTCATGTTTGGTTGTTTGTTTGGCCCGTGGTTGGGTGCACCCTGGTGGTGCATTCAATCACGGGCCACAAACATATCCACACCCAATTTATGGAGCCAGGTTTTCGTGGCTCAGCATATTACCTTTGAACGCGCTTAAGTGCGCCACAAGAGGCAGAGTCCGGACGACAGTGGATTTTTTTCTTAGTCTAATTTTGGGTCTTATAACCAGCAAACTCACATCCGCTATCAGCTGCAAATACCCCACGTCGACTTTCTTTCGCTTCGGCAGCAGCCCGCTCAATTTCTTCGTAAAATAGTGTGTTTGGTTGCACCAAGATCGGTACTGCTAAACCAGCAGCGGCGACTTCTCGGTTTACAAAGGTTTCTCCGGCATATACTCCTGCTAGCTCTCGCCCATAGTGGTCAGCTTGTTCCTGATCATAAACCAACTGCACTTGCGTACCTTCCGGAATCAGGTCTTCGACAAACTGTTTGGCCTCGTCGGCGTAACATTCTTTATTGAGTTCCGGCGTATCTATATTCAACAGTCGGACCCGCGTCGTTTCCGAAGTTCCAGGCTTCCTTACGCGAATAGTATCGCCATCGACGATGCTAGCGACAACCGCAGTCCTTTCTATGCGCTCTGGCATCTGCCCGTTGTCTATATCGGAACCCAGTAATTGATAGCCCCCGTATAGAAGGGCTGCAATAATTGTAAGTCCGAGCGCAGATTTCGATCTCCTCTGGTCCACCGTTTGCCTCCTGGCTGTTTCAGCGTTCTTCGGTTAATTATTTTTCCCGGTGCAGGTTTAACGTTTCTCGGCTTAGCATAATCCGGAGCTTTTAGTTCTTTAGGGCCAGGTCCGCTCAGCGTAGTCCAACGAGCCTTCGTCGCCTTCGCTGTCCCAACCTCTTCTGTTTTCTTTTCCTACCTTTACACGCTTTGCCATGTCGTCCGCTAACGGTGATTCCGCCTACTGTAGCTATCGCTGCTCTATCCAGTTCGCTAAGCTAGCTGGAAGCTGGCAGATTTTTGGCGCAACGATAATTAGAAAGAGGATCCTGTATGAATAAACCCGCGGGTCGACCACGGCGAACTGGAAACAAAGGCAACAAACGGACCCACAGCCAGAATCGCGGGGGCAGGCAATTCGATTCCCAGCGTTCCGCGAAGGCGAATAAGGGGCCCCAGAAACCTGGTTTCCGGGAAGATCGCTTGAACAAACGCTCAACAGAGCCTGATCTACCAGATGATATTGATCCAACCGTCCTGGATCCAACTGTTCTGCAAGATTTGAAGGTCTTGTCGAAAGATAACGCGGATTCTGTAGCTAAACACATGATTATGTCGGCTACGCTGATGGAAGAAGATCCACAGCTAGCATTGCGTCATGCCCGCGCAGCTAAGGACCGTGCCGGCCGAGTTTCGGTCGCTCGGGAGGTAAACGGCATCGCGGCCTATCATGCTGGTGAGTGGAAAGAGGCTCTAGCAGAGCTCCGCGCTTCGCGACGTATGCACGGTGGTCCCGGTCTTTTGGCCGTAATGGCTGACTGCGAACGCGGCCTTGGGCGGCCGGAAAAAGCTATCGAATTATCAAAGTCACCAGAAGCCCGCAATTTACCTCTCGACGAGGCCATTGAATTAGCGATTGTCGCCGCGGGTGCTCGCCTAGATCAGCAACAGGCGGACAGCGCCGTGATTACTTTGCAGCGCGCTAATCCAGATAAAGCTGATCGGGGGATGGCAGCTGTGCGCCTGAGCTATGCCTACGCCAACGCACTGTTGGAGGCCGGCCGTCGTGACGAAGCTCTGGATTGGTTCGAGCACGCTGCTGAAATTGATGAAGAAGAGTGGACTGATGCAGAAGTGCGCTTAGAGGAGTTGAAGAAAAGCTCATGAGTCTGTTAACTCAGCATGATGGTCTACTTGTCGACTTGGACGGCACGGTGTGGAATGGTGACACTCCCATTGCATCAGCTATTTCGGCACTGAACGATGTCTCCGTTCCCGTCGCCTTCGTAACTAATAACGCTTCAAAAGCCCATGCTGCCGTCGCTGAAAAACTCCGTGCCTTAGGGATAAACAACGAGAGTCCCACGGTGTTTAATTCGGTCGATGCAGTTGTGCAGCTGCTGCAACAAGAAGCTGAGCCGGGCACTACCGTGCTCGTTGTCGGCACCGCTTGGCTGCAAGAAACCATTGCAGACGCGGGGTACCGTGTAGTGACCTCAGCTGGCGACGACCCCGTCAACGCAGGGATCGCAGCAGTTGTGCAGGGGCATAACCCAGAAAATGGTTGGGCTCAGTTGTCGGAAATTGCATTGGCTGTTCGTGCCGGCGCTCGCTATATTTTGACTAACGCGGACGCTTCACTGCCTACAGAACGTGGGTTTTATTTGGGCAACGGTGCGATGGCCGCTGCAGTTACAGCGTCTACTGGGGTGCTCCCCCGGGCAGCGGGTAAGCCGGAACCGGAGTTATTCCATTTGGCTGCGCAAAAGATCGGGGCAAAGAATCCGTTGTGCATTGGCGATCGCTTAAATACAGATATTGCTGGTGCCAACAACGCTGGTTTCGCTTCCTTACATGTACTTACAGGAGTTTCTGGGGCAATCGAGTTGCTTGAGGCACCACCGGAGCACCGGCCAACTTATATTGGCGTTGATCTTGCTGATGTCCTCCTTCCCGCTGAACAACTACGACCCGGGGCGCAAAATGGTTTTACCGCGCGTGGCGATGGGCACGATGTTTTATTGGAACGCGGCTCGATAGAAGGTCACGGTAACAACGGCCAAGGGCAGGCTGCCCATTCGGCTGCTGCGTTGCGCACCGTGCTTGAAGTCGCGTGGGCACTGCCGAAGCCACCCCGGTATATCCATCCACGATCAGAGTTTGCCGAAAAAGCTGTAGACAGCTGGAACTAAGCCATGTCTGTACCAAAACCGCGTGACCCCAACACCCCATCGATTACCCCGGGCGAACTTGCCGACGAACTGGCCCATGTGTTTGCACAACCAGCAACCGATCTAGAAATGGAAGCCGGACAACTCGAACGGGCACATCAGATCTTGCAACGTGGTCTACAAGAAAATTAGCGCGTTGATCGCGGAAGTAGTCATCGCAACACGAAACACCGAGCTCAGGAATGACGAGTAACCCATGCACGACACGCACAAAGAATCGCGCTCACGGCTCGATGCAGCGCTGGTGTACCGCGAGTTGGCCCGGTCACGGGAACATGCGGTCAGATTGATTAAAGATGGCTTGGTTGTTGTCGAGGGGACAGTTATTCGGAAACCCTCTTTCCCAGTGACGCATTCGAACTTGGTGACGGTTAGCGGTGGTGGCGCGCCGGAATGGGCATCGCGGGGCGCTTATAAATTGCTCGGAGCACTCGAGCAATTTGCGCCTGCAGGCCTGGATCTTACGGGCAAAAAGGTTCTTGATGCTGGTGCATCAACCGGAGGTTTTACTGATGTCTGTTTGCACTGTGGAGCCTCTATGGTCGTGGCCGCTGACGTCGGACGTGAGCAATTGATTCCGCGGTTGCGCAGCCACCCGCAGGTGTTGGTGAAAGAACAGCTTAATTTGCGGCACGTCACTGTTGATGACACGGATGGCTACTGCGATGCCATGGTTGGAGACTTATCTTTTATCTCTTGGCGGTTAGTGCTGCCTGCTATTGCTTCGGTGCTTGCCGACGGTGCTGACCTACTTCCTATGGTCAAACCACAGTTTGAAGTCGGTAAGCATCGACTTGGAAATCGCGGAGTAGTGCGCAGCGCACAGCTACGAGAAGAAGTCACCATTGGGGTCGCTGAATTTGCTGCTGAGTTGGGCTTATCGACGCTAGCGGCAGGGGCCTCGCGACTGCCAGGCCCGAGCGGAAACGTAGAATACTTTTTATGGCTGAAAAAAGACGGTGGAGCACGGATGCCGTCTGACTCGGTTTTGCACGAGTTAATTCATAATGCGGTTGAGAAAGGACCACAGTGACGAGGTTGAACATGGCTGCTCAAAGCAACCGGCGCGCTAGTGACCAGCGTGTCGTCTTGTTGGTCCCGCATACTGGCAGCATGGGCAACGTAGCTACTACCGAACGCGTTGTTCGTTTGCTTTCTGCCGCTGGTATTTCTGTGCGCATCGTCGTTGATGATCGAACCACCGGCGTGAGCGAACATCCGTATCTCTCCCAGTATCCGTTGGTTGCTGCAGAACCAGAAGCTGCGCGCGGTTGCGAGCTGGTGCTTGTTCTCGGAGGAGATGGCACTTTTTTGCGTGCTGCAGACTTGGCACATGCAGTTGACGTCCCGGTCCTAGGCGTGAACATGGGCCATGTCGGATTTCTCGCTGAGTGGGAAGAAGAATCACTGGAGACCGCTGTGGAACGTGTGGTGCTACGTGATTATCGCATTGAAGAGCGCATGACCATTGACACGGTCGTAGTCGATGCAGCTGGGGAAGAAGTTGGTCGTTCTTGGGCGCTCAATGAAGTTAGCATGCATAGTCAGAATCGACGTGGAGTGCTTGATGCCATTCTCGAAGTCGACGGCCGGCCGGTGAGTTCATTCGGTTGCGATGGTGTGCTGATCTCGACACCGACGGGGTCTACCGCGTATTCGTTTTCTGCCGGTGGGCCAGTCTTGTGGCCTGAGTTGGATGCGATTTTGGTGGTGCCGAACAATGCGCACGCGCTTTTTGCTAAACCACTTGTAGTTTCACCGGCATCGACGGTGGCGGTAGAGTCCGCTTCGCAAACTGATGAGGCGGTCGTGATTATGGACGGTCATCGGCAAATCACTATGCCTCCGGGATCGCGAGTAGAGGTGGTTCGAGGCGCACATCCGATTCGTTGGGTACGCTTGGATGATAAACCGTTCACCGACCGCCTCGTTAACAAATTTTGGTTGCCGGTGGAGGGGTGGCGTGGTCCACGGGGACTTTGCCGCGGGGCCAACGACACGGACGATGCACGAGGGGGAGGCGAGTAGTCAAGGTTATGCTCGCGGATATCACGATCGAAGATTTAGGCGTGATTCGTCATGCCTCAGCAGAACTGTCTTCCGGGTTAACCGTGCTCACTGGCGAGACCGGTGCCGGCAAAACCATGGTGGTTACCGGGCTTCGGTTGCTCGCAGGTAGCCGTGCCGACGCGTCCCGGGTACGAACGGGAGCTAAAAAAGCCGTCGTTGAAGGTAGCTTTCTCACTGATGAGCTTAGCTCCAGTACGCAACAATCGGTGAAAGAAATCGTTGAATCTGGGGGCGGTTCTGCAGACGAAAATGGCGAATACATCGCTGCCCGCACGGTTAGCGCCCAGGGGAGATCTAAGGCGCACTTAGGAGGACGTTCGGTGCCTGCCGCGAAGCTGGCGGAATTTTCTTCCTATGTCTTGGCCATTCATGGGCAAAATGACCAACTCCGTTTGTTGGCTCCAGAAGAACAGCGTGCTGCGCTTGATCGGTTTGCGCCAAAGAATTCCGCTCTACTTGTGGATTACCAAGTTCATTATCGGGACTGGAAAAGATTGCAGCGAGACTTCAAAATTCGGACAGAGTCTCGTCGCGAGCTGGCTCAAGAAGTTGATCGTTTGCAATTCGCGATTGACGAAATCGACGAGATTTCGCCGGAAGCTGGTGAAGACGAGGAGCTGATTACCCGGATTCGTCGCTTGCAAGACGTCGACTCCCTCCGTGAACAAGCTATGTCAGCACTGACCGCGATCGACGGCGCGGAGGCTGCCGGTGGATCAGACGGGTTTAGCGAAACTGACCCTGCTTCGACTCTCCTGGGGCAGGCGGAATCAGCGGTACGGGGCTCTGAGGACCCACAATTGTCTGCCTTGGCGGACAAACTTGGCGATATCACTACGCAATTAGGGGAAATATCCGCAGAACTTGGCGGCTTTCTTGGGGAGCTACCGGCAGATCCAGATCAGTTAGAATCTGCACTTCAACGCCAGCACGAACTGAAAAACTTGACGCGCAAATATGCCCCGACGATTAGCGAAGTGATTGCGTGGCGCGACGCTGCGGAAAAACGGTTAGCGAGCATCGACACTTCAGCCCATGCACTCGAAGAATTGCAAAAGCGCATGCAAACGGCAGAGAAAAATATGCGTGCGGCTGCGAAAAAACTTTCTGCTGCACGCCTTAGAGCCGCTGGGGAATTAGAAAAGGCGGTAACCGCCGAGATACAGGGCTTGGCAATGCCGAAAGCACGTTTAGAGGTTGCTGTTCGACAAATCCAGCCAGCAGAATCTGGTGCTGATGAGGTTGAACTGCTACTTGCGCCGAATGATGCAGCACGGGCACAACCGCTTTCTACCGCTGCGTCCGGTGGCGAATTATCGCGCGTGATGCTGGCATTGGAAGTCATCATTTCTGCAGAAACTACTGGTGCCACGATGGTTTTTGATGAAGTTGATGCTGGCGTCGGCGGCCGTGCGGCGGTCGAGATAGGCCGGCGTTTGGCCCGCTTGGCGGTGCATAATCAGGTCATCGTCGTCACGCATCTACCACAGGTCGCAGCTTATGCGGATACACATTTGCACGTAGCTAAAGAAGTCACTGATGAGACAGTCACCTCTGGCGTGCTCACGTTGGGTTATGAGCAACGCGTGGAGGAACTTGCCCGCATGTTAGCCGGTTTGGATGACACAGAGACTGGGCGTGCGCATGCAGCAGAATTATTAGATAAGGCAGACCAGGACAAAACTACCCGGTAACAGGCGCGCCTTGGCCACTACCGGGGACAATCCGTGTTAAATATTCCCGCATGGGGTTGTTTAACAAAGATGCCGATCTTCCTGGAGTTCAGGCCACTGTGCGTGATTGCACTCCTGGCGGAAAGGGAATGCGCAAATTCCAACGTGGCGATATCGCAGTGATTAACGCTGCCGATATAACTCGGCGGGAGGCACAAAACCTCGTTGATGCCGGCCCGTCAGTGGTAATTAACGTCGCTCGATTCACCGAAGGCGGCGTGCCAAATTATGGCCCGCACATGTTGCTAGACGAAGATGTTGTGCTGTTGGAAAACGCCGGGGAGGGCTTTGCCTCTGCAATGCGCGAAGGCAAAAAAGCGCGCGTGACCGAAGAAGGTGAAATCTACCTAGGGGATCGTTTCATCGGCAAAGGCGATCCGGTGAATCGTGAATCCGCGGAAAAGGCTTTTGCGGAAGCACAACAATCCCTCATTGATCATATGGAGGCATATTTCGGCAACACAATCCAGTTTATTCATTCGGAAGGGCCGCTGTTGATTGACGGCTTAGGCATTCCTGATGTTCCAACTGGTCTGGCAGGACGCAAAGTCCTCGTGGTTAGTCCTGGTGTGCACCATCGTGCGCAAATCAAGAATTTGCGCAATTTCATTCGCGAATATCAGCCATCGATTATCGGCGTGGAACAAGCCGCTGATACTTTGCTGGAAATGGGGTATACCCCAGATATTATCGTTGGTAACCCCACTGCAATGGAGGCCGATTCACTGCGTTGTGGTGCGCAGGTTGTGTTGCCAGCAGACCCAGATGGGCATGCCCCAGGTCTGGAGCGGATCCAGGATCTCGGCGTTGGAGCCATGACTTTCCCGGCAGCGATTGATAATGCTACTGATCTAGCATTGCTTTTGGCTGATTACCACGGCGCAAGCTTCATTGTGAACGCCGGCAGCACATTGGACTTAGGAGATATCTTCCAACAAGCAGAATATGCCAGCCCCGCGGCGTTGTTGACCAGGACCAAAGTAGGTTCGAAACTCGTAGATGCTAATGCGGTTATTGGCTTGTACCAGACTGGCAGAGGTGTTGCTGCAGGTTGGCTTTGGGCAGCACTTGGGGTCTTGGTGGCGCTAGCTGCGTTAGTGCTGATTGTTGGTATCGCGGGAAGCGGTAATTTCGCTGAGAACATTGCTTCTACGTGGGATAATATTTTCGCGACTGTGCAAGGTTGGTTTAGCTAATGGCTGGTACTCCACGAGCAGGTGTCGGAATCGCTGGTGCCGGAATCGGTCTAGCTCTAGGTGCGGGGCTGGGGGTATTTTTGCTTAGCCCTAATATCCCGGGTGCGATGAATACTGGTGCGTCCAGTGATACTGTGGCGAGTTCTGAATATGAGTCGCTGGAAGCCGAAGGAAAATTCGCGCAGCGCAAAGCCGAAGCCGCTGATGAGGTCGTTGCTGCCGCCGGGCAAGATATCATTAATGGCGTACTCGATGAACAGCCTGTTTTGGTGCTAGCAACAGCCGATGCCAGCGACGAGGATGTAGAAAAACTGCGGGCATCATTGCAACGAGCTGGTGCGATTGATTCGGGGTTAATTAAACTTTCCGAGAAGTTTTTTACTCAAAACGGTGCAGACCAGCTTAAAACGATAGTGGCAAATACCTTGCCTGCGGGTACTGAACTTTCTGCCGATAATCGGGATCCTGGCACCCATGCAGGACAAGCGTTGGGCGCGGCTCTGACCTTTGCCGAAGGCACGGATACACCGAATTCCACCACGGAAGACCGAGGGTTACTGCTGGAAACTTTAGCGGACGCTGAGTATTTAGAGTATGAGTCCGGCACTATCCTTCCCGGGCAGGCTATCGTAATGGTCACCGGATCCGGCTCTACGGCTAGCGGTGCAGATTTTGTGGCAAAAAACCAAGCTGCTTTCGCCGAAGCCCTGGATGAAGCGGGCGGGGCCACTGTAATTGCCGGTCGCGTAGGTCATGACGAGGCGAGCAACGTGATTACTCAATTGCGTGGAAGCGACAGCACCGCCGGAGCTGTAAGCACTGTCGAAGCCGTGGATCAGACATGGGGACGCTTGGCGGCGGTTCTCGCCGTCGCCGAACAACTAGAAGGCGGCAGCGGCGCTTATGGCTTTTCCGAAAACGCCGATGAGGTTTTGCCGGAGCATTAAGCGTGCATAACGAGCAAAACCAGGAGCTACAGCAGCGCGGCGAGCACGTTTTTTCCACGCTGAATTCGGAGCTGCTTGCGCAAGGCCCCATCGTTGGGCTGCGCCGGGATACTGTTTCGATGCCGGGCGGGGGCGAGGCCACGCGGGAAATCCTGGAACACTTCGGTGCTGCGGCGATTGTCGCGGTGGACGAAGACAACCGGATTGCGATGATCCATCAGTATCGCCACGCTTTCGGGCAGCGGTTGTGGGAGATCCCGGCCGGGTTATTAGATCAGGCAGGTGAGACGGCATTCGAATGCGCACAGCGTGAGTTGTTGGAAGAAATTGGGGCGCAGGCAGCACGGTGGGCGGTTCTCGGCGATATTGCTCCTAGCCCGGGGATATCGGATGAAGCCACCCGAATTTTTCTCGCGCAAAATATCAGCACAGTAGCCCGGGATCCAGCTGAGCAGGGTGCATCCGGTCTAGGAGCTCAGATCGGTGATTCTGGAGATGAAGAAGCCGATATGGAATTAGCCTGGATAGCTCTTGACGACGCCGTCGCCAAGGTTTGCGCTGGTGAAATCATGAATGCTTCTGCTGTGGCGGGCATCTTGTTGGCACACCACCATGTGGTAGCAGGCACGCAGCTGCGCAGTGTGGAAGCCCCATTCGCATTGCGCCCGACCGCGTTGGCGCAGCGTCGGCAAGCATCTGGAACGGTGCAACCGGGTGCAGCGTTGACCCAGATAACCGAGACAGACAACCACGAATAATGGCTGCTACAGCGCAAGAGATTGCCGATACGTGGCTGGACCACCTAGCGGTGGAAAAAGGACATTCGGATAACACGCTGCAGAGTTACCGACGCGATATCCGGCGCTACCTCACGTGGTTGGAGCAACTGGGATATACGCACTTAGGCCAGGTAACTGCGGCGGATCTGGAAGGTTATTTGCGTGATCTGCAGACTGGATTTGCAGGGTATAAACCTTTGGTAGTGGCATCGACGAGCCGGGCGTTCATCGTGGTGCGGGGATTGCACAAGTTTGCTTTGAGCGAGGGCGAATTGGCAGAAGATGTGGCCGCGGGGATAGCTCCGCCGAGTGCTGCACAAAATTTGCCGGATGCCTTGTCCATTGCTGACGTTGAACGCTTGTTAGACGCAATCCCGACTGGGCAGGCGGCAACCCCAGTGAATATTCGGGACCGGGCTTTACTGGAATTGCTGTATTCCACAGGCACTCGTATTTCGGAGGCTTTGGATATTACGCTCGATGATTTTCGTCATGCTGCTGATGGGGAACGGATCCTTCGCGTGACCGGTAAAGGCTCGAAACAACGCATCGTTCCCATTGGCCAGACTGCGATCGATGCGTGTAACGAGTACGTGGTGCGGGCCCGGCCGATGCTGGCGAAAGGAACTAGTCACGCTTTGTTTTTGAATACGCGTGGCGCGCAGTTGAAGCGACAGTCCGCGTGGAAGGTGCTACAAGAAGCTGCGCAACAGGCGGGGATTAGCACCAAGATTTCCCCGCACACGCTGCGGCATTCATTCGCCACGCATTTGCTTTCCGGCGGAGCCGATGTGCGCACCGTACAGGAATTATTAGGGCATTCTTCAGTAACTACTACGCAAATTTATACCCACGTGAGTGCCGATGACATGCGGGAAGTCTGGGCTCAGTCACACCCGCGGGCGTAGGGTGTAAGTAAGAGTGGTACCACATGAAAGTCTATTGTTTGTACAACTACGAAAAGGATAATGGCATATGGTTTCTGATGGAGGTATGACCCTGAAAGAAGAGCTAACTCAGACTAGCCCGTTGCAGGAGGCGCTGCAGTATAGCCAGAAAACCATTACCGAACGTGCATTTGCATTGGAAGACAAGTGGAAGCGCACGCCACCTGTGGAGGGCTTTTCCGAAGACAATTTCTATTCGCGGGCAAATCTATTACGCGTGCGCGATGCTGGAATTTCTGAGCATGATCTTTTTCTCTATATCGCGGCGGGTGGTTTCCGCGCGCACAGTGATGCCTTCTGGTATTTCGTGCCTCATTTGGAAAAAGACCATCATGTTGTGGTCGATTCTTTGCTGTGCTCACCGAGCCTAGAATCGATGCTTAATGTCCACGTCGCCGTAAGATACTTGGACAAAGAGTTTATGCTGAATTTCATCGAGGCTATGTGGAACGGCGAACACTTCGGTATGTAGAACTTTGCGCCCACGTCGTAGCCGGGTTGAGTAGTTATTAGTTCAAGGCTTTATCCTTGTCTATTGTGTTCGCTTGTCAAGCAGGTGGACTTTTTTAATAACAGCGTTGTAAGTTTGGTGTATCAACGCGGAGGTATTCTGCTGACCGCCGGAGGTCGGTGTAGACGAGCATCTCTGGATTTAGTCTTGATGCAGGAAGGCGAGGACATGAGTGACGACGGGCTCTTTGAGGCGGAAACAACCGGCCTCACCGGCCGCGCAAAACGTGAATTCTCGCAACCGAAGCCACTAGACAAACACGGCCCGGCCACGATTATCTCCATGTGCAACCAAAAAGGTGGCGTCGGCAAGACCACCACGACCATCAATTTGGGTGCCTGTATCGCAGAGCATGGCCGTAAAGTCCTGTTGGTTGACTTGGACCCGCAGGGTGCATTGTCTGCGGGTTTGGGCATTTCGCATGACCGTTTAGAAGACACCATCTACGACGTCATGTTGGACAACCACACCAGCATCCACTCCGCAATTTTGCATACCGATACCGCAAACCTCGATGTCGTTCCTGCGAATATTGACCTTTCTGCTGCTGAAATCCAGATGGTCAACGAAGTTGGTCGTGAGCACACTCTGGCTCGTGCGCTGCGTCCGGTAATGCGGGATTACGACTTCATCATCATCGACTGCCAGCCGTCCTTGGGCTTGCTGACGGTAAACGCGCTTGCGTGTTCACACGGCGTGATCATTCCGATGGAATGCGAATACTTTTCCTTGCGTGGGCTGGCGCTGTTGACCGACACCGTCGAAAAAGTCTCTGAACGCATCAACTTTGACCTGGAAGTTCTGGGCATTTTGGTCACGATGTTTGACCGACGCACCAAACACGCCAGGGAAGTAATGGATCGCGTCGTTGAGGTTTTTGATGAAAAAGTCTTCGATACCGTGATCACACGCACCGTCCGCTTCCCAGAGACCTCCGTGGCTGGCGAGCCCATCACTAGCTGGGCACCAAGTTCACAGGCCACCCAGCAATATCGAACCTTAGCGCTTGAGGTTATGGAGCGCACTGCTAACGCTCAGGCATGACGCACAGTCGCACTGCGCAGAGTCACACTGCACAGAAAAAGCAGAGAGAGCAGAGCCAGACCGAAACCCCAGAACAACCAGAGATCACTGGTTTTCGCCTGGCCTTGGCGAATTTCGAGGGGCCCTTTGACCTGCTGCTGCAGCTTATCCATTCCAAAAAGATGGATATTACAGACATCGCTCTGCACGAGGTCACCGACGAATTTTTAGCGTATACCCGTTTTCTTGACGCCAGCGCCGGCTTAGACGAACGCACAGAATTCCTTGTTGTTGCAGCAACCTTGCTGGACCTGAAAGCAGCACGTTTGCTTCCGCGTGGAGAAGTCGACGACGAAGAAGACCTCGCATTGCTGGAATCGCGAGACCTCTTGTTCGCCCGGTTGCTGCAATACCGCGCATACAAACAAGTTGCAGAGTTATTTGCAGACTGGCAACGCAACGCACAGCAACGATACCCGCGGGCCGTGGCCATCGAAGAACGCTTTGCTGAATTACTACCTCCGTTGCACTTGGGGCATAGCCCGGAATCGTTCGCAGAATTAGCGGCAGGAGTATTCCGCCCGAAACCTCCCGAGGAAGTCGGCACCGATCACGTACACCGGGTGGCAGTTTCAGTGCCCGAACAAGCAGGTGTGATGCTGAACTCGCTGAAATTGCTCGGACCCAGTGAATGGACGACATTTGCAACCCTGACCCGTGATTGCCCAGATACCATGCATATCGTGGGTCGATTTTTGGCGCTGTTGGAGCTGTACAAGGCGCGTGCGGTGGATACAGAACAACCCGAGGCCTTGGAAAAACTATCTGTCGCATGGACTGGCTTGGACGTGGACCCAGCCGTCGTTGGTGCGGCAAATTGGGAATAAGTCGGGAACAAATACCAGTGGCTGTCAATAAGAGCGGTTGTCAGCGAAAATGGGTGACTGTGAGAATGGCTGCTAGCAAGAATAGGCGTAAAGGAACACGATGAGCATGGACGATAACCCGGCACAATCTACCGATCTGCCACTGATTTCTCAGCTGCGCAGCCAATTAGAGTCCATCTTGCTCGTCATCGATGCACCAGCGAGTGCTGCGCATCTGGCTCGAGCACTCGGCGTCGCTAAGCCCGAGGTCGTTGCACTATTGGAAGAAATTCGCGACGAATTCGACAGTCGTGGTTCAGGCATGCAGTTGCGCGAGAATGCAGAAGGCTGGCGTTTGTATACGCGCACTGCAAACGCCACCCCCGTCGAGGAATTTTTGCTTGATGGAAGCCAGACCAAATTGTCCCGCGCTGCGCTAGAAACCCTGGCTGTCATCGCATACCGACAACCGGTGACTAGGGCTCAGGTCTCGGCAGTCCGTGGGGTCAACGTCGATGGTGTTATGCGCACGCTGGCAATTCGCGGTATGATTCGCGAGGTTGAGGCAAGTCAGCACCCCGATCTCACGGAGGAGACGTCCGGCACAGCCCGATTCTATGTCACCACCGAGCTGTTTTTGGAACAATTGGGTATAGATTCTCTCGCTGCACTGCCTGATCTTGCGCCATTGCTGCCAGAACTCGACAGCATTGACGACGACTTTTAACCCGGCAGACGATAACAGCTTAAAGGACCGTGATCACCGTGACCGAAAACCACAGTAAAGCAACCGCAGAATCCATTGCCCAAGATTTAGGCGCGGATTGGATTTTTGCCGATGAGCCGACCAATGGCCAAGACAATGATGCAGGGCGCGAAGCCGTGCGGCTACAGAAAGTGTTGTCTCAGGCAGGCGTAGCTTCACGCCGACACTCGGAAATCTTGATTCGTGATGGGCGTGTGCAAGTCAATGGCAAGACCATCACGAAACAAGGCGTGAAGGTTGACCCGTCGCAGGATGTCATCCACGTCGACGGTGCTCGAATTAACGTGGACGAGGATAAAGCTTATTACGTGCTGAACAAGCCACGTGGCGTGCAATCCACCATGTCGGACGAGATGGGCCGGCGTTGCGTCGGTGATCTAGTCCTCGGCAAGTTAGATGCTGGCGAAAGGCTGTTCCATGTCGGACGTTTGGACGCCGACACCGAAGGTTTGCTGATCCTGACTAACGACGGCGAGCTTGCGAATCGCCTGATGCACCCGAAATACGAGGTATCCAAGACTTACCTGGCGGAAGTGCTCGGTGAGGCAGGTCCGAAGTTGATTTCTACGCTGCGCGAAGGAGTGGAGCTGGAAGATGGTATGGCGAAAGCGGATTTCATTCGCATCATCGATAAAAACCAAGGATTTTCGTTGGTACAGGTAGAGCTGCATGAAGGTCGCAAGCACATCGTGCGTCGCATGCTGAAAGAAGCCGGCTATCCGGTCCAGCGTCTGGTGCGTACTAAGGTGCACACGGTGCAGCTCGGTGAACAAAAACCCGGTGTCCTGCGGGCGTTGAATTCCTCTGAGCTGACTTCGCTGTATAAAGCAGTGGGCATGTAGAAAACACCAGCAGTTAATACACAGTAATACACACAGACTAGACAGAAACGATAGAAACGAATTTATGATTACAAACATGCCTGACGACGGCCTACTTGTCGCCGTCGACGGACCTTCCGGAACTGGGAAATCCTCCACCTGCCGTGCGCTGGCGAAACAACTGGATGCCAAATATCTCGATACCGGAGCAATGTATCGGGTAGCCACCCTCGCCGTACTTCGTGCCCAGGTGGATCCGCTCGATAGCTATGCGGTTATTGAGGCGACCCGCGATCTGCCGATTGAGATTAGCGATGACCCGGAATCCAGCGCGGTGCTTCTCGACGGTGAGGATGTCTCGGAACCGATCCGAGGGCAAGCCGTGACGACGCATGTCTCGTCTGTCTCGGCCATCCCGGAGGTTCGGGAAAACTTGGTGCAATTGCAGCGTGAGCTCGCTTTTGCCGCCCACCGCGTGATCGTCGAAGGCCGTGATATTGGCACCGTCGTGCTGGGGGATGCGCCGACGAAGATTTTTCTCACTGCTTCTGCGGAAATCCGCGCGCAGCGTCGGCACGACCAGAACCTGGCGGCCGGTCGGGAATCGTCGTTTTCTGCGGTGCTTGCCGACGTCCAACGCCGCGATGCGGCCGATTCCGCGCGTGCTGCCTCGCCGCTGCGCCCAGCTGATGATGCGGTGCTGGTTGATACCTCGGAACTGTCGTTGGAGGAAGTCCAACAACAGATTATTGATATTATCCAGGGTCTAGACTTGACCGATTCTGGTGATCCGGAGGATCCGAATGACTTCGCCACGCAATACCGTGAATACACCGGCGCGGATTTTGACGATGCGGAATTTTCCGAAGCTGTCTCTGCTGCGCAGGAAACCAGCGCTTCGAGCGCTGACGGCGAGCCAGACTGGGACGCTTTGGAAGAAGAATTCCTGTCTGCACTGGGCGGCACCCAAGTAGAAGAAGCCCTGTGCACCGTAGCGATCGTGGGACGGCCCAACGTTGGCAAGTCCTCGCTGACGAACCGCTTTTTGGGTCGTCGTGAAGCAGTCGTCGAAGACGTACCTGGTGTCACCCGCGACCGGAACTCGTACTTAGCCGAATGGGCAAACCAGCGGTTCTGGGTACAAGATACTGGTGGCTGGGATTCCAATGTCAAAGGCCTCAACGCGCATATCGCACGCCAGGCCGAAGTGGCGATGGATACCGCAGATGTCATCATTTTTGTCGTTGATACCCGAGTCGGAGCCACTGAGACTGACATCATGATGGCACGCAAGCTGCAACGCTCGAAAGTACCGGTGCTGCTGGTGGCCAACAAGTTTGATTCACCGCAGCAATATGCTGATCTTTCGCTGTTTTATAGCCTGGGATTGGGCGATCCATGGCCGGTCTCGGCGCTGCACGGTAACGGTTCCGCTGACGTTCTCGATGAGATGTTGCGTTTGTTCCCAGAAAGCCCACGGCAAACCTCGATTACCTCTGGACCGCGCAAAGTGGCTTTGGTGGGCAAGCCGAACGTCGGCAAGTCCTCGCTCCTGAACAAATTCGCCAACGAAGAACGCTCGGTGGTCGATAACATTGCTGGTACCACGGTGGACCCAGTGGACTCCATGGTGCAACTCGATGAGCAGATGTGGCGTTTCATCGACACCGCAGGTCTGCGCAAAAAGGTAAAAAACGCGCAAGGTCATGAATATTATGCGTCTCTGCGTACCCGTGGCGTGATCGATGCTGCAGAAGTCTGCGTGCTGTTGATCGATGCCTCTGAGCCGATCAGTGAACAAGACCAGCGCGTACTCGCCATGATCTTGGAATCTGGGAAATCCCTAGTCCTCGCGCTCAACAAATGGGATCTGATGGAAGAAGAACGCCGCTTCTTGTTGGAACGCGAGCTGGAACAACAGCTTCGGCATATCCCATGGGCGACGCGCGTGAACATTTCGGCTAAAACAGGCCGTGCGCTCAACAAGCTGGAACCAGCGATGATCGCAGCCTTGGAAAGCTGGGACAAGCGTGTGACTACGGGACAGTTGAATAACTGGATCCGCGAGGCTATCGCGGCGAACCCACCGCCTATGAAGAACAATCGTTTGCCTAAGGTACTGTTTGCTACCCAGGCAGGCACGCAGCCGCCGACCATCGTGTTGTTTACGACCGGATTCCTGGATGCCGGGTACCGGCGCTACCTCGAGCGTAAATTCCGAGAGCGCTTTGGTTTTCACGGCACCCCAGTGCGCATTGCTGTCCGGGTGCGTGAGCGCAAAACTAAGCGCAAGTAGTTGAAACTAGCTTTAGCTGGGCATTAGTCAGAAATTAACAGTCAATGCCCGGCGCTAGCCTGGCAGCTCTGGCCTTAGCCCGTGTGCGGGCCTCGTTCATAAACAAAGGCGTCTGTGCGATAGGGCAGCGTTATGGTATCTGTACGTGATTTCTCCCAGAAATCTAACAGGTACCAATTTAAATTCCCGGTCAACCGGTTGCGCATTCGCTGGTTTGCACGCTGCCAATAGCTGCGCGAATGCATCAGTTCATGCACGCCGGCAACGCTGAGTTCTTGCGTCATAGTGGTCCGTAGCGTATCTACCAGCTGCCACGGAGCATGGACGGTTGGGAGGAACCCGGCTGGTTGGATATCCCCAGAATGCATGATCCGTGCCAGCCGGAGTATTTCTGGGCGGGAGACGTCCAAAGTATTCCATACCAATAGCAGCCTGCCGCCCGGCGCGAGCACACGATCAGCTTCCTGGCTTGCAGCTGCGACATCGAACCAATGCCAAGATTGTGCGTAGCTCAGGCAATCTACGGAATCTCGTGCCAGGCCGGTGGCTTCCGCGCTGGCCTGCCACGTCGGCACGCCTAGTTTTCGGTGCAGGAACTGCGCCATGCCTGCTGACGGATCAAAGGCGTAAACTTGGTGGCCGGCAGCATCGAATACGGCGCTGAGCTGACCGGTTCCAGCACCGCCGTCGACGACGCGTGCGTTTGCTTGGTCACGTGTGGCCAAGTGGGCGAGTTCGTTTGGGTATCCGGGCCGGATTGCATCGTAGGCTTCCGCCGAAAATGCCTCGCCCGCTGCACGGCGCAACTCTGCGCTTGCAAAGGTGGGGCTGGTTTTGGCAGATGCCTTGAAAAACACAGGAGAAGTCATCGGTACACAAACTAATACACGAAAAGCTGGCGTGCAGCAGCCAGCACCTTTAATGGTTACCCCGGCCGAGAGATTGCCCGGAAATTCGACCCCTTCGTTGCCGGGTTCAAATGATCGCTTGTGGTTGTTGAAGACGATTTTTCTGCATCCTCGTCTAACAATTCCTGCTGCAGCAATGACGGTAATCATGTTTTTGTGCACCGGTTTGACTCCAGTGATTGTCGGGTACGCGATTGATGATGCCATTGCCGGCGGTGAATTTGCAGAGCTGTTGCGCTGGTTAGCGGTTTTGGTCTTGGTATCTGCGGTGCACGCTACGTGTGGATGGTTTGGGCGCAAGTACCTGGTGCTCGCAATGCTGCGTACTGGGCATTCATTGCGTATGGCGGTGACCGACCGGATCTCTCATCCCCGGGGGCTTGGTGGCCAGCGACGAACAGCAGGCGAGTTGCTGTCTATTGCTTCGAGCGATACCCAGCGGATTGCTGATGCAGTCTTGATGGCGGTGTTTCCGTTTGCGGAATTTGCCTCGATTATTTACGTCGGGGTAATGGTGAGCATGATTAGTGTTCCCCTCGGCATCGCGGTGTTGGTGGGCGGTCCTGTGATGGTGTGGATTTCCCTGTCAGCTTCTGGCCCATTACGCCGACGTTCCGGGAAACGCCAGCACTGGCTGGCTGAGGCCGCAGCCACGGCAACCGATGTGGTGCATGGCCTGCGGATTTTGAAAGGGATTGGCGCAGTAGACACAGTGTATGAGCGTTATCAGCAGGTGTCTGATGATGCGTATTCTGCGACCGTTCGGGCCCACGGTGCACGTTCGGTGCTCGATGCTATTACGGAAACCATCGGGTCGGTTTATATCATCGTCATTGGGATTGCTGCTGGTGGGCTGGCCCTGGGGGAGGTCATCAGCGTGGGAGAGTTAATTACGGTTATCGGTTTGACGCAATTCATCATTACCCCGATGACGATGCTCGGGAAAAATATTTCTTCGAAATGGGCTACCGCGCAAGGGTCAGGCGATCGCATCAGGTCTGTGCTCGCAGCTCCCTATGCGCTAGCGGAGGCACAGGCTGGCGTCAATTGGGAGCTTTTCCCAGAAAACGCGCGTCCGAGACCAGGGGTATTAACAGTTATCGTCGGCACGGTGCCGGCTGGTCTGGAGTTGTTGCCACGCGAACAAGTACTGGTGGCCCCACACGACGGGCAACTATTTAGCGGGACCATCGCTGAAAATATTCTGGATCGTACGGACACCATGAGTACGCAGGAGATTCTTGATCGGGTGGAGCCAGCACTAGTAGCTGCAGCTGCCGATGATATTCCTGGTGGTGCACAACGACGGGTAGGCGAATCGGATGGTGATCTCTCTGGTGGCCAGCGCCAGCGGGTGGCTCTAGCTCGTGCGCTTGCTCGTGACGCGGAGGTACTAGTTTTAGATAATCCTACGACCGCCGTCGACTCTGTCACGGAACACACCATCGCTCAGCGGGTCGCTCAGGCTCGTCGTGGGAAAACCACAGTGGTTTATAGTTCCTCACCTGCTTGGCGCGAGGTAGCAGATGTTGTGCAGGCGGGTGAGTGATCATGTCGAACGCGTCTGGTGTGCCGCAGGGTGCTGCATTTGCCACCGCCTCATTTTCCACAGTTCGCCGTATTGTCGGTACGCAGTTACGCCGGATCCCGCGGGCAGCCAGCCAGTTTTGGTGTGCAATGCTGCTGCTAAGCGCTGGCGCTGTGGCGAATGTTCTAGTGCCCCGGCAACTAGGGAAGATTGTTGATGAGGTTGTGGCTGAAGACGGTAGTATCACCGTAATCGCGGTGTGGCTGGTGGCATTGGCGTTAGCCTCCGCTGTGCTTTCGGCGGGCGGGTTGTACGTTATCGGTGCGTTGATCGAACGGGTGATATCAAATCTTCGAGAAACGATGGTCGGTACCGCATTGCGTCTGCCGGCACATGAGGTGGAAGAAGCCGGTTCGGGGGATTTGGTATCACGCGCGACCGATGATGTTGCAGAACTTTCCGCTGCAGTGAGTGAGACAGTGCCGGTGTTGTCGAAATCCGTGTTCATGGTCGGCGCAACGGCAATTGCGCTGATAGCTATTGACTGGCAGTTCTTCGTCGTTATTGCGGTCGTGGTGCCGATCTATTGGTGTGCTGTGCGGCGTTATCTGCGGGTGGCTCCGCCGCGTTACATCGCGCAACGTGAAGCAATGGCGCAACGTGCCCGGCGCGTATTGGAGTCTATCCACGGTGGGCCCACGGTGCGTGCCTACGGCTGGGAAGATGCCATGCATGCGCGTGTGCAGGAGAGTTCATCGCAGGTCGTGACCTATGGTTTTGCTGCGCGGCGCACGATGATGACCCTTGGTTTGTGGGTTTGGTTGGCCGAGTTTTTGCTTTTGTCGCTGGGGCTATTAGTTGGTTTTTTCGTAGTTGATAACGGATATCTCACTGTTGGAGCCGTGACAGCGGCGATGTTGATGTTGATTCGTCTTCGCGGTCCGATAATGGCTTTGATGCGAGTACTGGATACGCTGCAGGCCGGATATGCTTCGTTGAGTCGGATTGCAGGAGTCATAGCCTGCCCGCCGCAGCCGGTGCCGGATTCGGGAGCTGGCGTACCGCGTGGCGAGCTCGCCATAAAGAATGTTTGTTTTTCTTATTCGGCGGGATCTAATGGTGCTGCAAACCCGGAAAACGTGGACGACTCGAGCGGTTCTACAAACGCCGTCGATGACGTGTCGCTGACGATTCCACCTGGTTCCACGGTTGCTGTCGTGGGAGCATCGGGGGCAGGAAAAACGACCTTAGCGGCGTTAGCTGCCGGGTTACGTGTTCCGGATTCGGGCGAGATTCTTGTCGACGGAACCGAGGTGGCACAGCTTTCTGATCGGGAGCGAGCGGGCCGTTTAGCGATGATTTCGCAGGATGTTTATGTATTTTCTGGCAGTCTGCGCGATGACCTTACCTTGGCGCGTCCCGGTGCTAACGATGAAGAATTGCTTGGAGCCTTGCATAGCGTGCATGCAGATTGGGTGGAATCGCTTGCCGACGGACTGGAGACCGTGGTGGGTGCGCGGGGGCAGCAACTTAACCCGGTGCAAGCCCAGCAGCTTGCGTTGGCTCGTGTGTGGCTAGCGGATCCAGCATTGGTGATCATGGATGAGGCTACTGCAGAAGCTGGTTCGGTTGGGGCCGAGAAGCTGGAAGCTGGTGCAGCTGCGGTTGCCGCTGGTCGCACAGCGGTGATAGTGGCACACCGTTTAGATCAGGCGGCATCTGCGGACCAGGTCGTCGTCATGGACAAGGGTAGAGTGCTTGAGCGGGGAACTCATGCAGATTTGGTTGCTCGAAATGGTCGCTATACTGAGCTGTGGGAGGCCTGGAGTTCGGGTCGCTAAGGCAATATTTGTTTTATGTGGTAAAACTATTTGCGTAACCGATGAATTAGATAGATGCATGTGGTAGCACGCTGCGCACCAGGCTGGGGTAGGTGACATTGGCACGAGCAAGAATGACACTAGCTGGTTTGCTACCAGGCATACTGCAGATGTACTCGAGGCGTAGCGTCCGTACCCAATTAGCTGGGGTTTTCTGCGCTTTTGCCATTGCTGCTGCCGGTTGCAGCAGCAATATGGACGATGGCACGCAATCGGCCCAACATGTCCCTGAATCCGAGCATACGCACGCACTAGACCGGGAGATGCAGGCGTTTCCACACCCCACCGGCGCCCCGGTGGCAGGAGCGTTGCCCGGTGAGACCACTCGAATTAACCTGCCGAGTGGTCGCAGCTATTTGGTGCATCTGCCTGCTGGCTACGATCCGTCGGAGCCGTGGCCATTGATCTTAACTTTCCATGGATGGGGGCAAAACGGCCAGTCCTTGGCGACTGCCACACACTTCGATGCAGCTCGTGCTATTTCCATTTATCCGGATGGGGCCCCAAGCAAAGCTCCTAACCAGAATAAAAAGGCCTGGGCTCCGGCACCTTATGCGAATACCAGCGGGAGCGAAGACCTAGAGTTCGTTGACGAAATTATCAACTCCGCGCGGCGTACCTGGAATATAGACGATAGCCAACTTTTTGCTGTGGGGTTTTCTAATGGCGGAGGTTTTGCACAATATCTTGCGTGTCAACGGCCGGCGCAGTTCCAAGCTATAGCCACGGTGTCGGCTGCTTATTACACTGCGGTCGTAGAAAAATGTGCCCCGGGAGCCGTGGGGCATTTGGATATCCACGGCACTGCAGATCAGATTGTGAGTTATGACGGCGGAACCCGGCACAACACGAAGTTCTTATCGGTGCCCGAAATCATGGGTGTGGCTGCGCGCCGAAACCACTGCGGGCATAGTATTGAACAGCAACGGTTAGTTGGTGGCGCCAAACGAACTAGTTATACGGATTGCGCAGCGCCAGTTGATCACATTCGTATCGAAGGCGGCAAGCATTGGTGGCCGGGCTATAGCGCAAACCGTAATGATGCGATGCCAGAGAATTTCGCTACCGATAAGATCTTGGACTTCTTCCGGATTCCGGGGCGTCCTTGAACCGCGGAAGTTAAGCGCTACCGATGGCATACTAAGCAGTAGACTAAGCGTCTATTATTTCACGACCGGAAGGATATTGAGCAAGCGTGGGAAAATTCGATTGGTTCTGGAACGCCATGGGTGCAAAATCGGCGAAGCACGAGAAGCAATCGCGTAAAATCGTCGGCCAAGCCCAGCAACAGGCCGCGGATTTTGACTCACTGAGCGACGATAAACTACGTGAGCATGCCCGTAGCTCAGTGAATCCCAGTGGTGAGATCACCGATAAGTCCACGTTTTTGGCGGCACTTGCTACGGCAAGTTCTCGCAAGCTGGGGCTACGCCCGTACGACGTGCAATCTCAGGCTGTACTGCGATTGTTGACGGGCGATGTCATCCATATGGCGACCGGCGAAGGTAAAACTTTGGTTGGCGCGATGGCAGCCACTGGTTTTGCGCTCAGCGGAAAACGAGTACATGTGGTCACAGTCAATGATTATCTTGCACGCCGCGATGCCGAATGGATGCGCCCGCTCGTAGAGAGCTTTGGGCTAGAGGTAGCTGCAGTGACCGAGTCCATGGACACGGCGCAGCGTCGACAAGCGTATGCCGCTGATGTGGTCTATGCACCGGTGAAAGAGCTAGGGTTTGATGTACTACGGGACAACCAAATTACTTCTCGTGAACAGGCTGTATTTCAACAAGCTGACGTAGCGTTAGTTGATGAAGCAGATTCTGTACTGGTGGACGAAGCCCTGGTGCCGCTAGTGCTTGCAGGAACCCGAGCCGACCAAGCTACAGACCCACGCGTGACCACCGTGGTAGCCAACCTAAAGCAGGAACGCGACTACACCATCGGCACTGACGGTCGCACGGTGTTCCTTACTGACGATGGTGCGGCGACGGTGGAAAAGGAACTAGGAATCGATTCGCTTTATAGTGATGAACATATCGGAAGTACTTTGGTGCGGGTGAACCTCGCATTGCATGCAAAAGCCTTACTTATCCGTGATATCCATTATTTGGTTCATGATGGCGAGTTGAAACTGATTGATACCGCGAAAGGTCGGGTTGCTGACCTGCAGCGTTGGCCGGACGGATTGCAAGCCGCAGTCGAAGAAAAAGAAGGACTGAAAGTCACAGAAGGCGGCCGAATTCTCGATACGCTGACCATTCAAGAACTTATGCGTCGCTACCCGCAGTTGTGTGGCATGACCGGTACCGCTGTTGAAGCCACAGACCAGTTACGCGAATTTTACGGTTTGTACGTTTCCGAAATTGCTCCGAATAAAGCGCCACAGCGGTTCGACGAAGCAGATCGCGTCTATGCCACGGTGGCTGAGAAAACCCAGGCCTTGTTAGACGAAATTGAATTGCTGCATGCACAGAAACAGCCAGTATTGATTGGCACTCAGGATGTTGCGGAATCAGAAAGCCTGGACGCCGCTCTAACAGAACGTGGAATCAATGCGCAGGTGCTCAACGCGAAAAACGATGCCGAGGAAGCAGCGATTATTGCCGAAGCTGGTATGCCAGGCAGGGTTACTGTATCAACGCAGATGGCTGGCCGCGGTACGGATATCAAATTAGGCGGCACCGATGGAACCCACTATCAAGAAGTCAAAGATGCCGGTGGCTTGGCAGTGCTGGGAACCACGCGCCACCGGAGCTCGCGTTTAGATAATCAATTGCGGGGCCGTGCAGGACGCCAGGGGGATCCGGGGTTGAGTCTGTTTTTCGTCTCTTTGGAAGACGATGTGGTCATTTCCGGAGGTGCAGGTGAATCCGTAGAAGCTCAGCCGGACGGGAACGGCCGGATTGATTCTGGGCGTATCGTAGATTTTATCGCTCATTGCCAGAGGGTTACAGAAGCTCAATTGCTGGAAATCCATAGTCAGACCTGGAAATACAACAAATTGTTGGCAGATCAGCGGGAAATCATCGATGAGCGCAGGAGTAGTTTGCTCGACACGGATAAAGCCTGGACGGAACTCCGTGAGTATGAACCAGAGCGTGCCGCCGAATTGGTTGCCGCGGGTCTTGCCGACGACGTATTGGTGCAAGCAAGCCGCGAGATCATGCTTTACCATCTTGATCTCGCCTGGGCGGATCACCTTGAACATATGGATGATGTTCGTGAATCGATTCACCTGCGCGCGATCGCCAGGGAAACCCCGATCGATGAGTATCACCGGATTGCGGTGCGCGAATTTAAAGAAATCGTGCGTCGTGGTGTAGAGGCAGCTAGAGAAAGTTTCCGTGAGGTAGTTATCGATAATGCGGGTGCACATCTTTCCGAAGGGGGCCTAGCTCGCCCATCTGCGACTTGGACGTATATGGTCTCGGACAATCCGCTCGCTGGCTCGGGAAATTCTGCATTGAGCGGAATCGGCAACCTATTCCGCTAATGAACGCAGGCTTAAGTAGCGCTTCGATCTTCTAGGCAGGTGACTAGCCGAAAAGCCCCGCGGTTTGAATTACGAGTATGGTATTTGGCGGGGTTTTCGTAGTTGAAAAAATGCTAAAGAAAATAACTTTGACTCTCGTCGTAGCCGTTTAAGCGCTATGATGGATTACTAACGGCAATATTTCCGACAATGCGGAGGATAGATAATGAGCGAAAACACCGGTACTCCGGAGCAACAGGCGGAGACAACCTCAGTCTTCCGTGCGGATTTAATTAAGGAAATGGAATCCGGTGCTGGTGCTTCTACCGCAGCCGAAAATACCGAAAACCTCGCCGAAGGCGTAGCGTTGTTGGTGGTCAAGCGGGGGCCAAACGCGGGCGCGCGTTTCTTGTTGGACCAAGAAACCACAACCGCAGGTCGCCACCCAGAGGCGGATATTTTCTTGGATGACGTCACCGTTTCTCGTCGTCATGCAGAATTCCGTTTGAACAATGGGGAATTCGAAGTGGTAGACGTAGGATCGTTGAATGGTACTTATGTCAACCGCGAGCCACGGAATTCACAGGTGCTTTCTGTGGGCGATGAAATCCAAATTGGTAAGTTCCGATTGGTCTTTTTGGCTGACACCAAGAAATAATAGGTAATTGTGAGTCCAGTATCTCAAGCAGCAGCGCAGTCGACGCCTCGGACAGGCAGCGCGTACAAGACCCGTAAGGCAAAGTCCATCGGTGTCGTCTTGGAATCTTTGCGTCCTGAGTTTCCGGATATTACGGTTTCTAAGATCCGATTCCTTGAATCGGAGGGATTAATTTCCCCGCAGCGTACAAAGTCCGGCTACCGTCGTTTCACCGAAGAAGATGTCGCACGGTTGCGCTATATTTTGGTTACCCAGCGAGATCACTATCTTCCGCTGAAAGTCATTCGTGAACAGCTCGAAGCTATGGACTCCGGGCAAGTTACTGCCTTGGTGGGGGCGAATTCTACACAGGGTTTGATGTCTGCGGATACGTTCCGCACCACCGGGCCGAGGAGTTTCACGGATTCAGATGTGGCACACCAAGCAGGCGTGGATGTTGAGTTCGTGACCGAACTTGCTGGAGCTGGTTTGATCCGCCCGGATGCCGCTGGATTTTTTGCCACTGATGACGTAAATATTGTGAGTACAGCGCGGTCGTTGCAGCAGTTGGGCTTTGACACGCGATTGCTGAAATCACTGCGTAATGGTGCGCGTCGACATGCAGATCTGATCACCCAGGTTGCAGGCCCGTTGACGCATGGAAAATCAGATAATGCGCAACAACAAGCGGAAGAATTATCACAACAAATTTCCGCGTTGGTGGTTTCCCTGCACACAAGTTTGCTTAAGAGCACCCTGCGTGAGGAATTCGATGCTTAAAGAACTCAATGCCTAGCCCATTATTTTAGGGTCTTTCACGGAGATCTTTCGTCTGGAACCGGCATCGCACGTCTGCGGTGTCGGTTTCTTTCTGTCATCATGATGAGTCTGTTGTGGCTGATACGACCAATATGAGTATAGTGATGGGGGTCATGTTAACAGTTGAGATTCGCGAGACGGAAGAACCCTAAAGTCTTAATTGAGACTTTAGGGCGTGTCGCGCCGATTCTTCGTAAAAGGGCAATAGGATTGACCTTAAATAATTTAAGGATTCCAAACTTCCATCGGAGTAATTACGTGACTATCAACTCATCCCGTTCCCAGTACACGGACGCACCGTACGTCCAGGAGTCCCTGTTTGACCTCGGGCCAGATGAACAACTTGGCTACCGCGTGCCTATTGCGTGCCAGGTTGCAGGCATCACCTACCGTCAGCTCGATTATTGGGCGCGCACTAACCTAGTGAAGCCGTCGATCCGAAATGCGCGTGGCTCCGGTTCGCAGCGTTTGTACTCCTTCAAAGACGTTCTTGTCTTGAAGATCGTCAAGCGCTTGCTTGATACCGGAATCTCGTTGCAGAATATCCGCTTGGCAGTCGAGTCTTTGCGTGAACGTGGCGTGAACGATATCGCGGAGATTACCCTTGTTTCTGATGGCACAACGGTGTACGAATGTCACAGCAATGAACAGGTCATCGACTTGCTTTCGGGAGGACAAGGCGTCTTTGGTGTAGCGATTCCAGGCATTATGAAAGAACTTAGCGGAACCATTAGTTCGTTCCCAGCGGAGCGTATTGACCCAGCCCTTGCGGACGACTCTAAAGCTGCTTCTGGTATTGACGAGCTGGCTGCGCTGCGTGTGCGCAAATCTCACTCGGCTTAACATCTTGGATTAGTTTTTGCTCGACTCATTTTAGAGTCCAACGACACGCCGCAGCTTCTCTTCGAGTTCTGCGGCGTTTTTTACTGTCTGGATATGACTCGCTACTTCCCGTAGAGCTGGATCTGTTTCACCATCACCAACATGTACAACACTGAGTTCTGCCTTGGCACCCAGTGCCTCCCGGAATTTTGCGGGGAAATCTGGGTAGCCATCCGCCGTACCAGAAGTAATCAACACGATACGGGATGGCTGAGACTCCGATTGCGCGATACCAGAATGATCCCGAACCGCGTGGGCAGCAGCGAGTAGTGCTTCGTTAGTTTGCGGTACTCCACCGGTACCTAAAAGCTGTACAGAACGAGCGGTCTCTGCGCCATCAGAAAAATCGATATTTCGGCGAAAACCCTGGGTAACCCCAGGGTTTAATGGTGACGAATAATTCCATAATGCCACCGAATGTCCGTGAGCACTCAACTCGGGAGCAAGGGTTGCGATTGCATCAGCAGAGGCCTGGAAACGCGACGGTCCTGCGATCCCGGGAAAACCCGAGGACATAGCATCGGAGGTATCCAACAAAAACAGGGTATCCGTTGCAGTCAGGGCATCGGCTGCGTCGTTGGCGTGTTTCGCGTCGTCCTTATTATGGTCCTGGGCTGCGGCATCATCGTTGGACTGATGCTTACTCCCGGTGTTGCCGAAATCCAGTGCGGTACGTGCTAGGTAAGCTTCCCAGACCGGGCTAGCGTCCAATCGCTTAGCATCAGTTTCAGCCTCAACTTGGCCTTCTACTTCCGGATTTGCCTCAAACCCGTGGTATTGCGCCGCCAAATCATCGGCGAAAGCTTGCGCGGCGCGGGCCTGTTCTTCATCAATTTCGTCAGACTGGTTCAACACCACCGCCGCATATTCCACGTATGCGCCCTCCAAGGCACGGAACGAGCCTGCATCTTGAGCGCTTATAGCCTGCACCGCGGCAACCGGACCGTCAGCGTCGGCAAGGCTTTTGTTTTCATCCCGCAAAAGAAGCTCCGCGCCAGATTCTGGGCCGTCGGCAAGAGCGGAAGCAACCACCGCAGATGCTGCTGAGTCGCCAGGATAGGTGACGGCGTTAGCCGGAAGCTTGAGATCGACGTCCGCATCCGTTGCAGCGTGTTTATCGTAAATACCAGCTGCTTGGCCAGCTACTTTCGGGTGTTCACCGCTTGCGGCTGCTGTACGACCAGCAGCCGCAACGGCCTGAGCTAAACGCGGGGAATCTGCGTCGATATAGACAGCGGCTTTCGCGATATCTTCGGCGACGACGGCCTGCACACAATGATCACGCACCACTGGTTTCGTGGCATTCCAGGAGGCCAATAGCGACTGCGTTAAGGTTGCGTCACCGCTGGCAACGGGAAGCTGTATATTTCCTTCGATGCACGATTCACCTTCGGCGCTATCCGCATTGGAACCGGTGTCTTCAGAACCATTTCCCAAGAATAACCATGCAAGCACAGCGATAATTGCCAGCAAGATTGCAATGGTGGAGGCAATGAATCCTCCGGAAAATTGAGTCTTTTGTTCAGGTGTGTAATGACGCCCCATAGCTACCTAGTCTAGCCCGCTGAGCATGGTCCACAATATTTATCAGCCTGTGTCGGAGCGGCTCGGCTCGGGCAGATAGTTGACGTTGACGCGCAACGTATTCGTTTTTCCCCGCTGTGGTCTCAATGGCTACGACGCAAAGGCCCCAATCACGGCAATCGTATGGTGAAGCCTCCATGTCCAACTCGCGGGCGCTAACCGCAAGATCGAAGCACTGGTGTAATAACTCACCTGGGACTAGTGGGCCCAGTTTCCAAGCCCATTTGTATAAGTCCATTGTCACGTGCACACATCCGCCTTGGTCGCAGTCGAGCTGATCTTCGCGATTTAGCACCGTGATATTCAGCGGGCGTGCTGGGGGAGTGAAAAAACGGAAGGCATCATAATGTGTGCAACGGAGATCATGCTTTTCTACGACTTCGTTCGTCCCCTTAGCCCCGAGGCGGAGTGGTAAATCATGGCGTGGGGCTTCAGATCGGTAGACCATTGCCCATTCGTGTAGACCAAAACAGTCAAATCTGGCGGGGCGTTCAGCTGTTCGCGTCAGCAAATCCCCGATATAGCCGATTGCCGAACCACGCCGCTGCCATAGCGATTGCACGTTCAATTCCACACCGCGCTCGGTGTGGTGGTAATCACGCCAGTGCGCATGTGGCGGATCGCCCTGCATAGCCGAACCGACGCCGGGATGCCAGCGTTTCAGATGTGTCGGGCGAACGGGATAATACTCAAACAAGAAATCATAAACCGGATGTTTCATGCCCGGGTTCCGATAGCGGGCCAGACGTTCCTCAGCACGCGCGAGGTGGGCATCGGCTTGGGCTGTCCATTCCTGCTCAGTAAAAATCATGGTGCTAGTAATCCAACGAAAACGGTACTAATTAATGCGAGGTTAATTAATGCGAGCGCTTGCGGGAACGACTGCGCGGCGCAGTAGGATTTCCACCCCATGCGCTAGATTTTCTGCCCCCACGTCCAGCGCGGGAATGCGAGGTTCGTCCTTCTTCACTGTCGGTCTTATGCCGACGATCTTTTCTTTTCGGTGCAGCTTTTTGTTGCGCCTTCTTATTAGCAGTGCCGTTTTTTGCTGATCCTCTTTTTTCTGAGCGCTGGTTCTGAACAGAGCTTGGTTTTTCTTGCAAGGCTCTTCCGGAAGGTTCGCGTGCTCCACTAAGATCCGCAAGCTCCTGCGGTATACCTGGTCCGCGCGCGACGATAGTACGTGCGGTGACCCCTGCCTTTTTGAGCAACGATTTGACGGTTTTTTCTTGGTCTTCCAAAACCAATGTGATCACGGTGCCGCTGGCTCCAGCGCGCGCGGTGCGCCCGGCGCGATGTAGATACGCTTTGTGTTCTGCTGGGGGATCGACGTGAACCACCAAGCTGACATCTGAAATATCGATGCCGCGGGCCGCAATATCCGTGGCGACCAATACAGGCAGGGTTCCGGCGCTAAAACCATCGATTGCCTTTGTGCGAGCGCCTTGCGATTTGTCTCCATGCAAACCTAAAGCGTGCACCCCGACGCGCCGCAGCTTTTTCACTTGCCGGTCAACACCATGCTTGGTGCGCATAAACATAATCGTTTTTCCGTCACGGGCGGCAATTTTTTCTACCAATTCGTTACGGTTTTCGCGCGTACCCACGTGTGCCACAACATGCTCCATCGTGTCTACCGAACTTTGTGCTGGAGCAGTTTCGTGTGTACGTGGGTCATGCAAAAACCTGTCAACAACAGCTTGGACTTGCTTGTCCAGCGTTGCTGAGAATAATAAGTGCTGGCAATCGGAGGGTAATTTATTCCATAGTTTGGTTACCTGCGGTAAAAAGCCCATGTCCGCCATTTGGTCGGCCTCATCGAGGGTGGCGATCTGCACTTGATCTAGTTTGAGTTTTTTCTGATCAAGCAGATCTTGCAAACGTCCCGGGGTGGCAACGAGCAGATCCACCGGTGCGGCGAGGCGACGAATTTGCGGATTGATATTGACGCCACCGACCACGTTGAACACGCGCAATCCTAGGGAAGCAGCAGGCGCTTCCAAACGAGCACTGATTTGCGCGGCTAGTTCGCGGGTTGGTGCGAGGATGAGCGCGCGGGGATGGCCCGGGCGCGAGACGCCGGACGTCGCCAAGCGATGCAGCATGGGCAAACCGAAACTGAAGGTTTTTCCTGATCCTGTGGGGCCTTTGCCGAGGACGTCGCGGCCAGACAGCACGTCAGGGATGGTTAACGCCTGGATCGGAAACGGAGTGGAGATGCCTTCGCGGCGTAGGAAATGCACGATGGGCCGGGCCAGGCCCAAGTCGGCGAAAGATGGTTCTTGTGCAGGTTTAGTTGTCATTATCCTTCAGTCTAGCGCGTCGTGGTAGTTGGTTCGTGATTCATGCGAGAAAGCGTGTGAACTGCACGACTGTGCGAGAACTTACAGTAAATTTTGCTTCCGCGGTGCCTGTGGAGTTGTAGCGTGAAAAGTGAGAGGAATGCCTTCTTGAACATCCATTTATCCACCATCCATTCATCTACATCTACATCTACAACTACAACGTGCAAAGGAAACTTACAGTGGCCGAGCACTTTCTCCCGCGATCGAAGGTCAAAACTCCAGAAGGTGATATTGTTCCTGATGTTGCTACTCCGGAACAATCGCAGAAAAAACGTGATGTGCGATTCGTACTACAGCCGATATGGTTCCTGCTTGCTGTAGCTGCTCTGGTGGGCGTTTTGCTATTGCCGATCGAAAGCCTGGCATGGGAAGGCCAGGTCGCACTGGCGGTTTTGGCTTTCGCCATCGTTTTATGGGTAACAGAGGCAGTATCCTACCCGGTTAGCGCGTTTTTGATTATCAGTTTGATTGCGTTGCTACTGGGTTTGTCGACAGACCCAGAGACTGGCGATATAGTCGGTACATCTTCCGCGTTGGGCACTGGTTTGCAGGGCTTTTCTACCTCTGCGCTGGCGTTGGTAGCTGCTGCTTTGTTGCTTGCCGGTGCGATGCAGGCAACTGGCCTGCATGAACGCTTGGCGCTTTGGGTGATGAAGCTCGCCGGTGATAAAACCTCGAATATTTTGATTGGCGCGATCGTGATCGCGACACTGCTGGCGTTTTTCGTGCCTTCGGCGACCGCCCGCGCGGGTGCCGTGGTTCCGATTCTGCTGGGTATGGTTGCAGCCTTTGGACTATCGACAAATTCGAAGATGGCCTCATTATTGGTTATCACCGCAGTACAAGCAGTCTCGATTTGGAATGTCGGTATCCAAACAGCAGCTGCCCAAAACTTTGTAGCTTTGAACTTCATCCAGGATGAATTCGGTCAGACTATTTCTTGGGGCCAATGGTTTATCTGGGCAGCGCCATGGTCGGTGCTGATGTCCATTGCGCTGTTTTTCATAATGCGCGCGAGCATCAAACCGGAGGCAGACTCGATTTCCGGTGGTCGAGAACTCATTGAGCAAAAACTCGAAGAGCTCGGCCCGATGTCCGGCCGCGAAAAACGATTGGTGACTGTCGCCGTACTGCTGCTATTCGTGTGGGCGACTGGCGATATCCTGCACCCGGTTTCTGCACCAGTGGCGACCGTCATTGCAGTGAGCTACATGCTGCTTCCGAAAGTCGGCGTCTTCGACTGGAAAACAGCGCAAGATTTGGTGTCCTGGGGTACGCTGATCGTCTTTGCCGTCGGTATCTCGCTGGGCACATTCCTGCTCGATACGGGTGCAGCTAGCTGGTTATCCGAGCAAACTTTTGGTGCTATGGGCTTGGACTCGATGCCATTGTTGGCCACCATTGCGTTAGTGTCGCTGTTTAACATCCTCATCCACCTCGGATTTGCCTCTGCCACGTCGCTGGCATCCGCACTGATTCCAGTCTTTATCGCCTTGTCGACGACGATTGCTGCTGGTGATGCCAGCATCGGATTTGTCGTCATCCAGCAGTTCGTCATCTGTTTCGGCTTCTTGTTGCCGGTTTCTGCGCCGCAAAACATGCTGGCTTATGGCACGGGCGCATTTACCCGGGGCGAGTTCCTGAAAACAGGAATCCCGCTTACCATCGTCGCTTACCTACTGGTATTGCTATTTTCGGCCACCTATTGGGACTGGATGGGCCTTATTTAGTCCGTCTTAGCAGGGGTGGGCGTTTTAACGCTTCTGCTCCTGCGATTTATCTCCGGTCCAGTCCAGATGGAATACACCATCACTATCAACCCGGCGATAGGTGTGGGCACCGAAATAATCGCGCTGTGCCTGTACCAACGCGGCGGGCAGTCGCTTGGAGCACAGCGAATCATAGTAGGAGAGCGAGGAGCTGAATACCGGAGCAGCAAGACCCAAGCGGATCGCAGAGGCTGCAACAGTGCGCCAGGAATCGATCAAACCGTCGAGCTCCCCGGTGAAATAGGAATCAAGTAACAACGATGGTAGCTCTGGAAGCTTCTCGTAGGCATTGTCAATGCGGTCCAGAAATGCTGCTTGGATGATACAACCACCACGCCATACAGCTGCGAGATCACGGGGATTAATGTTCCAGTTGTATTCTGCTGAACCAGCGGCAATCAGATCGAAGCCTTGTGCGTAAGCCACCAGTTTGGAGGCGTACAACGCCCGGCGCACATGCTCAATGAACTCCTCAACGCTGATTCCCAGTGCAGCGAAATCTGCGAGGTTGCCGGTAGGGAAGTGGTCCAGGGCGGCAGCGCGAAGCTCTGTGGACGAAGACAGGGCGCGAGCAAAAACTGCTTCCCCAATCGCGGTCGCCGGAATACCCAGGTCCAAAGCTTCCTTCGCGGTCCAGCGCCCGGTGCCTTTTTGTCCAGCAGCATCGTGGATGACATCGATCATCGGTGCGCCGGTGTCTGGGTCACTGGTTTCTAAAATATCTGCGGTGATACCGATTAAATAAGAGGCTAGGTCTCCGTCGTTCCATTCCCGGAAAATCTTGGCAATGCGGCTAGGCTCCAAGCCGGCGCCGTGGCGCAACAAATGATAAGCCTCTCCAATGAGCTGCATATCAGCGTATTCGATGCCGTTGTGCACCATCTTCACAAAATGTCCGGCCCCATTGGCACCGATATAGCGTACACACGGGGCGCCATCGACTTTGGCCGCGATCGATTCCAAAAGCGGTCGGATGGACTCCCAAGATTCTTGTGGTCCGCCGGGCATAATTGAGGGGCCAGTGAGTGCGCCTTCTTCTCCGCCTGAAATACCTGCACCAACGAAATGGCGTCCGGTGAGTGCCACTGCGCGCTCGCGCCGCACGGTGTCGGTATACAGTGAGTTGCCTCCGTCGATAATGATATCGCCTTCGTCGAAGGCTTCTACTAGGTCATCGATAGCGGCATCAGTAGCAGTTCCGGCGGGTACCATCAGTAGCGCGCGGCGTGGCTTAGATAAGTTAACCGCCAGCTCCTGCAAGTCGTTGCAACCGACAAATTCTCCTTCTCCGCCATGCTCCGCAATGAGTTTGCTGACGTTTTCCGCGCGCCGATCGTAAAGCGCGACGCGGTAACCATTGCGTGCAAAGTTACGGGCCAAGCTCGAACCCATGACTCCGACCCCGACGATTGCGATATCTGCCAATTGCTGCGAAGACTGCTGGTTATTCATGACTGATCAGTCTACCTTCTACCGCAGTAGGCCTGAGAGCGAGGAATAGCTGGAATGCTTGGAATGTGTTGGGGCTAACAAATAGATGGTTTGAATTCCGATAGAGTTGACACATGGGTTATTTGGAAGCAGTGATGGCAGCGGGAACCAGACAATTACAGCAGGCTGAGCTGGAAGAGCTAAACCGATCCGAGTTAGGCCTTGACAGCCTCCTCGGGTTGGTTTATTCATACGCTGCCCCTACTGAAGTTCGCGCTTATCTTGAGGTCAATTCGAGGCACCTGCAGTATGCGGGCAGCGTCAACGGGGGCGTGTTTTGCGCGATTGCGGAATCAGTTGCCTCGGTGGCTTCTATGATTAGTGCACAACGCCCCTGTGTTGGGGTCAATAACAGCACGGACTTCATCCGTGGAGTAAGTGAAGGACGTATTGAAGCTATTGCGAAGCCCATACAAAACGGAAAACGCACGCAATTGTGGAACGTAGAGATGTACAACCACGAAAAATTAGTGGCCCGCACCACTTTGCGCACAATGGTGGTGGGGCCGCCTATTGCTGAGCTTCGTGCACGAGCAGATCAGCAGTAAAGGTGCGTGTCAGCCACGCACCTGAAGTCACTGCTGCATACGTGATGCCTGGGCAAAAAACTCACGTTCGTGCGCCGATGCCATCAAATAAGCACGGGTTGCGCGCTCACGGGTTGATTCGCTGGCATTTTCGAAAGCCGTTTCCACAATCCTGATTGCTTTCCGCGTATCTTCTGCAAAGTTTGGATCACCATAGGTTTCCAACCACGAGTGGTACGGGTGCTCGTCGTGATTATGTTTAGTCAGCGCTTCGCCGATCTCGGCATACAGCCAAAAGCAGGGCAAGACTGCAGCTACCCCGACGGCGTAGTCATCGGTGAAGGTGCGTGCAACCAAGAAATCAGTGTATGCGGCAGTAACCGGTGAGGGATCGACTTTTGGCACATTGAAAGAGCGGTGTAGTTCCGCTTCCACAGTCAGGCACTCCTGTGCAGCTTTGGCCCACCAGATTTGTTCTTCTGGCGTTGGGGCAATCGTCGATAAGCGCGCCAATGCACGGGAATAAAGCTCCAAGTACAAAGCATCTTGGGCCAAGTAAAACATGAATTCTTTTTTGGAGAGCTCGCCGCTGGTCAGCGAGGTAATGAATGACAGTTCTGTGATTTCACGCCAGAGAGTGCCGGTCTTTTCCCACAATTGGGTAGTGTGTGGGCCTTGCGCTGCGATTGCTGGGGCCGGTGCTTTGTCATGGACTGGGAAAGTCCATGGGGTAGTGTCCGCGTTGGTCGCCCAGCGACGCAGCTGATGGAAGTGATCTACGGGGCCGTTTCCCTTGCCGACGGCAAGCTCGTCTGCATGGGCAATTGCTTCGTGCAGCCAGTGGGTTGCCCAGTCGAGTGCGTCGTTGAGTTCTGCCCCACCACCTAAGCGAGTAGCCAGGGCAGATGATAACGAACAGCCAGTTCCGTGAGTGTTTTTTGTATCTACTCGAGCAGAAGGTACCCGGTGAACAGCACCATCAGCGCTTACTGCTGCATTGTCAGCGATCGTGCCGTCGAGATGGCCACCTTTTACGATCACAGTGACGTCATGTTTTTCCGCAAAACGCTGGGCTTGTGCCACCGCGGCATCGAAATCTGCAGCCTCATCGTCTTCGACTAAAACAGCGAGTTCCTTCAGGTTCGGAGTAATGACATCAACGTGTGTGCACAGCTCGCGGATTTTTGCTTCAGCCTCTGGCTGCAACAGCCGGTCGCCGGAGCTAGCAACCATCACCGGGTCAAGCACTAGAGTAGTTTTGTTTCGGCCGCGCAACCATTCAGAAACGGTATCGACGGTGTCGCTATCACCAAGCATGCCGATCTTGATGGCATCGATTTCGACGTCGTCAGAAACGCTAGTGAGTTGTTCGCGCAGAAATTCCTGTGGCGGGGTATGGATACTGCGTACACCCTGTGTGTTTTGCGCTACCAGGGCGGTGACTACGGACATGCCGAAACCGCCGGCAGCAGCAATAGATTTCAAATCAGCCTGAACGCCAGCACCGCCTGTGGGATCAGTGCCAGCAATGGATAAGATACGAGCATTCGTCTTCATGCTCACCAGGCTAGCGAAAATACTGGGAATTGTTAGCCCTGCACAGTGATTGTGACCGGAATATTGTTCAAGAATGCGCTCAACAATCTGCGCAGCAGTGTCTCAGGAATGTTCCTAGCATGATGTTCAGAGCATTTAGTACCCGCATAGCCTCCGGCTGTGCTATACGGGCGTTGGGTTTTGCCTTGTGGCGTTATTCGGTTGCGGAATTTTAGCCGATGCGCTTGGTGTCTTTAACTTCGACCGGTTGGTCTTTCTCATCAGTACTAAGTTCGCCCAGCTTCAGTAGAGCGTTTCGGCCGTGACGCTGTTGCTCGGTGATCTCCAGGTTGCCCCGGTTGCGGGAAAGTACATTGCTGGTCCAGTTCAAGACGGTAAACAGGCGGTTACGCACACCGGTGAGGAACTGGGCGTGCACAACGAGCCACATTAGCCAGCCGACAAAGCCAGTGATCTCGCTGTTTTCCATTTTCACCACAGCATTACCGCGGTTGATGATCGCCATCGAGCCCTTATCGAAGTATTCGAAAGCTTCCTTCGGATCCTGCTCGGAATTATCGCTGGTCTTGGCGTCGATGAGCTTGGCTACGTGCTTACCCGTTTGGATGGCAACCTGAGCCACACCAGGCAGACGATTCAGTGACATCATGTCACCGATGAGATAGACGTTGTCGTGATCGCCAACGGTGAGGTCTTCGTTGACCGATACGCGGCCACCACGATCGAACTCGACATTAGCTTGTTCCGCAACCATTTTGCCCAACGGGGAAGCTTCCACACCAGCGGACCAGACCTTGGTTGGGGACTCGATGGTGTGCACGGAATCGTCGGCCATGTTCTTGTATACGACCTTGTCGTCATCAACTTCAGTGACCATGGCATTCAGACGTACTTCGATGCCTTGCTTCTCCAAGGTGCGCTGTGCCTTCTTGCCCAGTTTCTTACCGAACGGTGGAAGCACCTGAGGTGCGCCGTCGAGAAGGATGATCTTCGCTGATTCCGGCGAAATATTCTTGAAGGCACCTTTGAGGCCACGCTTTGCCAGTTCAGCCAGCTGACCAGCCAGTTCTACGCCGGTTGGTCCTGCACCAATGATTACGAAAGTCAGCAAACGCGCGCGCTCTTCGGGGTCATCGGTCAATTCTGCGCGTTCGAATGCTCCCAAAAGGCGTGAGCGGATCTCCAGAGCGTCGTCGATGCTCTTCATGCCTGGTGCGTACTGTGCAAAGTGGTTGTTACCGAAGTATCCCTGCTTGGAACCAGCGGCGATAACCAGGGAGTCATAAGCGAAATCTTTCTTGATGTCACCCTGGGATGCGCTCACGATCTGTTTTGCAATATCGATTGCAGTCACCTCACCGCGCACAACATCAACATTGTTTTGCTTACGCAACAGTTGGCGAGTTGACGGGGCGATCTCACCCGCGGAGACGAGGCCGGTGGCAACTTGGTAGAGCATCGGCTGGAACAAGTGGCTGTTGGTGCGGTCGATCAAGGTGATATCGACGTCAGCGTTGGCCAAACCTTGGACCGTGTTCAGGCCACCGAAGCCGGATCCAATGACGACGACATGGTGACGATCACCTGCGGGGCGGTGTGCTTGAGACATAGATACCTCTTCGTAGAAAATATGCGGTGTATTTGATTAAGTACACAGTTAAATATACGCCTACACACTCTAGTGGCCAGAAACACTTTGCTAAAATCATTGGGGCTGAACAGTTCCGCCTACCGTCCCGAATCGTTGGCAAGGAGTAAGTGTGCACGAGCAACATTGGGCTCATCTTGCAGCGATCGATGCACAGGCGTGGCCGTCAATCGCCTCTGTGCCTGGTGGGGCCTTACTGTCGCTACGCGCACGTGTTGCGGAAGCGCACCTTGCTCGTGCCTGCCGGATCGCCGGCCTTGAGCTCGATCCAGATGCTTCACCGGATTTAATTATTGACCACGAGCTTTTGTTTCATCGTATCGCGCACGCTGGTTGGTTGGGCTTTGCAGAATCCTATATGGCAGGAGAGTGGCGGACCCCAGACTCAGCCGCCTTGGTTCGGGTGCTCACTCGTCTGCTCGCCACTGGCTATGCCCCACGTGCAAAGCAAAAAATCCCGGTTACGTTGTTTGACGGCGGGCAAATTCCGGCGGAGCTAGTTCGGTTATATTCCGATGAAAAGAGTAGTGGTTTCGCCGGAATCTTTTCGACGGGCGTGGCGACGACGGTCCGGGAGTCCGTACCTAGTTATGTTCCTTCCCAGCACCGCGGGAGTGAGTCAAAGCAGCACTTTGTGGATGTTACAGAGATTTCCGAGCCGCAGAATGTGGAACGCGATGACTTCCAGGACGCCCAGGCACGCGCCGCACGGTTTTTGCTTGACGATCTTGGCGTGACTGCCTCCAGCCACGTGCTGGAGTTTCCTGCTAATGGATCCGTCACGGCGGAAGTTGCTGGCCGACGTAAAGCAGTCGTCGATGCCCTCAGCAATGACGCAGAACACCTGGCGGCAGTGCGCGAAGATTTGGTTCTTGCCGGGGTAGAAGACTTTGTGCACACACAACATATCGCGCATCCCTTACCGACGCCGAGTGACTGGCAAGGGCGTTATGACGCTATTGTGTCCATGGAAGCATTCGAATTCTTGGCACCTGCAGATCGGGTATATTTCTTGCGGCATGCGGGCAGGCTACTGGCTCCTGGCGGAAAGCTGGGGATACAAACCTTGGTGGCGACTGATGGTATGACCGCATCTGCACGCAATGCCTTATTGGCCTTGCGGGCCTATATTTGGCCAGGTTTGGATTATTTCGATATCAATGGTCATCACAAACTCTTCGATCAAAAGTCTGGTTTGCGCATCATTAAGCAAAGCCATTTTGGCTCACACTACCGGAAGTCATTGCAGCTGCAGCGCAGCTTTTTTGAAGGGCATTTGCGTGAAGCGGCGGCAAGTGGATTCGATGCCGTATACCGGCGGTTGTGGATATTCCAGTTAGCTCTGCGTGAAACATTGCTGGACTTGGGCATGCTTGACGCTGTGCAGTTAACCGCAACCCACCGGCATCGCCGAGGCCGACGCTAAATATTTGGCGTCGGCCACTGGTTTCGGTTGGCATTAGTGCAGCGGTAATTCACTCCACGGTGATTGCTTTGACGCTAATGCTCCAGCGGTGGAAGCCATCATGCGTTGTTGTAGACCGTCCACCTGGCCACTTTCACATAAACGGCCAACTAAGAAACCATTGCCATAATCACGCCAGTTGGTGTGATGCGCCTTCGCTAGTTTTGCACCTTCTGCGGCGAATGCATTGGCTTCGTCCTCTGTGAATAATTCGGTGGCATAGCCCATAGCTGCTAGACGTACCCCCTGTGCAATTCGCCAGCCTGCTAGCGAGGTGGGTAGATTTTTCGGCAGGAAAAGGTCGATGTCTTCGAGTGATAATAAGACGGCCAACTGTCCAGCGGCTGCGCTAATCTCCTTGTCGGCGCTCTGCGGGTCTGCGGCGTGGGCATATTCGTCTCGCAGGGCAGTGGTAATTTTTTCTAATCCATGTGCTTGTCGTTTGTCGAGTTCCCAGCCTCGGATTTCTTGCAACACAGTACGCACTGCCCGGTAAGCCTCATGATCTGGATCATTGAGATATTTGCCAATAGCAGCGCGCAAGCTCGGGGCATCCGAGACTTGGTGCTGGTTTTCTAAGTGCTTCCAAATCTCCTGTACGCGTTGCTCATCGTAGCTAGCCGGGGCATCCAGGGGAATCTTGCTGCCAAGCAAATACGGTGCTTGTAACGACCAGCCCAGGCGCAAATCGTCGGCAAGCTTACCCATAACTGCGACAGGAAGCTGTTGCGCATTAGCTTGCATTGACGAGAAGATCTCTTCATAGCTGTTGGATTTAATCGGTGGGAAAGACTCAGTGTGCAAGGGGAGTTCCACCCATGGCGAACCCGGGTCGGTAAGCAGCGCAGCTGCATTATGGAAAATGAAGCGGAAGTACTCACCAATTTTGCTGGCCATCATGGCTTCGCCATAAACGAGGGCAGCGACGTATTCTTCCCAGGTGTCGTAAGCGCGCGCGATACCGAGTACGCATTTCACGATGATTGGCCGAACCTCATCGGGTTTAATTAAGCCGGCACCTGCGCCCAAGTTGAGCTGGCGCACCGCAGCAGCGAAATAGAACCCGGCTAAGGTGTGAGGTAGTTGCTGCGGAATTAAGAGTTCGGCCTCGGGGTTAAGCAGGGGTTTTAATAGGCGCTGCGCCTCGGTTTCCAAAGTGGCGAAGGGAACTTCGGGAAGTGCACCGGATAATTCGTTAACGAGCACACTGCTTTGCCCGGAACGCTGGTTTAAAGGCAAATCGCGGATCTGTTGCAAAGTGCTTCGAGCCACTTCATAAGCACGGTCGTGGGTGCGCTGAGAGGCTTGTTGCGCTGATTTCAGCAGATCTTCACGGCTATTAATATTCCAGGCCTTCGATAAAAATTGTGCGAGCTGCGGGTTTGCGGTCGCCTTGATGATGTTGCCTTCTTCGTCACGCTCAATTTTCGGCATGGCTGGCAAAGGTCCATCCGGAGCGATGTTGGGACGCAAGAAATATGGAGCGACGACTGACCAGCCGCGGCGTAGCATTTCATCCTGTAAACCAGATTTCTTGAGTTCGAAATCAAAGCCACGAGCTTGGGCTTTAGAGAGGTAATCCTCGTAACTGGAGGCCTCGGACAGGGCAAGTGCGTCAATCTTTCGTTCAGCCATGTTTGTCATCATACCCGTGGTAGCCGAACCACCAATGATGCCGAAGACTGCCGAAAATAGTCGAGAGTGAAGGAGAGCATCGATCGCTAAAGTGACATAATGTCAATTATCGGACAATTGTAGAAGCGGGCTTTACCCACGGGTTGCGAGCCGAACTATTGCGGACCGCAACCAAATCGTCCGCTGTCTAGTGGGACGTTTATTTATTTGCCCGTTTTTGCGAAACTCAATCGAATATCCACCGTGCCTGTTTCCGCAATCTTCGCAGCGATCAAATCTGGTGAATGCACGCCAAAGTCTTCGCGGTTGATCTCTACCGTGCCAGAAACGACGAGCAGCTCGCCATCGCGCAGAGCTTGGAATCGTGCCTCAACAGGTTCGGAGTGATCTTTGATTGTTAGTTTGCCGGCGACATCGATCTCTCCCGCAGTGCCATCTTCTGGTAGCTGTGAGACGTCTACTGGTTCAGTAAGAATAAATGTGGATATCGGAAACTTGCTGGTCTCAAAGAGCTTGTCTTTCATGTTGACATCGCGGACATCACGATCCGTGGTCAGCTGATTCATGTCTACCTCAACGGTTGCAGAAGTTAATGTGTCATCACTAATTTGTGCCGCTCCCGTGACATAACCTGTAGAGCCGGAAGTTACGCGTTCGTCACCAGGCAAAATCTCCGAAAAAGTAAAGCCTACCGAGGTGATATTTGGATTCTTTCCTTCGACGATTTCCCAAGCGCCATCCACTGGAACCGAGGCTGCTGCCGCGCCTGAATCATTCAAGGCTTCAGTCTTGACGCCTGGCCCAGTGATGAGCCGGTATAACAAAGGAACGATGCTAAGCAGTGCCAAAAGAACAATGAGTACGACGAAAACCGCGATGACAGATTTACGGCGTTTCATGGGGGATTTTTTCATCATTACCTCAACTTCTCTATGGAGCGCGCCAAATCAATTAATTCCGTGCACAACTGCCCCAGCTCCTCCGCTGAAGCTTCTTCGGCTGCTGCCCATGCAATGTCCTCGGCTGCGCAGCGCAACTGGAATAATGAATCATGCAGCATATCGGCTTTAGCTTTGCTCAATATTACGGCATCGGGAGAAATTTCCGTTCCTGATAAATTTTGGCGTTGCTCATAAGCTCGTTGCTTGCACGACGTACTGCAGTACTTGCGTGGGCGCCCACGTCCTTGGGTTGCGACTGCTGTACCACACCATTGGCACGGTTTGGGGCGGTTTTGTTGGTAGGCAGACACTCTAGTGACTTTAGTCTATTGACGAAAAGTCGTGAAATGTTCTTAGCGTGGGTCTAAGAACGCGAGGAAGCAGATGGCGAAGCCCAAATCGAGAATCCTTATAGGATGATCGGGAACAAAACAGTGGGTTCGTGCGTTATAGTGGTAGATCGTTATCCCCGATGAATTTTTGGTGCTTAATTAGCGCCATGAATGTTATCGATGCCCCCGGAATAATATAAGGATGTGTCCCACTTATGGCAGATCGCGTATTGCGCGGCAGCCGCATGGGTGCTGTCAGCTACGAAACTGACCGCGACCATGACCTGGCACCACGCCAAATGGTGAAATACCGCACCGAAGACGGTGAAGTTTACGAGGTACCTTTTGCCGATGATGCGGAGATTCCAGAAGAGTGGCTGTGCAAAAACGGTAAATGGGGAACGCTAGTAGAAGGCGAAGGCGTTGAATCGAAGCCGGTGAAGCCGCCTCGTACCCACTGGGATATGCTGTGCGAACGCCGTAGCATCGAAGAGCTTGATAAGTTGCTTGAAGAGCGTATCGAAAATTTGCGTAAGCGCCGTCGTACCGCTGCGAAACTGCTCAAAGAGCAAAAAGAACAGCAAGAAGCCGAAGGAAAATAAATTTCTTGGCTAAGGCTTAACTGTTTAAAGTTTTTCTTAAGGTGCCAGTCTCCCACTAAAGAATGTGGGGCTGGCACCTTTCGTTTATAGCGTGGTAGTCCGCTAGCTAGTCTAGCTAGCGGAGCTATTTCTTTATTTGCTTGGCCAGATCGCGTAAAACTGTAGAAAAACTACTTGCTGTGGAGGAAACCCGCTCCGGTAGTTCTGCCAGAGCAGAGTCCCGTAGGCTGTGCGACCCAAACGAGACCAGTGTCGAGCTCATCTCTTTCACTTGTTTGCTGCGGTGCGCAAGACCCCATTTCGTGACCTCGGCTAGGGAATCCGTGACAAACGAGCCATCCAACTTGGATTCGCCATATTCACGCTCAGTAAAAGTAATAGGAACTTCAGCAATCACGAAGCCAGCTTGGATAGCACGACGAGCGAGATCCACTTGGAAAATATAACCGGCATTCGAGAGCTCTTCTAGGTCTATAGCCTCGAGCACTTCGCGGCGATATGCGCGGTAGCCAGCTGTCATGTCAGATAACCCGGCGCCGAGCGCTAGAGAAATGTACGCATTGCCACCGCGAGAAAGCCATTCCCGATTTTTCGGCCAATTAACTACTTCCCCGCCTGGAACATAGCGAGAACCGATGACTGCGTCTTCCCCATTATCGATTGCATTCAGAAGTAGATGAAGTTGCTCTGGAGCGTGCGAGCCGTCTGCATCCATTTCACACAGAACCTGGTAATCACGCTCTAAGCCCCAGATAAATCCCGCCACATAGGCACCGCATAAGCCGCCTTTGCCTGCGCGGTGCAGCACATGCACTTGTTCATCAGTGCTGGCGAGTTTGTCTGCGAGCTCGCCAGTTCCATCCGGCGAATTATCGTCGACTACAAGCACGTTGACGTCGGACTGTGCCTTGCGCAATCGACCGACAATCCGAGGTAAATTCTCTTTTTCGTTATAGGTCGGAATGATTACGAGAGTCTTCGCAGACGGTGCGGCGGACTCAGCCATGGCGGGTTTACTCCTTCACGCGACGACGTATCACAGCAAGAATACCCAATACTACTCCCATGAGAACCATCGCCAGTTCAAGCATCTGCCCCACGCGCACTGCTGGGGTTATCCCTGAGCGTAACGGTAAAGTAGCGACGAGATGATTCGCTTCGAAAATCTCCGTGTCAGCCAGCACGTTTCCCGCTGGATCTACTAATGCGGAAACTCCGCTAGTGGCGGGTACAACCATCGCCCGGTCGGTTTCAATTGCTCGCATTCGCGACATCGCCAATTGCTGATAAGTCATATCCGTAAAACCGAAAGTCGCGTTGTTTGTCGGAGACGTCAGAATACTTGCACCGTTATTTATGGACCGACGAAAAGCTTCGTCAAAAGCTACTTCGTAGCAGGTGGCCACACCTACCGCTACATCGCCGTGGTCCGTCGTGATATCAGCGCCGCCAGTAGGGATTTGCAACACACCATTGCCATCACCAGGGGCGAAGTTGCCGGCCATCTCGGCGTATTCCGATAGTTTTTCGAAGAAACCACGCATGGGCAATGTCTCACCGAAAGGCTGCAGATAAACCTTATCGTGGAACTCCCCTGGCCTCATGCCTTGTACTTGATGCGTGCGCGTTGGTTCTGAAGAATCTGCTGGAGTCTCTTCCGGTGATTGATCGTATTCCGGTAGAAAGGTCTGCATCGTGTTATACGGGCGCCCTTCGCGATGAGTAATAGTGCCGACGACCACAGGTGTGCCAACAGCTGAAACAGCGCTAGCAATCGCCTCGTAAGCTTCCCGGTCACTAAAAGGATTGACATCGGAAGAATTCTCTGGCCAGATCACGAGATCAAGTTGGTCGGCCTGCTCTGCAAGCTTCTTGGTTTCCCGCACGTGGTTATGCAAAACTGCGCTTCGCTGCGCCGCGAAATCGAGGCCTAACCGAGGAACGTTTCCTTGCACAGCTGCAACCTTGATCTCAGCGAAAGTATTTTCGGGTCGGTGCAAATTAAAGGTGGCAATCGCACCACCAAGTAAAGGCACAATGACCATAGCGACGCTCACGGCACGCAACCAGGTAGTTCGACTAGATGATATACGTGTGCGCGTTGAGACAGCGAGCTGGGTGATTCCCACACCGATCAACAACGTTGCGACGGTCACTAAAGCCGGACCACCCCACTGCGCCAGCCCGGCTAGAGGGCCGGCAACCTGCCCCCAGGCAAGACGCACCCAGGCAAACCCACCAAACGGAAATGAGCTGCGAGCAAATTCAATAGCCAAATACCAGAAAGGGAATGCCAGAAAACCCCACGTTGAACGTGCAAGAGCGACACCGCCAAGACCAGTAAGAATTGCGTACAGTGAACACACCACGGCTAATGCGATATATGGTGGACTGCCGACAAATTCTCCGATCCACGGCAATAGCAGCAAATAACAGGCCATCGCGTGCACGAAACCGAACAATGCACCTTGCGCCATGCTCGGGCGTTGTGGTCGATAGCTTGTCGTTTGGGGTATACGGCCTGGGTACCGGCCGAGGTTTTCCCGGCTAGCACTTCCCGGCCACGGCATAAGCACAAAATAAAACAGACCAGCAGCGATTATGCCAGCAGGCCACCAACCAAGTGGTTCATAAGACGTATAAGCCACGGCACCGGATAGCGCGGCCAACAATATGCGGAAAACGAATGCGAACATCGTGAGTTTCGGGCCTAATCAACAGTGGTAACAGTGATGGACGTTAAGGTTTATTTCGGCTTATTATCGCCGGAGGCACTAGATTCTTCCCCACCGTCCCTGCGGTCAGAAAAATCCTCTGGGTTCATCGACTCTGACCATTTGCGAAGCTCATCTTCATCAAGCACATCATCGTTGCTAGTCGACGAGACACCGGAGGAAGCTGCTGATTGTTGATTGCTAGCAGCAGCTCCCCTAGGAAAACCGAAGCTACCGTAGCTAGAGTGTTTCCGAGCAGTGGGCGAAGCTTGGAAAAAACGCACTCCGAGTTTTTCCACTCTGCGATACATCCGGCCTAGCAAAAAGCCGCGGATAATTGGTCGGGTCAGTGGAAAAACCAGTAATAAACCTAGGATTGCAGTAGCAAACCCCGGAATGCTGAGCAATAACGCACCAGCTAAGGTCAGGCCAATATCTCCGGCAGATTTTCGGTTCTGACCATGCGCACTCATGTTCTGCGCATCGTCGGTAACAGCATCACGTTGAGCGTGCAGACGCTGCACTAATGATGCTTGCGTGGCTGCGATACGGCGAATTTCGATCCGGGTGATGATAACTCCAAGCACCACGGTGCCGAACAACGCGATCAACGCCCACCCAAAGCCAATTAGGCTCGCTACTGCCCAAAAAGCAAAGATTTCGGCAAGCATGTAGAAAAAGAACATCACGAATGGCATGTTCACTACCCTACCTGCAAGTTCTTAACTTCCAATAGCCACCACGCCGCGGTTAATCGAGGCAATGGCTTGGCCCGCTGTCCGCTTTATCTCGGAACTATAACCTGTCTTCGCTACCTGCTGAAGCAGGTCGATGACCTGCCGGCACCATCGTACAAAGTCACCCGGGGTTAGCTCTGCGCCGGATTCAGCAGCCGCAGCCAAACAGTATCCCAATGGTGCTCCTGCACACCATTGGTGGATGGCGATGCTAAAGCCTGGTTCTGGTTCGCGAGTATGCGGGAGCCCATGCCGAGATTCGTCGCTAATGAGTTCTTCCCACAACCGCATGGTGTTCTCCATGGCACTGGTCATGGCATCGGTGACGCCGTCGAAAAGCTGGCCGCCGGTGGCTCTCCGGTTCTCGAACGTACACAGAGAAACCACGCCAGCTAATTCTGCTGGATCTAATTCTTGCCAAATGCCCCGTTTAAGGCATTGCGCAATCAGCAAATCGGAAGCATTGTGCACCTGGGCCAGTTTTTCGCCTTCAATACTCACCACCGGCTCGCCGTCGACGATATCGACGTAGTCGAGTTCGGTCAGCAAATCGACAATGCGCCGAAGCATATCGCCCAAAGTTTCTGTGGCTTTGTCTACGGTGGCTCGTAGTTTGTCGAGCTCACCTTTTCTGCGCAAGTATTTTTGTGCCAACTGCGTGAGTTGCTCGCGTTCCATCGCCGGCCACGCATGCGCTGGGTGTTTCTTCATCTGGGTGCGTAGATCCTTGATGCGCTCAGTGTCGCGGATCCGGGCGCGTAGCTTCATTTTCTTTGGCCGCGGGTAATCCTCCCTGGCGAACTTGTCGACGACGATGTGGTTGTGGCGTCGCGGATTTTTCAAAGCCTTGCCAGGTAGCTTCATCTTTCCTACCAGCGCGGGAGGATTGTCGAAGCCGCTCGCGTCGATGCGAGCTGACCAACCCTTTTCTGTGGTGATCCAGGGGCGCGGGTCTGCGGTTTGGTTAGCTGGGGTGTTGACCACCGCCAGAACGGGACGCTTTTTGCTCGGTAGTGCGATGACATCGCCGGGTTGTAGCTTTGCCAATATAGCCCGGGTTTCGTCGCCTCGTTCGTCTTTGGCGCGTGATTTCAGCGATTTTTCTTCTACACTGAGTCGCTTGCGTAACTCAACATATTCAGACAGCAACTGCGCCGGATCTTGGTCATCGGTTGACGGCGGCGCGAAGGCAGCGATTGCCTCATTGAGTTGCTCGCGTAGCTTCTCGACGCGATGCACAGCGCGCTCAATTTCGCGGGTTTCTTCCACTACGGAGCCATCGGCCTGATACTGCGCAAAAGACTTCTCGAGTAGCCGCAGAGAATCATCCATACCCAGATTATTGAGCAAATTGATGGCCATGTTGTAGCCAGGCTCAAACGTGGAAATCAATGGGTACGTACGTGTAGATGCCAGCCCTGCTACGCGTTGTGGATCCATTGCCGGGGCCCATTGCACAATGGCATTACCCAAGGTGTCGATGCCTCGCCGGCCAGCACGACCGGTCAGCTGAGTGTACTGTCCTGGGGTGAGATCAACGTGTGCTTCACCGTTAAACTTCACGAGTTTTTCAAGCACGACGCTGCGGGCGGGCATGTTAATGCCTAGCGCAAGGGTTTCTGTGGCAAAAACCGCGCGGACTAAGCCTCGGACGAATAGCTTCTCGACGATATGCCGGAATGCTGGCAGCATGCCGGCGTGATGAGCTGCAAAACCTCGGATTAATGCCTTGCGCCACTGTGAGAAACGGAGAACTTCCAGATCTTCGTGTGGAATCCCCTCGACGCCTGCATCGATGACCTCGGCGATTATACGCTGCTCGTCTTCGTCAGTCAGAACCATCTTGGACCGCAAACACTGGTGCAAAGCACCATCACAGCCGGCTCGAGAGAAGATGAAAATGATCGCGGGTAGCATATTTTGACCCTGCAGGATTCGGAGTACTTCTGGTCGGCCCAACGGGCGGTAACGGTCTTGTGGGCGGACGTTTCCGCTGCGAGAATTTCCCGTGCCTGCCGTAGTACGAGAACGAAAGCCCTGTCCTGGGCGGAAATCATCACGACCGTCGGCCGCATCGCCTGCTTCTAGGCGAGCAACGCGTCGCTGTAGCTCAGGGTTTACTTCGGCTGGTTCACTCGTCGTCGGCCCCTCAATAGCTGGTGTTCCCGGGGCGAATAGTGGATAGACTTTTTGTCCGATTAGCATCCACTGCTCGAGGGGCACTGGGCGGTGTTCAGAAACGATGACTTCGGTATCGCCCCGTACGGTAGAAAGCCAGCGACCGAATTCTTCCGAATTCGATACTGTGGCTGATAATCCGATGATCGAGATATGCTCCTCAAGGTTGAGGATCACCTCTTCCCAGACAGCACCACGGGCTTGATCTGCGAGAAAATGGATTTCGTCCATCACCACATGCGTGAGTCGATCAAGCGCTGGTGATTTCGCATAGATCATGTTGCGTAGGACTTCGGTAGTCATTACGACGATGTCAGCATCCGGTTGGAAAGAGACATCGCCGGTAAGTAAACCGACTGCATCTTCACCGTGAATCGCTACTAGATCGTGAAATTTCTGGTTGCTTAAGGCTTTAATCGGCGTTGTGTAAAAGCATTTTGTGCCGCGCGACAACGCCAACGAGACGGCAAATTCTCCGACGATAGTTTTGCCAGCACCAGTGGGTGCGCATACCAAGACACCGCGCCCGTTTTCGACTGCCCTGCACCCCTGGACTTGAAATGGATCGAGCTCATAAGTGAGTTGGCTGCGGAAGGTTTCAAAATGGGTGCTTGTCATAATTACCTAGGCTACAAAATATCGTCGAAACTAGAACCGTGGCCCCGGGAGTATTGCAGATTGCCCCGTGATTGACTGCTGGAGTCAACCACTGCTTCCGGGGTGGCAACAGAACCTGCTGCAGGGGTGCGTTCTGGCTGATAATCCAGCGGGGAAGCTTTTTCGTCGTCCAGCTGCGACCAATCTGGCTCGTTTTTTGCCCGCCGTTTGTCATTGATTCGGCAGAACTGGAAGGAAATCTCAACTAGTAAAATAATCGCGACCGCTAGAATCGTCAGCGAATATGGATCCTGCGCAGGGGTGATGAGCGCAGAAAAAATGAAGATCAGCACGATGGTATGGCGGCGTTTCGTCCGCACTGCTTCATAGCGTAAAATGCCGACAATGTTCAGCATAACGATGACCAGCGGGATTTCGAAGCTAACCCCAAAAATCACCATGATTGCGACTACAAAACTAAAATATTCTTGACCGGTCAGTGCCGCTGTCTGGAAGTCTGATCCAATGGTAAGAAGATAATTCAGGCCAAGGGACAAAGAAAAATAAGCCAACACGGTACCAGCCAAAAACAGAATAACCGCGATGGTCACGAAGCTGAAAGTCCAGCGCCGTTCATTACGCAGCAACCCTGGAGTAATGAATTTCCAAATCTGGTAGAGCCACACCGGAGCAGCCAAAACAGTGCCTGCGAGCGCACCAATTTTCAGACGCAACATGAACATTTCCATCGCGCTTGTTGCCAAAAGACGACACTCGCCAGAAGCAGTAAAATCTGCGCGTAGCTCCGGGTCAACACCACAATATGGGCCGCGTAAAATCTCGCCGAGTGCTGGTATCGGCCCCGGCGCGTTTTGGTACCAGATAAAGCCGATGATGGCTCCGACGATTACCGCGAGTGTGGAAATAATCACTCTCCGGCGTAACTCTTTGAGATGCTCCACGAGCGACATGTCCCCCGTCGGAGACTTTTTCTTGCGTTTCGCGCGTACTCGGGATAGCAAGCTAGCTCTGCCGTGCAGCAATCCGCTGCGTTTGGCGCGCGAGGCACGCTGAGATCGCCCCGGCAGGCTAGTGCCTGCCGGCGGCTGCGTGTTTGGGCGAGCCGGTTGTGGCTGAGATTGCGGAGACGTCATGACCTCACCAGTAAGAGACCCGTATGTGAGTCGAATGATTTGAACAGCGCTGTGTTGGCGCTGATAAAGTTAGTGCCGTTCTAGTTCTGCGACCGTGGTTGGTTTTCAGGCTTGTTCCAAAAGTCTTCAGCGTTTGTATTCGGTTGCTGCTGGGACTGATTCTGGTAGTTTTGCTGCGGCTGTTGTTGCTGGAAACTCTGCTGGTTAATGGCCTGCTGCTGGTGTTGCTGCGCGTTATGCGTGTTCTGGTACTGAGCGTCGTCATTACTCATCTCGCGCATTTCTGATTTCAGAATGCGTGTAGAGCGGCCAACCGAGCGCGCCAGGTCAGGCAATTTTTTTGCGCCAAAAAGCAGCAGGATAATGACCAGGATCAACAAAATTTGTGTGGGGCTGATAGTCATGAATCGCGCCTTTCTCAACGTCTCGACTATCGCTTGAACGTCGTGCGATAGTCAGGCGAGTATTTAAGATTTATTCGTATCAACCATACTATAACGCTGTATTCCAACCTGGGCGCGTTCGTGGACTGCGTCGACAAGATCTTTCGGGCCTAGCACTCGAACTCGGTCGGCGTGGCTGAGTGCGAAACGCGTAAACCACGAGGTGCTGCCAATAGGCATGGTGGCTTTCACCCAAGCTTTCTGGTCATCGGCAGCGGGGCACGGGGGCGTTTCGTCTTGTCTTTTCATATCGTATTCATCGAGCATCCACAGCGCGTCTGGAGAAACTGCAAGCGTGGCTGTAGTGCTGTCCCGAAACCCGAAGGGGTCTTCGCTAGAGAACTGCAGCTTTCGCGTGCGTGGACGGGCTGGTTCTGGCAAAATTTCCACGTTTCTCATTCGGTCCACGCGGAAATTGCGATGTTCACCGTACTGTTCGACAAATGCCGTCAGGTACGCAACATCGCCTCGGATAAAAATCCGAGCTGGGTCCACTGTTCTGGTACTCGTACTATTTGACGAGGCTGACCAATAATCAAACTGCACTCGTCTTTTCGTGTGTAGCGCTTGCGCGATGCGGTACTGTACATCTTCTGTTGCAGAAGAATGTTCTGCAATACCGTCGTAGATTGCACGGGAACGGTCATCCATAATTGATCGCAATTTTTCTGCTGCTGAAGCGACAGCTGACCGGTCCACCAACCCGGGCATTGTTTCGAGCACTTCAACGGTTAGCAGAAGGGCCCCCGCTTCGGTCGGTGTGAGACGCAAAGATGAATCCATCCCTTGGTCATCGTGAATCACCACGCCTTTGGTCAGTTCGTAGCTTAGGTCGATGAGATCCTGTGTTTGCGTGCTAATTCCACTGCAGTGCAGCCTTTCTAAGGCTCGTACCAGTTCGTCTGGGCTGAGCCCGAGATCTTTCGCCGCTTCGAAGATACTCCGTTCGGGATGTGCTTTGAAGTATGGCACCAAGTTGAGCGATTGGACCAGTGCCACAAGTTTTTCTGGTGAATCTGTATTCATCGGGCACCTGCTTTCTGCAGCAAACGGCTGACCTGCTCACGAATGTCTTTTGGTTGTTCTACGACAGCTTCTGCAGCATAAGCGGCACATGTGCGTATCAACCATTCACGGTCGGCTCCTTTGATAAACAACCGGATTTCGTCAGAGGCATCTACTTCCTGGGTTTCGTCTGCGGCTTCTTCTAGCGGCGGTGCTGCTTGTCGACGGCTGCGGATCGTAGCGTCGGCTACGTCGCGAACAGCCAGGGTCTTTTCGACGATTTCGCGCAGTGAGCCACTCGGTTCAGTGTGTGTAGCGACTTCACGTGAGCGCCGGATGTCGCTTATCCGCGTAGAACGAAAAGACCGCTCAGCTTGCCGGTCTACATCCCATCCCACGACGTATAGCCGGTTGTGATGCGGGACAATTCCCCATAAGTCCATGGTGCGTCGTTGAATTTTTGCACCGGAATGGTGCTGGTAGTTAAAAGAAATGCGCAGCTTGTGTGCCACTCCAGTCAAGATCGCCCGTAAAACCTCTGGGTCCAAGCTTGTGATGTCGTTAATTGCGAGGTATCCGGCCCCCGGGGTGATCTCGCGGCGAGCGCCAGATGCTGCAAGCTTCGTCCACCCAGCGGCACTTAACGCACCTAACCCACTGTTTCGTCCGACTTCACTGGCGATTCCCAGGACGGTCGCTTCTTCTGGCGTAAACGACACTTCCGGCAGCCGGTAGGACTCCGGGTTGAGCCGGTAACTTGGCCCATTCTCCCCCGCGGAACTATCAATGTGTACGCCCGCTCGAGCAAGCGTTGCTACATCACGCTGTAGTTGCATGCGGAAACTGTGCTTGTTTTCGTGATAACCCGCTACGTTGGCATGAATCCACTCCGCGCTACGGCTGGGATTACCACCCGATTGGGCAGCTCCTTGCAGCGCAAACGTGAGGTTAGTCAACCGTTCGACAGCAGCATCATAGCGTGGGCCGGTTTTCGGTCGCTGTGCAGGTGTTGCGGCTGCCGCCATTAAGCTCACTCCGTATCGTTGGTGCCCCGGTCCATCAGAGCAAGCAACTCATCAAGTTCAGGACTCTCGGTCGCGAAAGGGTCTCCAAAAGTATATTCCAGTTGCTTCGGTTCTGTGATCTTCATTCGGGACCAATCGACAGCGAATTGAGTATTGGTTTGCCGTGCCCGTACCAAAAACTGCCCGCGCTGGTGTGCTCGAGTGGTAGCTGGAGGAGTAGACATCGCAGCAGCGATGGCTTCGTCAGTAGTCCATCGCTTTACCCTGCCTTTAGCTTCGAGTACCGGGAAGATACCACGACCGGGACGAATATCATGCATAGCGAGGTCGATCTGCGCTAGCTTCGGATGTGACCACTCTGCATCGAGCCGGTCACGATAGTTTTCGAAAAGCTCTTTTTTGATTACCCAATCGATTTCCTGATTGACCTGGGAAAAATCTTGAGTCTCGATAGCGAGCAATGTCCGGCGCCACAAATCCACTACGCGATGCATTTCGGAAGTTGAGGATCCGGAATGCAGTTCATTCACACGGTAGTTATCACGTACCTCTAACCAACGGGCAGCGTGTTCGCACAATGACTGCTGTACTTCAAGCGCAGTGACGGTGCCGCCGCTTTTAAGCCGTAGCTGTGTTTTGCCGCTCAAGTCACGCGAGATCTCGCGGATCTGTCCAATCGGGTCTTCTAACTCGAAATCAGGCAGCTCCCGCTCTGCCTCGATCATCTCCAATACCAACAACGCAGAGCCCACCTTCACAGCGAACGTCGGTTCAGACAAATTAGTATCTCCACCGATTACATGCAGTCGTCGGTACCGCTGGGAATCTGCGTGCGCTTCATCGCGTGAATTGATCATTGGACGTGCCCTTGTGGTTGCAGAAGACACGCCTTCCCAGACTTGATCTGCACGTTGTGAAAGCACAAATCGCGCAGGGTGATCGTCAGTTTCTCGCTCAATGAGGCCAGCCCCGCAGACCAACTGGCGCGTTACCAGCAAGGGCTCGAGTGCGCGACCGATCGCACGCAATACCATCGACCGTGAAATCAAGTAATTTTCGTGGCAACCATAGGAATTACCATGCGAATCCAGGTTATTTTTAAACAAGTAGATATGCTTGCCGACGCCCTCACGCTCCAGTACTAGTTCCGCGCGGCGCGCTAATGCATCGAGGATTCGATCCCCTGCTCGCTCATAATTCAACAGCTGGGTAATGCTGTCGCATTCTGCGGTGGCAATTTCCGGGTGAGCTCCCATATCGAGGTATACCCGTGAACCATTATCGCTGAAAATATTGGAGCTGCCGTGCTCCTCGACTACAGGAGCGAACAGGTAGCGAGCAACATCGGCAGCACCAAGGGTATGCGTCCCGTTTGCAGATGTCGCGGTAATGCCGTATTCAGTTTCTACGCCCATAATACGGCGCGTATAAACTTCAGTCACTGTCCACCCTTCTGCACGTAGGAACGGACGAATTCTTCTGCGTTCGATTCCAGCAGCCCGTCGATTTCATCGAGTAAGTCGTCAGTGCCCGCAGTAGAAATCTGTGCCTGTCCATTTGCAAATTCGTCGTCAGCGGTGCCATTGTCGGCTCCACCGTTCGTCTGGGAGACTTGCGAACTGGAATTGTACGGTGAATTAGTCGCCATGATTAACACTTACCTTGGTATCGTTCGTGGATTATTTTTAGGCTAGTTTTTGAGCTCGATATCGAGTAAGTCGAGTGAGTGAAGCCTTTATTTCTTCAGTTTACTGCGTTTATACTCTGGAGTTGTTTATGTCCTGGACTTTGCGTCAAGGATTTTACGAGCCGCTTCTGCTGCACTTGGTGAACTAGCGATGATGTCTTCCGCAGCTGCTTTATTCAACCCATCGACTTCGGTTAGGTCCACAAAGATCTCACCTCCTGGGCTATTTGGATCTGCAAAATGTAGCTCTTGCCAGTTCGCGGCCACTAGCTCATCAGCGAAGCGTTCAATCATGCGTCCACGAGTCCAAGCCCGCGACTCCGCAGGCGGCATAGCAATGGCCATGTTGATTTCTTCGTCTGTCACCAACGTCCGCATACGGCCCTTGCGTACCAAGGCGTGATACAGCGACTTCGAGGGATCAACATCGGTATATTGCAAATCGATTAACGCGATTTTGGGGTCACTAACCGCAACACCGCGGTCCAGAAAGCCCTTGATCAACGCATATTTTGCCGTCCAGTCTAAAAGGTGAGCCGTTGAGAGGGGGTCGTCGGCAAGCAAGTCCAAAACTTCCTCCCACAGTGCAACTACCTTCTGCTCTCTCTCTGTGAGACTTACGACAGCTTCAGTGACGCGTCGAAGGTATTCTTTTTGAATCTCAATAGCCGTAGCCGAGGATCCATTGGCGAGAGTAATTTTATGCGTCAAGCTCAGGTCGTGGCTTACGGCCGAAATTTCAGAAACCGGATCTTTGGGGCGCAAATCGTCGAAGCGAACGCCAGCGTCAATCGCGTCCAAAACCAGTGCTGTGGTACCTAATTTCAGCAGTGTTGAGGTCTGGGACATGTTGGCATCGCCAGTGATTACGTGCAATCGACCGTGTGTTTCAGGGTTCGTGTGCGGCTCATCACGAGTATTGATCAATCCTCGGTTGAGCGTGGTTTCGAGCGAAATTTCCTGTTCGATATAATCCGCGCGTTGTGAAATTTGGAAACCTGGGGTTTCGCCATGCTGCCCCAGACCTACTCGACCGGCGCCGATCATGATGATTCGGGTCACGAAAAACGGGATGAGCCCGTCCGCAATATCAGCAAACTCGGTACTGCGAGGGTACAGATAGTTCTCGTGCGAACCATATGAGGCACCCTTTCCATCCACATTGTTTTTGTAGATTTTCAGAGGTGGGCACGCGCCGTGATTAGCCAGAGCAGAGGTACCACTTTGCGAAAAAGTCGCGACGTCGTTGATTGCTTGCAGCGCAATGCGGTCTCCGGCCTGGTCATAGACCATTGCCTGCCACGCATCTGCACATTCAGGCGAAGAGTATTCGGGGTGTGCGTGATCCACGTAAAACCGTGCGCCATTATGGGTAACGGCATTGGCAACACCAAGAGTTTCCGGATCCACCATCGCCCCGGTTCGGTATCGTCGCCGATCACTGCCACGAGTATCTCGAGTTGGGTGTTCTGCCGCGAAATCCCACCGCGACCGGGTACCGATGTTCCGGAGTGCATAACTCACGACAGCATGGGTTGAAGTGACAATTGGGCTCAGCTTCGGCTGAGTTGGGGTGGCAATGCCGAATTCTGTTTCGGTGCCCATGAACCGTCGAAATTTCTGTGTGCTCTTCATCTTCGCTACTCCGATGAACTCGTTAATGCAGTTTGGTAATCCCAAACTGTAGTCTGCCCCAGCTAGGTAAAAATTCGGATTTGGTATTGCTTCGACTACGCCAAGCTCCGTGCTGAGACTACAGATTGAGACAGTTTGACGATGCGGTTCCATTCTTCTGGGTTTGCAGTGTTTGGAAGGTCTTCACTCTCATCTTGCTCTGTACGCACCGCAGCTTGGATGTGTCGCAATGAGATTCCGTGCTCACCGGTAGAACCAGCGGCTATATAGTCTTTGATCGCGAGCTTTTTCGCCCGATCAACCACATTGGCAATCAGGGCGCCAGAGACGAAATCACCGTAATGCAGTACAGCGGTACTGCCGTCGCGAAGAGTTAGCTCGACGAATGGACGTGGTGCAAACAACGCATCTACCGCTCCGTCAATAAGTACTTCGAGTGGATCAGTATGTGGAACCCCCTCGTGGAGATAACGACTGATGATGTCTGGCGCTTCGTGCTTGGTGGGACGAGAGATTCGGATCTTGATGTCCAGTCGCCCAGGACGCAGCAACGCGGGGTCAATGAGTTCTTCCCGGTTGGTCGCGCCGACCACTATGACGTTATCCAGGCCTTCTACGCCATCAATTTCGGTAAGTAGCTGTGGCACTGCAGTGGTTTCGATGTCTGAGGAGACTCCGGTACCTCGTGTGCGGAAAATGGATTCCATCTCATCAAAAAATACAATGACGGGCGCACCCTCAGAAGCAAGCTCTCGGGCGCGCTCAAAAATCAGGCGGATCACGCGTTCTGTTTCGCCCACGTATTTATTCAGTAGCTCCGGGCCCTTTACATTCAAAAAATAGGAAGCTGAACCGTTCCCCACGCGAGATGCCAGTGAATGAGCTACGGCTTTGGCGATCAGGGTTTTCCCACAACCTGGTGGCCCATAGAGCAATACCCCCTTTGGTGGATGTAATTGGTAATCGTGGTAGAGCTCGGGGTGGTCGAACGGCATTTCGACAGCGTCGCGAACTTGTTCAATCTGCGCATCTAAGCCACCGATGTCGTCGTAAGTGACGTCCGGGATTTCTTCGAGTGCAAGCTGGGTAACTTCCGCTTGGGAAATCCGCTCGAATGCGAAGCCGGATTTCACGTCTGCCAGCACGCTATCACCCGCGCGAACATGTCCCACCAGCGGCGCTGCCAAATGCAGCACGTGGGTATCACCTTGGGGTGCGGAAGCAAGCACACGAACATCACCGTGTGCAGACTCTTCGACAAATTCAGTAACCCGCATTAATACGCCATCGGAAGCGAAGCCGCAATCTTCGACAATGACGCTGCCGTCACCCATTCGCACTTGCGCACCAACTGGGATCTCACGGCTTATTAATGGCGAGACACTGACACGCAATCGCCGAGTTGAAGTGAACACGTCAGCTTCGCGGGGGTTACCTGGTGCGTAACGCAGAAACACGCCGTAGGTAGAGACTGGCTCTTGCAGAGCATTGATCTCAGAGGTTAACTGGGCGAGTTTGTCTCGTGAAGTCTTTAGCAGAGTGGCCAATTGCTCGTTGCGCTTACGTAAGTCGCGTACGTCGCGTCGGAGCTGTAGCTGTGGGTCCGGCGTAGTCTTAGTCATAAAAAACTCCGAACCTCCCTTCTGCGTGTTCAGGGTGTTTTTATCAGCAGCGTTTGTGCTGTCGAGATGGTAAAACGGCGGTCACTCTAGTGTGTGGTCCCGCGGTTATTGTTTGAGTTAAGGCTAACAAACAAGGCTGGTGGTAGCTACGTTAGGTCAGGCTAGTAAACCCGAACACTATACCGGTGTAGCACGAGTGTAAAAGCGCTGGATAAAGCGCAGCCTTAACGACGGGCTTTACGCTTCGGGCGTGGCGGGACGACGCCGTCGGCAAGTCGGCGCGTCATGATCAAAAATGCCGTGTGTGCATTCATTCGGTGCTCCGGACGCGTTGCGAGTCCTTCTACCTTCCAATCACGCACCAATGATTCCCAGGCACGTGGCTCCGTAAAACACTTCTGCTCACGGATGCCCTCCATCACCTTCATCAGCTGGGGCACCGTGGCGACATAGGTAATAAACACTCCACCGGGAACCAGCATATTTTTCACGGTCTGGAGCATTTCCCAAGGCTCCAGCATGTCCAGAATTACTCGATCAACTGGGCCGTCGGTTGCTTCCGGTGTAAGCTCCCGGAAATCGCCGAGCCGCGGGCTCCACCACTCCGGCTGCTCACCAAAATATTCCTTGACGTTATCAATGGCATAGCCAATATGATCGTCGCGAAGTTCGTAGGAATAGACATGACCTTCGGGTCCTACCGCCCGAAGCAAAGCCATTGACAAAGCACCTGATCCCGCTCCGGCCTCTAAAACCTTGGCGCCACGGAAAATATCGCCCTCGATCAAGATTTGGGCCGCATCCTTCGGATAAATCACTTGTGCACCACGCGGCATAGAAAGCACGTGATCGACCATCAAGTGACGAAACATAAGAAAGGGGCTGCCCAAACTTGAATTAACGACGGAGCCTTCCTCCATACCAACGATGTCATCGTGTTCGACGATCCCATGGTGAGAGTGAAACTTGTTGCCCTCTTTGAGATACAGAGTGAAATGCCGACGCTTTGCATCGGTAAGCTGAACGCGGTCTCCGTACTGAAACGGACCAGAATATGCCATTAAATAGCCTTTCTTATCGTAAAGTCGCTGGTGTCTGACCAACACTAGACTGGGCGGATGCACGACCTGTCTCGTCACAGATGAACCCGTGGTCTTAGCAGTCTTAATTGATCAGGTAGGACTCTAGTGCTTGGGAGAGCCATAATTGGTCGTGGACACCAATCATTTCTCGGGCAGAATGCATCGATAGCATTGGTACTCCGACGTCAACAGTATCGATACCTAGCGCTGTAGCTGTTGCCGGGCCGATCGTAGACCCACAGGGTACCGAGTTCTTACTTACGTAATTCTGGATCGGAACCATCGCTGCGCGACAGGCGTTTTCCCACATAGCGATAGTCCGCGCATTCGAGGCATAGCGCTGTTTCGAATTGATCTTGGTGACAGGACCACCACCAATGATTGGTGGATTATGCGGATCGTGTTTTTCGGCATAATTCGGGTGGATCGAGTGAGCTGCATCCGCAGACACACATGATGAGCGTCGTAGCATTTGCAAGTAGCTTTCGCGGTCAGCCCCAAGTGCAGTTGCTGTGCGCTCAAGTGTCTCGGCCAAAATCGGCCCCTGTGCCCCCGTTGTGGAAGCAGATCCGACCTCTTCGTGGTCAAACGCAGCTAAAACTGCAATATCAGAACTCAAATCGCCCGATGCCACAGCACGTTCGAGTGCGACCATGCTGGCGAATACGCTGGATAGATTATCCATACGCGAAGAAGCCAAGAGGTCCGCATTCACGCCAAACAAACTGGCTGGTTGTGCCGGTGCAGTAATAAGGCTCCAGGAAGCAATGTCAGATTCCGCAACTCCAAGCTGCCCCGCAATTATCGACGCGATTCCTACCTGCTGCGCTTGCGCGCTCACAGCGTCGGCGGTGGCGTCGGCAAGTCCCATGACTGGGTGCAGATGTTGTTGCTTATCAACGGAAAATTCCTTCGAACTGTCCAGATGAATAGCTAAGTGTGGAATCCGGAGAATCGGACCGGTATTGAGTAAACGCTCTGAACCATCGGAAAAGATCACCTGACCGGCTAAAGTAAGCTCACGATCAAACCACGAGGGAATGATCGGGCCACCGTAAATTTCCACCCCCAACTGCTGCCAGCCATGCTGCGTGCTGTCTGGCTGCGGCTTGAGGCTGAAGCCAGGTGAATCAGTGTGTGAGCCGATAATCCGGAAACCAGAATGTGGGCCAGCATCATCTGGCACAAACCACGCTAATACAGCACCATCACGGACAATCACATGCCCGCCGGGGCTGGCATCCCACGGTTGATCTTCTACCTGTTTTTGGAAACCACTGGCAAGCAAACGATCAGCAACGGCATGTGCGGCATGGAAAGAACTCGGAGCGGCGTCCAAAAAATCCATGAACTGGTTAATTTCGTTCATCACAACTCACTTTCCCACTCAAATTCATCGATAACTCGGTTCTACCCAGCTTAGTGCTAACCCTGTAGAAGCGTTTAAGCTGGATAGCATTATGAGCACTTCGCGCAATACCTCAAACACCGACGCTCCCCGGCGCCCGAAACCGCTAGCCCTCTCCCCTTCGCGTGCCGGTGATTATCAACAATGTCCATTGCTCTATCGGTTTCGGGCCATAGATCGTTTGCCGGAACCGAAAACTCTCGCGCAAACCCGCGGGACACTGGTGCACGCAGTTCTCGAAGAAATGCACAAACTTCCAGCACGTGAACGCACATACCCTGCCGCGGTGAAAATGCTGAAACCAAACTGGGAAAAAATGCGTTCCGACGACGAGGAACTTATAGAGTTAGTCCCAGATAGCGACACCTACGATTTCTTGGTGCAGTGTCGTAGCCTTGTCAAGGGCTATTTCCAGATGGAAAATCCACAGGGCTTCGATGCCGAATCAGTGGAAATGTACGTTGATACGGTACTGCCCAACGGCGTGCCTGTGCGGGGCTTTATCGACCGCGTGGATAAAGCCCCCACCGGAGAGGTGCGGGTTGTCGACTATAAAACAGGCAAAAAACCTATCCCGCGTTTTTCCCATAACGCAAGATTCCAAATGCTATTTTACGCATTGGTGTACTGGCGCTTACAAGAAATCATTCCGCATCAGCTGAGGTTGATGTATATAAAAGTGATTGACGATATGGTGCTGGCTCCGTCCAAAGAAGAACTGGAATTTTTTGAACGAGATCTCGGCGAACTATGGGCAAAGATCGAACGTGACGGACAAACCGGGCACTTCCCCACAAAAACCTCGAAATTATGTGGATGGTGCCCACACCAAAAATTATGCCCGGAGTTTGGGGGAACTCCTCCCCCGTACCCCGGGTGGCCTGGTTCGGCAGCAGATCCTGCATAGTGTTCTCAGCGCAATGGGCTGCTAGCAGAGTTAAGCTTACAAACACCGTACGGGCCGGGATCGACGATGTTGTCTCGGCCCGTCAGCGATTAAGACAACCCGCTGATAACACCGTCGTCAGTGATGTCGATTGCTTCTGCAGCAGGACGTTTTGGCAATCCTGGCATAGTCATGACGTCACCTGTGAGGGCAAGGATGAATCCTGCGCCAGTACGCGGAAGTAGCTTTCGCACATGCAGGGTATGGCCTTTCGGTGCACCGAGCCGGGAAGGATCATCACTAAACGAATATTGTGTCTTTGAGATACATACTGGGAGCTGATCCCAGCCGCACTCGCGGAGATAATCCAGATCCTTCCGTGCGTTAACCGAATATTCCACATTACTTGCGCCATAGACCTTGGAAGCGATCGTTGCTATGGATTCTTCGACTCCCTTGGACGGGTCATATAGTGTCGTGGATTGCCCGTCAAGATGCGCTAGGACCTTGTCGGCCAAGTCTTTTGCACCTGCGCCGCCATTTGCGAATACAGTGGATTCTGCCAGCTCTACACCGAATTTTTGTGCCCAATCGTGCATGAAATCGATTTCTGCAGGTGAATCTGAACCAAAAATATTGAGTGCTACAACTGGTGTGACGCCAAACTGGCGAATGTTGTTGACGTGCTGTTCCAAGTTTGCGACCCCAGCCGATAATGCGTCAACATTGGATTCTTCCAGGTCTGTTTTAGCTACTCCGCCATTAAACTTTAAGGAGCGAATGGTTGCCACGACGACAGCGGCATCAACATTCAGGCCTGCGTGGCGGGCCTTAATGTCGAAGAATTTTTCCGCCCCCAGATCAGAACCAAAGCCGGCTTCTGTTAGCACGATGTCGGCTTGGTTCAGCGCTACTTTAGTCGCCAGTACACTGTTGCAACCGTGAGCAATGTTGCCGAACGGGCCCGTGTGCACAAGGGCCGGAACACCGCCTAAGGTTTGCACTAAGTTTGGTTGCAAAGCGTCTTTCAGCAACACTGTCAAAGCGCCATCAGCACCCAACTCGCGTGCTGTCACCGGCTGTTTGTCGTAGGTGTACCCGACGGTGATGTCACCGAGTCGCCTGCGCAAATCTGCGAGATCCGTAGACAAGCCAACGATCGCCATGATTTCTGATGCTGCGGTAATGGTGAAACCAGACTCCCGCGGGGACCCGTTTCCTGGACCTCCCAAGCCCGTGACTACTGAGCGCAATGAACGGTCATTCACGTCTTCGCAACGTTGCCAAGTCACGCGACGTGGGTCGATAGCCAAGTCATTACCCTGGTGAATATGATTGTCAATAAGCGCAGCGAGCGTATTGTTCGCTGAAGTGATGGCGTGGAAATCACCATTGAAATGTAAGTTGATTTCATCCATGGGGACGATTTGTGAATAGCCTCCCCCAGCAGCCCCACCTTTAATCCCCATGACTGGGCCCAGCGACGGTTCCCGAATTGCCACCATTGCGTTCTTGCCGGCGTGTGCCAATGCATCAGTCAATCCGATCAGCGTGGTGGATTTTCCTTCACCAGCTGGTGTCGGCGATACTCCAGTGACCAGCACTAGCTTGCCGTCTTTTCGGCTCCAGTCGAGCTTACTGGTATCGATCTTGGCTTTCTTCTCACCGTAAGGAATCAGAGCCTCAGCGGGAATTTGAGCTTTGCGTGCAATCTCTGCGATTGGCTCTAGCTGGTGATTGTTTGCGATTTCTACGTCAGTAGGAAAAGAACTCATGCCCACCACTTTAGCCCTTCTAGGCTTAAGTGATGGGCATAATATTCGCACTAATAGTCTGGTGCGATAGTTCATCCCTAGGATGAACAGCTAGCTTAACGGGCACACACCTTAATTAGTCGTCCAGGTAAAGTTTACCGCGGAATTCTGGGTGCATGAGGTTTTCTTTGGACAGAATACGATCGACGGTTTCTTCATCCAGCAAGCCTTTTTCTAGCACTAGTTCGCGGACAGATTTACCGGTTTTAGCCGCTTCCTTACCGATGAGATCGCCTTGGTGGTGGCCGATGAGTGGATTCAAATAGGTGACGATACCGATGGAATTTTCTACGTACTCCCGGCAGACATCCGCGTTTGCCGTGATCCCGTCGACGCACTTCTCACGCAAAGCATCCACAGCATTGCCCAAAATACGAACGGACTGGAACAAGGCCTCACCCATCGCAGGTTCCATGACGTTAAGCTGCAGCTGTCCGGCTTCTGAGGCCATGGACACGGTCAAGTCGTTGCCGAAAACCTTGAATACTGTCTGGTTGACAACTTCGGGAATAACCGGATTGACCTTGGCCGGCATGATCGACGAACCAGCTTGTCGTTCCGGCAAATTGATCTCGTTTAGCCCGGTACGAGGACCGGAAGACAACAAACGTAAGTCATTGCTGATCTTGCCCAGCTTGGAGGCCGCGCGTTTAACCGCCGAGTGTGCCAGTACGTAGGCGCCGGTATCAGAGGTAGCTTCGATGAGGTCACGCGCGGTCTTTAACTCTAGGCCCGAGACTTCCGATAGCGCTGCGGTAACCTGGTGCCGGTAGCCAGCAGGAGTGTTGACTCCCGTACCGATCGCTGTTGCGCCAAGGTTGATTTCCAACAGGCGTTCCTGCGCTTCGCGCAGCACCGAAAGCTCTTCGGCCAGGTTAGCCCCGAATGCACGGAATTCGTCGCCAAGAGTCATCGGCACAGCATCCTGCAGCTGTGTACGACCCATCTTCAGAATGTCGGCGAATTCGTGTGCTTTCTTGGTGAAGGACTGTTCTAACTTGCCGATTTGTTCGATCAAGCGGTCCAGGACGGCATACAGCCCAAGACGGAAGCCGGTTGGGTATGCGTCGTTGGTCGATTGAGACATGTTCACGTCATCATTGGGGTTGAGGACGTGGTAGGCGCCTTTTTCCTCGCCCAGGTATTCCAATGCCAGGTTTGTCACGACCTCATTGGTGTTCATGTTCAGCGAAGTACCCGCTCCACCCTGGAACACGTCCAGTGGGAACTGATCCATGCAGCGACCTTTTTCCAAAATCTGGTCGCAGGCCCAGATAATAGCTTCAGCTTTCTTCTTGGGCAGCGTGTGCAAACGGCGATTGGCCATGGCTGCTGCTTTTTTCACCATCACCATGCCACGAATAAACTCAGGCACGTTGTTGATGGTCACCCAGGAAATTTGGAAATTGTCGATGGCGCGCATGGTGTGGACACCATAGTAGACGTCATTCGGAACTTCCATCTCGCCGAGCAGGTCGCGTTCAGTGCGAGTCTTCTTGGTTGACTTGCTAGCTGTAGTCTTCTTCGAATCCTCGTTCTTTTTCGCGTCGATATTTTGCGTCTGATCCGCAGAATTCTCGTCGGTCTTTTTAGCCATCTACAAGTCACTCCTTCGCGCCTAACGGCACCGTGAGGTCGTTAATCGTTTCCATTTTCCAGAATACCTGGATTACTACATACGGGCTATGCGAAGATCAGAAGCCAAAATGGCCTCTGCGCCAACAGCGGAGAGTTTATCCATGAGATTGTTGGCTTCTTTTCGAGGGACGAGTGCACGTACTGCTACCCAATTATCGCGGGCCAATGGCGACACCGTTGGTCCGGTTAGACCCGGAGTGAACTTGGCGGCTGCATCTAGGTTTTCCCGGCAAATGTTGTAGTCGATCATCACGTAGTTTTGTGCGTGTAAAATTCCCTGAATGCGAGAGAGCAAGATTTGCTGCTCATCACTGACCCTGGTCCCGCGACGGGAAATCACTACTGCTTCGGATTCAATGATCGGCTCACCGAAAGCTTGCAGCCCCTGTTGGCGCAAGGTATTGCCAGTCGATACAACATCGGCGATAGCATCAGCTACGCCGAGCTTAATGGAGATTTCTACTGCTCCGTCGAGGCGGATAACTTCTGCGGAAATATCACGTTTCGCGAGATAGTCGCGAACCAAGTTTGGGTACGAAGTCGCAATTCGTTTACCCGCTAGTTGCTCCACCTCCCAATGCTCGTCAGCCGGAGCTGCGAAAAAGAAGCGTGAGTCGCCGAAGCCCAGTGGCAATACTTCGTCTACGGCTGCTCGAGAATCTACTGCGAGATCACGGCCAGTGATACCGAGATCGAGTTGGCCATTTGCCACATAAATGGGGATGTCTTTCGGCCGGAGAAAGAAAAACTCAATGTCATGCTCAGTATCAGCAACCGCCAGTGCTTTGCTATAACCGCGAGTTTTATACCCTGCTTCTTTGAGAATGGACTGCGCGGTTTCAGAGAGTGAGCCCTTGTTAGGGATGGCAATTTTAATCATAAAAATACCTGGCTTAGCGGTTGTCTAGAGATAACGGTAAATGTCATTTGGATTAAGGCCACGGGCCACCATCATGACCTGGGTCCAATACAGTAACTGCGAAATTTCTTCAGAGAGTTCCTCATCCGATTGGTATTCCGCAGCGATCCAAACTTCCCCGGCCTCTTCAATGATTTTTTTGCCGATGTGATGCACACCCGCATCTAAGGCTTGCACAGTTCCCGAGTTTTCGGGGCGCTGCTGTACTTTCTGGGTTAATTCTGCATGCAACTCGTCAAAATTCTTCACGACCGCCATTCTAGGGCATAACCTTGGTCACTGGAGAGAAATTCCAAACAGTGAATCTAGTGCGCATACGACGAGTGCAGCGGCCTCCGGATCATTCTCGCCGCGTGGGTGTTTCGCCCAGGTATCAACAGCCTGCAAAGCTCCTGGTGAATCTAAGTCATCGGCGATGTATTCACGGATGCTGCGCACCAATTCTTCCGCCTTCCCCAGGCTGCCAGGCTGTTGCAGAGCCGCTCGCCAAAGGGCAAGCCGTTGTTCACTTTCAACCAAAAGCTCCTCGGACCAATCACGGTCGCTTCGGTAATGTTGGGAATAAACGCCTAAGCGGATTGCCGACGGTTCGTGTCCATTGGCGGTCAGTTTGTGGATGAAGACTAGGTTACCTAGGGATTTCGACATCTTGGTGCCATCTAGACCGATCATTCCCGCATGAACATAATGCCCAGCCATGCGATCAACCTCATAAGCTGCTTCGATGTGGGCTGCAGAAAATTCATGGTGTGGGAAAACTAAATCCGATCCGCCACCCTGGATATCAAAGCGTGCGCCTAGACGATTAGCAGCGATAGCTGCACATTCGATATGCCACCCCGGTCGCCCACGGCCAAACGGTGCCTCCCATGCCGGCTCGCCTTTCCGCTCTGCTTTCCAAATCAGAGCGTCCAGCTCATCATGTTTTCCTGGGCGTTCAGGATCACCGCCACGTTCTGCGAAGACTTCTAGCATTTCTTCGCGTGTGAAGTTTGATTCATAGCCAAACTGTTTGGTTGCGGTAATCGGGGCGTAGATGTCGGGATATTCACCATCTAGGATATAAGCTTTGCCCTGGTCTAATAAACTCCCCACAATATCTATGATTTCATCGACGGTTTCTGATACCGACATGAAATGCTGCGGTGGGATAACTCCTAGTTGCTCCATATCAGAGCGGAATAAATCGGTTTGCTCTGTACCCAGTTCGCGCCAGTCCTGGTTGTCGCGTTCGGCACGCTCAAATAGAGGATCATCGACGTCCGTGACGTTTTGTACAAAATGTACCGAGCGCCCATTGTCCAATAGTGCGCGATACACGAGGTCAAACGTCAAATAGGTGGCCGCGTGTCCCAGGTGCGTCGAATCATATGGAGTGATCCCGCAGACGTACATGCCCGCGGGGCCCTCTGGGTTCTGAAAGCTGACTTCGCGGATACGTTGATCAGCGGTGTCATAAAGCCGCAAAGGCACTGGGTTACCGTGGCGCGCTGGAATGGTGGGGACAACTGGAGAAGGCCAAGATTTCATAATGTCTTACTGTAACGACATTTAGACTGGTTGTAGAACTCCAAGCCCCAATAGCAGCATGACCAGCAGTCCGAGGGGGATTCGGTAGGCCGCAAACCAGGCAAAGGAATGATTAGCAACGAACTTCAGCAACCAAGCAATCGCTGCATAACCGACCAAGCCCGCTACTAACGTACCTACGGCTAGCTGCGCAGCACTTGCAGCCTGCCCAGAAGCTGGACCGAAGGCGTCGGGAAGCGAAAACAACCCGGATGCCATCACCGCCGGAATTGCCAGTAGAAAGCTGAAACGGGTTGCCACTTCTCGGTCAAGGTTTAAGAATAAGCCGGCCGAAATCGTGCCACCGGAACGCGACACCCCGGGAATCAGCGCCAAGCATTGTGCCAGTCCCATGATGATGGCATCACGGAAATTCAGCTCACCGCTCTCACGAGTCTTTTTCCCCCAGCGCTCTGCGGCGATGAAAACAAAGGAAAACAAAATCAGCACGGCTGCAGTAATCCACAGGTTGCGTAGGGAGTCTCGGATGAAATCTTTTGCTAAAAACCCAATTACGCCGATCGGGATAGAGCCCACGATGATCATCCAGCCCATTTTCCAGTCGGCACCGCGCGAGTTTTTGTCCATGAGCCCGCGTAACCAACCGCGCACAATCTGCACAATTTCGCGCCAGAAAAATATCACCACGGCAATCTCTGTGCCGAGCTGAATTACCGCGGTAAACGACGCTCCGGCATCTGCATCCCAGAAGAACTCAGAAAAAATCCGGAGGTGCCCTGACGAAGAAACCGGAAGAAACTCAGTTAAACCTTGAACGATGGATAATACGATCACTTGTATCCACGTCATGTCCAACGCATCTGCACTCGCTGTGACTTCCGCGGCGTAGCTTGTGGTACCGGAGGTTAAATCGGTCGTAATCACGGCTACTAGAATATACCCATAGGCAAGCATTACGTGCTTGTTGTAGCGTTCGGCGGCGCTAGCCTGCACTGATAAGCTATGTAGTTGTGAATATTCGATTTCGGTCGACGCATTTTCGTCCATACGCAATTCCTGCCCTTGTTTTCGTAACCGGTGCCGCTTTGGCTGCTTGCGCGGACAATCCGGCGATACCGGGTGCAGACGTTCCAGAAATGGGAAACGCTACCCCGGTCCCAAGTTCGACTCAGGTAGACGCTTCAGGGCTTGTTGGCGAGCTGATTGCACGGCCAGAGTTCAGCGAGGTTTCTGACATGGCTGTTACGGGCAAAAATTTGGCCCTGCGCATGCCTGATTCTCTGTGGCTGGGCACTGTTGATGAGCTTGCCGACGCTGGCAGCGTCATCGATATCGCTGCAGAATGCGGTGAACTGACCGCTACTGAGCAGCATTTTATCCTCGCCTGTGGTGACTCTCTGCAAGTTATTCCAGCTGGCGCGGCGAAAGCAGAGAGGATTACCCCGAAGGTTGATTTTCCAATTACTGCTGCAACCCGCATGAATAATGGTGATCTAGTGGTCGCATCTGAAAAGTCAGCAGAAGTGGCAATGGTGGCCCCAACTGGAGAGGTCATCAGCAGGTTTACTGCGGCTGCTCCGACTGATCAGTTAGTACATGTGGAATCGAAATCGCACGGCGAGCAGCTAGTGCGCACCTGGCGTGAGGACACGACCATTCAAAACTTGGACTGGCGCAATGAACGCGGCGGTGGAACCTTGCGCGTAGGACTGGGAGTCGGCGAAATTGCTGTGGGTGATGAGGGGCTTGTTTTAGCCACCGACGCACGTGGTGAACAGCTAGCTGTCTATACTGCGTTGGACGTCATCCGTTTGCATCAGACGGTTCCAGCACCTGCAGGTCCGTGGGCTGTTGCCTGGGATAGTAAACGGGATGTCGCTTGGACGGCATCGACAAAAGAAAATCTGTTGACAGCTTTCCGCATTTCTAGTGGTGTCCCACAGCAAACAGGGCAGCTTAAGACCATTCCCGATGCTCAGTCGCTGGTGGTAGCTGATGATGGAACGGTCGTGCTCGCCTCCGCAACAGGTCACGGTATTCAGGTAATAACTGACCCGGAATTATCTAATTCAGAACTTTCCGAACAACCCGAGGAGAACGGATAATCATGGCACCAGAGTTTCGGCAAGTGCAGAAAACCATGCGATCCGGGGTCACGAGTTTCCGATCGACCGCGTACAACAAGGCTTATAGCGCGGCATTGCGCGTGATGTTTCGCCTCGATCCGGAGCGCGTACACCACGGCGCTGATAGCGTGATGGCTTTAGTGAATTCTTCCCGGCTGCTTCGAAAAGCGCTAGCAACGGTACTGAGCACTAATGATCCCCGACTGGCTCAGGAAGTGTTCGGTGTGCGATTCCCACGTCCTCTCGGATTGGCAGCCGGGTTTGATAAGAATGCGCGAGCTGCTAAAGCTTGGTCGGCTATCGGCTTCGGTTACGCGGAACTAGGAACTGTCACCGCTGACGCGCAACCAGGAAACCCACAGCCGCGCTTATTCCGCCTGAAAAAAGATCGTGCAATTCTGAACCGTATGGGCTTTAATAATGACGGCGCAGCCCAGGCAGCACAGAATCTCCGCGGGCACATCACTAGCGGAGATGCTGCACAGCGCGGCATCATCGGTATCAATATCGGAAAAACGAAGACAACTCCCGTTGAATATGCGGCCGACGACTACAGACGGTCTGCTTCTGTGCTTGGATCAGCGGCAGATTATTTAGTGGTTAATGTCTCTTCGCCGAACACCCCTGGACTGCGCGATCTGCAGGCCGTGGAATCACTGCGCCCGATATTGCAAGCTGTACAAGAGGTATGTACCAGCCCGGTGTTGTTAAAGATTGCACCGGATCTTTCTAATGCTGATGTCGATGCCTGTGCGGATCTCGCGGTGGAACTTGGGCTGGCAGGGATCATTGCCACGAATACCACAATCTCGCGTGCAGGTTTACAGACGCCAGCTTCTGAGGTCGAGGCTGCAGGAGCAGGAGGCATATCTGGTCCGCCTGTCGCGCAGCGATCGTTAGAGATCTTACACAGGCTGCATAACCGCGTTGGTGACAAGTTGGTGTTGATTTCGGTTGGTGGTATTACCACGCCACAGCAAGCTTGGGAGCGGATTACCGCGGGCGCGACACTTCTGCAAGGGTACACTGGCTTGATTTATGGTGGACCGGGCTGGATTACCAGTATCCACCGGGGGTTGCTAAATCAGCTTGAGGCACATGGACTGGACAATATCTCTGCGGCTGTAGGATCTGGTTTGGAGTGGCGGGAAAACTAAATTTTCGGCATGACTGAACGCCTTAAAACCAGTGCACAAATGACACATAATATCGCATACATGAACAGCCAATGCTGCCCCATGAAACCAAGCGGTGTTTTGGGCAGGAATTGGCTGACAACAATGAATGCGACCGCAATGGACAGTGCGACGACCTGAGCCACACTAGGCTTTTGTGCGCGGTTAACAGTGGCAAAAGCGCCAAATAATACTGCCGCCACACAGATTCCTAAAAATGCGGGGGTGATGGCGAATGGCACTGCCCAACCATCAGATAACCAGGCGGTGATACCGAAGATCGCCAGTGCCACCGCCAACGCAATAAAAGCGCCGCCAGCTCTTAAAGCCAGCGGCACTGTAACTTCGCGTTTAGCGGAGTGAGATTCTTTTGAAGAAGAGTTTTTTGCTGCCATAGATCAACAGCATAGTGCCCTTCTTACTTAGTTTCGGCCCAGCCCCACAAGATTGCGCGCCCAATTGCATGGAAATGCAGATTGAAGCCCAGCACGGTAGGTGTTGCATCATCAGGGATGTCTAGCTCTTCAGTGTCTACCGCGTGTACTGCGTAGAGGTAACGGTGTGGTCCGTGGCCTTCTGGGGGCTGTGCACCGAAGTGAGTGCGCTCGCCAGAATCATTGATCAGCGACTGTACACCAGCAATCCCCAAACCTTCCGCGGCCCCAGCATTGGTTGGGAGCTCGTTGACGTCAACAGGAATGTTGAATGCAGCCCAGTGCCAAAAACCGGACGCAGTCGGTGCGTCAGGATCAAAGCAGGTAACTGCCAATGATTTGGTACCTTCCGGCAGATTAGACCATGCAAGTTGCGGTGATTCGCTGCTGGGCGCACGAAACTTCTCGGGAATCTCGTCACCGTCGACAAGATCAGTGGAAGTAAGGGTGAATGAAGGAAGATCATTCAACGGTGCGTAAGGGTCAGGTCCAGGAAAACGGGAATCGTTTGCGTAATCGGTCATGACACTATTTGTACCTGAATGCAGCAGAAATCTCTGTGGGGTGGCTAACCGCCATGCACCTAACGGGGTGAGTCACTGCCAGACACAAGCGCCTTTTCGGAATCCAGACCAGAAATAAACAGTGATTTAGTAGGTTTAACCTGCCTATTTGCGCTTGTTTGTCCGGATGACTATAGTAAGTCAACGTTGCCGAGTTAAAAATCGGGAAAATATTGACTTCTTTTGAAGCTTCAACTGGAAGTTCAATTTCTCGAGTTTTTACTGCACCCTGCCCGGGTGGCGGAATGGCAGACGCGCTGGCTTGAGGTGTCAGTGTCCTATTAACGGACGTGCGGGTTCAAGTCCCGCTCCGGGCACACTTGTGAAGTCTCGAGACATCGTTCCTATTTCGGTGTCTCGAGATTTTCTTCGTTTTGGGGGTTCGTTTTCTAGATTTCACCGAGTTGGTTGCGGTGGTATTTTTTGGTTTTGTCTAAGTGGTATCGGCCCCAGATTTCGCCTGTGTGGGGGTTAATGGCGGTGATGTCGTTGTTGATGCAGATGAGCATGATTTCTTTGGTGCGGTGTTTTCTTCCGACGTAGAGTTTGCGCATGTTGCCGGCCCAGCGAAGGGTTACTTTTCCGTCGTTGTCGACTTTGTCTCGCCGTAGG
>NZ_JIAH01000002.1 GCF_000688415.1 Corynebacterium pseudodiphtheriticum DSM 44287
GTAGTGCTTGGTAGCCACCTTCTCGATAGCGGTGGAGTAGTTCGCGGATCCAGCGGGTGCTGACGTTAAAGAGTGCGGCGGCATCTTTATGACTCATGCCGGTCGCGAGGATGGTTTCGACGATGACTTTGTTGGAAGTGTGTTTCTTGCCCATGCTCTATTTTGGGCGGAAGTATGTCTCGCTACATCCTAAGGTGGTGCGTGTGTCCTCATTGTCCCTGTTGGGGTGGTTGTGTGAGAACAGCGGAACGATGTTGTGGCACATCAGAGCCTTGAGGGGCGGAAGGATGTCGTGAGACAGAGCGGAACGATGTCATGGAATCAGACACCTCCGGGCGCACACAGAAGAGCTCGGATTATCACTATGACGCGGTGATGATCCGGGCTTTTGTATGTCTCTTTTAAGGGCTGTAATTTCGGATTCTCGGTTAAATGTTGAAGCGAGAACCTGCAATAAAAGTGCGGGTTTTGCTGTGAGTTATTTATTCATATTTTGTTGACTATTCCGAAAGCCTAAGATAATTTGCTTTGTGTCAGGTTAATCTAAGAAACCTGTGATCAACTCATGATAATTTGCCCGAACTCGCAGTGAGGGTTCAGGAGGAGACCGATTAATGACTAAGACGACTGCGAAATTAGCGAAAACTATCGCTACTGTCTGTGCCGCCGGATTGGTAGTGGCAGGGTGCAGCAGCGCTGATGAGACAAACACTGCTGGTGAGTCCAATACGAGCGCTGATTCAGCTGCTTCTGCAGAAGGCAAATTTACCGTCACCGATAACAACGGTGAGATAGAGCTGGACGCCATGCCAGAAAATATTGTTGTTTTGGACTACTCCGTCCTGGACGTGATTGATTCTCTGGGCAAGGGCGATTCTGTCGTGCTTACTCCAACCAGCAACAATCCACCAGCGTTTGCAGAAGAATATGCTGATACTGCAGAGGCCGGCGGAATGAGCGAGCCGGACTTGGAAGCTATCGCCTCTGCTGAGCCAGATGTCATTTTGATGGGTGCGCGTACTGCTCGCGAACCATCCCTGGTGGAAGAGTTGGGCAAGATTGCTCCTGCTTTGGACTACTCCACCGACTACACCGAGGGCAGCTTGGACCTGAACCTGGAGACCGCCCATAACTTGGCTGGTCTGTTCGGTGAGGACGTGCAGAAACAAGCGAACGAAAAGATCGAGGCTATCCAGAAGCGTGCCGACGAACTGAAGGAGAAAGTTGAGGCTGAAGACCTGAACGCTCTGATCCTGATGACGAACGGTGGCGAGACCCACGCTTTCGCTCCGGGTTCCCGTTTCGGCGCGATTCACAATGCATTCGGCTTCAAAGAAGCTGCAGAAGTAAAGATGGATGGTCGCTACGGTGAGGTCGTCTCCTTCGAATACATTGCGGACGCTGACCCGGACTACATCTTCGTCATTGACCGTGACGCAGCCCGTGGTTCTGATGAAGCTACCGCCGAGGCAACCCTGGATAACCCACTGGTTCAGGGCACCAAGGCAGCAGAGAACGACAATATCGTCTACCTGTCGCCTGAACTGTGGTACTTGATGGGCGGTGGCATCAACAACGTTGACGCCATGATCGACGAAGTCGAAGCAGCGCTCTAGTATTTCCTGATGAAACTTTTGCACCGTTGGTGGGCTATGCCCCTGGCCATAGGCATTCTCATTGCCTTGGCAGGGGCTAGTATCATGATTGGCGCCGCTGACTTTGACTGGGAGCTACTACGCCAATCACGCTTGCCGCGCACAGCCGCAGTCCTGCTGGCTGGGTCTGCGCTAGCGATGGCTGGTTTGCTGATGCAACTGCTGACACAAAACCGCTTTGTGGAACCATCGACTGTCGGCACTACAGAATCAGCCGCGCTTGGTTTGCTGTTGATCACTATCTTTGCGCCAGCCTCGCCTATTTTTGTCAAAATGGCGGTCGCTTGTGTGGCTGCTATCGCCGGTACAGCGTTGTTCATTTTCACAATCGGTCGCCTGCGCCACCGCAAGGGCTTCATCGTGCCGTTGGTCGGCATCATGATCGGTACCGTTATCGGTGCGATCTCGACGTTTATTGCCCTGGACGTGGATCTCATTCAGTCTCTTAATGCCTGGCAATTAGGCTCTTTCGCCGGCACAATCGTCGGACGCTGGGAGCTGCTGATGTTGGTCGCGGTGATGCTGGTGATCTCTTATTTCGTCGCCGATCGGTTCACCTTGTTGGGGCTGGGTAAAAGCTACGCCATTAACGCTGGCATTAACTTCAAACGCACAGAAACCCTCGGGCTGGTTATTGTGGCGATTACCGCGGCGATCGTTGTTACGGTAATTGGTTCTTTGCCATTTTTGGGTTTGGTGGTGCCCAACATAGTCTCACTGTATTTCGGGGATAATGCGCGACGCTCCCTGCCATGGGTGATGATCCTTGGCGCCGGTTTTACTTTGGTCTGTGATCTAGCCGGACGCCTGCTGCGCTATCCATTTGAAATTCCGGTGGGTACGGTCGTCGGCGTCGTCGGTGGTGCGATCTTCTTGGTCATTTTGCTCCGGAGGCATCAGCATGCACGCTAACCACAAACGTACACTGACGTTGTCTATCCTGCTCGTTCTAGCGCTGGTGAGTTTGGGGCTGTTCCTGGCTTGGGATTTGCCGAAAGCTTGGCAGTGGGCCCTAGAACGCCGCGCCTACATCGCTGGTGGGCTCATTGTCGTCGCTACATCCATCGGCTTGTCGACGGTGTTGTTTCAGACTATTACCGCCAACCGAATTTTAACCCCGTCACTGATGGGCTTTGATGCCCTTTATATCCTGCTGCAAACCGCGTTGGTGTATTTCTTTGGGCTCAGCGCGCTTTCGCCGTGGGAAGCACGGGGGCTATTCGCGGTGGAAGTTGGCATCATGGTTGGCTTTGCCATCCTGCTGTATGCACTGATGTTCCGCGGCGGTCGTACCAGCTTGGATCTATTGTTACTAGTGGGCATTGTCTTCGGAGTCTTTTTCCGTAGCGTGTCCTCGCTGCTGCAGCGGCTGATTGATCCGGGTTTGCATGCTGCGCTGCAAGATAGATTTTTCGCGAATTTTAGCTACGTCGACAAGAATTTGTTGTGGGTGACCACCGCGCTCACCATTGGTTGCGCGGCTGTGATGTGGCGCAAACGCCGCATTTACGACACGCTGTTGCTGGGCCGAGATATTTCGGTGAACTTGGGTATCAATTACCGACGCGAAGTCATTATCACTTTGGTGTTGATCGCGGTGCTGGTGTCTAGTTCAACGGCGCTCGTCGGCCCGGTACTGTTCTTTGGTTTGCTGGTCGCGCACTTGTCGTACCAGCTGATGCGTACTGATCGCCATGCGTGGACACTTCCTGGCGCTGTGCTGATTGGTATTACCGCGTTACTAGCCGGCCAGTTTATCTTGGGTCAAGTCTTTGCGTTTAATACTGCGCTGTCGATTATCATCGAACTCTTCGGTGGCCTGGCCTTCTTGTACTTGTTGCTCCGGAAAGGTGGAATCAACAAATGATCCGCATCGAAGACGTCACCAAACGCTACGACGAGCACACCGTCGTCGATAATATTTCCACCACGATCCCGCGTGGTAAATTCACCTCGGTAATTGGGCCGAATGGTGCGGGTAAGTCCACTTTGCTGCAGATGATCGCTCGCCTGGAACCAATTACCGAAGGTGCGGTGCTAATTGATGATCTGGATGTATCCACCACTCCAGGCCCAGAGCTGGCACGCACTATGTCGATCCTGCGGCAGGAAAACCACCTGGTGGTACGCCTGACGGTACGCGAGCTGGTGGAATTCGGGCGTTTCCCTCACACGCAAGGTCGACTGACCGCAGACGATAAAAAATACGTTGATGACGCCATTGAACAGATGGGCCTGGAGCACATGGCCGATCATGCGTTGGATGAGTTATCCGGTGGACAGCGACAACGGGCTTTCGTCGCCATGGTGTTAGCGCAGGATACTGACTATATTCTGCTGGATGAGCCGCTGAATAACTTGGATATGCGTTACGCAGTGTCCATGATGAAAATGCTGCGTAAAGCGTGCGATGAGCAGGGGAAAACCATCGTGGTGGTGATCCATGACATTAATTTTGCGGCGGCATATTCGGATCACATTATTGCGCTGAAGCATGGTCAACTTGTGCATGCGGGATCGCCGGGTGAGATCATGAATAAAGAAGTTATGCGCTCTATTTACGACATGGATATGCAAATCGAACTGTTTAACCAGAACCCGGTGGCTATCTATTTCCGCTAAACTTGAGGCAGGTTCACGAGTAAAACCAGCTGTGAGGAGCACATATGTTATCCAAGCAAGATGCAGGCATCATTATTGATGAATTGCGCCAAGAAAAGGGCTTGAGCTGGTCAGAGCTTGCCGAGCGCGCCGAGTGCCCGAATGTCTGGCTAGTTTCTGCTGTGTTGGGTATGCACCCAGTGCCAGAAGAGGTTGCGGAGTTTTTACGCAAAGAACTCGAGCTTGACGACGAGCTGGTCAAGGCTTTGCGCAGGCAGCCAACCCGCGTTCCGGAGCGTGAAATCGCCACGGACCCGACCATTTATCGTTTCCATGAACTCATCGACGTCTACGGCCCGGCCTTGAAGGCGTTGATTCATGATGAATTCGGCGACGGAATTATGAGCGCGATCAATTGCAGCCTTGATTTCAAGCGCGTGGAACACCCTGGTGGCGACCGCGTACACATCACCATCGACGGCAAGTACCTGCCCTATGACTGGGTACAGTCCGATAAGCAGTAGGTGTTAGTTTCTGCTGCGGGCTGGAGTCTTTAGCAAGCCCGCCCGCGGTCCTGGCGCAACGGTAAAATTTTCCTAGAGGTACCCGTGCGAAAGGACTCCGCAATGCACACTGACAGCACACATTCTGATAGTAACGTTCCCGGCCACCACAATTCTGCGCACCATGCGCCGTCGGCTGCCGCGATGGAGGATCGTTATGCCAGCAATGAGCGTGTGTGGTCCGGGGATCCGAATGCGGCGCTGCTGAACGCGGTTGCAGGCATGGGGCTGGATGGTGCGAGCCCGCGCACCGCGTTGGATATCGGCTGCGGCGAGGGAGCAGACGCCGTGTGGTTGGCGCAGCAGGGTTGGCAGGTCACGGCCATTGATCATGCCCCGACCGCCGTGCGCCGCGCTGAGGAGTTGGCGGCCGAAAACGGCGTGCAGGTCGACGCACGAGCGGTGAGCTTCCAGGATTTTGAACGAGCCATGTTTGATTTGGTCATCTGCTTTTTCGGGCAGCTTAGCGACGACGATGTGCCCAAGCTGGAATCGTTGGTTGCGCCGGGTGGCTGGTTGATTTTTGTGCACCACGATATGGAATCCGAGAAGTACCTGATGCCAGCGCGCCTGAAAGAACAGCTGACGGAGTTGGAACTTGTCGACGACTACGTGTTTGAAAAGAACCTCGAACGTGGCGGCGGGTCGCACCATCACCGCGATCTGGTGTTGCGCGCGCGACGGCGCTAAAACGTGAAGCAGGATACACTGCAGAGCATGCGAGTATTTTCCCAACCTGAACGGCTCCTGTTTGCTGCTAGCTCGACGATTGCCACCGCTGCCGCGGCTACCGAGCGGCACCGGTTGTTGCGGGTGTTTAAACCGCTAATCGGGGTATCGCTGGCGGGCACCGTGGTGCGCGGCTGGAGGCGTCGGCAAGCAACGGACAATGTGCTTTTGCTGGGCGCTGTGGCGGGGTCTACCTGCGGTGACGTAATTCTGCAGACTCCTCAGGCCTTGGGCCAGGATGCGAAAGCTTCCGGGAATAGTCTGAATTCCGCGGCGTTGGCTTTCGGTGTGGCACATGTGTGTTATCAGGTGCGTGCGTGGCGGCAGGGGGCGCGTGTGCATCCGGGGGTGCTGGCCGTGCACGGCGCAGGGCTGGTGGGTTTGGCCAGCCAGGCGGCCCGGCATGATCCACGTGTGCTGCCTGCGGCTGCCGGGTATGGTGGCTTGGTTGCGATGACCTCGGTGTTGGGCACGTCAGGGTTAGTGGGTGCGAAGGTTAAGAACGCTCGCTTTGCCGCTGGTTCCGTGCTGTTTTTAGTCAGTGATGCGCTGATTCTGCTGCGGCGGATGTACCTGCAACGCCGTTTCCCTCGTGCGGTCGCGGAGATTGGCGTGATGTCGACTTACACGCTTGCCCAGCGCTTGCTTGTCGACGGCCTCGATTCGAGCCAATAAATCCCGGCTGACACAAGGAAACTGTACCGGGGTTCTCAGAGCTGCTGGTAGTAAAAACCGGTGGCGGATTAGGTTCTGGGAAAGTTAATCCCGCACAAGCCTCCACCGCAGCCTAACCCAGTGCTTTGCTGTATTCCAGGGCCTGCGGGAATAGCTGGTTGTTCTCCTTGTGCACGTGTAGGTGCAGGTCGCTGCGGAATTTCGCCAGGCGTTCATTCATCATCTGGTACGACGGGCAGGCATCGTTGGGTGAGGTGAAATCGTCGGTGAGTTCTGCGATGGTGCGCATGAGCGTGCCGGCGGCGTCATGTTCGGACATAAGTGCGCGTAGTTCGTGGTCCAGGTTGGTGGCTGCGGTGCCGGTGCGTTCCATGGCGGAAATTGCGGGGAAGACGAAGCGTTCTTCGCGGCTGAGGTGCTCGGACATTTCCTCGACGACGGTGTCGAAGAATTCTTTTACTTTTGCCAGTTCCGGGTGTGCATCGCCGTGCACGCGAGCGACTTTATGCACGAGCTCCTGCAATTCCGGCATTTCGAGCCAGCAGTAGGAGTGGTGGATGTCGACGATGTCGTGCGCTTGTGCAGAGAGTACCCGGGCGTTGGCATGCGGTGTAGCCTCATCGCTGTGCTTGTCGACGCCTGCTGCTGTGGCTGGATCGGCAGGGCTGGCGTCGGCATGAGCCTGCTGGTTGGTTGGTAACTGGGCATCCTGCAGCGTGCCGATGAGGTGCTCGACGGGGATTTCTGCATCCTGGGCTGCCTGGTGTAGCGTGCGGTGGCCGTTGCAGCAGAAATCGATGCGGAATTTTTCGAAAATCTGCGAGTAGCCATAGTCGGTATTGACGATCTCGCGCAGGGTGGTCTCGGGGCGAAATTCCAGCGTGTTCATGGTTTCAATTTTACTCTGGTGGCCCGGGGCCGTCGCTGTGATTTTATGCGGCTTTGATTTCTTCACGGCTTTGTGAGGGTTCGGGCATTGCGTTTTACCGTGTAGCGAGCAGCTCGAAAACGGAATTCCACTCTTTGCTAATTTTTGCGGCAGACTTTCTGAAGTCAGCTAGGGATGGTGCAGGATCGTGAGATCCCTGAGTCGGCATTGTCGGGGAAGGTTTCCCAGATTGAATATGGTTGGCAAACTCATCATGAATCGTTTGTATGCTCATCACTCTGTTACCTGGCTCCTCACGGTTCAGTGTCACCCTTGGCTGCTGTCTCGGTGTGGTGGCGCAGCTGTGGGGAGACAGGGCCGTGGCGCCAGCCTTCGAATTCATCGGCAAACAAGGGCTTGCCAGTCCATGCCAAATGCCAGCCTTGGGAGAAATAGCACAGCTTGTATAGCTTCATCTTGTCGACGCCAGGAAGCAGTTCGGTGATGTATTGACCTATATCGAGGATTGTCGCCATCGTCGCCTCCTTGTTTAACGTTACTGCGGCTTCCGCGCCTTCTGAACCCCCTAGGGTTGTTGGTTTGTGCCCTCGCGTGTCGTTTCGGTGCGGGCGTTGCGGAACCATTACTAACCATTGCTTAGGCCAAACGCTAGCAAAGATCCAGAATGGGAGCGCTTGAATTTGCTCAGAATCGAAAATTTATTCGTTTAATTTTTCACAGTCATCTAATGACCATTACGGAACAATATGGAAAATAAGTAGCGTAGGGCGGGTAAAATAAGTAGCGTAAGTCGCGGAAAATTCGACCGATAGCATACGGAAAATAAGTAGTGTTTCTTTAAAAAATCCCCGCCAACTGCAAAAAGCAGTGGCGGGGAATGGTCGTGAAATGTTTTAGGTCTGGGGGACCGAGATTTTCACTAGCGGCTAGAAACACTCACTGAATGTGATCTGGTTTGTGTTTCGGATGGCGAATTGGTGTGTGGATGTGCACCTGATTCGAAGTTTGCGTCAGAGTCGGGCTCCGAGTTGGATCCAGGGTTGGAGGCGGCGTCATCCAGCGAGTCGTCATCCTGAGCATCGTCATTCAGCAGGTCGTTGACACCGCTTTCGGCAGCATCCCATACATCCTTGTCTTGGATGCCGGCGCGCTTGGCGACGACCGTCGCAGCCAGGATCTGACCGGTGACGTTCAGTGCGGTACGGCCCATATCGACGATTGGTTCGACGGCTAGCAGCAAGCCCACACCAGCCAGTGGTAGGCCTAGCGTCGACAAGGTCAGCGTCAGCATGACGGTGGCGCCGGTGGTGCCTGCGGTGGCTGCGGAACCAATGACGGAAACGAAGATGATCAGCAGGTACTGGGTGAAGTCCAGGTCAATGCCGTAGAACTGGGCAACGAAGATCGCGGCGACGGCAGGGTAGACCGAAGCGCAGCCGTCCATCTTGGTGGTTGCACCCAGCGGGATGGCGAAGGAAGCGTACTCGCGGGGAACACCTATGGCGCGTTCGCTGAAGCGTTGCGTTGCTGGCATGACGCCCATCGAGGAACGGGTGACAAAGCCCAGGGAAATGACTGGCCAGATGCGCTTGTAAAAACCAAAAACCGGGATATTGTGTGCCTTCATGACGGCCGGGTAGACCACCAGGAAGACTAAGGCCAGGCCGATGTAGACTGCGAGCACGAATTTGCCTAGTGAGCCCATTGCGTCCCAGCCGTAGGTGGCTACGGCTTTACCAATTAACGCAGCGGTGCCGATTGGTGCCAGGCGGATGATCCACCACAGCACTACCTGGATGACCTTCAAGAAGGATTCGGTAAACCGTAAAAATGGATCCGCGGCCTTACCGGCTTTCACCGCGGCGATACCAATGGCCAGGGAAATTACTAGCAGCTGCAGGGCACCGAAGCTTAAGGAGACTTCGCCGTCGCTGACCGACGCATTCAGCCCGAAGAAGTTCTGCGGCAGCAGTTGTTCGAAGAAGGCCGTCCACGAACCCATGCTGGATGGGTCTTGCGCCTGGGAAGCATCGACGCTGGTGCCGACGCCCGGCTTCAGTGCCAGAGCGACGACGATGCCGACGATAACGGAGAAAAACGCGGTGATCGCGAACCAGAGCAGCGTGGAAAACGCCAGGGACGCGGCGTTGGTGACCTTGCGCAGGTTTGCTACAGAGGTGACCACTGCAGCGAAGATCAGCGGCGGCACCATGACTTTCAGCAACTGCACATAGGCGCTGCCGACGTTGCTAAGAATGCTGGTCAGCCAGCCCGGGTTCTCCGGGTCGGTGTCCATGTTGGAGGCGACTAATCCTAAGATCACGCCGATGATCAAACCGGCGATGACTTGTGCGCCGAAGCCGGTGGCCCAGCTGGGGAGCTTGTGCTTGCTTTCTGCGTGCTCGGGCGTGCTTGTCGACGCCTGCGCGGAGGTTTTGTGTGCCATAAGTGTTCCTTATCGCGTGAGTTTGTAGGGCTAAATTTCGTTCATTATGAACAGATCGGTCTATTTTGGATGAACCATTCTGTTCAAGAATGTTCCCTTGACTGTACTCCCCCTAGTTTTCGGGGCGCAACACGACGTGAAAATATATTCTTATGGAAACGCAGAAGCCCGCGTGACCTGCTGTGATGGTGCACACAATGGATCTAGGGTGTGGTGTGCGGGAGGGGTTCGCGGGTGGATTTGATTCTGTGATGCCAAGGCTTGCCTTGCTGGATTTTTGGACTTGTGCAGAATACATTGAGTGCATGTCTCGTTTTAGCCCCCTCAACTGGCCTGTTGTGCGCCAGATTCGCGGCGGAGACCCTTTTGGTAGGGACGTCAACACGCAGTCGCAAAAGAGCAAAGACAAGCGTGGCCGCATTGAGGAGGCGGACCGCGTCGTGCAGTCCGTCTGCCCGTATTGCGCGGTGGGATGCTCACAGCGCATTTACGTGAAAGACGATCGTGTTATCCAGGTGGAAGGCGACCCAGATTCGCCGATTTCCCGTGGCCGGTTGTGCCCGAAGGGTTCGGCTTCTGAGCAGCTGATTAACTCTGCATCGCGGCTAACCAAGATCAAATACCGTGCACCCTATTCCACCGAATGGCAGGAATTGGATGAAGATACCGCGATGGACATGATCGCGGATCGTTACCTGGAAGCCCGCCGTAATGGCTGGCAGGATACCGACGACGAAGGTCGCCGACTCAACCGCACCATGGGCATCGCCGGGCTGGGCGGTGCGACGCTGGATAATGAAGAAAATTACCTGATTAAAAAGCTGTTTACCGCTACTGGCGCGATCCAGGTAGAAAACCAGGCGCGCATATGACACTCTGCCACAGTTCCTAGTTTAGGAACTTCCTTTGGCCGCGGCGGTGCTACACAACCGCTGCAGGATATGGCGAACGCTGACTGCATTGTCATCGAGGGTTCGAACATGGCGGAATGCCACCCGGTGGGTTTCCAGTGGGTAGTAGAAGCGAAAAAGCGGGGCGCTCGCATCATCCACGTCGACCCGCGCTACACGCGCACCTCGGCTTTTGCGAACCGCCACATTGGTATTCGCGGCGGCACTGACGTTGTGCTGTTGGGTGCATTGATCAAGTACATGCTGGACAATGACTTGTACTTCCACGACTACGTGGTGGCATATACCAATGCGCCGATGTTGGTCTCGGAAGGCTACCAGGATACGGAGGATCTCGACGGACTGTTTTCGGGCTTTGACCCCGAAACCGGGAAATACCTCACCGATACGTGGCAGTACGAGCAGAAAGGCGACGGCTCGTCCTGGAACGTGGAACGCGACGACACCCTGCAGCATCCGCGCAGTGTGTTCCAGATTCTGAAACGCCACTTCGCGCGCTATACCCCGGAGCTGGTGGAAGAAACCTGCGGCATCTCGCAGGAAGATTTCTATTACCTGGCTAATTCGATCGCGGATAACTCCAAGCCGGATCGCACCACGTGTTTCGCTTATGCACTGGGCTTTACCCAACACACGCTGGGCGCGCAGTTCATCCGCACCGCTGCAATTTTGCAGCTGCTGATGGGTAACGTGGGCCGCCCGGGTGCGGGCATCATGGCCTTGCGTGGGCATGCCTCGATCCAGGGTTCGACGGACATCCCGACGCTGTTCCATTCACTGCCGGGCTACTTGCCGATGCCGAGCGTCGACAAGCAAAGCTGGCAGGAATACTGTGACGAGATTCGGGAGGAGTCGCAGAAGGGCTTCTGGCAGCTTGGCGAGAGCTATGCCGTCTCGCTGATGAAGTCCTACTGGGGCGATGCGGCAACGGCCGAGAACAATTGGGGCTATGACCTGATGCCGCGGATTTCCGGTGCGCACTCTACGTATCAGACGCTGGAGGCAATGCTGGAAGGCGCTGTGGAAGGCTACTTAGTCTTTGGGCAGAACCCGGCGGTGGCGCAATCCAACGGTGGTATGCAACGCCGTGGTTTGGCTGCGCTGAAGTGGCTGGTCGTGCGCGATTTTCAGGAGATTGAGACGGCGTCGTTCTGGAAGGATGCGCCAGAGATCAAAACTGGTGAGCTGAAAACCGAGGAGATCGGCACCGAGGTCTTCTTGTTCCCGGCCGCCACGCACGCGGAAAAAGCCGGTACGTTCACGCAAACCCAGCGCATGTTGCAGTGGCGGTTTAAAGCCGCACCTTCGCCGGGTGATGCCAAGAGCGATTTGTGGTTCTTCTACCAGCTGGGCAAGAAGATCAAGCAGCGCTTGGCGGATTCGACGGACCCGCGCGATCTGCCGGTGCAGAAACTCACCTGGGATTACGTGGAAACCGAGGAGGGTGAGCCGAACCCAGAGGACGTGCTCAAAGAGATCAACGGCTACTACCTGGATGGGCCGAACAAGGGCGAGTTGCTGCCGAGCTTCGTGGAGATGAAAGCCGACGGCACCACCTCTGGCGGCTGCTGGATTTATACCGGCGTGTATAAAGACGGCATCAACCATTCGCAGAAGAAGGTCCCGGGCCGCGAACAAAACGAGGTCGCGCTGGATTGGGGCTGGGTCTGGCCGTCGAACCGCCGCATCTTGTACAACCGTGCCTCGGCGCGACCGGACGGAACCCCCTGGTCAGAGCGCAAGAAGTACGTGTGGTGGGACAAGGACGCTGGCAAGTGGGTTGGCGACGACGTGCCGGATTTCCCGGTGGACAAAGCCCCGGACTACAAGGCACCTGCCGACGCCGTGGGCCCGGATGCGCTGGACGGCACCGACGCCTTCATCATGCAGTCCGACGGGCGCGGCTGGTTGTTCGCGCCTAGTGGTCTGTCGGATGGGCCCTTGCCGACGCACTACGAACCGCACGAATCGCCGGTGGGAAATATCCTGTATACCCAGCAGCAATCGCCGACACGTATGCCAATCAAGCGTGCAGACAACCTCTCGCGTCCGGAACCGGGCAAGCCAGGATCCGAGGTATTCCCGTTCGTCTTTTCTACTTACCGGTTGACGGAGATGTATACCTCGGGTGCCATGACGCGTCGCTTGCCGTACCTCGCGGAACTACAACCGGGCTTGTTCTGTGAAGTGGATAAGGACCTGGCTGCCAAGCGCGGGCTAGAAAATGGTGAGTGGGCGACGATCATCTCACCACGTGGCGTGATCGAAGCACAGGTGCTGGTCACCGATCGCATGCAGATGCTGCAGATCAACGGCGAGGAATTTCACCAGATTGGTTTGCCGTTCCACTACGGCGAATCCGACACCACGGAAGTTGCTGGCGACGGCGCCAATGACTTGCTGGGCCTGACGCTGGAGCCGAACGTGTTCATTCAGAACTCAAAGATCGGTGCTTGCGATATCCAACCGGGCCGACGCCCCCGCGGGCAGGCGCGCCGGGATTTGCTGCTGGAATACCAGCAGCGTGCGCAGCTGACTGTGGAAAGCGGCAACGAGTTGCTCACTGGCGAAGACGGCAGTGTTTCTGATGCAGCTTCGCGGCAGCAACGTCTGGATGCCGTCGGCAAGTCTGAGTATGGGCCGGAGAATCGCGCTGACCAGCACAACCCCGATGAGAGCGAAGAAGGGAAGTAAAGGACTATGCTTCTGACCGAAAACGCCTCCTCGCATGGTTATGACGACTATCAGCGCATGGCATTTTTCACCGATACCTCGGTGTGTATTGGCTGCAAGGCCTGTGAGGTTGCCTGCAAAGAGTGGAACCGCAACCCCGTGGAAGGCTACGAGGTTACGGGTGATTCCTATGACAACACCGGCGCGCTGGGGGCGAATACCTGGCGGCACGTGGCGTTTGTGGAGCAGAACAACGACCGCATTGAGCAGTCCCGCGCAGAGGGCAAAAAACTGATTTCGTTGGGCATGCCGACGATCGGTGGCCAGGACGGGAACGCTGGTCAGATGGGGTCGGCGGTTGGCGCTGGTGCTGCAACCGGTAGCCCCGCTGGCGCTGCAACAGAGACCACCAACACCACCCCGCCGGATACGGATTCTTTCCGCTGGTTGATGTCCTCGGACGTATGCAAGCACTGCACCAACGCCGGCTGCCTGGACGTGTGCCCGACGGGCGCGCTGTTTCGCACGGAGTTCGGCACCGTCGTCGTGCAAGATGATGTGTGCAATGGTTGCGGCACGTGTGTAGCTGGGTGCCCGTTTGGTGTTATTGAGCGCCGCGACGACGGCGGAGTCACGCTCAAGCAAGACAAAACCGCCACCGTGGACTACCAGGATAATTCGCACGCCGGGGTGAATGTGCTGGCGAAGTTGAAGCAGCGTGGGCTGCAGGGCCCGAACAAAATTGACCACACCCCGGGTAAGTCCATGCCGATTAAAAATATTGGCGTCGCCCAGAAATGCACTATGTGCTATGACCGGCTGAAAGTCGGCGAGCAACCAGCGTGTTCGAAGACCTGCCCGACGGATTCTATTCAGTTCGGCACCTACGAGGACATGCTGGCCGCGGCGAAACAGCGCGTGCGCGTGCTGCATGAACAGGGGCTGACCGAGGCCCGTCTGTACGGCGCGAATAGTGACGATGGCGTGGGTGGCACGGGCTCGATTTTCTTGCTGTTGGATTCGCCTGAGGTCTATGGTTTGCCGCCAGACCCGCGCGTGCCGACGGCGGATTTGCCGCAGATGTATAAAACCGCTGTGAAGGCCATCGGTGGCATGGCATTGGCCGTGGCTGGTGCGTTTGTTATGGGAGGTCGGAAGTGAGCAACTTCGACGAATACCGCCCGCCGCAGGGTGCACGACCGAACCGTTACCGCAAGTTCGATGGCACAAAGCCGAAGAAGAAGCGCAAGCGGCCAGGTGCGGGTGCGCAGGATGGTTCCAAAGAAGAGCGGATGGCAGAAGACTTCGAGTTTTCTTCCTACTACGGCAAACCCGTCGTCAAGGCTCCGCCGTGGGAGTGGCCAATTGGCGTTTATTTGTTCCTCGGCGGTGTCAGTGGTGGCTCGGGCATGCTGGCCGCGGGCGCGCAGGCTACCGGCAACAAGCCCTTGCTGCGCACAACTCGCTTGACGACGCTATCTGCTGCGTCGCTCGGTTCCGTGTTTTTGATTCTGGATTTGGGCCGGCCGGAACGCGCGTTGAATATGTTCCGCGTGTTCAAGGTGACCTCGCCGATGTCTGTGGGCTCGTGGATTTTGATGAGCTTCGCCAGTGCTTCGGCGATCCCGGCGCTGGTGGAAGTCGATGAGCTGGCTGGTCGTCGTGGTCTGCCGTTGCCGAAATTCGCGCGCACTGCGCTGCGGAAACTCGCCGGGCCAGCTGGTGCGGCCACGGGTGTTTTGGGCGGCCCGCTGGCTGGTTATACGGCGGTGCTGTTGTCGAATACCTCGAACCCGGTGTGGAATGACATGAAAAACCACCTGCCGTATGTGTTTGTGTCCTCGGCTTCGGCGGCGGCGTCGGGTTGCGCGATGGTCACTACGCCAGTGGATAGTGCAGGCCCAGCCCGAGCGTTAGCGATGGGGGCGGCTGTGAGTGATCTGGTGGCCACGAAGGTGCTGGAAAACGGCATGGAACCGGAACCGCGCGAGGCTTTGCACCACGGCAAGTCCGGCAAGCTCATGAAGGCTTCGGAATACCTCATCGCCGCTGGTGGTGTGGGTGCTGCGGTGTCGGCGGTGACGAAATCCCGCGCGGTCTCGGTGCTTTCGGGCCTGTCGTTGTTGGCTGGTTCTGCCTGCACTCGCTTCGGGGTGTTGGACGCCGGGCTGGAGGCAGTGAAAGATCCGTCCACCACCATTGGGCCACAGAAGCGTCGTGCGCAGCGTCGCCGTGAGCAGCAGGGCTTAGCTGGCGACGTGGTGACGCCGGAGTAGCGTACCCGCGGTGCCCCCGGATTAAAGGTGGTGCCGCCGGACTAAAGCAGTGCTAGCGCACCGAGATATACGCGGTGTTCTCGCCGGTGCCGCTACCATCGTTGCCTTCCACGTTGCCTTCCACAGTGCGGCCAATAACCGGGTAACCAGGCACTTCGCCGATGACCAGCAAGCCGCCGGAGGTTTGGGCGTCGGCCAGGAAGATCAAGTCTTCTTCCGAAATCGCCTCCGATTCCACCGACAAGTGCGGGCGCACCCAATCCAGGTTGCGGCGCGAACCGCCGGGGATGAAGCCGTCGGCAAGCGCTTCCTTGGCGCCGTCGATGGCAGGAACCGCGGAAAAGTCCAGTTCCGCGGCCACCCCGGATGCCCGGCACATTTTGTACAAGTGGCCCAGCAAACCGAAGCCGGTGACATCCGTGGCCGCCCGCGCGCCCGCCGCCAGCGCGGCCTGCGAAGCTTCGCGGTTGAGGGTGGTCATGGAATCAACGGCCGCCTGGGATACCTCCCCGGTGGCTTTGTGTTTGTTATTCAGAATTCCGACGCCGATCGGCTTGGTCAGCGTGATGGGCAAACCGGGTTGGGCGGCGTCGTTACGCATGAGTTTGTCCGGGGAGACAATGCCGGTGGCAGCCATGCCGTACATGGGTTCGGGTGCGGTGATCGAGTGCCCACCGGTGACAGAAATGCCTGCTTGGGTGGCCACGTCCATGCCGCCGCGCAGGACTTCGCGCAGCACATCCAGGCCGAGTACGTCGTTGGGCCAGCCCACCAGGTTGATCGCGGTCACCGGGGTGCCGCCCATGGCGTAGACGTCGGAAAGCGCATTCGCGGCGGCCACCCGGCCCCAGTCGTAAGGGTCGTTGAGCATGGGGGTGAAAAAGTCCGCGGTGGAGATCACGGCCAGCCCGTCCTGGATTTTTACGGCTGCGGCATCGTCGCCGTCGTCCAGTCCGACCAGCACGTTGGGGTCGGCTTTGCCGATGAGGCCCTCGACGGCTGATTCCAACTCCCCGGCCGGGATCTTGCAGGCGCAGCCACCTCCGGCGGCAAACGAGGTGAGGTTGATGTTATTGCTTCCAGCTTCGTCACTCATAGGTCTATGCTACCTGTGCGCCGTCGCTGCACCGGTGTGCTAGTTATTTTGCTGCCTACTCCGCCACCCTGCACCTGTGCCCTAGTAAACTGACGCGATGGAGGCGTATGCGTTCCTGGTGGGCGCCCCGGTCTTCAAAACCGGTGAGGCCGAGCATCTCGGTCTGGCAGGTTCGATTCCTGTCCGTCTCCGCCACTAGTTTTGCCCCAACACTAGTTTTGCCACAGCGCAGGCAAGTTTCCCGCCCCGCAAGGAGGTCGCCACGGTGCCTGAAACCACAGTGTCTGGTTCTGCAACGCCTGATCCTTTAACGCCTGATAACGATCCCCGCCGGAATATTCCGAAGATGGATCAACTGTTGCAGCTTCCCGCCGTCGAACACGCGCGGCAGCGCCTGGCGGAACACACCATCCGCGCGGCCATAAAAAATATTCTTGCCGACGCCCGTCGCGGCGCCATAGCCGTGGATTTCATCGAAGAGCGCATCACCGAGAATCTACGCGCGCAGCAACCGTTTGCCCTGCACCCGGTCCTGAACGCCACCGGGGTGATCATCCACACCAACTTGGGCCGCGCCCCGCTGCCACCGGCTGCCGTGGAAGCACTGCAGGCGGCGGCTTCGTATACGGATGTGGAAATGGATCTGGCCAGCGGCAAGCGATCGAAAAACCGCGGAGGCGGTGCCACGCAGGCGTTGCTGGATGCGTGCCCGGCGGCGGAGGACGCGCTGGTTGTGAACAACGGTGCTTCCGCGTTGTTGCTGGCCACGGCGGCGCTGGCGCCGAACCAAGAGGTGATTATCTCTCGCGGCGAGTTGATCGAAATTGGCGCCGGCTTCCGTTTGCCGGAGCTCATCGAATCCACCGCGACGCGCCTGCGCGAGGTGGGCGCGACCAACCGCACGCACCTGGCTGATTATGACAACGCGATCACCGCGGATACTGGCGCGATTTTAAAAGTGCACCCGTCGAATTTCCGTATGGAAGGATTCACGGCTGCGGTGGGCGTCGACAAGCTGCGCCAGCTTGCGCGCACCCACGGCAAGTATTTGATTGTGGATCTGGGTTCGGGCCTGCTCACGCATGATCCCGCGTTGCCGGAGGAGCCAGATATTCACAGCCAGCTGGCTGCCGGGGCGGATGTGGTGATTGCTAGTGGCGATAAGCTGCTTGGCGGCCCGCAGGCGGGCATTGTGCTGGGGAGTGCCGAGGCGATTGCGAAAATGAAAAAACATCCGTTGGCGCGGGCGGTGCGCATTGATAAGTTGCGCCTGAATGCCTTGCAAGCAGCGGTAACGACGCCTTCGAATGCCGTGCAGGATGCGTTGCATATTGATCCGCAGCGTTATCACGAGCGCACGCAGGCGCTTGCCGACGCCACTGGTGGCCGTGTGCTGGACCATGATGGGCGTGTCGGCGGTGGGGGAGCGCCGGAGTATCCGTTGCCTGGTGTGGCCGTGGCTCTGCCGGAGTCGCTGGCTGCGCTGTTGCGGCGGGCTAGCCCGCCGGTGCTCGCGCGGGTGCATGATGGCCAGTGTGTGGTGGATGTGCGCTGCGTGCCGGAAGAACAGGATGAGCTGTTGGTCCAGACCATTCGGGGCGTCCAAGCCCAACAGCCCAGCCAGGAGGCGAACTAAATGCACGTCGTTGCCACCGCCGGGCACGTTGACCACGGCAAATCCGCTTTGGTGCGCGCCCTGACGGATATGGACCCGGACCGCTGGGCGGAAGAAAAACGCCGCGGGCTGACCATTGATTTGGGCTTTGTGTGGACTACCTTGCCGTCAGGCACGGACCTGGCGTTTGTCGACGTGCCGGGGCACGAGAAGTTCCTGGGCAATATGCTCGCCGGTGTGGGCCCGGCGCCGGTGGTTATTTTCGTGGTTGCTGCCGATGAAGGTTGGCAGGAGCAGTCTACGGATCACCGCGATGCCGTGCGTGCGCTGGACATCCGGCATGGGCTGATCGCCCTGACCCGTGCTGATCGCGCCGATGCCACCCGTCGCGCCGAGGTCACAGCCCAGGTGCGCCATGAGTTGGCAGGTACCGCGCTTGCCGACGCACCCCTGGTTGAGGTTTCCGCCCATACCGGTGAGGGCATCGCGCAGATGCGGCAGGTGTTGGATGAGGTACTGGCCCAGGTGCCTGCCCCGGACCCGCAGGCGCGGGTGCGTGTGTGGATTGACCGCGCGTTTTCCGTGAAAGGCGCTGGCACCGTGGTCACGGGTACGTTGTCAGCGGGCACTCTGCGGGTGGGTGATAAGTTGGAGCTGGCCAGCCCGGACGGCGGGCGTGCGGTGGAAGTGCGCGGTTTGCACAGCGAAAATACGGCCCACCAGGTGTTGGAGCCGACTTCGCGGGTGGCGGTGAATCTGCGCGGGATCAGTGCCGATGCCATCCACCGTGGCCACAGCTTGCTCAGCTCGGGTGCGTGGGAGTTGGTGGAGCAGATCGATGTGCGTCGCACCTTTGGCCAGGATTTTTATGAGTTGCCGCAGAATATCGTCGTTCACATTGGCACTGCTGGGCTGGAGGCGCACGTGCGGCCGTTGTCCGCGGATTATGCGCGCTTGAGTTTGGCGTACCCGTTGCCGCTGCAGCTGTTGGATCGCTTCGTGGTGCGCAGCCCGGGCGGGCGGCATGTGAGCGCCGGGGTGCAGGTTATTGATGTGTACCCGCCGGAGCTGAACCGTCGTGGTGCGGCGCGTCGGCGTGCAGAGGAACTGGAACTGCTTGCCGACGCCAGCCCCAGCGCCACCAGCACTCCCGCCACCAGCACTCCCGCGGCCAGCCCGAGTCCGTTCACCGATCCCACCGGGTACATCCAGCGCGTCGGTTACGTGCGCGTCGACAAGTTGCAGCGCGCCGGGTTTACCGTGGATGATCCGGCCGCCCCACCGCAGGGCATTATTGCTTTTCGGCAGTGGTGGATTGCCGCCCGGGAGATCACGCGCTGGAAGAATCAGCTGCTGGTCGCGCTGGGCAAGCATGCGCAGGAGAATCCGCTGGCCGCGGGCATGCCGCGCAAGGCTGCGATGGATGCGCTGGACTTGCAGGAGGATGCGCTGTTAGGCATCGCAGTGGCTGCCGCCAAGGTGGAACAAGTCGACGGTGTGCTTCGTGTGCCGGGGCACAAGGTGGATCTGGGGGCGGCCGAGGCGTCGGTGGCCAAGTTGGAGGTCTGGCTTGCCGACGACCCATTTGCCGCCCCGGAGGCGGATGAACTGCAGGAACTCCGATTGGGGGCCAAGCAGCTGGCCGCAGCGGAAAATGCGGGGCGATTGTTACGGCTTGGCCAGGGGATCGTTTTGTTGCCTGGTGCGCCGCAGGAGGCGAAAAAGCGTATCGCGCAGTTGGAACAACCGTTTACGCTGTCGGCGGCGCGGAAGGCTTTGTCGACGACGCGCCGGGTGGCCATCCCGCTGCTGGAGTATCTCGATGAACAGGGTATTACCCGCCGCCTGGATGGTGGCTTGCGGGAGCTGCGGTAGTGTGTGGTGCTTTGAATTCCGTGGTCACGGTGAAAATCGGCCCCAATGAAAATAATGAAAGGGACCGGGAAAATAATGAAAGGGACCGGCCCTGGGCTTCCACCAAGAGTGGGGAGCGGAACCGGTCGTGTTGTCATTTATGACAGCGCACTTTTGCAATTGACTGAGCTGACAGCGCGATCAGAGCTCAGCTATGTGACCTACTGTAAAGCTACTCTAAAGTACTTTAACACTAGATGTTAGAGTAGAAAATCCCCGTGACCAGCAAAAACAGGCTACTATTAAATCTACTCTAAAGTTACTCTAACAATGTTAGAGTAGAAATCATGACAGCAGTAGAGGTGGATCAAGCCTTATCGCTTCCGGCGGAGCAAGCAGTATCGGCACTTCTGAAACTTCCAGAGTCGCAGTGGTATGAACGCAAATCGGGTGCGGTGAAGCCAATCGATTTCGCGAAACCCTTAATCGCTATGGCTAATGCTGAAGGCGGCGTAGTGGTTGCTGGATTGCATGGTGGCAAAGTTTCTCCAGTCAGCGACAAACAGGAAAACGAATTACGCCGTGTGGCTCATAACTTCATTGACCCACCCGTGCGGTTATCGATAGAAGAGCTGGTTACGGATGAAGGTAAAGTCTTGGTTTTTCGGGTTGGTATGTCCGAATACGTGCACCAAGATAACCGTGGGGATTGCTACCAGCGCATGGGTGATTCCACCCTGAAGTTGTCGTTTGCGCAGAGGCAAGAACTTGAATGGGATCGGGGAGCATCACGGTTTGAGTCGACGCCAGTGCCCGGTGGAGGCAGCTTTGACGAGGTTTTGGATCCGCAAAAGGTAGAAGAATTCCGGGCGTTGCTTACATCATCAAGCCCGCAATTAGCGTTGCAAGCACGGGATTTATTGACCCGAAAAGGGGAGGTTACAGTCGCGGCAGCGTTATTGTTTGCGCACCGTCCGCAGATTTTTTATCCCAATGCGCATGTAAGAATTCTGCGCTATGACGATAATGATCGTGGTGCCGGGCGTCGGCAAAATCTTGTTCACGGGGGAGATATACGCGCTGAAGGCTCGATCCCTGAGCAGCTGTCGGCAGCGACAGAAGCAATTGAACAGCTCATGCCGAAGCGGCAAGCATTAGGGGATGCTGGCCGGTTTGTTCCGCATGCAATTGTTCCGAAGGATGCTTGGCTTGAAGGTTTAGTAAATGCGTTGGTTCACCGTTCGTACAGCATGGGCGGGGATCATATTCGGGTAGAAATCTTTCCTAACCGTATAGAGATTACTAATCCTGGTAGGTTCCTCGGTCTGAATCGAATTGATAATCCAGAGCAGATTAGCCGGAATGCGCGTAACCCTCGCATCGCCAGGGTGTGCGCGGATCTCGGGATTACTCAGGAATTAGGTGAAGGTATTCGTCGTATATTCCAGGAGATGCGCACATCGGGGCTAGTGGATCCAGTGTATGAGCAGGTCAACGAGTCAGTGAAACTGACTTTGCATGCAAGCAATGCTATTCCAGCGGATTTAACCCGAGATTTGGGCCGGGCAGCATTGGAAATACTCAAAGTGCTCCGGCAGTCCCAAAAACAATTAGGGACTGGGGAAATCACCGAGTTAGTAAGCCTTGCGCGTCCTACTGTGCTGCGCCATTTGAAAGAGTTGCATTCGCGTGGCTTGGTTGTGTGGCATAAACAGAGCCCGAATGATCCCCGTGCTACGTGGTCACTCGAATAACCGATGGAGAAGCTTGACCTGGTGCTGTCGGCGAAGCGCGGCCTACTGTAAAGCTACTCTAAAGTACTCTAACACTAGGTGTTAGAGTAGAAAATCCCTGTGACCAGCAAAAATAGGCTACTATTAAATCTACTCTAAAGTTACTCTAACATTGTTAGAGTAGAAACCTAATAGCTCGCGATCCATACCACTCGTACGCACGCCTATTCTTCAATTGCGGCGAAGAATTCATTTTCTGTCATCACGGTCAATGTCGCGCCTTTTTCCACGAGCGCTCGGGCTTTCACCATTTTGCTGGAGCCATCCATGCCTGGCCGCCACGTGGTTGGCGAGGGTACCCCGACTACCAGCTGGGTGGTTTTCTTCGTCACTGATTTATCAACCTTGCCGCCTAGCTTTTCGACGAGCTGCTGCACATCCGCGCGCTTCATCCGACCAAGTGTGCCGGTAAAACACACGACTTCGCCTTCTAGCGCGGTCTCATTAGTCCACTGAGTGAGGTCTGCTTCTGGTCGCGCCGGCCGGGTACCGTTATCGTTACCAGACCCCGCGTTGCCGCGGTGCTTGCGTTAGTGCGAAGGTCTTTACGAGTTGCCCCAGGGGCATCTCCAGGTGTCGCAGCATCGCGAGGAATAGCTCGCCGGTAACCCGCGCGTCCTCGGAGGCGTCGTGGTGCGCGAATGCCAGGCCGGGGCAGTAGTCGTGGATCAGGCTTTCGAGCCCGTTGGTTCCGGCAGGGCGTTGCAGCAGGTATCGGGCCATGCGCAGCGTGCAAAGCCGAGGATTTATAAAATCGGGCAGATTCCCCAGCTCTGTGTGTGCTCGCCAGACGGAATAATCAAAAGCCATGTTGTGTGCAACGATGGGGCTAGTGCCGACGAATTCCTGGATGTCGCTGGCTAGCTCCCGCATGGTTGGGGCATCTGCGACGTCGGTTTCTCTAATGCCGTGTACCGAGATGTTGATTGGCTGGAAGTGCTCGTATCCAGGGTCTGGTTTGATGAGTGAGCTGTAGCGTTCAAGTGTTTCGCCGTGGTCGTTCATTCGCACGAGGCCGATCTGGCATGCCGACGCACGCATCTCGTTGGCGGTTTCGAAATCGAGCACAGTGAACTCAGTAGGAAGCGGCATAGGAATAGTATGCACAGCTTAAGCTGTTTTGTCTGGGGAATTCACAGAAAATTTTCTCCATAGTAGCACTGCCGGTAGCTAAACACTTCAATTTTTCATTGCAGTAATTTTGTTCCATGTCGCGAAGATCTTGTTGAGCGAATTTGATGCATCACCGACGACGATGCGTCGGAACAAATAGAGAACAAAAAGATTTCAGCGAGCGCCGTGGTATGTTACCTAAAAAATGGTCGATTTGTTGCCGATTTGGTAACAAGATCGTGACGCGTGGAGGTAAGCGGCGGAATGTCGGGTGTGCTGAAAGTTGTAGTTGGCCTGCTGGTAGGAATTGTTCTGACGGTGGGAGCTCTCTTTGGTCTCAATAAGATGAGCTTGTTGGAGGAGCCGACCCGCTCCATTACTTCGACTGGTATCGGTGGCACCCTCGAGGATATTTCGGAAATGGCCGTTGAACAGTACTCGTATTCCGCCGTTGGCCGCTTCGAGGAGGACGGTTGGAGGGCATTGGGGCTGAGAGTCCCGTTGACAGGAAAGCATTTTCTTATTGCCTACGACGGCGTGGTGAAGGCAGGGGTCAAGAATATTGAGAAATCGGATGTGAGCATCGACGACGTCACCAGCACCGTAACCATCAAGGTTTCTAAGGCGGAGATCCTCTCAAATGAAATTGAGCCTTCGTCCGTGACGGTATATGACCAGTCATTCAACCCTTTGAATCAGGTCAGGGTGGAAAATTATGCGGAGTTCTTGGACGGCGAAGAAAAGCGAGCCGAGGAGAAGGCTAAGCAGAATGGCTTGCTGGATCGGGCGCAGCAGCGTGTGACCGACTTGGTTAAGGCCCAGGCCGAGGCATTCCTGGCTGGTTCGGACAAGGACGGCTACGAGGTGCAAGTGATAATTGCTTAAGGCACAGAGATAATGGGGTGTGACGGCGATGTTAGTTGAGATGAGTAAGCCGAAAGCTCTTGTAGTATTTAATCTGGCCTAAACAACATATTTTGTCGTTTAGGTTCGGTATCTAGGCAAAAGTTCGGGGTTTGAGGCCGCGGGGGAGCAACGCAAAGAACCCCAGGCCAGCTGGGGTTCTTTGGATGAAAGTGCATATGCGCCTGGCATATGCTCGATGCGCAGTCACCATAGCATGCCACCTTTTTCTTTCCAAGTTGCACGTGAGTTTATAAGCGCTCCGCGTTTGGAGCCTTATTTGCAAGAAGTAGGGGCCTGACCTCCGGCGTTATATATAAATCCCATTTAAATTGGTGGCATTTGTACGTGACTGAACATTCCAGCGTTCGCTCGCTATTTTACCGCCGCAAGGGCTGCCTCTCGTACCTTTCGGGCAGAGCCAGTGAGATCTAATGCTGCGAATCGCATCTTGTGCTGGCCGATAGAAAACTCCTGCACATCAGGGAAGTCACTTGCAGACAAATCCGAATGGCCAGCTGGTAAACCCAAAGTCGCATAGACCATCACACCGTGTACCGGAGTCCCAGCAGGCTCGTTCATCGCATAAGCTGTGGCGTAGCTAGTGATCTGATAAATGTGGCCAGATTTTAAAGTTGGTCGGTTATCTTGGCGGGCTGTGGTTGCCATTGAGGTGAATTTTGCATCGACGATAAGATGCTCACTGGACGGCTGTTTAATGATGATGTCGGTTTCCATCTCGGGAATTGCTGCGTTGGAGTTCTCAGTATCTGGCCAACGCATCCGGCGTCCGCTGGTTACTCGGGCGGTAGGTAAGTGGTAGCGGTATAGGCCATATAGAGCTTTTTCAAATAATTTACGAAGTTCGGCTTCTTTGTATGTCCGGTTCCGAAATTCTACTGTGTTATCCGAGGATGCCTTCCCGCCTGCTGGGACAAACAATTCCAGCAAAAGTTTGGCAATCGCCACAGGAGTGTGGTCTCGGGGAGAGAGACGAGACCCTGGATAGTCGAGGGTCTCGATTAGGGTCACGCCGTTGTGTCGAAATGTTTTCACCAATCTGCGACACCGCCGAGTAAGCGCCGTATCACCGAAGCTTTGTACTTTGTGCATTGCCGTGTTCAATGCGCGAAGTAGATAACGGTTCACCGGGCCGTCGAGGCTAAGCGTCTCATATTGGCATCGCACCTTGCCCTTTTCTAATAACCGGTGCCGTGCGGTGTGATAGACATCGATCTTGCCACGTACGCGATTAAGATTTCCGCTTTTAGTCTCGAAGGCGACGCTGAGCTGTTCGCGCATGCGGCGCTCGACAGCATCACACAACATTGAACTTACTAACACAGGAAGCTCAGCATCTGCATCTTCTACTGCAGAATCGCGGATCAATCCACGTTGGTATACCTCCGAGGCGTATAACTGCAAGAGCCGAATGCTGCGCAGCGGCACGTATTTACTGAGACCCATGGAGCATTCCCAGTGCTGTTTCCAGTTTTTCTGGCTGATCAAACCAGTATTCTTCGAGCAATGGCGCCAAGTCGGTGTCGATGATTTCTTGAAACCATCGTTGGGTCTTGTCGACGGCTGGCTCGGTGATTTTCGTGCGCGGTGTGACAAAGCTATGCCCGATGCAAAATGGCGGGCCAAGTGTGGGATCTTCACTGATGAGAGCGTTGACCTGTGTAATTTGATTCGCAATAGAGCGAAGTTCACCCGTATCGTGGCCTCGTTTTTCTGCAAATTCTAGCCAATTGCTTCCCAATTCTGGCTTGAGAGTCGCGAAGGAGAATCGTCGTCGCAATGCAATATCAAGGCCAGCCAACGATCGGTCTGCTTGGTTCATAGTGCCGATGACATAGAAATTTTCCGGCAGGTGGAATGGGTCGTCATCATCTTGTGAATAGATTAAGCGTAGTGCGTTATCCGGGTTGCGTTTGTCAGCTTCCAGCAATGTCAGCATTTCGCCGAAGATTTGTGCTGGGTTACCACGATTTATTTCTTCAATGATGAAGATATGCTTCTGCCCTGTATCTTCTTGGGCACGCTGGGCTGCCTTCATGAAAGCGCCATGTTGGAGTTCTAGCCGACCATCATGTGCTGGACGATATCCCATGACAAAGTCTTCGTATGAGGTCGACGGGTGAAACTGTTGCGTAGTGATGTTCTCGTCGTTCTCTTTGCCGATCAAGGCATAAGCCAGCTTGCGGGCAAGCCAGGTTTTGCCGGTCCCCGGTGGGCCTTGCAGGATCAGGTTTTTCTTTTCGGACCATCGACGGAGCAGTTTTTGGATTTCTCTGTTTTCTAAAAAGGCACCTTCAGCGCGAATATTTTCATAGGTATAAGACGCATCCTCAGTTTTATTCTCTTCATTAGTTAATTCCGCCGAAGGATCGGATTCAGGCATTTCGGAAGGTCCAGTGGTGTAGGCTGCGGCAGACAATTCCGCAAAGTTATCCGGTGTATCTTCCGACTCAGTCATCCAGGCTTGGACTTGTTCCAGAGCCTCTAAGTAAGACTGGCCGTCTCGCACTTGGTTGGTGAATCCAGGACCAAGCACATTTGGGGAATTCAAATAGTTTCGTGTTCTGCTATCGAGGGTTAAGAAGGTTCCAGGGCGGAACCAGTAAAGGCCCATCGTATAGGCGTTGATGCTGTGACCATCGGTGGTTAAATCAAATGCTTTGATGAACTCTCTACGGCTGCTGGATTCCTCGTAATGTATGCCAGCGAGGAACAAATCCCATGCGGCGTTATAAAATTCCGGATTACCAATATCCGCTGGTTTTGATTCAAAGCGAGTGCTTAGATTGTTGCGCTCAGGAACACCATCAAATCCTGTCGGTACGGGAGCATCAATGCCAAAAGTGTCTTTATAAACCTTGCAGATCGCAATTTTATTTGCGACTGTGATCTGCCGGTTAATAATGGCGAGAACAGTAAATGGATCAATGTCTGTTGCTTCACGACGCTCACCGTCGACGGTGGGGAGCGTCCATAAGTTCTTGAAGAGAGAAGGGCGATCTGAGCTTTCTGCAGCTTCGGTTAGCCGCTTAACTAGGGAAGCACGGTCATTGCGGTAATTCCCAAGTTTGGTTCCTAGTTCTTCAAAGAACTCATCCCAGTCAAGGATTGCTACTGAATTTTGCGTGAGATCTGATTCTCGCTCAGGGTCACCATCACCGTCTAAAACTTGTTGAAAGCGATCAGCGGCATCATTTCGGGTGATTTTGAAGAAAGTCAGGCCGCCTCTGAGCGAATTCCTCAAGTCTCGGCCCAATTCTTCCCGGGTGATCCACTCATCATTCCACTCAACCGGCAGTTTATTTTGTGCTTCGGGGTCAGACTCGTTGGGGTCAAAGTATGCTTTACCAGTAACGGTTCCCACATAAAGTCGACCTTGTTGAAGCTTGCTGGGCATGACGACGGTATCGCCGGGCTCGATCTCATTGCGGAAGCGAATATATTGATTAGCCTGGGAGATAATTGATTTAGGGGGAAGTGCTGGGCTTAATTCTTCGATAGCTGATTTTACGCTCTCGATAGTTGATGCTTGCGCTGCTGCAGCTCCAAAATTCATCCCAGGCAAAACAGCGGATTCGTCGAGAGAACGTTCCTCCCGTTCACCATTGCTACCGGTTCTCAGCACCCACACAAAGCGAGGATTTTGTTTGTTGACCTTCTTCCATTGATAGTACTGTTCGCGTAATTTTCTACGCTGTTTTTGATTTAAGGGGTAGGTATTCTGCGCGGCCCATTGAGTACCATCATCCGTAATTCTGGTTATTCCGTGTGCAATCTCGGTTAAGAGCCCCATCCGTCGGCTATAACCTATGGCCCGCACGATGCGACGGTCAATAAGGGTTTTCCCTTGTTGTGGCTCTAAACGGGTTTCTTCCGGGAAGTCTCGTTCGAGAATGGGCTTCACGACAGCAAAGTATTCTTTGCGGCGGCGTGGTTTACCGTCGCTAGCTGCTTGTAACAGTAATGGGACAATGTCATCCCAGGACATTGGTGAAGAACTATCAGGGGACACGAATTGCTCCTAAAGGAATTGGCGACCGACCGTCTTAGCTAGCCAGTTTCGAATAGTTTTCAAATAGCAGCTCTTGCCGTTGTCGCTCTGAAGTAAGTTTTCGGGGTGCACCGAATGCTTTATCGACTTCCTTGTCGAGGGCGTCGTGGGCCTTAAGTAAAGCCGGATCCATGGCGAGCGGGTTGTAGTGATCTGCAAGTGATCTTTCAGGATGAAGTTCACGTGCTTCGAGGATTTTCTGGCCGGCTGCAATGATTCGTTCTTTACTAGTGCTGTCGAGTTCTGGCACTGGAAAAGTGTTCCAAGTCAATGTACTTGAGAAACGTAAATCTGATTTCAAGCGGCCACCGACCGTTTGCTGCCAGGTTATAAACATTGAGGATGAGATGAGTGCAAAGCTAAGCCCAGTAGGGTCTTCAACAGTAAAGGCGCTATCGCTCGTTATCGTGTCCGCAGAAAATTGCGCTGCAGTAAAGAATCGGCGATTTTCGCTTACAACCCGCGGGATGCACAGATAGTCAACAGTTGGGCGCTTCGAATTTGGGCGAAAGAGGTGTGGAATGGTTCGTAGCTTGTATGCATCGCCACTTGGAGAACTTGATTCACGAAAGTCACGACAGCCTGTGACTCGTTCATAAAGCAATTTAGACTGTTGAAGATCGGAAGGGTCAAAGTTTTCATCGTCCATCCACAAGCACCAACGGTCTAAACCACGAATAAGTTCACGAGAGCCGCGGTAGGGACGTAAATACTTTGCAGCGACGGTGTCATTAACGAATTCTGGATAGTTTTCAGCCTCGACGATCAAATGCCCACCATCTGTTGGTTGTGAGCCTCGTGTTGCAGGAGGAAGCTGGTTGTTAAGTGGTTGCATGCGTTTAGATATCAAGATATTCGGACCATCAACCAGATAAGCATTGATGGATTTCTCCACCGGAACGAGGACAGCTTCGCCACGAACGTCCGGGTAATCCCACAGACGCGGCTTCACACTGGTGTTGCGGCTGAATCCTACGATCACACAATGCACCGCGGCCTTGCCTGGGGCCTCCGAATCCCAGCTAAACGTACGGTGGGCAAACTTGATGCGCCAGTGATCCCGGAAGATTGGGCCGAACAGTGCAGGAACCGGCTGGCCTTGTGTAATCGAGTTCGTAGTTACGTAGGCGAACTCGCCGTGGCGCGTCTGTAGTACGTTCAGTGCTTGCGCGTGCCAGCCAGTGACGTAATCCAGGTAGCCGTCGTAATCCTTGCCCCAGACACGCTTCATATCAGCCGTCTGTTCCTTAGTCTTGGTGTACTGCCCAATAAACGGTGGGTTACCAAAGATATAAGTCTGGCCACTAGTTTCTGGCAGGATCTCCGCCCAATCCAGCTGCAGAGCATTGCCGTGGTGAATGTGCGCGGTGATATTGATAGGCAAACGTTCCGGAGCTAGCCCGATGGCGTCGGCAAGCTCCCGGTTTGCCTGATGATCCACCAAGAACATGGCAGTCTCGGCAATCTTCGCCGGCCACCAGTTGATCTCAAAACCATAGAACTGGTCAATGGAAAGCTTCTGCTCCCACGAAATATCAAAAGTCATGCTGCCCGCGCTGCCCTCACGCTCACGGATAGCAACAATCATCTCCGTCTCAATCTTGCGCAGCTCGCGGTAAGCCACAATCAGGAAGTTTCCGGAACCACAAGCAGGGTCGCAGTAGATGTTGTTCGCCAGGCTATCGCGGAACTCGCGCAGCTTCTTCACGCTCGTGGACTTCGAATTGATCAAACGGCGAGCCTCCGCGCGCAACTCATCCAGGAACAACGGCTCGATCGTCTTCAGAATATTCTTCTCACTGGTGTAATGCTCACCAGAATGCCGACGCGCTTCCTTCGATTTCACCAACTGGAACAAAGAACCGAAGATGGCGGGGCTTATTTGAGACCAATCGAACGAGCAAGCATCGACAAGCACTTGGTGCATCTGCTCATCGAAGTATTCCTTAGGCACATCACCAGCAAACAAACCACCGTTGACGTACGGGAACTTTGCCAAATGCTCCGGCAAACGACGCGGACGCTGCGACTCCGGCTTATTCAACACATCATTAAACAACGTGTTCAGATCACCAGAAAGCTCACCGACGCCATTAGCATTAATCACCAAATCCGCGAACAAACCCGGCTGCCACAGACCCGCATTATCGCCGAAGAGCAAAAACAGCAGCCGCGTCAGATACATTGAGGTTTGTTCGACGCGCTCGTCTTCATCCTCCGGATTCGTCGGAGCAGCATCGCCGACTGCCTCATCCACATCATCGTCATTGAGCGCACGGAACAAATTCGCCATGATCTCCGAAGCCGCAATGGAGGCGCGCTCTTGCTCACGGTGGCTGACAGACTCGTAACCAGCCAGGAACATGAACTTCTCGGCATGATCCAGCAACTCATCCAAGCTGATGGTGACATCGAAACGTTCATCCTGTTCACCCAAGCGATTCAGTCGGATCTGCTCAAAATTCGTGCACATGATGTAGCGCGGCCACTGGTGCTCCTTGATGGTGCCACCACGCAGATAATCCAGCGCCTGCTGGTGGGCGGCATCCAGATCCACATCCAGCGACTTTGCCTCACCAATCAACTTGTTGGGCATAAAGAAATCAATACGGCCGTGCCCGCCGGTGCTGCTGCGCTTAGCAGTCTGCTCAAAAACATTGAGGTAGGTGGCATTAATACCGAAGCAAGAAAAGAAATCTGTCCAATATTGCTGCGCGTATTTCTGCTCCGTGCCGGACTCATTGGTCTCGCGCCAGGCGGCGATTCGTTCTCGCCAGCGCACCACAAATTGTGAGAGGTTGTGGCGGATGGTTGAGCGTTCCAGGCGTTGCGTGGTGGATGTGGCGCGAGTCATTGCTCCATTATCGCAAAGCCGGTGGGGTAACGCAGGTTTAGCTCAGGTTAGGTGTGCTGTGAGCTGGCAGGGCCTGCGGCGTCGTCAAGCAACACGTTAAAGACTTTCGTGGGGTGATCGGCAGTTTGTTGACATTGCAGCGGGCCATAGTCGCTGATCTCCAAGACCGCTCACGCAGTCAGCGCAATATCGCAGTGCAGCACCAGGTGGGCTAGGAACGCTACGAGTTCGACTCGTGCCTTCCGAGTTGCGCAACCTGTCCTTCTTCATGCTGGGCGAGCTGGGCGCATTGCCGAGCAATATGCCACGACACGCCCACCTGCGGGGCCATAGCTGGGCACGTGGGGTGCATCGAAAGGTTCTCTGCCAGAACGGTCTTCTACGAGATGGACCACCTAATCCTTGGCATCCTGGGTAATCTTCTTGGGCAAGTTCGAAGATTTTCCCATCTACTCAGACGGAACAAAACCTGGGGCGTTCAGCCGAACCTTGCTATTCCATTCCCGGCACTCCTTCTGGCATACGCCAAAGTTTTCTGCCGATAGGTGTGATTCTTGTTTCGGGTTTAATTTTGACGATGAAGTTTTCATCGCTTTCTGCACGCGGCACATACGCAAACCCTGGTGTAGTAATCAGTCCCGGTATAGCCGGATACCCTGGGTTGTAGTCGATTACACTGCCAAAGTGGTGAACCTTACGTAGAACCCCGATCACCTTCTTCACGGTGCCAAGGCTTACAGAATCTGTGTCCAGATTCCACAAACCAACAACCCTCAAAGCTTGGTAAAGATTGTTTTTGGTGAACTCTGGTTTGATCGGCCACGGAAAATTTTCGGTAACAATCGTTCGCAACGGCTGGTGACCAGCCTGCTTGGCCAGTTTGTGAATGTACTGTCGGGTCACCCCGTACTCGCGCGCTAGCTCTGTTTGGGTCATGCCCTGGGCAAGGCAGTACCTGACTGTTGCTGGGTCTATGATGCTCATGTCTCTTCTTCTTAGTTTAGTCTGTGCGCTTAGTCGTCGATTCGTTCGCGCCAGCGCACTACAAACTGCGAAAGATTGTGGCGGATTGTTGAGCGTTCTAGGCGTTGCGTGGTGGATGTGGCGCGAGTCATTACTCCATTATCGCAAAGCCGGTGGGGTGGCGCAGGTTTAGTGCAGATTAGGTGTGCTGTGAACCGGCAGGGGCTGCGGCGTCGTAAAAATTGGTCTGTGCGTGTTCACGGAGCAGCTGCATATCGCGTGCACTGAGCTGGTCCTGGGCTTCTTCCAGGATGGTGGCGACGTGCCGCTCCGCGCGCTTGGCAATCTCCGGGTCCTGTGCATTGACGCGAATGTGATGGGCCAGATCTATGAGAGCCTCTGCCACAATTCGGAAGCCCAGGGCATGCGGGCGCACGTGGTCAAATGGCATATCGACGATCTCCCGGATAGTCACCGGGCGCAGGTACACGCGGGGTGCGCCGGCGTCGTCAAGCAGCACATTCGCGTCCTCGCTCCGGCTGACCGCTGTGACAATGCCCGGGGTGATCTGCTGGAACACCGTGATCGCGGTATAAGGATCATCCGTGCCACCCGCCATCGCACGCAAAGCCAACTCCACCAACTGCTGCTGCGCAAAACGCAAATCCTGCTCCGTGGTGCGGGAAGTACTGAGATGCAGGTGATCGCGCAAGGCCTTGGCGACGGCGTCGGCACGCTGTTCCGGCCACACCTGAGCCAGCGGCGCACCTTCCACCACGTGATCGCCCGGGCGTGCCAACAGGCTGACGTTCACGTTGCAGCTTTCGGCATCACGACGCAACATGTCGTAATCGATGCGAGTCAAAAACCCACTCTGGTGCGCGGCAACCAGCCCGCCGCCTTCCGTGGGCGCCGGGAAGCACTCGACACCGTCGTCGTCTGGATCATGCCAGGTGCTTTTAATCGTGCGTTCAAAATCCTTACACGCCTGGGTGCTGATAGTTTCGATCTGCACCGAACTGGCGATGTGGTGGATAAACCAGACAAAAACAAAAACATCGATAACGCCGAAAACAATCGCGGCATTAACCGCCATGTGCGGGATGAAGGACTCGCCATCACCGTCATCAGCGGACTTGATGGTGCGCAACACCAGCAACGTATAAACAAACGTTGCGGTGAGAACCCCCAGCACAATTTGGTTATTGCGGTTGCGCATAAAATTGCGCACCAAACGAGGGCCATACGTCGTCGACGCAGTACTGATCACCGAAATGGTGATGGAAAAGGCCGTACCCGCCACACCCAGGAACGCGGCGACGGCAGAAAGCAGCGAACGCGCACCGTCGGCACCCGTGGCGAACAACAGATCATGCAGGAAACCCGGCAGCTCATAGTCAATGTGGTCCAAGCTGACGAGCATCTGCGAAAGAACAATGGCGGCCATGACAAACAAAGCCGGGACGAACCAGAACTGTTCCGGGATCGTGCGTACAAATGCCAGTATTTTACCCACTCGTCAAGGCCTTTTCTTTGGTTGTTATCTGGTCTGTTTTCCCGCCTGGCCGTGCATTTTCGGCGATAACGTCTGCTGCTGGGAAGACGGTACGGGCTTTCGCAGCATCCTCAGTTTCTTTTCAGCATGATACGGGATCTTCCCGTCTACTCAGATGGAACAAAACCTGGGGCGCTTCACCCCTAGAAACGACCGAAGAAAAATGAGGACCGGCCCTGGACTGCTACGAAGAGCAGCGGAACCGGTCTTGATAGTACAAGCCTATGTGATCGAGTCGTGCTTAAGCAACGGCCCCGAGATCAAACTGAGCTTCAAGACTTTCCCGGGGCATAGATTCAGCTCGCGAAAGCTCGAGAATTACCGCAACTCGCGGGGCTGCTGGTTCAGGTGGCGTGGGCCATCTTCTTCCAGCACCACAATATCTTCCAGGCGCATGCCCCACTTGCCCTCGACATAAATGCCGGGCTCGATGGAAAACGTGAAGCCTTCCTGTACCTGCTGCTTATTGCCCTCCAGGTAGAACGGATCCTCGTGCGTCGACAAGCCAATGCCGTGGCCTAAGCGGTGGCTGAAGTTCTCGCCATAGCCGGCTTCTGTGATGATCTCGCGGGCAGCACGATCAATCGACTCCGCCGTCGCTCCCGGCTTCGCGGCCTCGCGGGCAGCGTGGAACGCGCGGGTAACAACCTCGTAGGCATCGCGGAATTCCTGCGGGGCCTTGTCGACGGCACCATCGACCACATACGTGCGGGTGGAATCCGAGCGGTAGCCATCGCCAAAAGCACCGCCCAGGTCGACGACCACCGGCTCGCCCGTGTGCAGCACGCGGTCCGAGAACGAATGGTGCGGGTTCGCGCCATTTTCGCCACAGCCGACGATGATGAAATCGATGCTGTGGTGCTCCTGCAAGATCAGATCATGCAGCTTATCGGCCACTTCGCGCTCGGTGACGCCGTCGCGCAGCAGCGCCGGAACCTGCTCGTGCACGCGGTCGATTGCTGCTGCGGCGGCCGCTAGCTGCGAGATTTCTTCCTCGCCCTTGGCTAACAGCAACTGGCTCATCGCATCCGAACCCAATTCGATGCTGTGGTTCGGCAACGCAGCATCGAGGCGCAACACGTGATCGGCAGTCATCGCGTTAGCCACCGCTACAGCCTTGTGTTCGCTGTTTTCCTCCAACAGTTTGCGGGTGATCTCATACGGGGACTGCCCGTCGCGCCAGGCCTCGAAGCGGAAGCCGAGCTCGTCCAGGTTTTCCTGCTGCAGCGTCAGCACGTCGGTCTCCGGGCACACCGCCACTGGTTCTTTGCCCGCGCGCAGCACCAGGAAGGTGGCGCGCTCGTGGGAACTAAACGTGGAACCAGTCAGGTACTGAAACTCTGGGCCCGGGCTGACCAGGAAACCCGCCAAGTTCTGCTCGGCGACGATTTTTTCCGCTTTGGCTAAGCGAGCGCGGAAATGATCCGCGGTGACGGGGATATAAGTGCTGTTAGCGGCAGAATTAGCGGCGCCAGCAGCAGATTCAGCGGCGGTGGAATGATTGTGAGACGACAAAACCTAGGCCTTTCGGTTCGTGGTGTTTTCTCGTTATCTATGAACGGGTTTTCCCGCCAGAATAACAGCGAATCGGGCCTAGGTTTCTGGTGTGTGAGGAGTATAAAACTCCCGGCAGGTGCCAGTCGAGCGTTAGTTGAGCGCTAGTCGAGTGCTAACTGAGAGCCTCGAACTTGCCGATGGCGTGCACCTTCTGCGGATCTGAACCCTTGGTTACCTGTGCGTTCCAGGTAGCTGGGGTGTCGGTGGCTGGCGCCTCGGTAGCAGCGGCGTCGGTAGCTGGGGTGTTGGTAGCGGGACCTGGTTGGGTGCCTTCGCCGCGGAACGTGTAATACGCGATGCGGGCAGGCAGGATCACTGGCTTTTGGAATTCCACCGTGTAGCGCAGCGCGCCGGGCAGTTCGCCTTCCAAACCAGCGACCATCTTCGCGGCTGTCCACATGCCGTGGGCAATCGGGGCCGGGAAACCGAAGGCCTTCGCACCAATTGTGGAAACGTGCAGCGGGTTCTTATCACCAGAGGCTTCCGCGTAGTCATCAATGATGTCGCGGTCCACCTTCCAATTCACCGTGGCGGTCTCGTCTGCAACGTCCAACCGCTCCAGCAAGGAGCCGGAATCCTCGCCGCGGGTGCGCACCTCATTCGGCGTCTGCGCAGAAAACTTCGCGCCCATGCCCAAAAATGCGGAGGTCTGGCGCCAAACCAGCTCACCGTCGACAGAGATCTCACTGATGAAATCCACCAACAAACCCTTGCGGTGCGGGCGCAGGTTTTCTGCGTGCACGCGCAGGGTCAGCTCGTCGTCAATGCGCAGCGGGCGGGTCTGTTCAATCTCGTTGGTCAAATGCACCATACCGGCCGCGCGGCACGGGAAGTCCGGCGCCAGCATCACCTGCAAAAACAGCGGGAAGGACAGCACGAACGGGTAAGTAATCGGCAGTTCGCTGCTATAGCGCAGGCCAGTCGCGCGGGTATAGGCGGCCAGGTGCTCGCGGTCCACAGTGAAATTCGCGACCTCAAACGCCGCCTGCGGGTCACCAGTGGCGTGGCGCTTGGTACCCAACACCGGCAGAGTGTCCTTGACGACGCCGCGCAGCAGCTTCGACATGTCGGGGACTTGCGCCAGCTTGGTGTAGTTGCGGGAATTCTGTGCAGTCATAAACAAGACCCTTCCTATTCCTCTATGCCTTCCTACGCGCCCATCATGTTCTGGCCACACACGCGCACGGCATTACCGTTGACTGCGCGGGAACCAGAGCTAGCGAAAAACGCGACGGTTTCTGCAACATCGACTGGTAGACCGCCCTGGTTCAGCGAGCTGATACGACGGCCGATTTCCCGCGGGCCGGTAGGCATGGCGGCAGTCATCGCGGTTTCGATAAAGCCCGGGGCCACAGCGTTGACGGTGCCGCCAGCAGCCGCCATTTTCTCGGCCAAAGCGTCGACAAGACCGATCATGCCGGCCTTGGTGGTGGCGTAGTTGGTCTGGCCACGGTTACCGGAAATGCCAGCCATCGACGAGATGCCGACGATATTGGCATCTGCTGCCAGGCCGCCGTTTTCTAGCATCTGCTCGGTGATGCGCACCGGGGCCACCAGGTTGATGTTTTGCACCATCTGCCACTGGCCTTCGTTCATGTTCGCCAGCAGCTTATCGCGGGTGACACCAGCGTTGTGCACGATGATGTCCACGGCCTTGCCGTAACGCTGCTGTGCGTGCTCGGTGATGGCCTCGGCGGCGTTATCTGCGGTGACATCCAGTGGCAGGGCAGTGCCTTTGACCTTGTTGGCAACCTCGGCCAGTGCCTCGCCAGCCGGTGGGATGTCGATGCAGATGACATCAGCGCCATCGCGGCCCAGCACCTCAGCGATGGTGGCACCGATACCGCGAGCGGCACCAGTAACCACGGCCAGCTGGCCCGCCAGCGGGCGTTCCCAGTCCACGTTCTCGTTCTCGGTCGCAGAAACGCGAATAACCTGGCCGGAAACAAAGGCAGATTTGCCAGACAGCAGGAAACGCAGAGTGGATTCCAGTGCAGTGATAGGCGCGCCGGGCTCAACATAGACCAGCTGTCCGGTGGCGCCCTTGCGCAGTTCTTTAGAAATAGAACGAGAGAAACCTTCCAGGGAGCGCGCGACGATGCGGGCATCACCTTCCAGGTCATCCGGGTTATTACCGATCACGACGACGCGCCCCGAAGCGCCGAGCTTGCGCATCTGCGGGTGGAAGAAATCGTAGAGCTCGTGCAGCTGTTCCGGGCGGGTGATGCCGGTGGCGTCGAAGACGATGGCGGCGCGCTTGGAATCCGCCTCGGCGTCGAGAAGCTGGTAGTCCACCTGCAGTAGGGAACGGATGTCGTCGGCAAGATCGCCACCACCTACCACTACGGGACCATCCAGGAAGGGCTCGCCAGGAGTGTAGCGGCGGAGCTTGGTGCCCTGGGGGATGCCGAGTTTTGCGCCAAAGTCTGAGTTAATGACGCGTTCCAACATGGATTTTTTCGCCATTATGGGCCTCCTGTAGGGGGTAGAGACGAATTGTACGAATGGTCATGCGTGATTAAGGTTACACGAAATTGTGTAAAGTGAATCCTGGCACCCTATCCTAGGGTCATGGAAAAACTGCAGCAAGCAGACTGTTTTCTGAGACAAAACAAGGGAGAAAATTATGACCCAGCGCCGAAAAGTCGCGATCTTGGGCGGCAACCGCATCCCGTTCGCCCGCTCGAACAAGGAATACTCCTCCGCATCCAACCAAGATATGCTCACCGCAGCCCTTAACGGCCTGGTAGCGCGCTACGGGCTGCAGGATGAGCGGGTCGGTCAAGTCACTGCAGGCGCCGTCCTGAAACACTCCCGGGACTTCAGCCTGACACGCGAATGTGTATTAGGCTCCCCGCTTGATTCGCAGACCCCAGGCACGGACATCCAGATGGCCTGCGGCACCGGCATCGCAGCAGCCGTACACGTGGCCGACGCCATCGCAGCCGGACGCATCGAATCCGGCATCGCCGGTGGTGTCGATACCACGTCTGACGCACCACTGGCCGTCGGTGACCGCTTGCGCCGCACCCTCCTGGAACTGTCCCGAGCCAAAACCGCCACCCAGCGCCTGAAGCTGATCGGCTCCATCCGCCCGAAAGACCTGGCACCAGAAACCCCACGCAACTCCGAGCCACGCACCGGCCTGTCGATGGGTGAGCATGCCGCAATCACCGCCCGGAAATTCGGCATTTCCCGCCAGGCGCAAGACCAGCTGGCTGTGGAATCACACCAGAAGCTGGCCAAGGCTTACGACGAAGGCTTTTTCGACGACCTCATCACCCCATTTTTGGGTGTCACACGCGATACCAACCTGCGCCCAGACTCCACCGTCGACAAGCTCGCCAAGCTCAAGCCAGTATTCGGCAAAAAAGACGCCGAACGCCACGGCGCCCAGGCCACGATGACCGCTGGTAACTCCACCACGCTGACCGACGGCGCCTCCGTCGCCCTGCTGTCCAGTGAAGAATGGGCTGAGCAGCACAACATCCCCGTCCGCGCATACCTGGTGGATTCCGAAGTAGCCGGTGTGGACTTCGTGCATGGCGACGACGGCCTGCTGATGGCACCGACCTACGCCGTGCCACGACTACTGGAGCGCAACGGCCTGAACCTGCAGGACTTCGACTTCTACGAAATCCACGAAGCCTTCGCCTCCCAGGTCCTGGCCACCCTGGCAGCTTGGGAAGACGAAGACTACTGCCGTGAAAAGCTCGGTTTGGACCAGCCACTGGGTGCTATTGATCGCGACAAGCTCAACGTCAAAGGATCCTCACTGGCAGCCGGACACCCATTCGCAGCCACCGGTGCACGCATCCTGGCAACCGTCGCCAAGACCCTGGAAGAAAACGGTGGCGGCCGCGCACTCGTATCCGTCTGCGCCGCTGGTGGACAGGGCATTACCGCGATCGTTGAACGCTAAACGCTGAATGCTGAGCGCTAAACGCCGAATGCTGAGCGTTGAATGCTGAGCGCTAAACGCTAAACCAGCGTGAGAACAACCTGAGCAAGACCCTCCTGGAAGGAGAACCCCCATGAACCGCATCGCAGAATTTGCCAAGAACCTGGGCAAAGATTCGGGCAAAGATTCGGACAACGGCGTTAAAGACAACGGTGCTAAAGGTGCTGGTGTTAAAGACGTTGACCTGGAGACCAACTCGGCCAAGGGCACCCCGGAGCCGTCCTCGCCGCGCACCCTGCCGACGGAACCAGACCACTCCGCCGCCGGAGAACTGCAGACACTTCTCGACGGTAAAGCCGCCCCCTACCGCAAAGCAGTGCGCGAGACTTTGGAAGAAAAAGACCTCAAGCTTGACCTCGATGGCGGCATCGATGCGGTACGCGACCGCATGTACGAGCACATCAAGTTCCTGGTGGAATCCGGCGAATCCCGCCACTCTTTTTCTAAGGAAAACGGTGGTTCCGGCAATGCGCTGGCTGCGGTGTCCGGAATTGAGACCATTGGTGCGGTTAACCCATCGCTGACCATCAAATCTGGTGTGCAGTGGGGCCTGTGGGGTGGCGCGGTCGACAACCTCGGTAGCGAGCGCCACCGCCACTACATCGAAAAGATCCAAAACGCGGAACTACTCGGCTGCTACGCCATGACCGAACGCGGCCACGGTTCCAACGTACAAGAGCTGGAAACCACCGCGACCTACGATCCAGACACCCACGAATTCATCATCAACAGCCCAACTGACTCGGCCCGCAAGGTCTACATCGGCAACGCGGGCCGCGACGGCCGCATGGCTGCTGTATTCGCGCAGCTCTACACCCCAGGCGAAGAAGAATCCCACGGCGTGCACTGCCTGATCGTGCCCATCCGCGACGAGGACGGCAACCCACTCGACGGCGTCGAAATCGGTGACCATGGACGCAAGGGCGGCCTGCTGGGCGTGGACAACGGCACCCTGCTGTTCAACAACGTGCGCGTGCCACGCGAAAACCTACTGAACCGCTTCGGCGACGTCGAAGAAGATGGCACCTACGTCTCGCCGATTGACTCGCGCAACCGCCGTTTCTTCACCATGCTGGGTACGCTGATCCGCGGCCGCATCACCGTCGGCGGCGCCGGTCTGGCAGCCACCCGCACCGCCAGTGATATCGCCATCCGCTATGCCAACGGCCGTCGCCAGTTCGAAGGCGGCGAAAAGGGCGTCGAAAAGCGACTGATTGATTACCGTCAGCACCGCCGCCGCCTGCTCATCCCGCTGGCGCGTACCTACGCGCTGACGCTGCTGCAAAACCGCATCCTGGAACGCTACGACGACATGCTGTCCAAGCAGGCCAGCGGCCAGTGGTCGGTGACCGACCCCACCGAAGAGCAGCTGTTTGCCTCCCGCGAGATGGAATCGCTGGCTGCCGCCGTCAAGGCCGCATCCACCGAGCACGCGAACAAGACGCTGCAAGAAATGCGCGAAGCCTGCGGTGGTGCCGGATACATGTCGGAGAACCTGCTGACCACCCTGCGTGCCGACGCCGACATTTACTCCACCTTCGAAGGCGACAACACCGTGTTGATCCAGATGGTGGGCAAGCACCTGCTGACCGCCTTCGGCCGCGATATGCAGGACCTTTCCCCATGGGACATGGTCAAATACGGCGTGGAAACTGCCGCGGATACTGTGCGTCGCCGCACCGGCATCCGCTCCGGCGTGCAGTCCGTTATTGATCTGGTCTCCAACCGCGACGAGGACTCGCTGTTCGACCCCGGTTACCAGGTCAAACTCATCGAAGACCGCGAGCAGGCCGTGCTGCGCTCGCTGGTGCGACGCATTGCCCCGGCCCGCAAGGCAGACCGCGCTGAGGCCGCCGAGATCGTCGACAAGACCCAGGACCACCTGATTGCTGTGTCCTGGGCGCACGTCGACTCGCTGCTGATGCGCACCATGGTGGAAGCCGAATTGGAACTGCCAGAAGGCTCGGCCGCCCGCCAGGTATTCGAGCAGGTCCGCAGCTTGTTCTTCTTCGACCTGCTGATCAAACACGCCGGTTGGTACCAGGAGCACAACATGCTGCCATCCGGCCGTGTGAAAGCCGCCCGCGCCGCCATCAACGACCTGGTCGACTCCCTCGGCCCATGGTCGCAGGTGCTTTCTGAGGCCTTCGCGACGCCGAAGAGCGCATGGAACGTGCCAATGCTGAACGACGGTGGCGTCGACGGCGGCGACAACAAAGCCTAGAAAATCTCCATCCGGCCGCCGGTCGATTCCGTTTGCCGGAGCTGGTTCACCCAGCCCGGTGAACCCGGATGGAACCGCAACACCGGGCGCGAGGAAATCTTCACCGGCGACACCGACTCACGGCGCGCGCCAGTGCGTGCCTCCAAACGGCGCCGTGCCCGGTTACCCGCTACGGCGAGTTCACGGATCGACGGCGGATCCTGCGACAGCGTGTCGTGGGCTTCGGCTAATAACTCGATCGCTTCTTCCAGCGCCTCGCACAGCGCCACGGAGTTCGTTTCACACATCGCCTGAATCAATTCTGGGTTCGTGCCTGCCACGCGCGTGGCGTCTTTAAACGAACCCGCAGCCAGCGACTGCGCCAAAATCCCGCCATTATCGCCGGTCACCGACAACGCCAACGCCATCAAATGCGGCAAATGCGAAACCCGGGCGACGGCGTGATCATGATTGACCACCCGCGCCGGGATGGCCTCGGCGCCAGTAGCGCTCGCCATGCGCACGACGTCGGTAAACAGCTCAATCCAGCCCGTATCAATGGGCTGGCCATTTTTTTGTTGCTGATCAGCGTAGTCATAGGTAATTGCCCAGGTGGCGCGCTCAAACAAACCTTTGCGTGAGGCATTCCACCCCGACTCTGAGGTTCCCGCCATCGGATGCCCACCGACATAGCGCGCCTCCATGCCACGCTTGCGGATCTCCGCATACACCTCCCACTTCACACTCACGACATCGCTGATGCCGCAGCTGGGGGCGTATTCCGCGATCTGATCCAACACCGCGCCCACCGCAAACATGGGCACCGCGACGACGATCAGCGCATTGTCTTCCTCCGCCCGACGCAGCACACGCGGTAAATCGTCGGAAACGTCATAGCCTTCCGAGACCGCTTTGCGCGCGCCGGACGTCGAGCGGTTATAGCCGAAAGCAGTATCGCCAGCTGCGACTAAATCGCGCAGCAAAGAACCTCCGATCAGCCCGAGACCGACTAAACACACTGGACGCGAAATTCTGGAGGATAGCACGGTATCAATTTTGCCAGAATGCGACTAGTCTCACGAGGTATGAACCAGCAAGATTTTGGCCCGAGCTTCTCCGTCGTCGTCACCACCGTCGATGGCGCCTGGACTGTGCGCAGCTACGCGGATGATTTCGACGACATCGACACGTCCATCACCCAGGTGCGCAATCTGCGTTCGGAATCGGCTGCTTTCGCGATGCTCTGCGTTGACGACGACTACTTCGTGCTGGTCCGCCCCACGCCCGGCGGGGTGCGGCTGCTGCTTTCCGACGCCACGATGGCCGTCGACGACGATTTCGCCGCCTCTGTGCTGGACCGCATGGACATCGACGTGCCGGATATCGCGGTGGAAGAACTCGACGAAATCGAAGGCTGGGCCGACGGCGACTTCGCGATACTCGCTGACCTTGGTGTTTCCGAGCAGATGCTGGAGGTCATGACCGACAACCTGGACGAATCCCCCAGCGACCAGCTGGTGCGCATCGCCGAAGAGCTCGGCTTTGACGAAGAATTCCTGGACGTCACCGGGCTGGATTAGAGGGTCCGTTTCGTGCTTGACGACGCAGCGGCGGACGCGGTGCCTGGCGACGCAGCGGCGGGCGCATCGCCACGCCCAATGCGCCGGGTACCTGGTGACGCATCGCCGCGCCGGGTGCTTGGCGACGCAGGGACGCGCTCAGCGGATGGCGGCACAGCGCCAACCCGAGTGCTCCCAGAGCAATCCGCGCTCACTCGCGCACGTTCCCGCATGGACCGTGCTCTTGCAGCCGCGCGCGACACCCCGGCCGGGGACATCCCGGTCGGGGCAGTCGTGTTTGGCCCAAGCGGCACACCGATCGCGGCGGCCACCAACCGTCGGCAAGCGGACAATGACCCCACCGCGCACGCCGAAGTGCTGGCGCTGCGTGCGGCGGCAGAAAAACTCGGGCGCTGGCGTTTAGAGGACTGCGAGCTCGTGGTCACCCTGGAACCCTGCGTGATGTGCGCTGGGGCCGCAGTGGCTGCGCGGGTGGGCAGCATCGTGTTTGGCGCGTGGGAACCGAAAACCGGGGCGTGCGGGTCATACGTGGATGCGGTACGCGCGCCCGGAGCCTTGTACGTGCCGGAAGTCCGCGGCGGGGTGGCAGAATACGAAAGTCAGCGGCTAATTCACAGCTTCTTTTCAGACTTGCGGCGGTGATCTCCGGTACAGTGGTTCCTGTTAGCTTCACAAACGTTTCCTAGGAGGGAAAAGATTATGGCTGATGCAGAAAGCTTCCTGGATAAGGCTAAGGCTAAGGGCAAAGAGATCGTTGGCGAGGTTTTCGACAACGACCAGATGAAGAACGAAGGCAAGGGCGAGGCTGCAGCTGCTGAGGCTAAGGGCACCGCTAACGACGCCAAGGACAAGGTCGAAGACAAGGCTGGCGACCTGAAGGACAAGGCTTCCGAGACCCTAGGCAAGCTGACCGACGACAAGTAAATTGTCTGCTTAAAACACCCGGTTAGCTTTGCTGGCCGGGGTTTCCGCCCGTTCGCGTGCGGTGCATTGTGCACCGTGTGCGGCGGGCGGTTTTTGCGTGTTTGGGGCGTGCGGTGGGCATGGCTTTTGGGGCGCTGCGTCGGCGGTGCGGGCGTAGATGCACGCCGACGGCTGCGCTGGAGCTGGGGTTCGCACTGATGCCAGGGTTCGGCGCTGATGCCTGGATTTGGGGTCTGTTTTGGTGCATTTTTACAAATAGTGGTCGGTTTGGGGCCTGTTTTGACCGACTATTTGTAAAAATGCACCAAGATTCCTATTTGCCAGCCGTCAACCCGCCGCGGCAACTCGGACGTCAACCCGCCGCGGGATTTGGACGCCCCGGATTTGGACACAGCCCGCGGTCTGTTCTATCCTTATCGGCGGTGGCGTGTCCGAGCGGCCGAAGGTGAACGCCTCGAAAGCGTTTGTTGGGTAACCCCCAACCGCGGGTTCGAATCCCGCCGCCACCGCCATTTTTTCGAGCAGATCCTTAAACCAAGGGTCTGCTTTTTTAATATCGACAACAGTGCTCGCTAGCAGCATTGGCTTGATCATGACGGTGGCATGTGCACACCAACACCTGCGTACAACGCCATGTTCGAAACCGCAACGCGCTAGCAGCAGCGCACAAGATGAGGCAAGACGAGGTAAGGCGAACAACGTGGCAAAGTTTTTGTACCGGCTGGGATTATTCTCGTTTCGCCATAGCTGGAGCGTGATCATCGCCTGGGTCGTGATCCTCGCGGCCTCCGTCGGCGCGGCATTGAGCCTGTCGGGTTCGTTCACCGGCGATTTCGAAATCGATGACACCCCGACGATCGACACCACCAAGCGCGTCGTCGAGCTGTTCCCCGAAGACGGAAACCCGGCCGCCGCAGCCACGGTGAACCTGGTGTTCCAAGCCCCGGAGGGCGAAAAGCTCAGCGATCCGGACAACACTTCCGCGATCGACGAGGTGATCGCCAGCCTGGAAGAAAACCTGGTCATCGAGAACGAGCTGCGCTTCGGCAACCCGGTCACGCTCTCCCCGGAGCTGGTGGAAACCGTCGAGCGCATGGGCGTCGAACAGGGCCTGCCGGAGGAAACCGCCCGCCTGGACGCGGAACACCTGCGCTTGCTGAACGACGACGAAACCATCGGCTGGACCACCTTCAAATTTGATGCACCGAACGCCTATGAGGTGCAGCCGGAACAGTACGACGCCGTCTACCAGGCCATGGATATTGGCCGCGACGCTGGCTTGACGGTGGAAGCTTCTGGTGAGGGATTCGGTGACCCGATCGAGATCGAGTTGTCCAACGAGTGGATTGGTTTGTCCATCGCGTTCTTGGTGTTGGTGGTGACCTTTGGTTCGTTGATTGCGGCGATTCTGCCGATTATCACCGCGATTGTGGCTGTGGGCATTGGTGCTTTGTGGGTCATCACGGCCACCGGTTTTGTTGAGCTGAATGACATGACCCCGGTGTTGGCGCTCATGGTTGGCCTGGCTGTCGGCATTGACTATGCGCTGTTTGTGATGTCGCGCTACCGCAGCGAGCAGCAGCGCCTGCCGAATGACAAGGCCATCGCCCTGGCTTGTGGCACCGCGGGTTCGTCGGTGGTTTTCGCGGGCCTGACCAACTTCATCGCGCTGGCCATGTTGTGGGTTGCGCAGATCGAGTTTCTTACCGCTATGGGCTTGGCCGCGGCAGCGACCGTCGCGCTGGCTACCGTTGTCCCGTTGACGCTGCTGCCAGCTATTTTGGGTTTGCTTGGCGATCGCGCCTTTGGCTTCGCACTCCCCGGTATTGCGGGTCGCCCGCGTCGCAATGGCAAGAAAAAGCAGGGCCCGACGATGGGCCGACGCTGGGTGGGGTTTGTGCAGCGTTTCCCGGCGCTGTTGTTGCTGCTGGTCGTGCTTGGTTTGGGTGCGGCTGCTACTCCGTTGACGCGCTTGGAGCTCGCGTTGCCGAACGACACCACTGGTAACCCGGAAACCACGCAGCGCAAGGCCGCGGATTTGAAGGCGGAGGGGTTTGGTCCGGGCACGAATGGTCCGTTGTTGGCGCTTGTCGACGCGCACACGGTCAACGAGGATGCTGTCGCGCTGCAGTCGCTGATCGAGTTGCAGGGGGAAGCTGAAGAACTCACCCGCGAGGATAAAGCCGCCCGCGCGAGCTACCTGTACACCGTCAATCAGATCAATACTTTGGCCGCTGTCAACCATGCTCAATTGGTTGCGCTTGCCGACGACGGCCGTGCCGCCCAAATCTTGGTCACCCCGAAAACTGGCCCGGCTGATCCCGCCACCGTCGACCTGGTGGAAAACCTCAACCGCATCAACGCGGAGGTGGAACGCGCCACGGGTGTTAGCGTCGGCCTGACGGGCTTGACCGCGGTGCAGGTGGATATCACCGAGCGCCTGGCTCAGGTTATGCCGGTGTATCTGGCGGTAGTCGTCGGCGTGGCTGTGCTCTTGTTGATCATGGTTTTCCGGTCTCTGTTGGTGCCGCTGGTCGCTGGGGCCGGGTTCCTGCTTTCGGTGGGCGCGGCTTTTGGCGTCACGGTGCTGTTTTGGCAGGAAGGTCTGGGCGGCTTCGTCGACGCTCCGGGGCCGTTGATCTCGTTTATGCCGATCTTCCTCATTGGCCTGACTTTCGGGTTGGCCATGGATTATCAGATCTTTTTGGTTACCCGCATGCGGGAGGCTTTCGCTGCGACGCACGGGGATGGTTTGCAGAAATTCGCCCGCCACGACCCGGATGCGCGCGATTACAACCAGATCGACTATTCCACCATTGCTGGGTTTAGCCAGGGCGCGCGCGTCGTCACGGCGGCAGCCGTCATCATGATCGCGGTGTTCGTTGGTTTCATTGGCCAGCCGTTGCCGTTTATCAGCATTTTCGGTTTTGCGTTGGGTGTGGCGGTGCTTTTCGACGCCTTCTTCATCCGCATGACTTTTGTGCCCGCCGCGATGTTCTTGATGGGGCGCGGTAACTGGTGGTGGCCGCGTTGGCTGGACAAGGTGACCCCGCACCTGGATGTGGAAGGCACTAGCCTGGAAGATGACGACGAGGTGGCGGCGCTGGATCGGGAAGAGCAGCAGAGTGAGCATGCGATGCGCAACGAGCAACCCAGCAAGCATCGCACAATAAATTAAACACGGCACGATAAATTAAGCGCAGCACGGCATATTAGCCACCGGAGGTCGCATTAGCCGCAGCACGATAAACTAGCGGCTATGACCGATCTGAGTTTCACCGTTAACACCCACCTGGATCTGCCGGGAATGCAGGGCCGCACGGGCACGATCACCACTCCGCATGGCCCGATTAATACCCCGGCGTTTATCCCGGTGGCCACCAAGGCGACGGTGAAAACGCTGAGCCCGGAGCAGATTCGGCTCACCGGTGCGCAGGCGATCTTGTCCAACGCGTACCACCTGTACCTGCAGCCGGGGCATGACATTGTCGACGAGGCCGGTGGCGTCGCCAAGTTTGAAAGCTGGCATGGGCCCACCTACACCGATTCCGGTGGGTTCCAGGTGATGAGCCTGGGCGTGGGGCATAAAAAGACCATCAAGATGGATTATGAACAGGAGATGGCGGAGTTCACCCCGCGGAAGGTGAATAAGGACTCGTTGGCGATTGTCGACGAGGACGGCGTGAATTTCCGCAGCGTGTTGGACGGTTCGCGGCACCGGTTTACTCCGGAGAAGTCGCTGCAGATCCAGCACGGTTTGGGCGCGGATATCATGTTTGCGTTCGACGAGTTGACCACGCTGGTTGATACCCGCGCTTACCAGGAAGAATCCGTGGCGCGCACGCACCGCTGGGCGGAGCGCTGCTTGGTAGAGCACGACCGGTTGACGCGGGAGCGTGCGCACCGGCCGAAGCAGTCGCTGTGGGGCGTGATCCAGGGGGCGCAGCATGAGGATCTGCGCAGGCAGGCCACCCGCGGGCTGGTGTCGTTATCGCAGGAGGCCGAGGCGGCCGGTCGGCGTGGTTTCGGTGGTTATGGCATTGGTGGCGCGTTGGATAAGGGGATGCTGGGCACGATCGTCGGCTGGGTGTGCGAGGAGCTTCCCGACGATAAACCCCGGCATTTGCTGGGCATTTCCGAGCCGGACGACGTGTTCTGGGCGATTGAAAACGGTGCGGATACCTTCGATTGCGTCTCGCCGACGCGCCTGGGCCGCCGCGGTGGTGTCTACACGCTGGATGGCCGAATGAACCTGAAGAACAAGCGCTTTGAGCGGGACTTTTCTGGTGTCGATGAGGAATTCGGCGGCTATGTTTCGCAGAATTATTCGCGCGCGTATATCCGGCACTTGCTCAAGGCCAAGGAGTTTCTGGCGGGCACGTTGTGCACGATCCACAACCTGGAATTCATGATTCGCCTGGTTGATAACATCCGGCAATCAATCGACGGCGGTTATTACCGCGAGTACCGCGATGAATTCCTGGGCCGGTACTATGCCAATACCAAGTAGCGCTGTTTCGGCTGGTGCTACAGCTAACGCTGCTGGCACCGGGGGTGTCGGCCGCTACGCGCCGTCGCCCACTGGGGACCTGCATTTTGGCAACCTGCGCACCGCGGTGGCGGCGTGGTTGTTCGCGCGTGCCGACGGGCTGGGCTTTGTGGTGCGCGTCGATGATTTAGATTCGCAGCGGTGCCGGGAACACTTCGTCGACAGCCAGTTGGCGGATCTGCAGGCGATCGGCCTGGACTGGGATGATCGCGGTGCGGAGTTGCGGCAGTCGGATCGGGAGGCGGCTTATGCCACAGCCGTCGACAAGCTGGCAGGCCAAGGGTTGGTGTATGAGTGTTATTGCTCGCGCAAGGAGATCCAGCAGGCGGCGTCGGCGCCGCATCAGCTTCCGGGCGAGTATCCGGGTACGTGCCGGGATTTGAGCGAGGCGCAGCGCGTGAAAAAACGCGAGGAACTTGCTGGGCAGAGCCGGGTTCCGGCGTTGCGGTTGCGTACGGGGTGCAGTGAGTTCAGCATCACTGACCGGTTGCGCGGCGAATATACCGGCCGGGTGGATGATTTTATTGTGCGTCGTGGTGGCAATGCGGCGCAGGCGCGTGATTATGCCTATAACCTGGCTGTTGTGGTCGATGATGCGCACCAGCAGGTCACGCAGGTGGTGCGGGGGAATGATTTGTTGTCGTCTGCGCCGCGGCAGGCCTATCTGGCGCAGCTGTTGGGGCTGGACGCGCCCGAGTATGCGCACGTCGGGTTGGTGGTCAACGCCGACGGGCAGCGGTTGGCGAAGCGTGATGGCCCGATTTCTTTGCGCACCATGCCTGCCGCTCGAGTCGTCGGTGAGATTTTCGCGTCCATTGGTTGCGCTGGTGCGACGTCGTTGCACGAAGCTCTCGAGAGTTTCTGCCCGGAAGCGCTTGCCGACGACTACGTGTGGGCGGGAGGCTAGCAGCGCTAGCACGCCAGCGCTACTAGCGCGACTGTGCCGCTCACCGGACGTTACTCACCCAATTGTGCCGCGTAGACCTTCGCAAGCGTCGCCAAGCTGGCATATAGAGTGTCGTCGTCACAATCGATCAGCCACAGCTGCGCGGTGCCGAACAGCGCGCCGAGGATATTTTCAGCCAACATATCTGCTGGCTGCGCCCAGGTTTTCCCGGTGGCTGCGGCGAGGTAGTCCAGGATGCTGCCGATCAGTTCGCGATAGCTGGCGTTGGACTCTTGCATGATCACCCGCAGCTGCTCGTCCCGGGCACACATCAGCGCGAGCTCTTGCTGCGCGGCTTCTTCCCACGGGTCGCCGATCAAGTTATCGGCGTAGCTGGCAAAAGCGGCGTGCAGGATGCCTTCTGGGGAAACGGCCTGCTCTGCGGGGCTTGCCGCATGGTCCGGGGTTGCGGCCGAACCGGTGGCCTGCTCTGCCGGGCTTCCCGCATGTTCCGAGGTGTTGGCTTCCGGGGCGGCGAAGCGTCGAAAAGCAGCCGTCGAGCGATCAATATCGTCCCGGACGACGGCGCGGATCAGCTCGTCTTTCGAGTGGAAGGCGTAGTGCACCGAGCCATGCGGCACCCCGGCTTCCTTGGCGACGGCGCGCGTTGTCAAGCCGAATGCCCCATCGCGGGCCATGACGGTGTGGGCGACGGCGGTGAGTTCGCGGCGGCGTTGCTCGGCGGGGATACGTTTGCGGGACTGCTGGGAGCCAGAGCTGGGGCTAGAGCTGGAACTAGCGTCGGATTCGGTGTTCGGGTGTGTGCTGCTCATCGCGGTGAAATCTCCTGCGGGTGGTGGACGGATTCCTCGATGCGGCGGGAATATTCGCGGATGCCCCACCAGCCGGCGGCTGCCGCGCCCAGGGCGATGAGTGCGCCCGCACCGGTGGCGACATTCATGCCGGTCAGGTAGGCGTCGTTGGCGGCGTCGATGAGCTGGCGTGCCTGGTCGGCGGGCAGGCTAGCGGCGATCTCGTGTGCCCTGCCGAGGGTATCGCGGGCACTGACGGCCTGTGCGCCTTCCAACCCATGCTCGTCGGCATGCAGGTTCCGCGCATACACTCCTAGGCCCAGGGTGCCGAGCAGGGCGGTGCCCATTGCGCCACCGAATTCGTAGCCGGTTTCCGAAATCGCCGAGGCCGCCGAGGCGCGCGCCGGGGGAGCGGTGCTGAGCACCACCTCGTTGGTCAGGGTTTCCGAGAAGCCGATGCCGAAACCAACCGCAGCCGCCGCAACCACGACCAGCAGCATCGCCGATCCGGTGTCCAAGAACGATGCCAGACCGAAACCAAACGCGGTGATCAGAGAACCAATGGTGATGACCTTCCGGATGGAGACCCGCTTGGCGACGGACGGCGAAACGAAGGTTCCGGTCATCGTCGCCAAGGCCAGCGGCAGCATCCACAGGCCCGCGCTCATGGAGCTATGGCCTTTGACCAGCATGAGGTACTGCGGATAGAAGAACGTGAGCCCCAGTAATGCGAGGGTGGCCAGCATGTTGACGGTGATCGCGGCGGCGAATCCTGGGCGCGCGAAAAGTTCCAGGTCGATCATCGGGTTGGGGATGCGGCGCTGGCGGCGGAGGAACAGCGCGATGAAAGCGATACCCGCAACTAACGCGACGACGGAGGCCACCGATGGTTGCTTGATCAGGGTTTTCAGCGCGTAAACGACTGGGAGCAGCCCGGCGATGGACAGCGCAGCCGAAGGGTAGTCGAATTTCTGCGGGTTCGGGTCGCGCGATTCTGGCAGCAGGTACCACGCGGCGGGTAGGAATAGCGCCATGACCGGGGCGTTAATTAGGAACACTGAGCCCCACCAGAAGTGTTCCAACAGCAGCCCGCCGAGCACCGGGCCGAGCGCGCCACCGCCACCGAAGGCCGCTGCCCACACGGCAATGGCCAGGCGTCGTTCGTGCGCGTTGTCGAAGATGGTGCGGATCAGCCCCAGTGTCGACGGCATGAGGGTGGCCGCGGAGGCACCCAGGGCGGCGCGGGCGAGAATCAGTAGCTCCGGGTTGGGGGCGAATGCCGTCGCCAAGGAGGCCAAACCGAATGCGGGGGCGCCGATCATGAGCATGCGTTTGCGGCCGAAGCGGTCGCCGAGTGAACCCGCCAGAATGAGCAGGCCTGCCAGCAGGAAGCTGTAGATATCGATGATCCACAGCATTTGTGCGGAGGTGGGGCCGAGGCCTGCGCTGATGGCGGGTACGGCGATGCTGATGACACTCATGTCGATACTGAGCAGCAGCACGGGACCGACGAGTGTCGCTAGCGCGAACCAACGTGCCGCGGGGGATTGCATCGCTGTCATGGGTTTTCAGTACCGCCTTGTGGGTTGAGTTGTGGGTTGAGATATGTGTTGAGGTTTTACTTGAGGTGCAGGCTGCGATCTGTAGTGCGAACGCGACCTACTTGGCCGGGTGGCCAAGTCGACTTCCGCTAGTCTGCCATAAACTTGGCCGTCTGGCCAATAGTGGGGCGTGAATATGTAACGTGATTTATGCGACAGCCTGCCTTATAGTTGCTTAGCAGTTGTCTCGGAATTTGTTGAGAAATGCTGGGAACGGCAAAAACAGCAAAAACAACAAAAACAACAAAGAGAACACACCCCAGAATTGAAGAACAGCTACAAGGAGAGCGGCGATGGCGGAAAACGACGCAGAAGGCGCGGGCACGAAAGCCAAGCGCATCCTGCGGGAGGTGACGTACCCGCACAATATTCACCCCGCGATGGTGCCGGGCGTGTCTGTGGAGGATCAAAAGATCCGGTATCGCGTCGACAAGCCCATGCTCACCGTGGTGGGTGGCTTGGTTGTGGCGTTCATCCTGTGGGGCGTGCTGGCGCCGGAGCAAGTTTTCGACGTGTCATCCACGGCGCTGGATTGGATCATGACCAACCTGGGCTGGGTGTTCACCATGATCGCCGTGGTGCTGTTCTTCATTCTGCTGGTGCTCGCGTTCTCCAAATACGGCCGCATCCCGCTGGGGTTGGACGACGAAAATCCGGAGTATTCCACGCTGTCCTGGGCAGCGATGCTGTTTGCGGCTGGTATTGGTATTGGCATTATTTTCTTCGGGCCGTATGAGCCGCTCAGTCACTATTTATCCCCACGGCCGGGCGCGTATGAGGCCGCCAGCGAAGAAGCAATCAAGGGTGCAATGGTGCAGTCGACGCTGCACTGGGGCGCGAGTGCCTGGGCGATTTATGGAATCGTCGGCTTGTGCGTCGCCTATGTTTCTTTCCGACGCGGGCGGGTACCGCTGATGAGCTCGATTATGCTGCCGCTGCTGGGCAATAGGTCGACGGATTCGCTGCCAGCGCGCATTATTGATGGTTTGGCGATCATTGCCACGCTATTCGGTACCGCCGCCACATTGGGTATTGGATCTTTGCAGATCGCCAGCGGGTTCGAAGTGGTTTCGGGCTGGTCGACGGCGGGCAATACGGTTGCGTTGATCATCATCATGGTGCTGACCATTGCTACGATCGCCTCGGCGGTTTCCGGCGTGGCTAAAGGCATCCGGGTGCTGTCGAATATTAATTTGGTGCTCTCGATTGGAATCGCGGTGTTCTTCTTTGTCGTTGGCCCGACCGCGTTTTTGATGAATGCACTGCCAGCGGTGATGATCGAGTATTTCGCATCGTTCGGTGATGCGATGTCTGCGCACATGGGCGAAGGCGAAGAGATGCAGGCGTTCTTGTCTGCCTGGACCACGTTCTACTGGGCGTGGTGGATTTCCTGGGCGCCATTCGTCGGAGTGTTCGTCGCCAAGATTTCGCGTGGGCGCACCATCCGCCAGTTTGTGCTGGGTGTGTTGTTTATTCCGTCGACTATCATCATGACGGCGTTTGCTGTGCTGGGTGGTACGACGATTTGGCTGCAAAACCGTGATCATTCGATCGCACCTGATGGCACGGCAGATACGATGCCGGCACCAGAAGAGATTTTCTTTGTGGTGCTAGACCAGTTGCCAGGTGCGCACATTATTGCGCCGATCATCATCGTGGTGCTGATTATTTTCTTCGTGACGACGGCAGATTCGGCGTCATTGGTGAACTCGCAGCTATCACAAAAAGGTAACCCTAACCCGAACCCGTGGATTACGACATTCTGGGTTTTATGTATGGCTGGTATCGCCGTAGTGATTTTGCTTTCGGGCGGACAGGACGCGCTACGCGGTATGCAGAACCTGGTGGTGGTTACGGCGTTGCCGTTCGCGTTCATTTTGATTTTGATGTCAGTGGCATTGTTCAAAGAGCTGCGGAATGACCCATTTACCGTGCGCCGGATTTATGGCGACCGCTTGGTGGCGAATTCGGTAAAACAAGGCGTGTCGAAATACGGCGACAACTTTGCGTTGTCGATTGAGGAATGCCCACCGGATAGCGATTATTCTGCTGGTGGTAACTGGGATTCGCATGCCACCGAGAATGTTGGGTGGTACACGCGCACCGACGAGCAGGGGCGCGCCATTGAATACGATTACGAGACCGGCGAGTACCTGGAAGACGTAGAGCCGTACGAAGCGACTGAACGTGCTGCACGTGGGATAGCCGAGCAGGTTGCGGTGGACGACGGGGGTGTCGCTGACGACGCTGGCGATACTGACGACGCTGGTGGCGCTGGCGATACGGGGTCTAGAAACTCTAGCGGGTCTTAACGCCCATAGTGGTATCTGCAGGAAGCAATGCGAAGTTCATCGCCGAAAATTTTATAAACTAGCCGGTGCTCATCTGTGATTCTCCGCGACCAATAACCTTGAAATCCGTGTTTGAGTGGTTCTGGTTTGCCGATGCCGGAGTTTCCATTTCGTTGAATCTCTTTGATTAATCTGTTGATACGTTTGAGGACCTTTCGGTCTTCGGTCTGCCACCAGATGTAATCTTCCCAGGCTGATTCAGTCCAGACTAGTTTCATTCGAGTAAATCCCGTTGAATGCCTTCGCCATTTTCGAGCTGTTCGATCGAGGCTAATAGTCGGCGAGCGTTAGCCGGGCTTTTGAGTAGGTATGCGGTTTCCTTTAATGATTCATAATCATCAAGTGAGACGACCACTACCGGCTCGTGTCCTGCGCGTGTAATGATGACTTCTTCACGATCATCAGTAACGGTATCAAGCATCTCAGCATAGCGTGCTCGTGAATCGGAATAAGACATGGTTTTCATGGGCACCTCACTCTCTCATTTACCTGTACAGAAAATTGTACGCTGGTGCTTTTACGTTTGCAATCTTTGTGCTCCTACAATGAAGCAGGTGACTGAATCGCCGCACCTGCACCACGAACCACCCGAAGCGAAAACGGCACGTGCCCCGCAGCAAAAATCAACGATGACCCTGCCACCAGCCGGGCCCGCATGGGCTGCTGCGGTGATGGGCAGTGCCTCGCTCGCGCAGGTCGTAGAAATCTACTGGGGTGTCAGCGGTGCCGGGCACCCCGCCGCGGTGGCGTGGTATTTCATCGGGACGGCCATGCTGGTGTGGATCATTGCGGGGTTTGTGCGGCACCGCAACCCGCAGTTTGTGCCCGAACACCTCCCGGCGTGGGCGATGACGGCGATGGGGATTCTTGCGTTGTCGATGGCGACGTCTGTGGTGCTCGGCTGGTGGTGGTTACATACTGTCTACTGGGCAATCGGCACGGTGCTGGCTTTCGTGGTTTCGATTCGTTACCTGTTCCACCTAGTGCATTTGCCCAGGGCTGAATATTCTTCGGTGAATTTCACGTGGTCATTGCCGTTGCTCGCGCCGGTGGTGAACGCGGCGTCGGCGGGAATGCTCGCCCGGCATATCACCGATGCCGGTGGTAGCGGCACACTATCGTTTCTTGTGCACGCTATCGGCGTAGTCGGTTTGTTGCTGGTGTTGGTGACAGCTGTGCCGTTGCTGGTGGCGATTTATAGTGGGTTGGGGCGGAAGAAACTAAAAATACCGCCGAATTTCATCACTATTTATTGGATCCCGCTCGGGTTGGTCGGTCAGGCTACGGCCGCGGCGCAGTTGTTGGGGCGCAGCGAACCATGGGGCAGTATTGCCTACGGTTTTGGCGTGGTGGCCATGGTAATCGGCATTCCCGTAGTGATTATTGCGGCCTCGAAACACTGGCCACAAGTATTCCGCAATTCCATGGCGTATAACCCGACCTGGTGGTCCTGCGTGTTCCCGTTGGGAACTGTGGTCTCGGGCCTTAACCACATGAATAACGCCAGCGGCCAAGCCGTGTGGATTGGCATCGGTAATGTGCTGTTGTTGCTGCTCATTGCGCACTGGTGCTGGGCGTTTTTCGGTGGTGTGCGTTATGTTCAGCAGCGGCGCGGTTAGTTCGATCTGCCCGGGGCCCGTGGACTAATTACTTTTGCCCCACTTGCCACCGTCGCAGACCAACCCATCCCAGCCCCAACACGACCAGCACCACGAACCCGCCGGAAGCCACCGCCGCCGCGCTATAAAAATTCACAAACACTGAGGCCACAGCCAATACCCCGATCGCCCCTATGCGCCCGACGACGCCCACCAGCGAGGTCACAGCACCGATGCGTTCCACTGACGACGCCCGCCGCACCCCGAAGGCGGAATAGTTGGCAAAAACGATCAGTAAAAACGCCAGCGCCCCGTAAAACACCAGGTATACCCAGCCGTCGACAAGATACGACAGCCACGCCAACCCCGGGAACGCCACCACACCGGCAACCACGAGCGCGCGCCGCTGGAACAGCACCTCCGGGCGAATAAAAGAAGCACCAAACGCCATCCCGATAAACAGCAAATATAAAAACAGCAGGTGCGACTCTCCGAAGCCCTTTTCCAAGCCGACGGCCTGCCACAATTGAAAATGCAACTGTAAAAACGCCTGCGCGATCACCGCAAGCAGCAAAAATTGCCGCAACGCCGCCGAATCCCGCATCTCCTCCACGGTGGCACGCGCGTGTGATCTCAGCTCCTGCCACAGCCTGCGCGCACCGCCAATCCGTGCAGCATCATGCTTGTCGACGCTCGCCCCGGCTTCATTCCCGCCGACGGTTGCTACCTTGTGTTGCTCCGGGATCCGGAAGAACAGCGCAATCGTGACGACGGAAATCACCGTGGCTCCAACAGAAATGAAATAAATATTCGCGCCCATCGATAAATACAGCAGCGCGCCGATGGTGCTGCCGATCATCATGCCGAGGTACGCACTTTGCCCTTCCTTGCGCACCAACCAGGAAATACGTGATTCAACATGATCCGGCTCACCCACCGTGCCTGCTGGGCCCTGCCTTTTTGCATTGTTGATCAGCGCGGCATCCAGGGTGCCGGACTCTAAGGCCGTCGCCAAGCCATAAACGATCCAGGCCAGCAGCATCAACGGAAAGCCGTGCCCGAAAATCACCATCAGAAAGAATATGCAGAACACGAGGCGGGAAATAAAATACAGCGTGCGGCGGCTGATCATGTCTGCGATGGAGCCCGAGGGGAATTCGAAAAGCAATACCGCGACGCTAAAACCGGCCTGGACTAGCAGGATCTGCGACAGGCTTAATCCCTTGTCCAGCAGCAGTGGCGTCAAAATCGCGTGCGGGACCGTCAGCGCGAGGTTCATGAGAAACTCGGCGGCAAAAAATGGCGTGGCGACGTCGGCAAGAACGCGCAGCTGCTCCCCGGACTGCATGCGCCCTTGCTGGTTGGTTTTCGGTCGCGCCACGGTGGTCCTTATTGCTGAGTTTTGCCTATCGTGATCATCTGATTGATAGAACAATAGCACTGTGACCGGAGTAAACAATAGTTGATGAAAATTAGGCCCGACGTTGCTGTGATGTAGATCGCGTCTAGAGTGGGGTGGGTGACTACAACGCCGCACTTGCACCATGAACCGCCCGCGCCACGGCAGAAACACGCTGCACTGAGCCTGCCGCCCGCTGGCCCCGGGTGGGCTGCGTCTGTGATGGGGACGGCGGCGCTCGCACTGGGCGCTGAAGCCTACTGGGGAGCTAACGCCTTCGGTCACGCAGCGGCGGTGGCCTGGTATTTCGTTGCGACGGCCATGCTGGCTTGGGTGACTGCCGGATTTGTCCGACACCGCAACCCGCCGTTTGTAGCGGAGCACCTCCCGGCCTGGGCGATGACCGCCATGGGGATGCTTTCGCTGTCAATGGGTACCTCCGCGGTTCTTGGCTGGTGGTGGTTGCACACCGTCTACTGGATTTTCGGTACTGCGCTCGCCTTCGTGGTGACTGTCCGGTACCTGGTCTATTTGCCGAGCGCGCAGTATTCGGCGGCCAACTTCACCTGGGCGTTACCGCTGCTTGCGCCTGCCGTGGCCGGAGCCCCGGCGGGAACACTGTCCCAGCACATCACTGATACCGGTGGTAACGGAACGTTGTCGTTTCTTGTGCATGCCATTGGCGTAGTGGGGCTGTTGATGCCGCTGATTACAGCGGTCCCGGTGTTGATAGCGGTGTATATCGGCCTGGCCCGACAGAAATTAAAAATGCCGCTGAACTTCACCACCATTTATTGGATTCCCCTCGGCGTGATTGGCCAGACCACAGCCGGGGCGCAGTTGCTGGGGCACAGCGCACCCTGGGATCATTTTGCCTACGTATCCGGTGTGGTGCTCATGGTGATCGGCATACCGGTACTGCTCATCGCGGCCTCGAAACACTGGCCGCAAGTATTCCGCAATTCCATGGCATATAACCCCACCTGGTGGTCCTGCGTATTCCCGGTGGGAACGGTGGTCTCGGGCTTGAATCAACTGACTAACGCCAGCGGCCATAACGCTTGGATGATCGTCGGCACCCCAATGCTGCTCTTGCTTATTGCGCACTGGTGCTGGGCGTTTTTCGGCGGTGTGCTGTACGTGCAGCAGCGGCGCGGGTGATCGGGTAATTCGTAACCCCTACTTCACATCGAGCTTTTGGTTGGCGAGAAAGCCCAGCCCACACAGCACGACCAGCCAGCCAATAAGCACTGCGGCACCAGCCCAGCCGGTGTGGATGTAGTCGTAGAAAGCGAAGCCGGTGGTCAACGATTCAAAGGTGGTGTTAGGCAGCAATTGGGCGACTGGGCGTAGGAATTCGTAGATCATCGCGGCAGAGGCCAGCAGTTGCTCGACGATCAGCATCCAGACGATCGGTAGCCCGACCGCCGCGATCTGCGAACGCACCAGCGCGGCCAAACCAACCGCAGCCACGGCATACAACGGGTAACCAATGAGCACAGCCCACAGGATGCTGGTGGCTTCACTGGAATCTAGGTGCAAACCAAAAACTGGCGCGACCACGAGCGATATCCCGATAGAAACCGCCAGCAACACCAGCACAAACACCCCGGTGACCAGCATTTTTGCCGCTAACCAGTTCCAACGCTGCGGTTGGGTCAAAAATGCCTGCCCGTGCATGCCGTGCGCCAGATCGCGTGAGGTCGATGCCGCAGCATAGATAATCGCGAGCATCTGAAACAGCCCCCCGGCAATCAGCAGGTCATTCCAATAAAAATCCGTCGTGGCATCCGAGGCGAACAGCCCCATCAACACGACGGGTCCAACAATCGAACCCACCAGCAGGATCGCGTAGACCCACGTGCTGCGCAGGCTCGTTAGTTTTGCAATTTCTGAGCGGACTACATTCATGGTTTAAGCGCCTTTCCGGGTGGAATATTCTTGGGCATCGGCGGTAGCAGTCAAGAAACGCTGCTCCAGGTTCTGCGATTCGGTGCGCAGACCAATAATTGGGATTTGGTGTTCGGCAGACAGCTTGCCGACGAGCCGGCGGATTTCAATTTCCTCCGTATTTTCCGGAACCTCCAGCGCCAACGCGCCAGCATCCCGCGTCGACACGTCCAACCCGGCTGATTGCAAACGCTGCGTGAGCTTGTCGACGTCGTCGCCACCGGTTTCCACCACCACTTTGGTGCCGCCGCGCAGAAATTCCTCCATGCTGTATTCGCCGATCATCTCACCGCGACCAATCACCACTAGGCGGTCGGCGGTCTGCTCCATCTCGGAAAGCAAGTGCGAGGAAACCAGCACCGCGCGGCCTTCGCTAGCGAGGTGGCGGATGGTGTGCCGCATCCAGCTCACACCTTCTGGGTCCAGGCCGTTGACTGGCTCGTCGAGGATCAGGTGTTTCGGATCACCCAACAACGCGCCGGCCAAACCGAGGCGTTGTTTCATGCCCAGTGAGTATCCGCCGATCTTTTTGTTCGCGGCATCAGAAAGGCCCACGATTTCCAGGCATTCGTCGACACGGGCAGCAGAGATTCCCGCGCCGTAGGCCAGCACCCGCAAGTGCGCGCGCCCGCTGCGGCCCGGGTTAAACCAGGTGGCTTCCAGCAAAGCGCCGACCTGCGCGGGTTTGTTGCGCACCCGGGAAAATTCCGTGCCATCCACGAAGGCCTGCCCGCTGCTGGGCTTATCCAACCCGAGGATGCAGCGCATAGACGTCGACTTGCCGGAACCGTTGGGGCCCAAAAAGCCCGTGACCGACCCGTCGGGGACCTGGAACGTCAAATCTTTGATGGCGGTTTTCGCGCCATACTTTTTGGTTAGTTGTTCAACTGTGATCATGCCACCAGTATGGCAGTAGCTGCTAGCCGTGTATATAGTGCTGTGGGTGGAAATTTAGGCCTCATACCGGGGTATGAGGTTGCGGTTCAGCCCAGCCCATGATGTACGGCATAGAGTACCGCGTGCACCCGGTCGCGCGAGTTGGTTTTCCGCAAAATGTGGGTGACATGGGTTTTTACCGTCGGCATGGAGACGAACAGCTCCTGCGAAATTTCTTGGTTCGACAGCCCGCGGGCCATCAACTGCAAGATTTCTGTCTCGCGCGGGGTAAGCGGTTCTGTTGCGGCGTTGTCGCTTGCAGAGTTGTCGCTGGAGCGGTGCTGCTTGTCGATGCCCACGCCGCCCGAGCTTCCGGCGTTGCCAGAGCGCATGCTGCGCAACAGGCGGGCGGTGGCTTTCGGAGAGATGATCGCGGTGGATTCATCCACGGTTCGCACTGCCTGCAGCAGATCTTCCGGTTCGCTGTCTTTGAGCAGGTATCCGCTGGCTCCGGCTTCGATTGCGCCGACAATATAATCGTCGTTTTCAAACGTCGTCAAGACGATGATTCGCGTATCGGGGTGAATTTTTAAAATTTCACGGGTTGCGGTGATGCCATCGGTGTCTGGCATTTGAATATCCATCAACACCACGTCCACCGGATCATTCGCTGCCTGGTTAATAGCCACCGTGCCGTTGTCGGCTTGCCAAGCCACCGTGATGTCGTCCTGCGAATCCAGCACCATGGCAAAACCGGTGCGCACCAGCGGCTGATCGTCGGCAAGCCCGACCGTGATTGGGCGCGTCGTGTCCATGTTCATCCTTTGGCCGCTCATGTTGGAATCTCCACCGTGACGTTGAAACCGCCTTCATAATACTGCGAGTCGCCCCAGCGCGCGGTGCCACCATGGATGCGGGCGCGCTCACGCATGCCCTGCAAACCACGACCGGTAGAATCCACGGCCTCATACACACCGGTTCCTGGAGCATTGTCGACGCTCACGCGTACCGACGAAGCCGCAGACCAGTCGACTTTCAGGCGCGCGTTGGTGGGCCCGGCATGCTTCATGATGTTAGTCAGTGCCTCCTGCACGATGCGATACACCGTCAATCCACGGGCAGGGTCTAACTGTCGACGGGTGCCGGTCTCGTGCCAATCGATATGCACGCCACCGCGCTGGGCCTCGTGCAACAATTCTTCGATGCGTTCCAGACCCGGCGACGAGGATGTCTCGCGGGTGTCATCGTCACGCAAAACACTGAGCAACTGGCGCATTTGCGTCAATGCGTCCCGGCCGGTGTGCGAAATGGTGGTTAAAGCCTGCAGTGCGGCCTCGGGGTTATGGCGCGCGGCGTAGCGCCCGCCGTCGGCCTGCGCGATAACCGCGGTGAGCGAGTGGGCGACAATATCGTGCATCTCGCGCGCAATGCGGGTGCGTTCGGTAACAGCGGCGAGCTCCGCGCGGGCATGGAGTTCTTCTAATCGCAGGCGTCGGCGGCGGCTACGCAGCCCCAATTGCCAACACAGCGCGATGGAAAGGAGGGTGATGAAGATGAGCGCGGAATGCAAAACGAAAAACTGTTGCAGGCCAAGGGTGCTATCCAGCCCGAGAATCTGGTGTAGGAAAAAATAGCTGCGCACCGCGGACAGCACCAGCGTGCCGACGGCGCCGAGCAGCAGCAACGTCACCCAGAGTTTGCGGCGCACCGGCAGGTTGGCGGCGATGAAATATGCTTGCCAACAGACCACCGCATAGCCCAGCAACGAAAACCCATTGGTGGCAACCGCCAGTACGGTCAGTGTTGCCGCCAATAGCATCAGTGTTGGCTCCGGGCGGCGGCGTTGCCACAACAAACCCACCCAGAGCACCGCGGTGATAGCTGCGGTAAGCGCACCCGGGGGCCGGGGAGTAAGACCGGGATCGAAATCAACGTCTGCGAGTGACAGCAGCACCAGCAGAGGTGTTTGCACCAGTACTTGGCGCCACAAAGACTTATCCCGCATGAGGCTCATGCTGCCAGTCTAGAGCCGTGGCACGAACCTAGAGCCGTGGCACGTACCTAGCGCATGAGTTCGGCGAAGCGCCGCAGGTAGTCAGCGACGAAGTCGCGGGTTTTGTCGTTGTTGAACGCGCCGGCGTCGTCAAGCAAGCTCGGCGACTGTCCCAGGAAGACCTCAGGCTGGCCTGGGGTGGGCATGTCGAAGTAGGAGAGTGCCAGGCGCAGGTTCTTCTGCGAGCTGTAGCCGCCCATGCGCCCGACGGAATGGCTGATGATGCCAGCCGGGAGGTGTTTCCAGGCGACATCTGAGTTTGGTTTGGAGCCGATGTCGATGGCGTTTTTCAGGCACGCCGGGATGGTGCGGTTGTTTTCGGAGGTCACGAACAAAATGCCGTCGGAGGCTTTGACGGTTTCACGGAATTCGGTGTAGGAGTCTGGGGTCTGCACATCGGTGACTTCTGGGTCGTCGTAGTCGAAGTTGTACAACGGCAGGTGCCCAATTTCGACGATGGTGCCGGTGCAATCTTCCGGCAGTAATTCGATGGCTTGCTTGGCGATTTTGCGCGCGAATGATCCGCCGCGCAGGCTGCCGACCAGCACCGTGACGCGTCGTTTATCGCTTGTCGACGGTACCTGGTTGCTTTTGGTTACTGGGGTGCTGTCAGTTGCTTGGTTGCTCATACGCAACATCCTTTCTATATGCCTAGTAGGCTGGCTAGCAATCAGAAGCTAGAACTTAATGAACAATTAAGTTCAGTAGCATGAAGTTTAACAAAGTTTGCGTGAACCAATCCCGCTTGCAAGGAAGGAGCCTGTGATGTCGCAAGCAGTCGACAAAGAATGCGCCTGGCTGGAAGCAATTAGTGTGTTCCAACAACTGCGCAAAGGTAATTACCAAGCTGGGGTGGATGCGCTCTGCCCGCAGAAAGCTGGGGCTGCAGGGGTCACCGGGAATTCCGGGGATCCTGGAAGTGAGCAGCAAGAAATAGCCCACGGCCTTATGCGGATGCTGGCGATCTTGCTGCGTGGCGAAGACCAGCAAAAACTCGACGACTTCGTGGATGTCGCGTTGGGAATGGCGCCGCCACCGCGGGGCTAATAGGTTAATCGGGGGTCTTCGCCCCGTCGCGGTGCTGTGAAGTCATCCCATCGCCGGTGATCCTGATTTGGTGCGTTTTTACAAATAGGCCCGCTGAAAGTGGCCTTTTTCGTTCACTATTTGTAAAAATGCACATCAAGTCCGGTCCGGGGGTCAGGTCGCGCCGGTGACGAGAACATGTTTACGCATTTGAAGACTCCCTGCTGTTCGGCGTACTTTCGACGATTCTCCCGTCGGTGACCACTAGAATCCGTTCTGCCAGATTCGTGATGTTTGTGTCGTGGGATGTAAAGATGACTGTGGAATCCGTCTCCAAGAGGCTGTTCATGGACAACTCTGCTGATACTGAGTCGAGAGCGGATGTTGGCTCATCTACAAGGATGACCAGCGATTTTTGAAGGATGGCACGGATGATGGCAACTCGCTGTCGCTCTCCTCCGGACAATCCGCTATTGCCGGATCCTACTAATCGGTCTAGGCCGTCGGTACTGGCGAAATTTCCCAGTCCGAACTGATTTAGCAATGTGCAAAGAATTTTGTCATCGGAACTGTTTTCTGTCCCGAGAGTAAGGTTTTCTCTGAGTGTCCCCGGAAGCAAGTCAGGTTCCTGCTCGACGTAGGTGATCACAGTGCGAAGATCTTTTCTGTTCCAGTCACTAAGATCCCGCCCTCCGACACGGATGTGGCCGGCCGAGAGGTCATAGAATTTCAGTAGAAGACTGAATATTGTGGTTTTTCCCGTACCAGAAGCTCCTGTGAGTGCCACTTTCTCACCTGGTCGAACCGTTACAGTTGCGTTATCTAAGATGGTTTGGCCCTCTCGGCTGAACGATGCCGACTCGAACTCGATGGACCCTGGGGGAGTGGGCCAAAGCTCTGGAAGCGAATCGTGTCCGGCTGAATCTTCAACTTCGAGATCGAAGAGCTGGTTAATTCTGCTCAGTGCCCCCCTAGCCTCAAAGAAGGCTCCGAGGGACTGGGATACCTGCACGATGGGGGCGAGCATTAGGAATAGTGCGGTAACGAAGATGGTAAGTGCCTCTCCCGACAAATCACCGTTGTTTAACCTAATGGATCCGAACATGACGACCGCGAGAAGTGCCATGTAGGAAGCCACAGTGCTCAAGGGGTCAAGAACAGCTTCGACGAAGCTCATCTTTCGCCGATTCCGGTAGGCGTGGTCAATCTCGGTGGACAAGTTGCCAATGACCTTTTTCTCGACTCGGAAGGCCTTGATGGTACGAATTGCTGATAGCGCTGACTGTAAGATTTCTCCGAGCGCTGCAAGGTGGTCCTGAACTTTCGACGAAAGATTCTGTAGGGAACTTGAAATAGCTAGAATTATCACTAGGGCTATCAGCAGCACTGCAACTACGACCAAGAGTAATTTCCAGTCCACCACAGCCATATAAATGAGTGCACCGATGATTACGGTGAACCCACCCGCGAAATCAGTAAGGGTAGAAGAGAAAGCTGTGCTAACGATGGAGGTGTCCGACGTTACCCGTGTGGTGAAGCTGCCCGACCCCCTTTCTCAAACTCCCTCATCTGCAGGTAGAGAAGGTGCTTCGTGATCTTCTTACGCATGTCGCGGACTGTTCGATCCGCTGCGATGGATACCACGTACATTGTAGCGGCTGTCAAAACGGATGTTCCCAGAATAGTTAAGAGTAGGAGCATCAGTGGTTGCTGAAACTCGCCGCTACTCACTCCGGATATCAACTGGCCAACAAGTGCGGGTTGAAGAAGAGTAACAGCGGTAGACAACAATGACAGGAGGATTCCCAGGCTGATCAGTCCAGCATTGTTTCGCAGAAGGTTAAAGGCTGTCATCGGGGCGGACTACTCCTCGGTTCAGGCTCTCGTCTGGGGGTGCGTCAGCGGTTCCGTTTCGGACGGTGAAGCGGTAGTAAAATACAGGCTCCTCATCTTGTGCGTAGCCTGCTGAACTAACCAGCATAACCTCATACTCGGATGTATGTGGCGAAATTTCGTCGCCGTTGGTGACTATAAAATTGGCAATGGCCTGGCGCCCTGCCTGAATGGCAGCACGATCTCCTTTGGAGAGGGTGATATTGGCTAGGTTCTCTAGGGTGGAGAAGATGCCAATGATCCTCTTGGATCGCCGGGACGCACCAGAATAGAAGGGAGACAACCACGATGGACTGTTACTGTTGCGAGACGTGGCGGTCTCCTTCTGCGGGGTGCATCGACATATTTTTCGCCAAGATGTGGTCTTCGACGAGACGGACCACGCGGTCCTTCGCATCCTGGTCAAGTTTTTGGGCATGTTCGAAGATTTTCCCATCTACTCAAACGGAACAAAACCTGGGACACTTCAAGTGACAATAGTGCGGACTCTGCCACGAAACCTCTCGGCGTAGGCGTGGATCAGGGTGAACCCGATCAATGGGAAGTGTCAACGCCACAGGGCCGACCAACTGTTCCATCTACGCGATGAGGTGAGAACCATGATCGGACAGACCACACCACAACCCAACAAACGCCCACAGCAGAATTTCTCCAGCGGACGGGAGTTAATCGAGGCGGTCATCACCCGCCGAGAGCAAGCTACTCAAGCCCGCGATCTTCTTGCGTCCCTAGAAAACGATTTACCCAGCCATTCCACCGGCGGTGATCCTGTTTTGGTGCATTTTTACAAATAGGCCCGCTGAAAGTGGCCTTTTTCGTTCACTATTTGTAAAAATGCACAATACGCTGGTCGACGCCCCGGCCGGACACACTTTTGGGGATGCGGACGAAATCTTGGAGGATTTTTCGCATAACCCGTCGCTGAGACCCGGGTTGCGGTGTGAAAAAGAAAAATCTCGAGGCACCGATCTGGGAACGATGTCTCGAGATTTAATATTGGCGGAGGATGTGGTGTCTGATTCCATGACATCGTTCCGCTCTGTCTCACGACATCCTTCCGCCCCTCAAGGCTCTGATGTGCCACAACATCGTTCCGCTGTTCTCACACAACCACCCCAACAGGGACAATGAGGACACACGCACCACCTTAGGATGTAGCGAGACATACTTCCGCCCAAAATAGAGCATGGGCAAGAAACACACTTCCAACAAAGTCATCGTCGAAACCATCCTCGCGACCGGCATGAGTCATAAAGATGCCGCCGCACTCTTTAACGTCAGCACCCGCTGGATC
>NZ_JIAH01000003.1 GCF_000688415.1 Corynebacterium pseudodiphtheriticum DSM 44287
GTGCTTGAGTAGTGGGGTGGTGGTGTTGTGTGAGAACTCAATAGCGTGTCAATGTACTTATTATTTTTGATACTTACTTGATTAGTGGGATGTGGATCCTTTTTGTTTCTGCATTTGATTAATCGTTTTGAGTAAGTGTTGCTCTTTGATTTTTCTTTTGTAGTTTTTTGACTAGGTTATCAGACTCTTTTTCTGATTTTTTATGGAGAGTTTGATCCTGGCTCAGGACGAACGCTGGCGGCGTGCTTAACACATGCAAGTCGAACGGAAAGGCCTCTTCGGAGGTACTCGAGTGGCGAACGGGTGAGTAACACGTGGGTGATCTGCCCTGCACTCTGGGATAAGCCTGGGAAACTGGGTCTAATACCGGATAGGACCATGCTTTAGTGTGTGTGGTGGAAAGTTTTTTCGGTGTAGGATGAGCCCGCGGCCTATCAGCTTGTTGGTGGGGTAATGGCCTACCAAGGCGGCGACGGGTAGCCGGACTGAGAGGTTGGTCGGCCACATTGGGACTGAGATACGGCCCAGACTCCTACGGGAGGCAGCAGTGGGGAATATTGCACAATGGGCGCAAGCCTGATGCAGCGACGCCGCGTGGGGGATGACGGCCTTCGGGTTGTAAACTCCTTTCGCCAGGGACGAAGCGTTTTGTGACGGTACCTGGAGAAGAAGCACCGGCTAACTACGTGCCAGCAGCCGCGGTAATACGTAGGGTGCAAGCGTTGTCCGGAATTACTGGGCGTAAAGAGCTCGTAGGTGGTTTGTCACGTCGTCTGTGAAATTCCACAGCTTAACTGTGGGCGTGCAGGCGATACGGGCTGACTTGAGTACTGTAGGGGTAACTGGAATTCCTGGTGTAGCGGTGAAATGCGCAGATATCAGGAGGAACACCGATGGCGAAGGCAGGTTACTGGGCAGTTACTGACGCTGAGGAGCGAAAGCATGGGTAGCAAACAGGATTAGATACCCTGGTAGTCCATGCCGTAAACGGTGGGCGCTAGGTGTAGGGACCTTTTGGGGTTTCTGTGCCGTAGCTAACGCATTAAGCGCCCCGCCTGGGGAGTACGGCCGCAAGGCTAAAACTCAAAGGAATTGACGGGGGCCCGCACAAGCGGCGGAGCATGTGGATTAATTCGATGCAACGCGAAGAACCTTACCTGGGCTTGACATACACTGGATCGCTGCAGAGATGTAGTTTCCCTTGTGGCTAGTGTACAGGTGGTGCATGGCTGTCGTCAGCTCGTGTCGTGAGATGTTGGGTTAAGTCCCGCAACGAGCGCAACCCTTGTCTTATGTTGCCAGCACGTTATGGTGGGGACTCATGAGAGACTGCCGGGGTTAACTCGGAGGAAGGTGGGGACGACGTCAAGTCATCATGCCCCTTATGTCCAGGGCTTCACACATGCTACAATGGCCGGTACAATGCGCAGCGAGCCTGTGAGGGTGAGCTAATCGCTTAAAGCTGGTCTTAGTTCGGATTGGGGTCTGCAACTCGACCCCATGAAGTCGGAGTCGCTAGTAATCGCAGATCAGCAATGCTGCGGTGAATACGTTCCCGGGCCTTGTACACACCGCCCGTCACGTCATGAAAGTTGGTAACACCCGAAGCCGGTGGCTCAAACTCGTTTAGGGAGCCGTCGAAGGTGGGATCGGCGATTGGGACGAAGTCGTAACAAGGTAGCCGTACCGGAAGGTGCGGCTGGATCACCTCCTTTCTAAGGAGTTTTTATTGTGCACTGATTGTTTCCACAGTTGTGGGTGGTCAGTGTTTTGCTGTGATTGTTGTTCATGCACCTGTAGGTGGGTGTGTGGGTTGCAGCGTTATTATTTTTTGTTTGTGGGTTTGCATTCTGTTTTCACTTGGTTGAGTGGGTATCATTTTTTTGTGTGTTGGCACGTTGTTGGGTGTCTCGGGCAGCACTTGTGTGTTGTTCGTTGACCATCATGGCTGTGGGTGAACGGTTTTTTGTTTGCTTGTGGTTGTGGTTGGTGTGGTGTGTGAGAACTGTATAGTGGACGCGAGCATCTGTGCGCATGATGCAGCTTTTGTTGTGTTGTGTGTGCTGTAATTTTTTTCTTTTGTGTTTATTTTGTTGTGTGTTGTAAGGGCACATGGTGGATGCCTTGGCATGCTAAGCCGATGAAGGACGTGGAAGGCTGCGTTATGCCTCGGGGAGTTGTCAATCGAGCGTTGATCCGAGGATGTCCGAATGGGGAAACCCGGCTGTGGTTATTCGCAGTCACCTGCTGGTGAATTTATAGTCAGTATGGGGGTTACGCGGGGAAGTGAAACATCTCAGTACCCGTAGGAGAAGGAAACAATAGTGATTTCGTTAGTAGCGGCGAGCGAACGCGAATGTTGGCTAAACTGCATGTGTGTGATACCTGGTAGGGGTTGCATGTGTGGGGTTGTTGGGAGCAATTGTTCAGTCACTACCATGGCTGTGCTGATGCGTGCGTGTTAGGTGAAGTGGTTTGGAATGGCCCACCGGAGTAGGTGAGAGTCCTGTAGTTGAAGGCATGTGCGTGTTGGTTGTTGTTTCCCGAGTAGCGGCGGGCTCGTGGAATCTGCCGTGAATCTGCCGGGACCACCCGGTAAGCCTAAATACTTAGTGTGACCGATAGCGGATAGTACCGTGAGGGAATGGTGAAAAGTACCCCGGGAGGGGAGTGAAATAGTTCCTGAAACCATGTGCTTACAATCCGTCAGAGCACCTTTTGTTGTGTGATGGCGTGCCTTTTGAAGAATGAGCCTGCGAGTCAGCGGCATGTCGCGAGGTTAACCCGTGTGGGGTAGTCGTAGCGAAAGCGAATCCTAATTAGGGTGTTGTAGTGGCATGTCCTGGACCCGAAGCGGGGTGATCTACCCATGGCCAGTGTGAAGCAGCTGTAAGAGGTTGTGGAGGCGCGAACCCACGTAGGTTGAAAACTGCGGGGATGAGCTGTGGGTAGGGGTGAAAGGCCAATCAAACTCCGTGATAGCTGGTTCTCCCCGAAATGCATTTAGGTGCAGCGTCGTAGGTTAGCTTGGTGGAGGTAGAGCTACTGTTTGGTTGAGCGGGACTATCATCTTAGCAACATCAGACAAACTCCGAATGCCATTGAAGTGTTCTACGGCAGTGAGACTGTGGGGGATAAGCTTCATAGTCGAGAGGGAAACAGCCCAGATCGCCGGCTAAGGCCCCTAAGGGTGTACTAAGTGGAAAAGGATGTGGGATCGCGATGACAGCCAGGAGGTTGGCTTAGAAGCAGCCATCCTTGAAAGAGTGCGTAATAGCTCACTGGTCGAGTGGTTCTGCGCCGACAATGTAGTGGGGCTCAAGTACACCGCCGAAGCCGCGGCAACTATTTTTAGTTGGGTAGGGGAGCGTCGTGCATGAGGTGAAGCATGAGTGTGAACACGTGTGGATTGTGTGCGAGTGAGAATGCAGGCATGAGTAACGAATTGTAAGGTGAGAATCCTTACCGCCGGATGACTAAGGGTTCCTGGGTCAAGTTCGTCTTCCCAGGGTGAGTCGGGACCTAAGGCGAGGCCGACAGGCGTAGTCGATGGATAACCAGTTGATATTCTGGTACCCGAGTGTGTGCGTCAATGGTAAAGCAGTGATACTAACCACGTGTGAGACTCATTGATTATGCTCTTTGAGTGTGTTGATGGGTTGAGTTTGTGGGGCCTGATCTGTGGTCCAAGTGATGGGGTGACGCAGTGGGGCAGCCACGCCGCTTATTGGATTGTTGGTGTAAGCGTTGAGGTTGGTGCCATTGGTAAATCCGGGCACTGTTTGCTGAGGCGTGATGCGTAGCCCTTTTTTGGGTGAATGTGGTGTGCTTATGCTGTCGAGAAAAGCCTCTAGCGAGTGCATATTCGGCCCGTACCCTAAACCGACACAGGTAGTCAGGTTGAGAATACTAAGGCGTTCGGGTGAACTGTGGTTAAGGAACTCGGCAAAATGTCCCCGTAACTTCGGGA
>NZ_JIAH01000005.1 GCF_000688415.1 Corynebacterium pseudodiphtheriticum DSM 44287
CATACCGGTTTTTGGCTGGTGTTTTTCGTGAGAGATTAATTTTTGTTGTGCTTTGCGTCCACTATGCAGTGTTTGACACACCACGCCGTGTTTGTGTGGTTGACGGGCACATGGTTTTTTGTGTGTTGTCTGGTTGGTTGTGTCGGTGGTTGATAGCGGCAGGGAAACGCCCGGTCCCATTCCGAACCCGGAAGCTAAGCCTGCGTCGCGCTGATGGTACTGCACTCGGGAGGGTGTGGGAGAGTAGGTTGCTGCCGACACTATATAATTTCATGTTTGGTTGTTTGTTTGGCCCGTGGTTGGGTGCACCCTGGTGGTGCATTCAACCACGGGCCACAAACATATCCACAGTTAGATTCTTGAATATAGAGAGGCGACGAATGGATGAGCGACAACGTTAGCTATGAATCCCTAAGCCTCTACGATGCTACAGCCGACAAAGCTGCCAGCGCCGTCATAAAGCAGTATTCAAGCAGCTTTCATATCGCGACCTGCCTGTATCCGAAACCTATTCGGCGAGACATCCGCAACCTCTACGCGGTAGTCCGAATAGCGGATGAAATAGTTGATGGAACCCTGCACAAAGCAAACTCTCTCGCGGGCAATACTCATTGCATGAGCAATGCTTTAGCCTCTTATGAACAGACCATCCTTAATGCACCGGACAAGCGTTTTCATACTGACCCGATTGTGCACGCTTACGCCAATACTGCCCGACGGTGTCGATTCCCAGAAGAACACTTGCAAGCATTCTTTCGCTCAATGCGCATGGATCTGAGTACGACCAGCTTTGCTGACACAGAGCTGCAAGAATACATCTATGGTTCCGCGGAAGTCATAGGACTGCTATGCCTCGATATTTTTTACGCCGAGACACCACGCCCAGATTCAGCTACCTGGTCACGGATACAGGAGGGGGCACAACGCCTCGGCGCCGGCTTACAAAAAATCAATTTCCTCAGAGACTACACTGAAGACACTACAGTTCGTCGGCGCGATTATTACCCTCGCTTGTCCGCACCGTCCGCAGAAGAAGCATTCAACAGCATCTTGGCAGAAGCTCGCTCCGATCTGCTAGCAGGCGCACGAACAATCAAATTACTCCCTCCCAGCGTTCAACCGGCGGTAGCCGCGGCATCCGAAATTTACTTGGAATTAGCGCGCAAACTCTGCCGGCACCCGGAAGCGGTTATCGGTGCAGGCACTAACAAACGCAGGTTATCGGTCCCGAAGCCGGTTAAAACCCGGCTAGTCAGTCAGGCAATATTTCGTTCCGGTTATGGTGCCGCGCTACACAAACTAACCCGGAAGGCAGGCGCATGAAACCCCAAGTGTTGGTGATAGGCGCCGGTATCAGCGGGCTTGCTACCGCCGGGCTTCTGGCAAGGCGCGGGTTTGCGGTCACGGTCGTCGACAAGAATGAGTCCGTTGGTGGCAGAATTGGCGAAATATCCGACTCCGGGTTTCGGTTTGAAACCGGGCCCTCGTGGTATTTGATGCCAGAAGCATACGATCAATTTTTCCGCATCATGGGTACAAGTACCGCCGCGCAGTTATCACTGTCGGTGCTTGATCCGGGTTACCGCGTGTGGACAGACGTCGGCGAATACGTCGATGTGCCCCGTGGGGCAGACAAGGTCGCGGAGTTATTTGAATCGATTGAGCCAGGGGCAGGAGCACGCTTGCGTAGTTACCTGGCATCCGCACACCTGGTTTATTCCGTTGCCCTCAGTCATTTTTTGTACACTACCTTCCGTTCAGCGTCTGCGTTTTTTCAGCCAGAGGTCCTGCGCCGTTCCGGGCATCTGCTCCGGTTTTTGTTGGTTCCCCTACAGCAGTTCGTCGAGAAGCAGTTTCGCGATCACCGTCTGCGTAAAATTCTGCAATATCCAGCGGTGTTTCTTTCGACCCAACCAAGTACAGCCCCGAGTTTGTACCACTTGATGAGCCACACTGACTTGGAACTGGGGGTGCGATATCCAACTGGTGGTTTCCGGGCTATTGTAGATGCAGTCGCACAATTGGCGCACGAGCATGGTGTCCGCTTCGAATTAGGATCCGAGGTTGTTCGTCTGGATTGCGCGGATCGCAACAACAGCCCACGACGCTCCAGCCAGCAGGACCGCAGCACGTTGTACTCCGGTGCACAGGCGGATAAGGCTCATATCAAGCGCGTCGAGGTGCGGACAGCGGAGGGTAGCCAGACTTATTACCCTGACCTCGTGGTGTCCACGGCAGACCTGCACCACACTGAAACTGTGTTGCTTCCTCGCAAATACCAAAGTTACCCCGAAACGTATTTTGCGAAAAAAGACCCTGGGATCGGCGTCGTACTGGCCATGTTGGGCGTTCGCGGAGCGCTTCCAGAATTAGCTCATCATTCATTGCTGCTGTCCCCGGAGTGGCAGAGGGATTTTTCTGCCGTATTTTCGGCAACCGGCGCGCTACCCGAAAATAAGAGTTCGTTATCGCTGTACGTGTGTAAGCCCTCGGCAACCGATGCGACAGTGGCTCCTGCCGGTTACGAAAATCTTTTTGTACTAGTACCTACAGCGGCCGATCTGGGGATTGGCTACGGTTCTGGCGATCATGCCGACGAACGCAATAATGTTGCTTTTGCGCAGCAGGAATCACCGGCGGTAACAGCTATCGTCGACAAGGCTGTGGCTCGGATTGCCCAAGTGACAGGCGTTAATGATTTGGCGGAGCGAATTGTGGTGCGGCATACGCTCGCGCCAGGAGATTTCGCGAAGGATTTCCATGCTTGGCGCGGTGGTGCTCTGGGCCCGGCGCACACGCTAGGGCAATCTGCGATGTTTCGACCGCAGAATAAGTCGAAAAAACTCTCCAACCTTTACTACGCCGGTGCGACTGTCGCGCCCGGGGTGGGGGTGCCGATGTGCCTGATTTCGGCCGAAAATGTTCTCAAACGTATCGATGGGCGGACAGATTCCCGTCCCATGCTTGCCGACGAAGTGCTGCATGGCAGCCACTGTAAGCGAAATCGCAGCCACTAAAAACGAATCTTTAACTTTGCTGCAAGGTATCGAGCACCCCTAGCTCGGTACGAAAACTGCGCTGCCGGCCGTTTAACGGATCGGTGAAAGAGATTTCCCGGGCGATGAGATGCATGGGCACCGCAAAATCTTCTTCATCCTCTTTATATATCCGCGGATAAACAGGATCGCCCAAGATGGGTACTCCTGCCGCCCACATATGCAGGCGCAGTTGATGTGTTTTACCAGTGACCGGGGCCAACCGGTAACGCGCCAGTGGTGGCTGCGGGCCGTGGATTTTTTCCAGCTCGGTTTGTTCTGCCGGGCTGCACGGAGTGATGGCATCTACATAGGTGATCGCATTGGTTTCGCCTTCCACGAAGCGGCCCTGCAATTCGCCAGGGTGTTTTTCGAGCCGGGAACGCCAGCTAAGCCGACAGTCGTGAGCAAGCGAGTCGGCCAACTCTGGATCATAAGCCGCGACGGCCTCGTACACCTTGGATACCTGACGTTGCGCGAACAGGGTTTGATACGGCCCGCGCAGTTCGGAGCGGGTGGTGAACACGACCAACCCGGAGGTTAAACGGTCCAGCCTGTGGGCAGGGGAAATCTCCGGGATACCGGTGAGCCGACGCAACTGCACAGTCGCGGTTTGCACAATGTGGCGAGCCCGCGGCATCGTAGCCATGAACGGTGGCTTGTGGACCACCAGCAAGTCATCGTCGCGGTGGATTATCGTGAGCTGGTAGGGAATTTCGGCTTCCGGGGCAGGGGTTTTGTAGAAGAAGACCTCACAATTTTCGGGTAGCAGCTCGTTGGGGGAAAGCGGGGTGCCGTTGTGGCGCACCACCTCGTGATCGCGAAAGCGTTGGTAAATCGCCTCCCAATTATCATCTGGGTGGCGATGTCTCTGGGAAAAAATTACCTCGGCGACGGCATCGACAGCTCGAATTCCGGATGGTGGGGCGCCTTGAATGCGGATGCGCGTGGGGTTCAGACCATCTTTGATGGGTAACGGGGTGGACTTTCGGCGCATGTCGTTTATTATATCGTTATGGATTTAAACGCATTCTTAGAACCAATCACCAACTTCTTTGCCTCTGAAATTGGCGCCACCATCTCACGGGTACTGCACAGTATTTTCCAGCTTCTCTACCCAGCTAACTCGGAAGCTGCACATAAATAAAAGGTTTCCCACTCCTCCCACGCCTTGTCGCTTTACAGGGCTTTGGTTTTGGACGCGATGAAGAGCACGAAACAGCCGTGGTGTGCATTGTAAATCTACGGACAGTGTCGGTGATCGCGGTTATACTGGGTGGTGGAAGGGATATTTTCGCCGGATTTGCTCATATCAGGTTCGGTCAGAGGTATTCACCAGTTATGGCTGAAAACGACCTGGAGAAAGGGCGGTCACAATGTCCAAAGAAGATATCATTGTAGTAGCAGTAGACGGATCCGATGCTTCCAACGAGGCTGTCCGTTGGGCAGCAAATGCAGCGGCAAAGCGTGGGGTTCCTCTACGTCTGGCTTCTAGCTACACGATGCCACAGTTTTTGTATGCAGAAGGCATGGCTCCGCCGAAAGAGCTTTATGACGAGCTGCAAGGCGAAACTTTAGACAAGATTGAAGCCGCGCGGAAGCTGGCTTTAGAAGTGGCTCCTGAAATTAAGATCGGTCACACGGTGGCCGAGGGCTCTCCGATTGACATGCTATTGGAGATCTCCAATGACGTCACCATGATTGTTTTGGGCTCCCGCGGTCTGGGCGGTTTGTCTGGCATGGTTATGGGCTCTGTTTCTGCTGCGGTAGTTTCCCACTCCACCTGCCCAGTCGTGGTGGTTCGGGAAGATTCCGGAGTTACCGAATCCTCCAAGTATGGCCCAGTCGTCGTCGGTGTGGATGGTTCTGAAGTTTCCCAAAAAGCCACTGAATACGCCTTTGCCGAAGCGCACGCCCGTGGCTCTGAGCTGATTGCGATCAACACCTGGATGGATATGCAGGTGCAGGCATCGCTGGCAGGCTTGACGGCTGCGCAGAAGGAATGGGAACAAACTGAAAAAGAACAAAAGCAGATGATGGATGAGCGCTTGTCTGCTTTAGTGAAGAAGTACCCAGAGGTACCGGTGAAGAAGGTCGTGACCCGGGATCGTCCGGTGCGGGCATTGGCGGAAAACGCGGAAGACGCTCAGCTGCTGGTGACCGGTTCACATGGCCGCGGCGGATTCAAAGGAATGCTGCTAGGATCGACTTCTCGTGCACTGTTGCAATCCGCGCCGTGCCCAATGATGGTTGTTCGCCCAGAATCGGAGTAAAAAATGGAAACCCTTAGCTTGGGAATTATCGCCTGGATTATTATCGGTGGTTTGGCAGGTTGGATCGCCGGTAAAATTAAAGATTCTAGCCAGGGTTTCTTCGGAAACATCCTTGTCGGCATCGTCGGCGGTCTACTCGGTGGTTGGCTACTGAGCCTGCTCGGCTTCGATGCTGCTGGCGGTGGTTTCTGGTTCAGCCTGCTCACAGCCATTCTTGGTTCAGTGATCCTGCTGTCTATCCTGAATGCGATTAAGAAATAATGCTGCGAAAGTAGCTGCACTAAGCCAGTCGGTTTCTACCGGCTGGCTTTTTTAGTGACCAAAATCTGAATACAAAAAGTCTTACTAGTGCGCGCGAACTGAACCGGGTGGTCTATATTGTATGAAGACCGACTAGTGCAGGTGCGTGGTCTGATCGCGCATACGGCTGAGAACAGGAAGGAGCCGGAGTGAGCACCGCCAAGAAGAAGACGACGGCTAGCCGTCGCCAGAACCGCCCGAGTCCCCGCACTCGGTTGCTCAACTCTGCCACCAAACTTTTCGACACTGAAGGCATTCGTGTGATCGGTATTGACCGGATTTTACGCGATGCAGATGTTGCCAAAGCCTCGCTATATTCGTTGTTTGGTTCCAAAGACGCGCTGGTGACCGCCTATATCGAGAAACTTGACGAGGACTTTCGGGAAGATTGGCAACAGCGCACGGCAGAACTCACCAATGTGGAAGACAAGCTTTTGGCTTTCTTCGATAAAGCCATCGACGATGAACCAAAAAAGGATTTTCGCGGCTCGCACTTTCTCAACGCAGCTAACGAATATCCAAAGCCAGAGACTGACTCTGAACGGCAAATCATTTCTGCGTGCATGAACCACCGTAGCTGGGTGCATGACACCATGACCACGCTGTTAAACGAGAAAAATGGCTACCCGTCCGCAACCCAGGCCTCGCAGTTGCTTATTTTCCTCGATGGCGGGCTTGCCGGGGCACGCCTGACCCGCAGCATCAACCCGCTGGTGACAGCACGAGACCTGGCGCGCCAGATGTTAGCGGCGCCACCAGCGGACTATTCGATTTAGTCGCGCCCACCTTCCCTTGGGGTATCGCTCGCGTCGCTAGAGGTATTTTCGGTAGTCGTATCCTGCGGAGAGTCGGCATTTGTAGATCTAGCCTGGGCAGCCTTCTTTTCGGCCTTTTCCGCCCGGCGCTGACGCGAAATCTCTAGTCGTGCTTGCTGCTGCTTTTTCCGCAGCTCCTTTTTCTCGGCGCGCTCCTGCTCTGCAGCGCGTTGCTTTTCTGCGCGGGTGGCGGCGAGTTCTTTTGCATACTCCGGATCTTTTCGCGCACGCTTATTTTCTTGTTTGCGTTCCCGTTTGCTCTGCTTACGGTCCTTTTTCCGCTGCCGGAATAATTGATGTGACTTACGTCGAGCCTCGTGATGCTCTTCTCGCAGTGGGTAGCGCACACGTACCAGCACAATGAACAATAGCGATTGCACCAAGGTCCACAAGTTATTAATGAACCAATAAATAATAATGGCCCAAGGGATCGGCACGTTAAAAGCGACAAAGAACAGCATGATCGGCACAAATACCGACATCACGATCAAGAATTTGAATAACCGGCGCGCGATAGCATTCGACCATTCAGTGGTATAGAACGCGCGGAAGGTACTGATCACCAAGTTGATTGTGGTAAATGCAATAGCCAGTAGCAGCGCGGGCATCATCCCAGAAACGACTTCCGTGGTGCTAATACCAAAGGCCTGCTCTAGGTCTGGGCCCATCGAGGCGAATGCCGGAAGCGGAATGCCTAAAAATTCTGTGTGACGGAAGTCGCTGACCTCCGCGGCAGTTAATAAGCCGATTGATTCTGCCGGCGCAATGCCCGTTTCTGCGCCAGAGCTGCCCGCAGCGCCTGCCTGTCCGGAACCGCCTTCTAGCGGGTTCGCCATTAACAACAGCAGCCGATACAGGCCGATGAAAACCGGAATCATGATCAGTGGCGGGATACACCCCATCACTGGGCTGTAACGGTATTCGTCGTAAAGCGCTTGTTTTTTCTTTTGATATTCGCGAATCTCGTCGGTGCTGGTTACTTCCGCGTATTGTTCCTCAAGAGCGTTTAGGCGCGGACGAAGTAATGCGATGACGCGCCCAGAACGGGCGGAATACCAGGTCAATGGTGCGATCAGCCCGCGGACAGTGACGATGAGAAACGGAATGGAGACCAGCCATGACACGGAGTCTTCTAGCCCAAATATATTTTGAAAGATCAGGTGCCATAGTTTCATGACCGCCGAAACTGGGTACATGAACAAGTCATATAAAGCTTCCATAGAAAGAGCGCGCTTCCTTCCGACGAGGATCGTTTCTGCCGGGGATTAGGCAGAAAAACACCGGCCGTTTAAAGTCTAGCCGTACGGCTGCACTGGGTAAGCTGTGGGCATGAGCAGCCCGGATCTTGTTGCAAAAAACGGTGATACTGACGTTGTGTCCGAATCCGATTTACGTGTGCCGCGTTCGGTAGCGGTGACGCCTGATTCCGCAGCAGAGGCAGAGGCCGCGATTGCCGATGTAGTAGCTGATCGTGATGTGCTGGGTGATGGCATTCATGTGCTCACCGCCGTGTTGTTAGTGGTTGGTGTGGTCGGTTCATTGCGTATGCCGTTGCCTGAAGCCAGCTTGAACCTCATTTTGTACACTGCTTTTGCCGCAATCTATTTTGCCGGTTCGGTGTATCTGGATGAGAAAGAAGAAAGCGTCCAACTATTTTGGCTTTTCGGTCTCCTAGCTGTGTGGATGGCGATTATGTTCGTCACCCCAATGGGGGCCTACCTGGCGTTTACTATTTTCTTTTTGTTTCTGCGGGTGCTCGATGGGGTACGTGGGATTGTCTCCGTCATGTTTGCCACCAGCATCACGGTGATCATGCAGATTCCCTCTGGACTCACCCTGGGCGGCATCATGGGGCCGACGGTCTCTGCTATTGTTACCGTCGCAATCTATTTCGCCTTCACGACGCTGTCCCACATCAGCCGCCAACGCGCCCAGCTGATCCATGAGTTAATGGAGACTCGTGAGCAGCTAGCGGAATCCGAACGCGAAGCCGGAATTAATGCCGAACGCCAACGTATCGCCCACGAAATTCACGACACCCTGGCGCAGGGGTTGTCCTCCATTCAAATGTTGCTGCACGCGGCGGACCGGGGCTTAGATCGTATCGACGCCGCGCATGAGGGCGATGAGGCAGTGGATTCGTCTCAACCGCGCCACCACATTGAACTTGCTCGCACCGTGGCCGCTGATAACTTGCAAGAGGCCCGGGCCATGATCGCCGCGTTGCAGCCGGCCACATTGGCGGAGACTTCCTTGCAACAAGCCTTGGAACGTGTTGCGCAGAATTGGGCAGACACCAGCGAGATCGTCATTGACGTAGAGGTGGACGGTACAGCGCGGCAGCTGCCGATGAAAACCGAGGCCGCATTGTTGCGTATCGCGCAGGGGGCAACCGGCAACGTCGTCAAGCATGCTGGGGCTAGCCGGGCGCGCATTACCCTGACTTACGACGAGGACATAGTGCGTTTGGACGTGGTGGATAATGGAGCTGGTTTTGATCTTGCCGACGTCGACAAGCGCCCTAGTGGGTTGGGGCATGTGGGCTTGGCAGCTATGCGGCAGCGGGCCGCCGAGCAAGGCGGACAGATGGAAATTGAAACCGAACCTGGGCGCGGGACCGCGGTATCGGTGACGATGCCGTGCACGGAATAGCCGGGGAGTAAGATAAAGCTAAGTAACCGTCAGAAAAGGGGTAGTTGTCCACCATGATCAGAGTCTTGCTGGCAGACGATCACGAGATCGTGCGCCTTGGGCTGCGCGCAATTTTGGATGATGCGGAAGACATCGAAGTTGTTGGCGAAGTTGCCACCGCCGAGGCCGCGATTTCTGCCGCGCATGCTGGTGGCATTGACGTGCTGTTGATGGATCTTCGATTTGGCGCTGGCGCAGAAGGTCACCGGGTAACGGGTGGGGCAGAAGCCACGCGCACGATTAAAACTTCAGTGCCACACCCACCAAAAGTACTGGTGGTGACGAATTATGACACGGACGCGGACATCCTCGGCGCAATTGAGGCCGGGGCAGTGGGCTATTTGTTGAAAGATTCCCCGCCGGCGGAATTGTTGGCTGCGGTGCGTTCGGCAGCAGAAGGTGATTCTGCGCTGTCGCCGGTGGTTGCGGATCGTTTGATGACGCGCGTACGCACCCCGCGCAGCTCGTTGACCCCGCGTGAGCTAGAGGTGCTGAAGCTGGTGGCCTCGGGTTCGTCGAACCGTGACATCGGCACCGAGTTGATGTTGTCGGAAGCCACCGTGAAGTCTCACTTGGTGCACATCTACGACAAGCTGGGTGTGCGCTCCCGGACCTCGGCGGTGGCTGCTGCCCGGGAGCAGGGAGTGCTTTAACAGCGCGCGTTACCCTTCAGCGATATTGCGCTGAATATCCTCAGTGATTAAGTCAATATCGTTGCTGACGCTGCGGTGCGCGCGACGACGCTGCTGGTCGGTCATGAACTCCGCGTTGTCGACGGCTGCTTTCAGCTCGTCCAAGCGCTCGTTAATATCGCGCTTGTATCCTGGCTTCACGCTGGTGTCCTGCAGCGAATTGCGGATTCCCTGAATGCGCGCCTTCAAATCCGCACCGTGGCCGCTAAACTGCGCCATCTGTTCTGGGGTGACACCAGAGCGCTGTGCGGTTCGTTTACTGAACTGATCCTGCGCGGCAGTGATACCGCGGTAAATTAACGGCAGAGCCAGCGGCAGCAGCACGCGGGAAGCACCGGCGAAACGCTTGATGTTATCGGCGTTGAATTTGCCGGTTTGCAGCTTATCCAGCTCCATCTTCGCCATTTTTTCCTGGTGCTTGCGTTTGGATTTCAAGCCCTTGTTTTCGTCTTTAATAATCGCGCGTTTTTGCTTTGCCAGTAGTTTTTCGCGGCGGGCGCGTGCCTTCGAATCAGCTTTGATCTCTGCTTTCGCGCGGGCCTTGGCAGCTTTAACGGCGGCTTTGGCATCGCTACGGCGCTTACGGAGTGACTTCATCAAGCCCATGGTGTGCTCACCTTTGCTGAAAATTGCGTATTTTTACCAGTTGCTGATTCAACAATACCTGGTGGTCTCGACTAGGCTGACCACCTGTGATCGGCTGTCGGGAATTTGTGGAAGCGCATGACCTCGTCGGCTGCCATTATCGCCTGGTGCAAGCCCGCCGTTACCCCGAGACCCCGGCGACGGAATCTTCGCAAGAACGTGCGTTGCGCAGCGCCGATGCCCGGGCAGAGGTGGCTGCCTTATTGCCGATAGCCCCCGCGCTTGGCGACGGCCGCCGCCGGAATTTCCAGCGAATAGATTTAGGTCCGCTGCCTGCTGGTGATGCTGCGGCGGTGGAATGCCGGGAGTTTGACACCTTAGAAGCCCTTGCTTGGCAGCCAGATCTGATTACCGGCGCGGTGCTGGCGGGAACCACGGGTGATCGTGAAACCGGGGACACCGCCGGAAGCATGGGTACGCCTGGCGGGGCTGATATTCCGCACAACGGGCAGGCTGGCAACGATGGCAACACGCCTGTGGACTGGAAAGTCTCCGTCGACGCTTTGGTACGCACCGGGGACAACGCCTACCTGCCGGTGATGGTCAGCAACCACCGCGTGGCGCGAGAAAAAACCGGTGGCGCGGTAGCTGTTCTTCCCACTCACCGCGCCGGGCTGGGCCAACCCATCACCGAGCAATTCGCCTTGCGTCAGCATTCCGTTGACGGTTACCGGTTGGGCCTGGCAGCACGAGCGCTCGATGAACTCGGGCTGGCTACCGGTCGTGGTGGTTTGATCGGGCAGGATCGTCTCCGGATTTTCCTGATGGATACCCAACGGTTCCAGCGAGGGTTGTCGAATGCGCTTGCTGCTGTGCAACCGGAGGAATTACCACAGGGGCCGCGGCGTCGAAAAGAGTGTGCGAGCTGTCGGTTTTGGGTCTATTGCGAGCACGAATTGCAGGACACCGACGATATCAGCCTGTTTTTATCCGGTGACCGGGCTGATCATCTGCGTGAACGCGGGATCACTACCGTGGAGGCGCTGCGTCGGGCAGATCCCTCTGTGGCCGGTGATTATGCCCAATTGGCGGATGCGTGGCGGCGTGGAATCACCTTTTTAGCCCGCAGGCCAGCACAAGAGATGCGGATACCGCGTGCCGACGTCGAGCTGGACATCGACATGGAAGCCTACCTCGACCAAGGCGCGTACTTGTGGGGTGTGTGGGATGGCGCGAACTACCACCCGTTTGTCACCTGGGACGAGCTCGGTGGGGCGGCAGAAGCGCGTAATTTCGCGAAGTTCTGGGAATATCTGTGCCAGCGGCGTCGGCAAGCAGAATCGGTGGGCCTTAGCTTTCGGGCATATTGCTACTCTGCGCATGGGGAAAATCATTGGATGCGCATGTCAGCGCGACGTTTTGCAGGCCAGCCAGGTATTCCGAGCATGGAAGAGGTCAGCGCGTTTATTGCCTCCGAGCAGTGGGTGGATGTGTTCCGCTATGCCAAGCAGTTTTTGGCCGATACCGCGGGCATGGGGCTGAAACAGGTGGCGGCGACGGCAGGGCATCGTTGGCCAGATGATGACGTGGATGGCGAACAGTCGGTGAATGCGCGCCGCAAAGCCGTGGGCGATGGGCCGGAGGCAACCCGCTCCCGGGAGCAGCTTTTGGGCTATAACCAGGGCGATTGCCAGGCCACGCGGGTGGTGCGGGATTGGTTGTGCGCGGGTGCGCCGGGCGTGCCACGGATGCGGAGTGTTCGCTAGTCAGCGTTAGGTGTTTCCTTGGCGTGCGCGAAAATCCCGAGCGCCAGCATCGCACCGGCCAACAGCACAAGCGTGCCGACGAAGCCCCACCACGGTAGGGCGGTAAAAACCAAGCCGGATAGCGCGCCGACGACCGACGAGCCCAGGTAGTAGCACAGCACGTACATGCTGGATGCTTCGGCGCGGTTGTGTTCTGCGATGGCGCCCACCCAGCCAGAAGCGATGGAATGGGCGGCGAAGAAGGAAGCGGTAAAAATCAGCAAGCCGGTCAGGGTCAGCCACAGCCACGGGGTGGCAGTAAGTAGCAACCCGATGATGAATGCGGTGGTGGAAAATACCAGCACTGTGCCGCGGGAGAATCTTTCCGCCAGTACACCTGCCCGGGCAGCGGAATAAGTGCCGCTGAGGTAAGCCAAAAATGCCAGTGCGACGATGCCTGGGGACAGCTCGAAATAGCCGATCAAGCGGAATGCCAGGAAGTTATACAAAGAAACGAACACCCCCATGGCGAGAAAAGCAATGAGAAACATGGCCGCCAGCGATGGCGTTTTCCAGTGCGTGACCATGGATTCGTATTCGGTGCGAAACCGCAGGGCTTTCGGCTGGAAGAACTGCTGGCGCGGCAGAGTGAGCGCCACGATGATGGCGAAGCCGAGAGCTAGGAGGGATGCACACAGGATTGCTACGCGCCAGTCGGTGACTTCCAGCAGCATTGACGGGATCAGGCGGCCGGTGAGCCCACCGACGGAATTGCCAGCGACGTAGACGCCCATGGCGCGGGCCAGGAAGCGGTGGTCGAGTTCTTCAGCCAGCCAAGCCATGGCCACCGCGGGTGTACCAGCGATGAAAGCACCGTGTAGCAAACGCAAGGCGATGAGCTGGTGGATGGTGTGTGCGAGCGGAAGCGTCAGCCCGATAAGCGAGGCCGCGATGGCGGAGATAATCAGCACTCGGTTGCGGCCAAAGCGTTCCGAGAGGATCGAGGCCGGAACCACGCAGATTGCCAACATTCCCGTGGCGACGGAGACTGTCAGCGCTGCGACGGTTGGTGTGGTGTCGAAGGCGTCGACAAGCGCAGGCAGCATAGCCTGGGTGACATACAGCCCGTTGAATACGGCCAGCCCCGCTGCCAGGACCGCGACGGTGGCTAACCGGTAGTTACGTTCTCCCCGTTGTAGGCCGCGTGCGGGTACTGTTTGTGTCATATATTACATGGTGTCACGTTTTTCACTGCGCGGTTGAAGTGTCCCAGGTTTTGTTCCGTCTGAGTAGGTGGGAAAATCTGGACTATGTCCAAAAATTGATCAGGATGCGAAGGGCCACGTCGTTCGTTTAATTGAGGATCGCATCCTGCCGAAAGGTCTTGTTGATAGAGGTCGAATGTAAATCGTTGCACCAAAGGTTGGTACCTCCTGACGTACGGCACGCCAGTGACTACAACGAGCCCGGGCACAAGGAATACTACGCACGAAAAACCCGAGCTCATCGCAGAGCTGGCCCCATGGCGGCGGGAAAACCACAAGTTGCGAGATACCAACGAACTGCTGAAGACTGCCTCAGGTTTTTCGCCTCGGAACCAGGCTCAAAGCCTCCGTTATGATCCAATTCATCGATAACTATCTTGATCATTTTTCTGCCTGAATTCATCTGCGAGACGTTAAACACCCACCGTGACGGTGGGTTCATCACCTCGCGTAAATTCCGCGAATCTAAAACCCGGACTCCGACCAAGCTGTGAGTAACAGATATTACGTATCCACGCTCCCAGCACGGGATTGTCGCTTCTACCATAACTGTCAGAGACTCCTATGACAATGTTCCAGCGGAAAACGGGAATGGCTCCGACAAAAATGAGCTGATCCATAACCGAAAATGGGATGATACTGTCGAGGAGAAAATCGCGACGTTTGAGCGGGTGCATTGGTGGAACGAGAAAAGTCGACACCAAAGCTTGGGATACCGCACACCGCCTGAGGACGAGGAAGAGTTTTGGTCCGGCACCCCGGGGCACAAGATGATGGAAACCTAAGCAAAAGCCGCGGAAAAACCGGCGCACTCCATTACCAATAGTTCGCTTGCATACCCCGTATGCAAAACCCAAATGCACCTATTCTCTTCATAAAATGCAAACTACAATTTCTTTTCATTTCCGTTATTCGTATCAAGAGCTTGGAACAGTTCTTGCCTTGTTGGGGTTTCCAGGTTCTTTGTCAACATTCCATCCGACAAGACAACGGCACGCTGTGCCTGTGCTGCCACCTCTAAATCATGTGTCACCATGACGACAGCAGCGCCTTGTCGGCTGAGCTCTGCAAGTTCGTTCATGACTAAGCTCCCCGACCGAGAGTCCAACGCACCCGTCGGCTCATCGGCGAACAACACTCGAGGCTTCATGGCTGAGGCCCTGATAATCGCCACTCGTTGGCGTTGGCCACCAGAAAGTTGGGCAGGATAATAATTCTTCCGTTCGGCCAACCCAAACTTTTCAAAAAGGCTATTCAGCTCCTTTTTCGCTATTTTTTTAGATACGAATCGTAAGCCAAGCTGGACGTTTTCCATGGCTGTCATGGAATCCACCAAATTATAATCTTGAAAAACGAAGCTCGCGTTTTTACGACGAATATCGCTCCGCTGGTTTTTGGACGCAGTCACCAAATCAACTCCACACAAAAAACTGTGCCCAGAGTCAGCTTGCACGAGTCCAGAAATGCAGTAAAGAAACGTTGATTTTCCCGATCCAGAAGGTCCAACGATTGAGATAAACTCGTTCTCAGTGACAGAAAAGTTGATCCCCCTAATGACTTGCTCTTTTTCCTTCTTATTGATTGAGAATGATTTTTTCAGTTCCTGTGTGTCAATAATCTTGTTCATTTTACTTTCCTTAATGCGAGATTGCGGTGATATCGAGCTTTCTGGATTCCTTAAATGTTGGAATCACAATAGACACGGCAAGTAGCGAAAACCCGGCAATAAGCAGGAAATAGGTTTCATTTCCAATCCATACGGGGCTAGCGTCCGGAACCGGCCCTTGTCCAAATGCGATACCGATGGCTAAAGCATTAAATCCCAGAATAATCGAGGAAATCACAACAGCCGATAAGAAATAAATAATGCATTCAAATACGGAAGACCACCGAATTGAAGCTGTAGTTGCACCCAAGGTTTGCAGCAAGGCAACGTCATGTCGTCTCCACTCATTCGTAAGAGACACGGCAATCACACCAGAAAAAGCGGCGATAATGACGGGCGCACCAAAGATCAGGATGATTTGGCTTGTTGGACTAACCTGAAGGTCCGACTCATTTGCACCCGAGACATACATAATGTTCTTGGTTTGGTTAACCATGCCGAAGATACAGCCAACCGACGCCGCTGCCACAACCAATGGGGTAACAACAGAGGTAGACAACGTGGCTCGTCGACGAGCCGATGTTCTGGCAAGTACCCAACTGTCCAGCCAGTTCAGTGGCAATAGTCGACCTATCAAGGTAACAACTGGTTTCACCATCACTCGGTCTGACAAGCCATAGGCGAGCAACAATCCAAGCCCTGCACCCCAATAAGAGGAGAGTAATCCGCCGAGACGCTCCATGTCATCAATTGGTGAAGTTGATGCAATACCGATATACCCAATAATGATTCCTGTTATGATGAGGCCTGAGATTATTAGTTTGACAATGCTTCGAGAAGGCGCTTGTTCAGGCATGTCCATCACGGCCTCTACAGGCTCCACCTTTTTCAGCTGGCGTGTTCCCAAAATCAATGCTAAGAACAACACAACAAAAGCTATCCCCGGCCCAAAAGTCCAAGCCCACGCAGTCAAAGGCTCTGATAGCGCAGGCAGTACTAGGAACCCTGTGTGGTCAATAATGCGCCCGAGAGCTGGCCACGATAAGAATGCTAGGGCACTTCCCATCAGAGATCCTGCTAAGGAACTAATAGTAGCTATCCCTATATATCTCGACCTCGCTTTCTGAGGAGAGGCACCGATGACCTGCCAAAGCGCTATGCGCCGAGAATCTCGTCGAATAGCTACTTTGACAACAGACGGAAGGCACATCAGCACTGCCAAACATGTTAGGGCTATTTGAAGACCACCCATAGCTGCGAACTGTTCACCCGACTCCGCTTCAGAAGCCTGAGCGCCGACGATTATAATTCCAAGGGAAAGAGAAAGCATCCAAGAAGATACTAGAGTTAGTAACAGAACTGCTATAGAAACAGGTTTAAGGTCTCGAATTTCTTTATACATACGCTATCCTCAGTTATTCATAAAATTTCACTATCGCATATAATGTATAGATAATATAAATAAGAATAAATAGGACGCTAGCCAGGCGTACGCCTTTTAATGTTCCACTCATTCCTTCGGCTTTTTCTTTTATTCCCAGCATGCACAGTAACGTTTTGTAACCGTCTGAATTATAAAGCGGAAGAAAATTAACACAGATTCCGAATGTATATAAGATAAACGTAACGGTACTCAGCTATAAGAATTCCAGTACGTTGAATAATGACGCCAAAACTAGGCAATAGTCCCAACTGCAGTAACCGTCAGAACCGAGGATGGCTCCACAAACAACAAAGTGTCAGTTGTTATTTTGATCTGTCAGCTGCACTGCTTCAACCTCCAGATTAAGTTCCTGAATTATTTTCTCCACCTCCTTCCTGAATTCGCCATTTACTTGTTCTTTGAAGCCTACATCATATTTAGACCCCATAGTTATTTAGACAACAAATCTGGTTCTTATTGAGACATCTACCCCGGATAGGGCTGGGATTGCCCAGGTTCTTTTTCGCCTGAGAGTAAGTGCCCCAGGTTTTGTTCCGTTTGAGTAGATGGGAAAATCTGGAACATGCCCAAAAAATTTGACCAGGATGCGAAGGACCGCGTCGTTCGCTTGGTGGAGGATCGCATCCTGGCAGAGAACATGTCGATGCAGGCTGCGTGCCAGGCAGTAGCCCCAAAGTTGGGGGTTTCATGGCACACGGCTCGTCAATGGGCGCAGGCGGCTCGTCGAGAAGGACGCGTCACTAATCCGTTGCCTGAAGATCTTGTTGCAGAGGTGAGCAAGCTGCGTCGTGAAAACCACAAGCTACGCGACACTAATGAGTTGTTGAAAGCTGCCTCGGCTTTTTTCGCATCGGAACTCGACCCGAAACGTTAAGAAATGATCCGGTTCATCGATGCGTATTGGGATCGTTTCACAATCGAGTTCATCTTCTACAACGGTGAAGAATAATCGTGAAAGTGGCTTCATTACCTCGCGTGGTTACCACCAATCCAAAGCCCATGGTGCGCGCTTGGCTGTGAAGGCATCGCTATCGGTCGTGAGCAGACTGCCAGATTTATGCGTATGGCTGCCCTGTCTGGTAGAGGCAAAGGCGGGAGACCTGTCACCACCCGCACACCCAAAGGGCCGGATCTGGGGCCTGACCTCGTTAATCGTGAATTCAAAGCACCGGGACCAGGAAAACTGTGGGTGGCTGGCATTACCTATGTACGGACACGAAAAGGATTCGTCTACACGGCTTTTGTCACCGATGCGTACTCCCGCGGGATTGTCGGGTGGGCACTATCTGATTCGATGCGGACTTCAGGCGCTACCGCTCCAGGTGCTCAACCAGGCGATTGTCAGTGCTAAGGAAACTTCCAGGGTTGGTTTACCATTGTGACTACGGGTCGCAGTATGTCAGCGTTGTCTACAACGAGCGAGGTGCCCAGCACGGGATCACTGCGTCCACCGGGACTATTGGCGACTGGTATGACAATGCTCTGGCCGAAAACGTCAACGACCCTTTACAAGAACGAGCTCATCCATACCTGCATGTGGAATGATGTTGTCGACGTGGAGAGTGCAGCCTTCGACTGGGCGAATTGGTGGAACGACGCAAGGCTTCATCAGAGCCTTGGCTACCGCACACCAACGGAGATTGAATCAGAGTTGTGGAGCCATCAACCAGCCTGAGAAATAATAGAAAATAAGGCATATGCCTAGGAACAAAACCCGGAGCACTTCAGGTGCTGGTTTTCCGACTCTAGATTAGGAGTGGAATAAACATGCTGAAACCTCTGGAAAGCATCACAATTCTTTCGGTACTCGTGGCCCTCGCGCTCTATGTATTGATTAGCATTATTGCTGCCTCGGGTGACGGATTTCCGTTTCTTGTTGGCGCATTATTTCTTCTGGCCGCCGCTATCGCGGTTGTGCTTATCGGGATAAATATTTCGCTCTGGAGCCATAAGCGGGCACGGTATTGTACATCCGCGATAGGAAAAATCGGCGCGTGGATAATTACCGCCGGAATTGTTATTGCAGTTGCTGCCGTTATTACTCAGCTGTTTCGTGCCGGTGGTTTTTGGGAACCGCTGTTTAGTGAGCTTTTATGGGTAATAACTGCAGCCACCGTACTACTGTGGCTGGGATTTATCTTTCTTATGGTTTCCGGGAGAACGCGCTAAGCCAGAATGGTTGCCCGCGAGGTAAAAACTCCGAAGAGATAAAAACCGCCACTAAAAACTGCCACGAAAAAACGCCGTGTCCAGCACGTAAAGTGCGCGGACACGGCGTTCCTGCAAGCCGCAGCGATGATGCGGCGGAAGGTTTACTTCTTCGCTGCTGCGAAACGCTCTGCAACGTCGTCCCAGTTGAAGACGTTCCAGACAGCCTTGACGTAATCAGGCTTGACGTTCTTGTACTGCAGGTAGAAAGCGTGCTCCCACATATCCAGCATCAGCAGTGGGGTGAAGTTCACGGAAGTGTTGCCCTGCTGGTCGGTCAGCTGCTCAACGAGCAGGCGACCAGCAATGTGGTCGTAACCCAGCACGGCCCAGCCGGAACCCTGCAGGCCGAGTGCTGCTGCGGAGAAGTGCGCCTTGAACTTCTCGAAGGAACCAAAGTCGCGGTCGATAGCCTCTGCTAGCTCACCGGTTGGCTCGCCGCCACCGTTAGGGCTCAGGTTCTTCCAGAAGATGGAGTGGTTGGTGTGGCCACCCAGGTTGAAAGCCAAGTTCTTGGACAGCGCACGGATGCGGTCTGGGTTGGCTTCGCCGTTGCGCTCTTCTTCCAGAGCGTCCAAAGCTGCGTTAGCACCCTGCACGTAAGTGTTGTGGTGCTTGGAGTGGTGCAGCTCCATGATTTCGCCGGAGATGTGTGGCTCCAGAGCGTTGTAGTCATATTCGAGTTCTGGGAGTTCGTAAACAGCCATTATCGCTAAATCCTTTCGTTGGGTACATCGCCCATAATAGGCACGTATAAGAATTTCGCAACATTTTTATGACATAAAACTATTCACGCACACCAAGCATCAGAGGATGCTCTTATAAACAAATACACAGCTGCACGCGAGCTCCTTTCACAGTATTTAGCGAGCTACGCGGGCGTAGAATATCGGCATGTGGATGTTTGGAAATAACCCAGAACTCGTCGCCGAAGAAGACGCCCTGCATGGCGGAAAGCACCCGGTCCTAGAAAACCCACGCCCGCATGCCGTGTTGGGTACGCCAATTACTGGCATCTGGGAAGACGGCCAGGCCAGCCTGATTGTGGGCTTGGGGTGTTTCTGGGGTGTGGAAAAACTTTATTGGAACCTCGACGGCGTGGTGTCTACGTCGGCTGGTTATGCCGGTGGCGTGACGCCGAACCCGACGTACCGGGAGGTGTGCACGGGGCGCACCAATCACGTGGAAGTTGTGCGCGTGGTTTATGATCCTTCTCAGATTTCCCTCGAGGATCTGGTACGCGTTGGTCTAGAAGCACACGATCCAACTCAGGGTTATCGGCAGGGCAACGACGTGGGTACGCAGTACCGCTCGGCGTTTTATACCGAAGGCCCAAACGCGGCGGAAGAAAAACAGACCGTCGACAAGCTTGTCGACGCCTACGGTAAGAAATTGCAGGCCAACGGCTACGGTGAAGTCACCACGGAGATCGCTACGCTGGCCGAGACCCCGGCGGGCGAGTACTACTTGGCGGAGGACGAGCACCAGCAATACCTGGAGAAAAACCCACAAGGCTATTGCCCGCACCACGGCACGGGCATTGCCTGCAGTATTTAGGCTTGGTCGCTGTATCTTCGTTATCCCGAGGAGTTCACGCACACCATGTTGACTGGCTGTCATATCGTTGCCCACCGTGGCTATTCCGGGAAGTATCCGGAAAATTCGCCGGAGGCGTTTCAGCAAGCCCTGCAACTGCCCATTCATGGCCTGGAATGCGATATTCGCGCCAGCCGCGATGGGCAGGCGGTGGTGATTCATGATCCCAGCGTGGACCGCACCAGCAATGGCACCGGCATGGTCGCGCGCATGACGTGGCCCGAGCTGCAGCGGCTGAATATCGGTTCCGAGGATGCGCCACAACAACTCATGCTTGTCGACGATTTGCTGCGCATGCTCGGGAATAACTCGCACCACCTTTATATTGAGACCAAACCGCTGGTGCGGCAGGGGGCTGCGCTGGAAAAAGCTCTGGCGCGGGCGTTGCATCGTACCGGCATGGTTGCGGACCCTCGTGTGCACATCATTTCTTTTTCACATGCTTCGCTGCGCAGGCTCGCGAGTCTCGTGCCGCAGGTGGACCGGATTTATTTGCGCCGCGGTTGGGAACGGCGGTGGAACAGCCGCGATTTGATGCTCTCACGCCCGCATGCGCTGGGGCTTTCTCTGGACCACGGCAAAGCCAACCCGGCTGCGATTGGTGTGGGAGGCCGTCGGACGTACATGTGGACCGTCGATAAGCCAGAAGATATGCGCTGGGCGCGCGATCACGGGGTGAACCTCTTGGCGACGAATTGGCCGGAGCGTGCACTTAAAACGCTGCGGGAATGAGAAGGGGCTGTAAACATTCGTACGAAGACTCTGCTTGCCGAATAAGTGACTGTAAAGTACCGGGTAGCTCAACAAGCGATTGAACGTAACTGGGGGATGAAGCAATGAGTGATAAGCCAAGGAGCGTAGGAATTTCATCAGTAGGACCATTGCTTACGTTTACTGCGACGGATCTCGAACACGATCTGTTGGTGCGGTATGAGCAAGGGACAATTTGGCTAACGCAGGCGTTGATGGGGGAGCTGTTCGGTGTAGATAAGCGTACTGTTTCTGAGCATCTTCGGAATATTTTCGCATCAAGAGAACTGGATGGGGATTCAGTTGTCCGGAAAATCCGGACAACTGCCGATGACGGTAAGAATTATCAGGTCAAACACTATAATCTCGATGCGATAATTTCGGTTGGGTATCGGGTGAACTCCAAACGGGCGACTCAGTTTCGCATCTGGGCTACTAAAGTGCTTCGAGATTTCACGTTGCGCGGTTTCGTTGTCGATAAGCAGCGCATGGAACAAGGCGAGATTTTTGGGGACGACTATTTTGAGCAGTTACTCCAAGAAATTAGAGAAATCCGATTATCGGAGCGTCGCTTTTATCAAAAGGTGACAGACATATATGCAACGGCGACAGACTATGACAAGGATGCACCGGTTACAAAAACTTTCTTTGCTACGGTGCAGAACAAACTGCATTACGCGGTACATGGCCACACCGCTGCAGAGCTGATTCATGAACGTGCTTCGGCAGATAAAATGCATATGGGCTTGACAACCTGGAACAAAGCTCCAGATGGCAAGGTGCTGGCCGGGGACGTGACCGTCGGCAAGAACTATCTATCTAAAACAGAGATCAAAGATTTAGGGCGGCTTGTTGAAACGTTCTTGAACTTGGCTGAAAGTCGAGCTGAACGTCAGATTCCAACCACTATGGAACAGTGGGCGGGACTACTCGATCAAGTATTATCGATCGATGGTCGTGAGTTGCTTAAACATGCGGGCAAGATTTCTAAGAAGCTTGCTGATGAATTTGCGCTTGGAGAATTTTCCAAATTTCGGGTTGAGCAGGACAAGAGATTTAAGTCTGACTTCGATGCTTTCATAGAAGCAGGTGAAAATGCGGTTGAATCCATCAAGAACGATGACGATTAATAAGTTCACTTTGGGAACCGTCGGCATACGCTGCGGCGCTATGGAAAATGAGCAGGCAGCTATGTCGTAAACTGGCGCGCATGGCGAAGAAGAAAAAGAAGCAAGAAGACCTCCCCGAGGGAATGTCGCGTCGACAAGCAAAACTTGCAGCCCGGGCTGCGGAACGTGCCAAGCTGGAAAAAGATCCACGCCCTTTCGCTGGGTTCGCGTGCGAAGCCGAACTAATTGCACTGCAAGAATTTGTGCCCTCCGGTTACGCGAAAGTGGATATCGCAGGCATCGATCGCACCGTGTGGCTGTGTAGTGTTTTGCCGGGAGCATCCGCAGCGATGATCCGCGATGAGCAATACGGCGGAGATGCCTTCGTCGCACTGCAGGTGCAAGCCCACGGCGTGAACCCGCACCATGACCTGGCCTACGCCCTGAACTGGGTGAAAGAGCACTCGGCTGGCGAATCGCTGGTGTCCACGGCAGCCGACGGCAACCAGCCGGAACTCACGGAACTGCTGCCGCACGACACCACGCTGGATATCCAGCTCGAGCAAGACTTTTCCTGGTGGATGCCAGAAGGCGCGCCCATGCCGGAGCAGGTTGCGCAGTCGATGCAGATGGCCAACGATTCCGTCATTGAAACCCACGCGATCGATGCCGACGCGCCGGGTGCTTTGTGGTGGTCGGATACCGGCAGCGGTAAGGCGCACATCCGCTGGGTACGCCCGGTGGACAACGAAAACGATTTCCTTAACGCCTTGGCACGCGTGGCCGCTCGCGGTGACTTGCACGTGGGTGAAGACACCAAGTTTGCCGGTGTGTTCCGTACTCATGGTGTGATTGCCCCAGTTTTTGATGTCACCCCGGAGCCAGCCGCGGATTCCTACCGCGAGCAGCTCGAACGCGTGAACCAGGCTTTGGAAGAAGAAATCTCCAACGACGCGCAGCTTTCTGCCGACGAGCGTAAGCAACTGCAAAACATTAAATCGCGGCAGGTCACCATCCGCTAGTACCGCGGGGCAGCGGCTGCAGCCTCAGAGCAGCGGCCGCAGCCGCAGTGATCTGCGGTTTAGCGGCCTGCCGGAAGTGCGTGGAACAAAGACGCGCCAAAGATCGTTGTAGTTGACATGACATCATTATTTACGACTTTGGAACTTGGCCGCTTTAGATTGAAAAACCGCATGACCATGGCCGCGCTGACGCGTCAGCGCGCAGGTCATAGTGGGGTGCCGAGCGATATGCATGTTCGGTACTATTCTCAGCGTGCTAGCGCGGGCCTCGTAGTTACAGAGGGTACCTTCCCCGCATGGACAAATCGCGCGTTTCCGGGCCAAGCAGGTATCGCAGATGATGAACAGGCGGCCGGTTGGCGCGAGGTAGCCAACGAAGTGCACAACAGTGGCGGTGTCATTTTCATGCAGCTCATGCACGGTGGCCGCACAAGCCACCCGGATCTTATCGATGGAGCCCAAGCAGAAGCACCCAGTGCACTGGATTGGGGCGGAGAAGTTCGTGGGTTTTCCGGCAAAATGGACGCGCCGATGCCACGTGCACTGGAGACCAAAGAAATTCCACGCATCGTCGAAGAATTCCGCGCTGCTGCACGTCGCGCCGTAGAAGCTGGAGTTGATGGCGTGGAGATTCACAACGCCAACGGATACCTGTTGCATGAGTTTTTGGCACCATCCGCCAACCAGCGTGACGATGAATTCGGTGGTAGCCCCGAAAACCGATGGCGATTGCCTGAAATGGTCATCCGCGCGGTGGCTGATGAAATCGGGGCCGACCGCGTCGGAGTGCGCTTTTCCCCAGGGCACAACGTGCAAGGAGTCATCGAAGAAGACGAAGCAGACATGGTGGCTACATATGGCGGTCTCATAGATGCCATCACGCCACTAAACCTGGCTTATGTTTCCTTCCTGCACGCGGAGCCGGAAGGTGAGCTGATGTCGACCTTAGCGAACAAAGCGCGCGCTAACGGTGTGACCAAAGTACTGATGAATGATGGGTTTGGCACCGTGACTACAAAGGAAGATGCCCAGCGGGAGCTGGAATTAGACTACGTAGATGCTGTTGTAGTCGGGCGACAGTTTATTGCGAACCCAGACTTGGTGCGGCGGTGGCACGAAGATTTGGTGCTGAACGAACCAGATCAAGCCACGTTCTATATGGGCGGCGAACGTGGCTATACAGACTACGAGACAATCGCGGATTAACCACTAGCTCTGTAACCGATGAATGCGCCCCTGCACTAAGCAGGGGATTAGCGCAGTGAGTTCCAGAGGTTTTCTGCCTCAATCTCGTCCCATAGCACCACGTTTCCGACGTCGGTATCAGCAAAACCACCGACCGGTACCGTCTTGGTTTCCACCCCGGTACCCATCGACAATGCCAGGCGGGCCAGGTGCCATACGTGATCGCTTTCGCCGACGGTAAACGACTTTGATACCGAGCTGATCATCGGGAATACGTCAAAAGGGTTGAGCAGCGTCGACGGGTTCGTAGCCTCGTGCATCAGCGCAGAGAAAAACTCACGCTGGCGTTCTACACGGTCCAAATCACCCATCGCGGTGGCACGGGTACGCACATAGCCCAGTGCGTTGGCACCGTCCATTTCTTGGCATCCTGCGCCAACATTGAGATTGGCCAACGGATCGTCGATCGGTTCGGAAGGACACAATTCCACCCCGCCGATAGCGTCGACAATATTGGCCAAACCGCCCATGCCCACTTCGGCGTAGTGATCAATGCTGACTCCGGTGTTGGCCTCCACGGTTTGCGTCAATAGCTGTGGGCCGCCATAAGTAAATGCCGCGTTGATTTTGTCTTGCCCAAAACCAGGCACGTCGACGTAGCTGTCGCGAGGAATGGAAATCAGCTGTGCACTGGTGCCTTCCAGGTGCAGCAACATGATCGCGTCGGTGCGGCCGGTTCCAATATCGCCACCGGTGCCTAGCCGGGCAATATCTTCTTCGCTTAAGCCCACGCGCGAATCCGAACCAACCAGCAGCCAGTTCGTGCCCTTGGTGGATCCGATAGGTTGCTCCGGTTCCGAGGCCACGCGGGTGAGCTGGGCATCCGCCCAAAAAGCAATAACCAGCAGCAGAACTATGAGCACTGCCAACGGCCAGCCCAAGCATCCAACACAGCCGAATTTCGGGCGGCGCAGCTTCGAGCGCAACCCGGCCGCACTAAACTTTCCGAAACCACGGCCACCGTGCGCGCCGGGGTGTGGATTGCGTACATCGGCGTAAGCTTGCTGGTACTGCTGGCTCGGTTGCCCATACCCACCGGGTTGTGGATAGTACTGTCCAGGTTGTTGGGCATAAGGTTGCCCCACATAATTTTGTGGCGGCCGTTGCTGTGGTGGCCGTTGCTGTTGTGGAGGCTGCTGATACGGAGATTGCTGCCCAGGAGGCTGTTGCCCTGGCTGCTGTGGAAATTGCTGTGCGGAACGAGACGGCACTTCACCGTGACGGTCCTGTCCTGCCGCGCGGCCCTGCGCGTACCCTGCCGCGGCACCACCGACAGCACCGCCCGCTACTGGTCCGCCCAAGTCCATGCGGGTCGGCTCCGAAGGGATCCGCTGTTGGTTGCGCGACTGGTGCAGTTGCTCGCGGTTGACCGGACGAGCACCCGGGTGGTTGTGCCCGGAGACCGAACGTGCACCATGCCCAGCATCGTGATTTGTGCTCTGCCGAGCAGAATTAGCCCGTTGCGCATCATAAATAGCGCGTTCACGGCGCAGCTTTTCCCGGTCAATCGGCGGGCGGTTCGCCCGCGAATCTTGCCGGTTGGTGCGCGCCGGGCGCGCAGAGTGTGCAGAACGCTCGGAGTGTTCAGGCCGCTCAGGCCGTTCGGAACGCGGCGGACGTGCAGCACGAGGGGCACGCGAAGGTTCTTGCGGGGCTTCGGGCTTGGCATGTCGCCCGCCGCCAGCGGAATGACGGCCGCTTTCCCGTGCACGATCGGGCGCCGTGCGTGGACGCCGTCGTACTGGCCGACCGTAGCGATCCAGCAGCGGCTTACCGTCGCGCCCCAGGACGACGTCACCTTCTGCAGGCCCGTGGGATCCCCCGTGCCGTCCAGCTGGCCGTTCTCCGCGATCTGTCATGGCAGATATTTTACCTATCCTTGCTTGTGCAGTGCCCGCTTAGTGTCCTTTAGTAAGTAATCACGCATGCACATCAAGCGCGAGCCCGAGCAGCTCGTCGTCGGCAAGCGTGATGGACCCCAAATGAACCCCAACTGGTGGGCGTCCAGGCAAAGCCCAAGGAATCGAAATAGCGGGCCTTCCCGTCATATTAAATAGCGAACACCATGGTGACCAGCGGGTTTGCTCGGCAAAACAACGTGAGTGCTCCATCGCGGCAAAATGGCCCACCGGCGGCGGATCATGGGTGAGCGTGGGCGATAACACCACATCAACATTCCAAAAAGAATGCAACAGACCATTCAGTGCCGCGGCGTGTTTTTTCGCTGCCTGCACCTCCGCTGGTGCTTGCCGACGCCCGAGCTGCCCCACCCAGTGCGGGTAGCCGACGGTGCCTGAGCCTGGTGCTAATGTGTCGTCGGCAAGCGCGGTGGCGAGCGCGGAGCTAAAAATCGTGCGGAAGGCGTCTAGGGTGCGCTCACCGGGAAACGCAGTGATGGGGATGATCTGGTGGCCCGCGGAATTAAGCGCTTCGGCGGCTAGCTCTGTGGCCTGCACCATGGGATCGGCAACCTCGGCATCTGCCAAAATCGGGTCGGTGAGTAGGCCGACGCGCACACGAGCAATGCTGGGGTGAAGTTCGTGCAAGAAAACCGAATCAGCCACCGTGGTGGTGACAAACCCCTGCACCGCTAACGCCCCGTTCGGCATTCCCGGTGGCCGCGGGGTGGTGGGTTTGAAACCGACAAGCCCGCAGGCCGCAGCCGGAACACGGATCGAACCACCGCCGTCCGAGGCATGCGCGGCGCGCACAGTACCGAGTGCGACCTGCTCTGCAGCACCACCCGACGAGCCACCCGGGGTCGCGCCCGGCCACAAGGGATTCGTCGGGGCAGGCAGGCCCACCGGCTCGCAATCAATGCGTAAGCCCAGCTCAGAAGACGCGGTTTTCGCTTCGATGCGCGCGCCCTGGGCTTGCAGATGCGCTAGAAACGGCTCGGTGCGCTGGGCAATATATCTGCGGGAGATATTGCCCAAGGTGGTGGGAAGCCCGGCGACGTCGTAAAGATCCTTTGCTGGGATCGACCAACCCGCCAGCCGCTCGGGGTTGGGGAGGTGCGCGTGTTGCGCCCGCGGAAAGACCATGCAGATCAGGGTAATCTAGCGGGCATGAGCACCGTGGCATACCTGGGACCCGCCGGAACTTTCACCGAGGCTGCACTGCACAAGCTACAGCGCGCCGGGGTGTTTGCTCGGGCGGGACACGATGCAGGGGCTGGTATCACCGCTGTTCCGGTGGCTTCGCCGGGTGAGGCTTTACGACGCGTCAGCATAGGCAAGGCCGATTATGCCGTTGTAGCCGCAGAAAGCTCCGTCGAAGGCGCAGTGACTGCCACGCACGACGCGTTGGTGGAAAACCCCGGGTTGCAGATTTTCGCCGAGGCCACACTGGATATCCAATTCAGCATCCTGACTGCTACCGAAGAAATCGCGGCAAAGCCGCACGCGATTACCAGCATTGCGACGCACCCGGTGGCGTATCAGCAGATCCGCACCTGGGTGGAAAACCACCTGCCGAATGCCGAGTTCATCCCGGCCTCATCCAACGGGGAAGCCGCACGCATGGTCGCACAAGGCCGCGTTGATGCCGCTGCCGCCCCGGATAATGCTGCGGATCTGCATGGGCTTGCGCGGCTAGCACAAGGGGTGGCTGATGTTTCCGGCGCCCAGACTCGTTTTATTGCACTTACTGCGGCGCAGCGAAGCGCTGCACCCCGCACGGGCAACGATCGCACCGGAATCATTTTTCACGTGCACAACGAACCCGGCGCACTGGCTGGCGTGTTGCAGGAAATCGCTGGCCACGGGGTGGATTTGTCCCGCATTGAATCCCGCCCGACGCGCACCGGACTGGGGACTTACCGCTTTCATATCGACATGCATGGCCACATCGATGACTTACCGGTGGCCGCGGCGCTTGCGGCACTTGAACGGCGCTGCGAGAAAGTGCAATTCCTCGGCTCCTGGCCCAAGGCAGGGGTTTAAGCATGGGAAAAGTCATTTTGCTCCGCCACGGGCAAACACACTCCAATATCCACGGCTACCTGGATACGCGCCCGCCGGGAGCAGAACTCAGTGAGCTGGGGCGTCGACAAGCCCACGCTGTTGGTGAGGAATTCGCCCGTGATCTGGGAGAAATCCCGCAGTGGTGGTCGTCGATGGCCATCCGCACGCAGCAAACCTCTGAGATCGCTGCCCGTGCCTTCGAGCAATTCCGTGGACTCGAGCCCTACACCATCCCAGTGCAGGTGACCCCGGGGCTGTTTGAGGTTTTCGCTGGTGACTACGAAATGAGCCAAAACATGGGGAAAATCGCCGAATACCATCAGTGTTTGCTGCGGTGGCTCGAAGGCGACGAACAAGCAGCAACCCCTGGCGGTGAAACCTACCCCGAGATTCTGGCGCGCTATTTACCAGTGATGGAACAAGCCGCAGCCAGCGATAACACCACGGTCATTGCCAGTCACGGCACCGTTATCAGAGTCGTGGCGCGCTACCTCACGGGCCTGGACCCGAGGCAAGCATTTGAATGGTATCTGCCCAACTGCCGCTACATCGTGCTAGACCCGGCAGGGCGGGAGTTTGGGCAGTGGAAGCTCGAGCGCTGGGGCGACTATGATCTGGGGGTCCTGCATACCTGAGCCGTGCTGCTTACGGCAGCCGAAAGAGCCGGGCGGTGCGGAAGTTTTAGCCAAAACCAGCGGCATGCAGCTGCTCTTCGTCCATACCGAAATAATGCCCGACCTCATGAAACACAGTCACCTCGACTTCGTCGGCAAGCTGCTGGATACTGCTGCAATATCGCTTCAGGGCTTCGCGGTACACAAAAATCGCATCCGGCAGAAAACCTGTGTGGTGGTGGGTGCGCTCCACCAAGGACACGCCCTCATACAGGCCTAAAATCTCGGGGTTTTCCGGGTGAAAATCCTCAATCAAAATGGCAACATTGCGCAGGCGATACGCGAAATCATCCGGGATTTTATCCAGCGCATCTAGCACTAGCTCCTCGAAATCCTCGTCGCTAATTTCAACCATTGCCCACCACCTTTGCACCTTTGCCGGAAGCGGAATGATTTCCGCTGTCATCGCAGTTGTTAGCGCCTTGGATTACGCTCTGGACGTTCCTCTGGTGGGCCACCGTCGATAGTCAACGCCCCACGGCCTTCGCGTGCTGTGCCTTCAATGGTGGAAAAACCGCCGCCATCGCGGGCGTGCACCAGCGTGCAATTCACGGAATAGGAACCATTACGCCAGGAATCCTCGCTAATCGCACCCCAGTATGGTTGCAGCGTGGACTGGTACAGGTTTTCCTCGCCGCCTAAATAATCCTCGCCTGCGCGGGTGCAGACGTCGGCAAGAAATTCATCCTGGGCTTCGCCGGCCGGGTATCCATCCGGGAAATTCTCCCGCAAATTGACCGTTGAGGTGACCTCCATGTGGTGCGGTTCGCCGCAGGCGACCTCGGTCAGGGTTTGTGATTCCTCGATGCGTAGGCAGGACTGTGCGCTATAAACCCGGGCTTGATCGCGCTCCGAAACCTTGCCGGTGGTCAGCTGCGGCACACCGCGCGCATCGGTGGTTTGCAGGCCGCACAGCATGGTGCGATCGCCATTCTCCCAGGCAGGAGCCGGCGGGAGGATAGGGGCGATGGAATATTTGCCGGTCGGATCAAAACGACCATCTAAGTAGCGCAGGGTGGGTGCGCGGCAGAGTTCTTCGCGTAGCTGGGCTTGGCGTGCGGTGCCGGGAACCCCCGCTTCCGGGCCGAACTCGGCAGTAGGATAAGCACTCAAATCCTCGCGCGCGGAGACTTCAAAACGGTGTTCTTCCGCGCAGTCGGCTTGTTCGAAATTGGTGATTTTACCTTCCGGGGTAATATCCCAGCTCAGACAGGCGCCAGCATCAGCGGTGGTGAACGATGCCACCTTTGGCTTTGGTTTCTGCGTCGATTCGGTCGCAGGGCTGGCGTTGACGGTGGTGTCGTTTGCTTGACCAGTGCTGCTGGAACCGGAATCCGAAAACAGCCCATAGCCGGTTAATGCCGTTGCGCTGGCAAGAGCAGTCACCAGTGCCGTGCGCACTGCTGCTGCTGATCGCCATGGTGACTGAGTACTCATCGGCAGCTAGTTTACCTTGTCGTTTCACGCTAGACTCTGGAGGCGTGATTGATCTGAAGCTTTTGCGCGAAAACCCTGACCTTGTCCGACAGTCGCAGCGCACCCGCGGCGAGGACCCGCAGCTTGTCGACGAGCTGCTGGCTGCAGACGAAAAGCGCCGTCGCGCTATTGCCACCGCAGATGATCTGCGCGCGGAACAAAAAGCATTCGGTAAAAAGATCGGTCAGGCTTCCGCAGAAGAACGCCCAGCGCTGCTGGAGGGATCTTCCGAGCTGAAACTAAAGGTCAAGCAGGCGCAGGAAGAGCAAAAGGCCGCCGAGGATGAAGTAGCCGCCATCCAGTACCGTTTGTCGAACATCGTGGAGGGCGCACCTGCCGGTGGCGAGGAAAACTTCATTGAAATCGAACGCGTCGGAGAAATCCCTAGCTTCGATTTCGAACCGAAAGACCACCTGGAGCTTGGGGAAAAGCTCGGGCTTATCGACATGACTCGCGGTTCGAAGGTCGGTGGCGCACGTTTTTATTACCTCACTGGTGATGGTGCTTTCTTGCAACTGGGCATGATGATGCTCGCTGCGCAAAAAGCGCGCGAAGCCGGATTCCAGCTGATGGTGCCTCCGGTTTTGGTGCGCCCAGAGATCATGTCTGGCACGGGCTTTTTGGGTGAACACTCCGACGAAATTTATTACCTGGAACGCGATGACATGTATCTGGTCGGTACCTCGGAGGTGGCGTTGGCGGGCTATCACAAAGACGAGATCATCGATCTTGCCGACGGCCCAATCCGCTATGCCGGCTGGTCTTCGTGCTTCCGTCGGGAAGCCGGTTCGCACGGTAAAGACACCCGCGGTATTTTGCGTGTGCACCAGTTCGACAAGGTAGAGATGTTCAGCTACTGCAAACCGGAGGATGCAGCAGCGGAACACCAGGCTTTGCTGAACCTGGAAAAAGACATGCTTGCCGCCATCGAGGTTCCATACCGCACCATCGACGTTGCCGGGGGTGATTTGGGTAGCTCCGCAGCACGCAAATTCGATAACGAGGCCTGGGTGCCATCTCAGCAGACTTTCCGTGAGCTGACTTCCACCTCGAACTGCACTACCTTCCAAGCCCGACGCTTGTCGACGCGTTACCGCGATGAACAGGGCAAAACCCAGACTGCTGCGACGCTCAACGGCACGCTAGCCACCACTCGTTGGCTGGTTGCGATCCTGGAAAATCACCAGCAGGCCGACGGCACCGTGGTAGTCCCAGAAGCCCTACGCCCATTCGTCGGCAAGGAGATTTTGGAGTGACCGAATACCGCAGCCGTGCCGGGCTACGCGTGCCAGAAAACCTGCCGAAGCTGAGAAAGCACCCATCTGAAGCCCGCGAAATTCCCTACGGCACCCCGGTGGTGCCGCTGGCTCGCTGGCTGATGTTTCTGCAGGGCATCGAAGTGACCGTGGACGGCGTCGAAAATATCCCTGCTGATGGTGGCGCGCTTCTGGCAATCAACCACACTGGCTATTACGACTTCATCCTGGGCGGGTACCCTGCGTACCTGCGGGGACGTCGCATCGTGCGCATGATGGCGAAAAAGGCGATTTTTGATACGCCGATTGTCGGTACTGTGCTGCGGATGATGGGCCACATCAGCGTGGACCGTTCTGCAGGAAAAGGTGCTGCATCCAAGGATGCAGCGGTGCAGAAATTGCGTGAGGGCAAACTGGTGGGGATTTTCCCAGAGGCTACGATCTCACGCGCATTTGAAATCAAAGACCTGAAGACCGGTGCTGTGCGCATCGCAGATGAAGCAGATGCGCCGTTGCTTCCGGTGATTATTTGGGGATCGCAGCGCATCTGGACCAAAGACCTGCCCAAAAACCTCTGGCGTGCCAATGTGCCGGTGCGGGTAGCCGTCGGCAAGCCCATCGAACTCAGCGGTTCCGTAGAAGAAGATACTGCAGCGCTGAAAAAAGCGATGGAAAAGCTGCTAGAAACCACCCGGGAGAAATACGCCGAGCGTCATGGGCCATTCGAACCTGGCTTACCGTGGATGCCGGCTTCTTTGGGCGGGAGCGCTCCAACCCTGGAACAAGCCGCTGAAATTGATGCTGCCGCGCGTGCCGAACGCGCACGTAAAAAAGCTGCGAAGGCGGAAAAAGCTGCAAAGGCAGCGAAGGCGGAAAAGAAAGACCGCAAGTGAGCCAGGCAGATGATGCAATGGCCATCGGGCCCGCCCCGCGACTAATCGTCAGCGATATTGACGGTACCTTCATTAATTCGGCCGATCGTGTGCCGCCGCGGGTACGCGATGCCATACATAAGGCAACCGCGCAGGGGATGCATTTTGCTTTAGCGACTGGGCGCCCTTTCCGCTGGTTGCAGCCGGTATTAGAACAAATAGCAGCCCGACCAGTGTGTGTCACTTCCAATGGAGCGGTGATTTACGACTGTGCTGCCGATGAGGTGCTCACCGCCGCAGAGATCTCGCCGGAACTGATGGAAGAGGTCTATCATACTGCACAAGAAATTTTTGCCCCCTACGGCGGGGTAAGTATCGCTGCAGAATACGCAGGCTATTCCGTACGGCAAGACCCAACCGAGCTGTTTGTGGCCGCGGATAATTACGCACACACTTGGGCCGATTCGCAATTTATTTCTAAGCCGACAGAACAAGTCTGGCAAAAGCCCGCCGTGAAGTTTTTATTGCGTAATCCGGCGATGTCCGCGAACCAGATGTATGGGCTGTTGGCTGAACATATTGATAGCCGACGCGCACACGTTACGTATTCGATTGATGCGGGATTGCTGGAAGTCGCGGCACCGGGGGTAAACAAGGCCGCTGGCCTGGAATTCCTTGCCAACCACTTGGGAGTGGCGGCTGCGGACGTCATCGCCTTCGGTGATATGCCAAATGACATTGAGATGCTGCGCTGGGCCGGGCGTGGGGTAGCAGTAGAAAATGCGCACCCGGCGGTGCGCCAGGCAGCTGATATGGTAACTGGGTCTAATGACGATGCCGGGATAGCCCAGATCATAGAACGGTGGCTGTAGAACAACCATGTTTATTGCTGCACTCGACCAAGGCACCACGTCCACGCGGTGCCTTATTTTTGACCGCGACGGAAACGTGGTCTCGCAGGCTCAGTTGGAACACCAGCAAATTATGCCGCGCAAAGGTTGGGTGGAGCATGACCCGAACGAGATTTGGGCCAACACGCGCCGGGTGATTTCTTCGGCAATGGTGGAACTGGATATCACCGCCCGTGATGTGCAAGCTTTGGGGGTTACCAACCAGCGCGAGACTGCCGTTGTTTGGGAAAAAGCTACTGGTGAACCAATCTATAACGCAATCGTCTGGCAAGACACCCGCACTGGTGGCGAATTCGACGATGCTGCGGCGTGGCAAGCAAAAACCGGGTTATTGGCCAATTCTTACCCTGCTGGTCCGAAGATCGCCTGGATTTTGGATCACGTTGATGGTGCTCGTGAGCGCGCCGAACGCGGCGAATTACTAGCCGGAACCATTGATTCCTGGTTGGTGTGGAACTTAAGCGGCGGTGCGGAACAGGGAGAAAACGCCGATGAGGCAGATGGCGCTGCTGCTGAGGAAAATACCCCTGGAAACAGTAGCGATGCTACCTACCAAGCGCAGCATATTACGGACGTGACTAATGCATCGCGTACCCTCCTGTTGGATTTACACACGCTGGATTGGGACGACGAACTTTGTGAGGCGCTGCGGGTGCCGAAGAAAATCTTGCCGACGATCGTCCCATCGATTGGTGCACTCGGTGAGGTGCGCCACCGCGGTTCACTCACCGGGGTGCAGATAACCGGCATTTTGGGAGACCAGCAGGCCGCCATGTTTGGGCAGCGGTGTTTCCGGCCCGGGGATGCGAAAAACACCTACGGCACCGGATTGTTTTTGCTGCTCAATACCGGAACGGAACCGAAGTTTTCCGAGCATGGTTTGCTGACCACCATCGCCTACCAACAACAAGGCGAAAAGCCGGTGTATGCGCTAGAAGGATCAGTCGCGGTTGGTGGATCGTTGATCCAATGGCTGCGGGATCAATTGGGAATTATTCCGGATGCTGCTTCCAGTGAATCGATTGCTGCCGAAGATAACGGCGGGGTTTATATCGTCCCAGCATTCTCTGGGCTTTTTGCTCCACGTTGGCGCCCGGATGCAGCTGGCGTGATCGTGGGCTTGACCCGTTATGCAGATCGCAGCCATATTACGCGCGCGGCGTTGGAAGCGACCTGCTTTCAAACCCGCGAGGTTGTCGAAGCAATGCAGAAAGATGCCGGCCGGGAATTATCGGGCCTCTGCGTCGACGGTGGCATGGTGGCCAACGATCTGTTGATGCAGATGCAAGCGGATATCCTCGGCTCGTCTGTGCAGCGCCCGGAGATGATCGAAACGACTGTCTGGGGCGCGGCACTTGCGGCGGGTATCGGAATTGGCTGGTGGGATTTTTCGGACGATGACTACGTCGCTGACCACGTCTGGGAGCCAAAAATGCCCGAAGCCCAGCGTGAGCAGCTCTACCGCATGTGGAATCAAGCAGTAGAACGCACGCTGGGCTGGGAAGATGCTGGCCGGGGCGAAGCCGACTAGCCCTCGGTGATTTCTATTTGTCCAGTGGAAGGATCGAAGGTGATATTGCCACCCTGGAAATTCACACGGATTTTCTGACCATGCTGGTATTGCTCACTGGTTGGTAGCCCCAGTTTTTCGAAGCCGCCGTTGGCCCAGGCTCGAGCGATTTCTCCCCAAAGCGCCTGGGTGCCAGTTGCCGCGGAATCAACGATGACTCCGTTGTCGAACAAGGCAAAGTCGACATCATCGGAGGCGCGCACGATACCAGTGGCTGGCGACCCCAGGACCGGGCCAATCAGCTTATTGATCCGCGCCCAGGTTTGTTCGATATCGCTGTTGCCCGTCAGTTTCACGACTTGCGTGATCATCGCGGGAACATCGCCCAGTTCGATAGCGGAAGACGTCGCCAAGCGCTTAATCGTTGCCTCGGGAGACTCATTCGGAGCTTTCTCCGCAGCACTGTTGGTCTGCTGCAGAATTGCCATGACTAGCGGCGCGATGATGCCGATTGCCTTGATTGCAGTTTGCAGAGGCCCTTGTGAGTTGGCATTGGTAGACGCATTTTGCGTATTGCTCTGTGTCTTGCTTTGGGGAGTGCTCTGCGGGGCTGCTTGGGTGTTGGTGGTGCTGTTGGAATTTGTGGTTCCGGATTGGTTGCCCGACTGCGACTGGCTGGTTGCGTTGCCCGCGAGCAGGCCAGCAACCTGCTGATATTTTTTGTTCGTGGCGTTGCGGATATCGCTCCACCGTGCCACGGCGTGGCTACCTGGGCATGTCGTGGCGCCAACGTCGCGGTGGCCGTGGAAACGCTGGAAGGTACGTGTATCACCGGCAGGATATTTTGCGTAGCTGCTGCCACCGGATGTCATCTGGATGGTGCCTGCTGGGTCAAAACCAGACTGCGCAGCGCGCCATCCAGCGATCTGGCCGACGGATTGGATGATGGCTTCGTTGATCGGTGCAATTTCGTAGTTACCGACCATGGAGATGCCGAAGGTTCCGTGGTTATAGCCGCCTGCGTGCGCGCCCATGACACCTTCACTGAGTCCACCACGACGGCCCTCGTAAATGGTTCCGAACTTGTCGACGAGTGCGTGGTATCCGATATCGCACCAGCCCAGGGTCTGGGTGTGGTACTGGTAGGCGCCGCGAACCTGTGCGGCAGCGCTGGCAGCGTCGTAGTTATTGGAGCCTGCCGTGTGGTGCAGAGTCAGGGCGTTGTAGTCCATGCCGGTTGCGCCGCAATTGCCACGGTAGGACTCGTTCGCGCCCCAGCCTTGGCGAGTGACTAGGGTCGGCATGCCGACGGATAGGTTTGCGGTGTGTTCAATGGTGTTTTCTGTTTGGGCTGCGCCAGCTGCGGCGTTGCCGTTGACGAAAACTGCGCTTAGATCATCAGCGCTGGTTGCGCCACCCGCTGCACCAGAATTAGCTGTAGTGGCAGTGGTGCTGTCGGCGTTGTCGGTGAGGTCGACGTCATCAGCGACGGGCTGGATAAGCCCAGCGGAGGTCTCCAAACCGGCTTTTGGTAGGGAGTTGGCTGTTCCGGGCGCTGCGTCGGTTGCGTTTTCGGTTGATTGTGCATCAGGTTCCGTATCAGATTGTGCGCCAGGTTGCGCATCAGCCTGTGTGCCGCTGGTTTCGGTGGTGCCCGCAGTGGCTTCGTCGCCAGTGAACAGATCTAATCCGGCAACTGACACCTGCACGGTGTGAGTTGGTTCGACGTAGATCAGTTCGGTGCCTTGCTGCGTGGCTTCTTCTGGGTTGGGTAGCGCGTCGGCTTCGAACCATTCCGTCCAGCTACCGTCGGCACGCTTGGAACGGAAGTGCGCATTGATGTCGCGTTCACCGCTCCAAGTTAGGGCGAAGGAGTCGAATTCTTCGTCCTTAGTAAATTCTTGCACCGCGCGGGACGGGGCGGGGCCGTCGCCTTGGGTGGCCACGGCTGGATCATCCACAACGGTGGCGGTGCCGCTACTGAAGCTGGCGGTGCTGATGCTGGCTTCGGCCTGATCAGAACCAGCATTTTGGGTTTGCAATACCTGGTGGCCTCCGAATGCTGCGGTGACCACGAGGGCCGCCGTCGCGGTGACAGCGACGACTGGGCTGGCACTAGCCCAACTTCGCGGCGACCCGGAGGTGCTAATACGGCGACGTAAGTGCATGAATACTCCTGTTTCTTTGAATGATTCAGCGAATCAATCAGCAACACACCCCTGAAACATGCACGCGTGTGTCAGAGGTGAAGATACATATGCGAAGTTACATATGGGAAAAATGTTAATCATGTTGCGACACGCGTATCGGGAAGGGTTATCCGGAATGGGTTGCTCCCACTAGTGCGGGTGGTGCTCCACTAGTCTGTAATGCATGACTGCATATGACCTCATCATTGTCGGATCCGGATTTTTCGGCCTCACCATCGCAGAACGCGCGGCCAATGAGTTGGGCAAGAAAGTGCTCATCGTCGAAAAGCGCTCCCATCTTGGTGGAAACTGCTACACCGAAACTGATGAAGAAACCGGCATTGAGGTGCATAAATACGGTGCTCACCTGTTCCACACCTCCAATAAGCGGGTGTGGGATTACGTCAACAAATTTACCGATTTCACTGATTACCAGCACCGGGTATTCGCTATGCACGACGGCACCGCCTACCAATTCCCGATGGGGCTGGGCCTGATTAACCAATTCTTTGGGCGCTATTACAGCCCGGAAGAAGCCAAACAACTCATCGCTGAGCAAGCTTCGGAATTCGACTCGGATAAAGCCGAAAACCTAGAGGAAAAAGCCATTTCGCTGATTGGGCGCCCGCTTTACGAGGCATTTGTGAAAGGCTATACCGCTAAACAGTGGCAAACTGACCCGAAAAACCTCCCAGCTGGCAATATCACTCGACTGCCAGTGCGCTATACCTTCAACAACCGCTACTTCAATGACACCTACGAAGGACTGCCGGTCAACGGGTATACCGCCTGGCTAGAGAATATGGCGGCTTCGGACAATATCGATGTCCGATTGGACACGGATTGGTTCGAAGTTCGGGATGACATCCGGGCGCAGTCACCGGATGCTCCTGTGGTCTACACCGGCCCATTAGACCGCTATTTCGACTACTGCGAGGGCCGTTTGGGCTGGCGTACCGTGGACTTCGACAAAGAGGTCCACGACGTGGAAGATTTCCAGGGCACCGCGGTCATGAATTACAACGACCAGGATGTGGACTACACTCGCATCCTGGAATTCCGCCACTTCCACCCAGAGCGCAATTACCAGCGCAACAAGACAGTGATTTTCAAAGAATATTCACGTTTCGCTGGTGCCGATGACGAACCGTATTACCCGATCAACACCCCGGAAGATCGCGAAAAACTCGCTGCTTACCGCAAGCATGCGGCAAAAGAAGTTACAGACAACAATGTGCTCTTTGGCGGCCGTCTAGGCACCTACCAGTACCTGGACATGCACATGGCCATTGGTGCGGCGCTGTCCATGTTCGACAATAAACTGGTGCCGTACTTCCAGGATGGGAAGCCGTTGGAACAAGAACGTGGCCACTAAGAAATAACCGCTGGACTAGCACGCTGGACCCAGCGCCCTGAACTAAGCACTCTGCACTCATTACCGTGAATCAACTTCTGTGAACTGGAGAACCGTGAACCATCGCGAAGCCCTGCAACGCATCCTTTTGCCGAAACGTGGCGAACCTTTCGATGTCTGCATGCTGTATCTCATCGAATCCACGCAAAACAAAGAACGCTTGAGCTGGAATACCCGCACTGATGTCACCGTGCCGGCTGGTGCGGAAGCTAGCTTCGAAACCTACTTCAATGCCTTCCCAGCATCGTATTGGCGCCGCTGGTCACAGTTGGACTCCGTCGTATTGACCATGAAGGTCGCCGGTACCGCCAATATCGCGGTGTACCGTTCCAAAGTCGATGGCACCCGCGTTGGGGTGAGCAACCATTTGATCGCCGATGACACCCTGGACATCGAGCTGCCGCTGAAGAACTTTGAAGACGGTGGTTGGTACTGGTTTGATGTCACCGCAGAAACGGACACCATCATTAGCGAAGCCGCCTGGTGTGCCCCACACGCGCCGAAGCCACAAACGCTTCCCGACGGGTCCACCATCGAGCCTGCTGCGAAAAAAGTCGCTGTCGGCATCCCGACGTTCAACCGCCCAGCCGACGCCGTTGCTGCGTTGCAGGCGCTGGGGGAGGATCCTGTCGTCGAACAAGCTATTTCTCACGTGCTCATGCCGGACCAGGGTAACCAGCACCCAGCTGATGAGCCCGGCTATGACGACGCGGTAGCTGTATTCGGCGAACGCTTCCGTGAATTCCGGCAGGGCAACCTGGGTGGTTCCGGTGGTTATTCGCGCATCATGTACGAGTTTGTGGAAAACACTGATGCGCCGTTCGTGTTGTTCATGGACGACGATATTGCCATCGAACCAGATTCCATTTTGCGTGCCGTGCAGGCTGCCCGTTTTGCGGCCAGCCCGATTGTCGTTGGTGGACAAATGTTGAACCTGCAACAGCGCGCACAATTGCGTACCACAGGCGAAATGATCCAAGGCCACGACTTTATGTGGGGGCCAGCCCCATATGGTGTGTACGATCACGACTTTTCTGAATACCCGTTGGGCTACACGCTCACCGAAGAACAACAGCGCAACCCGCACGCGAAAAGCAGTGCAGACTTACACCGGCGTGTCGATGTCAGCTATAACGGCTGGTGGATGTGCTTGTTCCCACGCGTGGTTGCCGAAACCGTCGGCCAGCCATTGCCGCTGTTTATCAAGTGGGACGATACGGAATATTCCTTGCGTGCTTCCGAGTTCGGCTTTCCGACGGTCACCTGGCCGGGTGCCGCAATCTGGCACATGGCCTGGGCAGATAAGGACGATGCGATCGACTGGCAGGCGTATTTCCACCTGCGTAATCGTCTGATCACTGCTGCTATGTATCATCGCGGTAGCTTCAAGGGCGTGGCACGCTCGATCATGAAGTCAAGCTACAAGCACGCGCTGTGCATGGAGTATTCCACCATGGCCATTCAAATTGAAGCCATGCGGGATTTCCTGTCTGGCCCAGCGCAACTCTTTGATGTCTTAGAATCGTCGCTGCCACGCATCCAAAAGATCCGACAGAACTACGATGATGCTGTTATATACGAGTCGGCGGCAGATCTGCCAGCGCCGACCGGTGCCAATGTGCCTTTACGCAACGTTGGTGGTCGTTTGGGTAAGGTGAAAAAGATTCCGTGGCTGTTGAAAACCCTGCGCCACATGTCGCGGGAAGCTGACCCGGCGCACTATGAAGCACCGCAGATCAACCTAAATCCAAAGGATGCGCGGTGGTATAACCTGTCGCGAGTTGATTCGGCGACCGTGACCACCGCTGGTGGTACCGGGGTGGCCTTCCGCAAACGCGATAAGCAGTTAACCAGTGAGTTGCTCTCACAAACCCGGCAGCTATTGAAAGATATTGACGCTCGTTTCGATGAGCTGCAGGAAACTTATCGAAGTGCGCGCCCGCAATTGACCGCACGTGAATCGTGGAAGAAGGTGTTTGATGCCCAATAAACCCAGCAAAAACGAACCCAATCAACTGAGCCGGGCAGAATCTCGGGTTCTGCAGCGTATTCAGGCGGTGGCTTTCGATGCGCCGGGTGTGCTGTCGGCTGCTCGTGGGCTATCGCATTTCGGTGAACATGCTGCAGGCTGGGTTGCCAGCGCAGGAGTAGGTGCTGCCGTCGACAAGCAGCGTCGTGGCCAGTGGGTACGAGTTGGTGCCTCGGCATTGACCGCGCATGCTGCATCGGTGGTGCTGAAACGCATCGTGCGTCGGCGTCGCCCGGATTATCCGTATGTGCGCGTGGGGGTGTCTACGCCATCGAAGTTGTCGTTTCCGTCGTCACATTCGACGTCCACAGCGGCGTTTTGTACTGGGATTTCAGAATTGACGGGTACAAAAATACCGTTGGCAGGTATCCCAGTAATGATGGCATCGCGTATGGTGTTGGGGGTTCATTACCCGACAGATACTCTGCTGGGTGCAATGATTGGTTATGCGACCGCTAAGCGAATGATGAGGCAAGGCTAGATGGAAAACGACGGTCACCAAAGCGTGTTTCATTCGGAACCGCACACCTCCGGCGTGGATACCGGCCGGAAGCGGCAACCTCCGAAAAACTTGCTTGATGGCATGATCAAGGCGCTGCGTCCGAAGCAGTGGGTAAAAAACAGCCTGGTTATCGCGGCACCGGCTGCTGCCGGTGCGGGTGTCTTGTTGGATGGGCGCACGCTTGCCGACGTCGCCTTGGCTTTTATCGTCTTCTGCATGGGTGCGTCCTCGATCTACTTGGTCAATGATGCCCGCGATGTCGCTTCTGACCGCGAGCACCCGACTAAGCGCTTCCGCCCGATTGCCGCTGGGGTGCTGCCGGTCGGCCTGGCCTATGCCATGGCTGTCGGGCTCATTATTGCCGCCGTTGGCCTGTCCTTCTTGGCCTCTGATGGGGTAGGTCTGGCCTCGGTGATTGCGGTGTATATCGCCTTGCAGCTGGGCTATTGCTTTGGCTGGAAGCATATGCCGGTGATTGATATCGGCTTGGTGTCTTCTGGGTTCATGCTGCGTGCGATGGCAGGTGGTGTAGCTGCCGGCATCGAACTTTCACAATGGTTCCTGCTGGTGGCGGCATTCGGTTCCTTGTTTATGGCTTCCGGTAAGCGTTATGCGGAGCTGCTGCTCTCGGAACGTACGGGTGCTAAGATCCGCAAGGCATTGGAGGGCTACACGCCGACGTACCTGCGCTTCGTTTGGACTTTGGCTGCTACCGCCGTCGTTATGTCCTATGCGCTGTGGGGATTTGAACTCTCGCAGGCTACTGAGGGCTTGGCATCGATCATGTATCAGGTTTCCCTGGTGCCGTTTACCATTGCTATTTTGCGCTATGCCTCCAATGTGGACCGGGGTGAAGGTGGAGCTCCGGATGAGATTGCGTTGGAGGATCGCGCGCTGCAGGTGCTGGCGTTGCTGTGGATCGCTTGCATCGTGCTGGCTGTGTACATCGTTCCTGCAATTTAAAATCATTTTCAAGTAGCGATTATTTTTGCCTCCCCCTAGACTGATTTTTAGCTGTGTAACGAAATTGTCTCGGTTTTCGATACACTTACTAGAATCTGCTGCCGCTCTGGTTTTTGGCTGATCACCGCATACGGTTGCTTGCTGGCGTTCGATCGAAAAGCTTGGAGCATAAAGGCAGCTTGGAAAAATTTCCGTGAAGGGGAGCAATGACGTTGATCGTGAATATGCGTCGTGCGGTGGTCGCTGCGGTGGCTGCTGTGGCGGTGGCGCTCGGAATGATGGCTAGCCCATCGGTGGCGACTGCACAAGACAACCGGGGCTGGTTGCGCCCGGATGCTACGGGTACCTGTGATTGGGACCCGCATGTAGCTTATTTTGTGCAACGCTGTGACGTATATTCGCCAGCAATGGGGCGTAATATTCCCGTGCAGATCCAGCCTGCTTCTCGTGGTGGCAACGCAGGCCTATATCTTCTAGATGGTTTGCGGGCGAACAACCAACAAAATGGTTGGAACCGCGAGGGCAACGCCCACAAGAAATTTGTGGACAACAACATCACCCTGGTAATGCCAGTCGGTGGCGAGGCATCGTTCTACGCAGACTGGAAAGGCACCCCGAAGTACTTCCCGGGTGAAGAAGACGGCAGCTACAAGTGGGAGACTTTCCTGACTGCTGAGCTTCCTGGCTATCTGCAGCAGCACTTCGGTGTTGCTCCGAACAACAACTCGATTGCCGGACTGTCGATGGGGGCGACTGCCGCGATGAACCTGGCTGGCAAGCACCCAAACCAATTCCGTCAGGCCCTGTCTTATTCCGGTTACCTTTTTACCACTGCACCGGGAATGCAGACCATGATGCGGGTGGCGTTGCTTGATGCAGGTGGCTACAACATCAACGCGATGTACGGCACGATCATTAACCCAGCTCGTTTCCAGAACGACCCATTCCACTTGGTGGGCAACTTGCGTAATACCGACGTTTACGTTTCTGCCGCTTCCGGTATTCCTGGCCCAGCGGATCATAACTTGGCGCCGCAGCACCAGACTCCGGGTATCGTTTTGGAATTTATGTCTATGATCGGCACCCGAGCCTTTGAAGCGAATGCTCGCTTGAATGGTGTTCCTATCACCACCGATTACCCGGGCGTTGGTCTGCACAACTGGTACCAGTTCAACTACCAGTTGGATCGCACTTATGACCGTATCTTGGATGTTATGGGAGCTCGTTAAAACAAGCCTGAGCTCGTAGCCGGACTGGATGTCGCAACACAGCGACACCAGTCCGGTTTTTGTTTCTAGCGTGCTGTCTGCTGCTGAAATATTGCTGGAGCTGAATAATTTAATGATTTCTAGGGCTGAATCATTTCTGGGCTAATGATCTTTGTGTATTTTTCTGCGAAGTACCGGAGTGTCTTACCAACCATCGCCAAGTTAAACCTAAACTTTAGACTTGATAACTACGCGAGTAGGCCAGCCGCATCCCGGAAGCGGGGAACTTCCGGGGTGGGGGCGGGCCTGAATTTTGCCTACCCTGTACACACTTTCAAGGAATCATTATGCGACTAGACTCGTCTCGTTCCCCGCACGTTCAATCACAGGCTGCCGGTCAGTCACGCGGTACTCGCGGTCGTGCCTGGTTTAAGGCCTTGGCTGTGCCTACCGCCGTTGCTACCGGCTTGGCTGTCGTACCTATTACGACGCAGGCGCCGGTGGCGCAAGCCCAAAGCTCGCTACCAGGAAGCTCGAACCTACTGCCAAAAAACGATGGCCTGACTGACTCGATTCTTCCGGGCGAAGCTCCGCAGCGCAGCACCATCGAAACGGAATACCCGAGCTCCGATGGGCTGCCAGCAGGCGTGGAAATTGATCGTGTGGAATACAAATCGCCCCGCCACGCCTTCGTATACGTGAAGTCCGCTGCCATGCCAGACCAGGAAATGAAGTTCCAGATTCTGCTGGCCCGTGACTATTACGCCAAGCCGAACCAGCAGTTCCCGGAATTGTGGTTGATGGACGGTTTGCGTGCCCGTGAAACCGAATCCGGCTGGACCATCGCGACTGATGTCGAGCAGTACTTCGCCGACAAGAATGTCAACGTCGTGTTGCCAGTCGGTGGTGAGTCGTCGTTCTATTCTGACTGGCAGAAACCAGACAATGGCAAGCACTATAAGTGGGAATCTTTCCTGACCAAGGAAGTTATCCCAATCATGGATAACAAGTTCCGCTCCAACAAGCAGCGGGCAGTCGCTGGTCTGTCCATGGGCGCAACTTCTGCTATCAACATGGCAGAGCGCAACCCACACCTGTTTAATTTCGCAGGTTCGTTCTCCGGATACTTGGATACGACTAGCAAGGGTATGCCGGAAGCGATTCAGATGGCGCTTTCCGACGGTGGCGGCTACAACGCTGAAGCAATGTGGGGCCCGCTGTACAGCCAGGGCTGGATCGACCATGATCCGAAGCTGGGTATCGAGCAATTGCGCGATATGACAGTCTATGTTTCTTCCGGTAGCGGACAGCCGGACTTTGGCGACCCGAACTCCGTCGCCAAGCACGGCCCAAGCTTGCCAGGCGTGGGCCTGGAAGTTATTTCGCGCATGTCGACGCAAACCTTCGTGGACCGTGCCAAGGCCCAAAACGTGGATGTCGTCGCGAAGTTCCGCCCAACCGGTATTCACACTTGGGAATACTGGGAATTTGAGCTGAAGCAGGCCTGGCCGTACATCGCGAACTCTCTGAGTATCCCACAAGAAGGCCGCGCGGCGGAGTGCGAAGTTAAGGGAGCCATTGGAGCCAGCGTTGCTGGCCAGGCGCACTTCGAAGAATGCTTGACTAACGAATATCAGGTGGGCGAGACCAGTGGTGTGGCGCAGGATTTCACCGGCGGTACTGCTTATTGGTCGCCAGAAACCGGTGCGCATGGGGTTTACGGCGCGATCAACGCGCGTTATGCGCAGCTGGGTGGAGCAACCTCGTGGTTGGGCTTCCCGAAGTCCACTGAACTGGGTACGCCAGACGGCAAGGGCCGGTTTGTACAGTTCGAAAACGGCAACATTTATTGGCACCCAGATACTGGTGCTTGGGAAGTGCCGAATGATTTGTTGGAAGGCTGGAAAGAATACGACTACGAGCGTGGCCGCTCCGGGTACCCTACCGGCAAGGATGAACACATCAATGGCGGCAAGCTACAGCCGATGCAAGGTGGCTTCCTAGCGCGTAACCGCGAGGGCAAGACCCACCTGGTCTTCGGCGCAATCGCTAAGAAGTATGCGACCGTGGACAAGGCTGACTTGGGTCTGCCGATCAGCAATGAGTACAAGATCGATGGCGGTTGGTTCCAGCAATTCGAAAACGGCAATATTTACTTCTCGCCAGAATCCGGCGCCCAGGTGATCAAGTACGGAAAGATCTTCGACGAATGGGGTAAGCACGGTTACGAGAAGGGCAAATTCGGCTGGCCTACCGCGGACTTCGAGTCGAAGCCGGGCGTGAATGAGCAGAAGTTCCAGAACGGAACCCTGCAAGAGATCAACGGTGGCGTACGGGAGAAGTAATGCGATTTACTCGAAGCACAGGTATTCGTAGCGTTGGAGCTTTTCGCAACACTGGGGTGCGGCGTCGGAAAGCGTCGTTGGTAGCGGCGTTGACCACCGGTGCCCTGGTTTTGGCCGCCTGTGGTTCAGCGACCGTAGAAGACGAAGCACCAGAAACCCTGAGCAAATCCTCGACACAGACTACGAAATCCACCGCAGCCAGTTCTACAACGTCGCCGGGGGCTGGTAAGGACGACAAAGACGGTAAGGACGGCAAAAAATCCAGCGAGGGTTCTACGACGGCTAAGTCTGGTTCCGGGCAGAATAGTGCCGGGAATAATAACACTGAGCCGGCGCCACAAACTGCCGGTGGCCGTGACCGTGGCGCGCAGGAAATCGACGAAATTCCTGAGACGAACCCTTTCGAGGGTGAGAACGCCGCCTTTCTCGATGATGTTCGTGCTCTCGGAGTTGATGTTGCAGGTGTCGAAGGTCAGGTGGTTTCTGCTGGCTATCTGGTTTGTGATGAGCAGACCGCTATCTTACAGGCAGTGGCTGGGCAGCTGATCGGGCAGCAGCGCACTGACAGAGAATTTGAAGATTTGGTTGATAAGTTGACGGAATCCGCGCGCGGGCGCTTTTGCTAGTGCTAGTGCGGTAGTTATGTGCTAGAAAATTCCGCAGTCGTGCTCAATCAAGAAATGTGAAGCTATGAGAAAAGTGTTCACGGTTGTCGCCGTGATCGTCCTGATCGTTCTGATCGGTGCCGGGGTAGTGCAATACCTGAACGGTGATGATCCGATGGCCCCGGACGACCAGGCTCGTCCTGCCGAAGAAGCTGAAGGGCCAGTGCAACCGGAATGGTGCCCGCGCGTGGAGTTTATTGCTGCACCGGGCACATGGGAATCTGCTGCGGATGATGACCCGTTCAATCCACAGGCGAACCCTCATTCATTTTTGCTGAATGTCACCCGCCCGCTGCAGGAGCGTTACGCTCCGGACGATGTGCGTGTATGGACTTTGCCGTATTCTGCGCAGTTTGCCAACGTGCAGAATCAGGATCAACTGACTTATGACGAATCTCGTGAAGAAGGTACGCAGAAGGTGCGTGAGCGCTTGCTTTCTACTCATGGGGAATGTCCGTTAACTGACTTTGCCATGACTGGGTTTTCCCAAGGCGCGGTAATTTTGGGCGATATCGTCAATGAGATCGGTAATCATCGTGGCCCGATCCCTCCCGAGCGGGTTCGTGGTGTTGCTTTGCTTGCCGACGGCCGTCGTACTGCGGATCAGGGCATCAACCCTGGCAACCCCGTTGGTGGGGTTGGTGCCGAGGTGTCGCTGAAACCGGTCGAGGGGCTGGTGCAAAATGTCACTCCGGGTGCGTCAATGCGGGGTGCGCGTGATGGTTTTGGTGCGTTGCAGGATCGTACTTTCCAGATCTGTGCTTCGAGTGACCCGATCTGCGCTGCACCGGAAAGCGTGATTGATGGTTTAGGACGGGCTTTGGAGCTGGCGAATAATTCGCACGCGCAATACGGCACTAATACGGACGTTGTTCCCGGAACAACTGCGGATCAGTGGATTAAGAATTGGGCTATCGAGACCATCGATCATGGTTAGCCAGATAGGTTTGCTCGGAATGTGAACCTCACCAGCACCGCCATGTTGAAAGTCTTTCGGCGTGGCGGTTTTTCGGCGTGGCGAATCGTGATTGTGAACTAGAACTCATATCATTTGGTGTATATGTTATAGATGTTAACGTTTCTTATTTTGTTTCCGATAGCACCTGGTAGTTGCATGACTTCTGCGCCAAAGTAGGCTGGAATCTTAGATAAACAAACATTTTCGACCGGTACTACTTGCACCGGTGTTAGTTCAAAGAAGGAATCACCATGGATCTTAAAGCAGCAATGAGTCAGTTTTACGACGGCCAGGGCAACCTGAAACTCGCCCCGCAATTGTCCCTAGTCGGGCTGGCGGAATTGCTCTATCAGGGTGATCTACACACCGGTGGAGCAGACCGGCATTGCCTGCGCTTCTGGGATTACTCCCAGTCTCGCGAAGGTACTGCGGTTGATTTCACTCGACAAGAGATCAACATTCGCATCAAATCTGTGGCTGCGCGTTTGCAGCAGGTTGCCAAGATGGGCGACCGGGTCGCGATTTTGATGGGAAATTCTCCGGAATACATTTTCGGCTTTGTGGGTGCGATGTATGCCGGTATGGTTCCGGTGCCTCTTTACGACCCGAATGAACCAGGCCATGAAGGACACCTGACGGCGGTCTTCGCTGATTGCAGCCCGAAGTTGGTGCTTACCAACCGCCCTTCGGCAGCGGCGGTGCGTGATCACTTCAAAAAACTCCCGGCTCGTGAACGCCCCCGTATCTTGGCGGTAGATTCGCTGCCGGATTCCTTGGCTGATTCCTACATCAACCCACAGCAGACCATCGAAGGCCAGCAGCGCATGGCTTCGTCGACGGTGATGCCCATTGACGAACCAGCTTTCTTGCAGTACACCTCTGGTTCTACGCGCACCCCGGCTGGTGTGGAACTGACGAACCGTTCGATTCTGACCAACGTATTGCAGATCTTCGAAGCAGCTCGCCTGCGCCTGCCGTTGCGTTTGGTGTCGTGGTTGCCGCTGCACCACGACATGGGAATTATTCTGAGCCTGTTCGCCACGATCATGGGGCTGCGCAATGAGATCATGTCTCCGAAAGATTTCATCCAGCAACCAGCACGTTGGACGCGCATGATCTCAGCTCGCGAAGGCGACGACAGCAATGGTGTTTACACTGTGATTCCGAACTTCGCATTGGATCTCGCAGTTCGTTATGGCAATGAAGACGGCCTGGATTTCTCGAATATTAACGGCATCATCATTGGTTCAGAGCCAGTGACGGTGAAAGCGCTGAATTCCTTCCTGGATGCTTTTGAGCCAAAAGGTTTGACTCGTCGCATGCTGCGTCCGTCGTACGGCTTGGCAGAAGCTTCGCTGATGGTGACCACCCCGCAGACCGAGGATCGCCCAAAGGTGAAGTACTTTGAGCGCGACGAAATTGCGCAGGGCAAGGCCGTGGAGACTGCTAGCGAAGATGGCGTGGCGTTTATTTCCAATGGTGAAGTCGTGCGTCCACAATTTCTGACCATCGTGGACCCAGAAACTAAAGCCGAATTGCCAGATTCTACCGTCGGAGAGGTGTGGTGCCACGGTGACAACATGGCTGCGGGCTACCTGAACCGTCCGGAAGAAACTGCGGCTACTTTCCACAACACCATTGGAGAGCGGCTGGAGGACTCCCGCGTGGCTGAAGCTCCGGCGGATAAGTGGATGGCCACCGGTGACCTGGGCGTGCTTATCGACGGCGAGCTGTTTATCACTGGTCGTTTGAAAGATATGATCATCATTGCTGGTCGCAACCATTACCCGCAGGATATTGAGCACACCGTGATGACCGCCAGCGAGCACGTGCGTAGCGATTCCGTGGCTGCCTTTGCGGTCTCCGCAGAAAACACCGAGGAACTCGTACTGCTGGTAGAACGTGCCGACCAAGCCGAAGAATCCGGAGACGAACAGGCAATTTCCGCCATCCGCGCGGAAGTTACCGCACGCCATGGTGTGCGTCCGTATGATATTCAGTTCCTGGCTCCTGGCGAGCTCTCCCGCTCGTCGGCAGGAAAAATCGCGCGGCAGGTAGCAAAGAAGAAGTATGAGGGATCTGAGGGAGAAGCCTAAATGACAGTTGAGCAGCTGAAGAGCTGGCTGACCGAGTGGGTAGTGAAGGTCACTGACCTTCCCGTCGAAGAAGTATCGGAAAACAAGCCACTGGAAGCGCTGGGGCTTTCTTCGCGCGATGCGGTGATCCTGTCGGGTGAATTGGAAACCTTGCTGGATACCCGGCTGGATCCGACTATCGCCTACGAATACCCCACCATTGCGTCACTGGCTCAACGGCTGGTTGATGGTCCGGCGGAAGATAGCGCGCGGGCCGGGGCTGCCCAGCAGTCTTACGAGCGTGCCGACGTCGCTGGTGTCGGAAACGGTGCGCATGGTGGCTACGGTGGCGATATCGCGATCGTCGGTATGTCTGCTCGCTTCCCGCAGGCAGATGGCTTGGATGAATACTGGAAGCTGCTCGCAGAAGGCCGCACTGCCACAGGCGAGCTGCCGCTGGGGCGTTGGAGTGAGTACCAGTCCGACCCGGTGATGTCGGAAAAGATGGGCAAGATCAATCTCACCGGTGGCTACCTGGACGATATCGCCAGTTTTGACCCGGAATTTTTTGGCCTTTCTCCCATTGAGGCCACCAACATGGATCCGCAGCAGCGCATCATGCTGGAGTTGACCTGGCACGCGCTGGAAAACGCGCACCTGCCGGCCAATGAACTCAAGGGCAAGCCCGTCGGCGTGTTTATGGGTAGTTCGAATAATGACTACGGCATGCTGATCGCCGCTGATCCAGCCGAGGCCCACCCATACGCGCTGACGGGTACTTCTTCGGCTGTGATCCCGAACCGCATTAGCTATGCCTTTGATTTCCGCGGCCCGTCGTTGAACGTGGACACCGCGTGTTCCTCGTCGCTGGTTTCGGTGCACCAGGCGGTGCGCGAGCTGCGCTATGGCTCGTGCGACGTAGCTATCGCCGGTGGCGTGAACATTCTGGCGTCGCCGTTTGTTTCGACTGCCTTTGGCGAGCTCGGCGTGATTTCCCCGTCGGGCGCTATCCATGCGTTTTCTGATGATGCCGATGGCTTCGTGCGTGCCGATGGCGCCGGTGTAGTGGTGCTCAAGCGGCTTGCCGACGCCGAAGCCGCTGGTGATGAGATCTTGGCGGTGATTAAGGGCAGCGCGACCAACTCCGATGGGCACTCAAATGGTTTGACCGCGCCGAACCCAGAGGCACAGATCGACGTGCTGCGCCGGGCTTATGCTGATGCCGGGATTGATCCAGCGACCGTCGATTACGTGGAAACACACGGCACCGGCACGATCCTCGGTGATCCAATTGAAGCCAGCGCATTGGGCGCGGTGCTTGGTCCGCGCCGGGAAACAGACACCTTGATTGGCTCGGTGAAGTCGAATATCGGCCATTCGGAATCTGCTGCCGGTATTGCCAGCCTGATCAAGGTAGTGCTGTCGATCCAGAACGACACTGTGCCGCCGTCGGTGAACTTCTCGGAACCGAACCGTTATATCGACTTCGAGAAAGAACGCCTGGAAGTTGTCGAAGACCCACGAGAATGGCCTTCGGAAAACAAGATTGCCGGTATTTCTGGTTTCGGTTTTGGTGGGACAAACGCGCACGTCGTGGTGCAGAAATATGACGCTGCGTCGACAGCTCAGGACGCGGCGTCGACAGTGCACGATGGCGCTGCGGGCGTGGCTGTGGCTAGGGAAGCCCAGCCGCGCCTGAATAGCGACCACGTGGTGTTGCCGATTTCTGGCCTGGTGCCATCGCGGCGTCGGCAAGCAGCTGGTGATTTGGCTGATTATTTGGAAGACGCCCAGAGCAACAAGGATTTTGATCTGCAGGCCGTCGCCCGCACCCTGGCCAAGCGTAACCATGGCCGCTCGCGGGCTGCCATTGTTGCCGCGGACGCTGGTGAAGCTGTGAAGCGCCTGCGTAAGCTCGCCGAGGGCAAGGCTGCGACGTCTGCGTTTAGCGGAGACGCACCGGAAAGCCCGGGCCCGGTATTTGTGTACTCTGGCTTTGGTTCCCAGCACCGGAAAATGGTGAAGGACCTGCTGGAACAGTCGCCGTTTTTTGCCGCGCGAATGGCGGAGCTCGACGAGATCGTGGACTTTGAGGGCGGCTGGTCCGTGCTGGAATTGGTTCGGGACGATGAGCAGACCTATAACACCGAAACCGCGCAGGTAGCGATCACCGCAATCCAGATCGCGTTGACGGATTTGCTGGCGCAGTGCGGTGCACGCCCGGCAGCCGTGATTGGCATGTCCATGGGCGAGATCGCGGCAGCCTATGCTGCTGGTGGTTTGCGCGCTGAGGATGCCATGTTGATCGCCTGCCACCGTGCCCGGCTGATGGGCGAAGGCGAAAATGCTCTGACTGGCGACGCACAAGGTGCGATGGCCGTCGTGGAGCTGTCTGCACAGCAGATTTCGGACTACGCCGAGCAAGAAGAATTCGCTGGTGTGGAACCCGCCGTGTACGCCGGTCCGGGAATGACGACGGTTGGTGGCCCGCGAGCCGCGATTCTGCGCTTGGTAGAAAAGCTGGAAGAAGAGGGCAAGTTTGCCCGCGCGCTGGACGTAAAAGGTGCCGGCCACACTTCCATGGTGGAACCACTGCTCGGTGAGTTGGAAGGTGCCATCGCAGGCATCGAACCTGCTCCGCTGCACACCCCGTTGTTCTCTTCAGTGGACAAAATCCACCACCAGCGTGGTGCGGTGGTGCATAACGAGGATTATTGGCTGGAAATGACACGCCAGCCGGTGTACTTCCAAGATGTTGTCACCAGTGCTTTTGCCCATGGCCACAACACGATGGTGGAAATTAGCCCGAACCCGGTTGCGCTGATGGGCATGATGAACACTGCTTTTAGCGTCGACAAGGCTAATGCGAAGCTGCTGAAGACGCTGAAGCGCAAGGAAGATTCCGCAAACAACCTGGTGGATCTGCTGGCGCAGCTTTATGTTTTGGGCCAACCGGTGGATTTCTCGCAGCTGTATGGCAGCGGTGAGTATGCTGCGGTGCCCAACACACGCTTTAAGAAGCAACGGTATTGGACGAATGCCCGCCCGAGTGCCGGTGTTGCCGGGTTGCCGGGCACCCGGGTGAATTTGCCGGATGGGCGCACCGCGTTTTCTGTGGATGCTGATCAGGTGCCTTCGGCGCTGGCGTTGCTGGAAGCAGCTGCCGAGGCGATGCAGCCGGGCGCGCAGCTGGTGGCGGTGGAAGAACCGCGCACGTTGCCGGCCCAGGGTGAGTTGACGACGATCGCCCAGCGCAATGTCGGTGGTGTGGCGTTGACTGTGCACGATATGACCGCGGGCGTTGTGGTTGCGGAAGGTTTTGCTACTACGTTGGCGCTTGCCGACGGCGGTGTTGGTGCACACGCGCAATCGCAGAATTTGGGTGTGGCGCCGATTCCAGAATCACCGCTGGCTGCTGGTGTACCCGGTGCCGAAGGTGCAGCCGGTGCCGCCGCGGCCGGAAACAACCTGGGCATGCCTGGCGCGGATTCGGGGGTGCGTTGGGATCCGGAGGCCGAAACCGTCGAGGAGCGTCTGCGCTTAATTGTTTCTGAGTCCATGGGCTACGACGCAGAAGACCTGCCTGGTGAGTTGCCGCTGATTGACCTGGGGTTGGATTCGCTGATGGGCATGCGGATTAAGAACCGCGTGGAAAATGATTTCCAAATTCCGCCGCTGCAGGTGCAGGCTTTGCGTGATGCGTCGGTGGCGGATGTCGTGGCGATGGTCAACCAGGCCGTTGCGGAGAAGCATGGCTCTGCTGGCCCAACACCGGAAAACGGTGCTGCAGTGCGGGATGACCAGAGCTCCTCTGCGAAGAGCTCCGCCGAGCAAAGCTCTGCCGATCAGCCAGAGCAGGCCCAGCAGCCCGAACAGTCCTATGCCACGCAGACAGAAGGAGTCGGCGTGGCGCCACGTGATGCCGCTGAGCGCCTGGTGTTTGCTACCTGGGCTAGTTTGACTGGTCGCGCGGCCACTGGTGTCACCAGCACGTTGCCGGAAATCAGCGGCGAAGTCGCCGACAAAATTGCCGAGCGCTTGAGTGAGCGCAGTGGCATGAACATCGGGGCCGAGCTCGTCGGCAAGGCAGAAAACCTGGAAGAAATCGCCAACGTGGTGCGCGAAGGCCTGGAAACCGACGTCGAAGGCAATATTCGGGTGCTGCGTGAGGGCAGCGCCGAAGCGCCGGTGGTGTTCATGTTCCACCCGGCCGGTGGTAGTTCGGTGGTGTACCAGCCGCTGGCGCGCCGCTTGCCGCAGGAGGTTTCGGTCTATGGCGTGGAGCGGCGTGAAGGTAGCTTGGAAGAGCGCGTGGCGGATTACCTGGGCGATATCCGCAAGTATGCGAAGGGACGCCCTGTCATCCTGGGCGGCTGGTCCTTTGGTGGAGCGTTGGCGTATGAGGCGGCTTCGCAGTTGCTTGCCGACGCTGGTAACGCTGTCAATGCTGATAACGCCGACAACTCCACCCACGGCATTGACCTCGCCTATATTGCGTTGTTGGATACCACCCAGCCGTCTGAGCCGATTCCGGACACCTTGGATGAGACCAAGGCCCGCTGGGAGCGCTACGCCGCATTCGCGGAGCGCACCTATGGCTTGGACTTTCCGGTACCGTACGAGCTGCTCGAAACGGCCGGCGAGGAAGCCTTGATGCAGATGCTGGAGCAGTTCCTGGCTAGCTCCGATGCTTCTGAACACGGGCTATCCGCGGGAGTTTTGGAACACCAGCGCGCCAGCTTCGTGGACAACATGATCCTGGGCAAGCTCGATTTTGCGCGCTGGGCTGATGTGGACCTGCCGGTGCTGTTGTTCCGCGCGGAACGTATGCATGATGGTGCAATTGAATTGGAGCCACGCTACGCCGATATTGATCCGGATGGCGGCTGGGGTGCTATCGTCGATGAGTTAGAGATCGTTCAGCTGCCGGGTGATCACCTGGCGGTGCCGGATGAGCCAGCGATTGGCATCGTCGCAGAGCACATGGACCGTTGGATGAAGAGCAAGATCCCCGCTGCACGGGAGGAGCACTAGGTGACTAATACCGCCGAGAAACTCGCTGACCTGCGTCGTCGTTTAGAAAAGGCGCAGGATCCTGGTTCGGAGCGGGCGCGGGCAAAGCGCGATGAGGCCGGGCGCACCACTCCCCGGCAGCGCATTAATGCTTTGCTTGACGACGGCTCCTTCATGGAGGTTGGCGCGCTGGGTAAAACCCCGGGCGATGACGATGCGGTGTACTCGGATGGTGTGGTCACTGGGTATGGGCGCATCGGCGGCCGTCCGGTGTGTATCTATGCGCACGATAAGACGGTCTATGGCGGTTCCGTTGGTGTGACGTTTGGCCAGAAAGTCACGCAGGTGATGGATATGGCTGCCCGCATCGGCTGCCCGGTGATTGGTATTCAGGATTCTGGTGGTGCGCGTATTCAGGACGCGGTGACGTCGCTGGCGATGTATTCCGAGATCGCGCGTCGGCAGATGCCGCTGTCGGGGTATGCGCCGCAGATTTCCATCATGTTGGGTAAATCCGCCGGTGGAGCAGTGTATGCCCCGGTGACCACGGATTTTGTCATCGCGGTGGATGGTGAGGCCGAAATGTATGTCACCGGCCCGGCTGTGATCAAAGAGGTCACCGGCGAGGAAGTCAGCTCCGCGGAACTCGGTGGTGCGCGCCAGCAGGAGCGCAACGGTAACGTGCAGGCCGTTGTTGACAGCGAAGAAGATGCCTTTGAGCTGGTGCGTGATCTTTTGGATCACCTGCCGTTGACGTGCCATGATCCGGCGCCGTCGTTTTTGGCGCCTAGTGACGAGGAAGTCGCGCATACCCCAGAGCTCGATGAGTTTATGCCGGATGACACGAATGCCGGTTACGACATTATTGATGTGCTGAAGTTGCTGGGTGATGACGATCAGCTGATTGAGTTGCAGGCAAACTTCGCGCCGAATATGGTCACCGCTTTTGGGCGTATTGATGGTCAGGCGGTGGGTTTTGTGGCGAATAACCCGATGCATTTTGCTGGTTGTATCGATGCGGATGCCGCCGATAAGGGCGCGCGGTTTATCCGCATTTGCGATGCCTATAATATTCCGCTGATCTTTGTTGCCGATACCCCTGGGTATTTGCCGGGTGTGGAGCAAGAAAAGGCCGGGTTGATTCACCGTGGCGCTGGTTTTGCTTTCGCTTTGGTGGAGGCCACCGTGCCGAAGATTTCGTTGGTGGTGCGCAAAGCTTATGGCGGTGCGTACGCGGTGATGGGGTCGAAGAACTTGTCTGGTGATATCAACTTTGCATGGCCGACCGCGCAGATTGCGGTGATGGGTGCGGCCGCGGCCGTCGTCATGATCCAGGGCAAGCAGCTGGAGCAAACCCCGCCGGAACAGCGTGGTTACATGAAGAAAGTGTTCATGGACTTTTACGACGAGAATATGACTTCGCCATATGTGGCTGCTGAGCGCGGCTATATTGATGCCATGATCCAGCCTTCGGAGACCCGGTTGAAGCTGCGGCAAGCGCTACGCCAGTTGGCGACTAAGCACGTGGAAGACTTGCCGAAAAAACACCCGATCGCGCCTATGTAGGTGGACCGGAGAAAAAGAAGCCGAGTGCGATAGTAATGATAAGAACTGGTGATAGTGCTGACAGCAATGCAGCGATATACAAGTCGTATTTCTTTGTTTTATGTGCGAGATAACAGTTAAGCGCGCAAATTGCGGCTATCGCTGTACCGGTAATAGCCACTGAGGGCCACCACCAGTCTTGACCAATGGTCCATAGCAAATAGCTACCGACAAAGGCGGCAATTGTTGCACCCCAGCCTAGTAAACGCGCAGGTTTCACTTGTGACACCTCCCGGTGATTGACTTAGTAAAACTTTTCCTAGCTTTGCTCATCAATCGAGATGATAATATTCCTGCAGAGCCTGCCAGCATAATTAGTGCGCTGGTGAATCCTTTCGTGTGTCCAGTTGCTATAGAAACTACGACAATAAAAAAGGATACGCAGCATAGGCCTAGCATTGCCCATGTTGCACCATGAATTTTGTTCTGTTTATCCACATCAGTACTCATGATCATCACCTTGGTCTAATCTAGCGGCCCTGTGAGTCTGCACCTTTGTCTAGCGTAAGTCTCGCAGAACCTCCGTTCTCTAGCAATACCACCTGAGTTTGAATCCTGTTTTGTATAGGGATGCTAATCCGTTTCGAAGGGATATGCTGTGATTTACTGTTAAAGTTTTTATTTCCGAAGAGTGCGGTGCATAAAAAAGATGAAAGCCTGTGGATCGTCTCTGGAAATATCCTCGTGTTGTGGCAGTCTTCGCTCAGCTAGTCTTCGGCCAGATTAATTCCCGGCTACGGTAGTGGAATGCAATATATCGTCGCCGCTTATGTGCTGTGGGGTGTGTTTCCCGCGTTCTTCCCACTGTTGGATCCTGCCAGCCCGCTCGAGATTCTGGCGCATCGCATCATATGGACTGCGGTGTTGATGGTGGGAATTTTGCTGGTAACCGGTCGGTGGCGCGAAATCTATGAGGTGCGCCCGGCTACCTGGTGGCGTTTGGCTGCTGCTGGCGTGGTGATCACCGTGAACTGGGGTACTTATGTCTTGGCGGTGATGAATGATCACGTCGCTGATGCCTCACTGGGCTATTACATGAACCCGTTGGTTTCGGTGGCTCTTGGCGTGTTGATTTTGCGCGAGCACCTACGCCGCTGGCAGATGGTGGCAGTGGCTATCGCGGCCGTAGCCGTGGTGTATCTGACGTTCCTGAGCGGCCAGCCACCAGTGATCGCGCTGGCGTTGGCATTCAGCTTTGGTACCTATGGCCTGCTGAAAAAGAAAGTCGCCGTGTCCGCGTTTTTCTCCGTCGGGGCAGAAACGATGATCATGCTGCCGCTCGCGCTGGGCTATGTGGCATATATCAGCGTGAGCCCAGAGCAACAATCAACTTTCACCAGTGAAGGCTGGGGACACACCCTGCTGATGATGTCGTGTGGTCTGGTCACCGCCACCCCGCTGTTGTTTTATGCCCGCGGTGCACACATGCTGCCGCTGTCGACGATCGGCATGTTGCAGTACCTTACCCCAACGATTCTGATGTTGTGGGCGCTGTTTATTACGCAAGAACCGATGTCGCAGCAGCGCTGGATCGGCTTCATCATCATTTGGGTCGCGGTGGCGGTGTATGTCGCTGATTTGGTGCGGATGCGTCGACACAGCAGGCGGGAGCAGCGCCGACAAACGGTATCATTTGCGGGAACCGGCCAGCGCGAAGGCAGCGCGCCAACCGAACATGAACAGTGCGGACGTCGCACTGGCGACCAACACGAATGACCAGTGCGGCACCGCCCCATTACGCAACGCCCAGATGACCAGCCCGACGATGACGGTGCACAACCACACGATGGCCGCTCCGCGGCCGTTGCGCGCACCGCTAACCATCGTCAGCGCCGTCGCGCGGGAAAGCAATAACCAGCCAAGACCCAGCCCAATAAGGAATGGCCACAGCGTGGATAACCAGCCCACGAAAGACAGTGGCATGTCCGCAGACTGGTGGGCAATACGTGCAAGTAAGGCGAAAACTGCCAGCGCGATGGCATCGAAGATGATCGGACGGGCAGGTGCGTGGCAGTTAGGCGTCGACATGCCATTTATTTTACGTCGCTGGTTTCTTCCGAATCAGTCTGGCGCAGCGCGGCATAGGACATACCCTTGCGTGCGTAGTAGGCGAAGTAGATGACCCAGCCGATTGCGCTGTAGAAAACGAAGGTGATCAGCCGGTAGACCAACACCGTACCGGTGGCATCGACGGCCGTCATGCCGGTAGCCACTAGCGCGGTGATAATCGCGATTTCCACGGTGCCGACGCCCGCCGGGGTGATCTGCGCGGAACCCGCCAGCTTGGCGGTAATAAACGCGACGCTAATGCCCATGATGGTGGTGTGGTCGTCGGCAGGCCAGAACGACGGCATATTACCGGTCACGGCCCAGGCACAAGCCCACAGAGCAACGGCATCGAAGGCTCGGTTGAAAAACGCCATCAACGTCACCCAGGAAAATTGGCCCAAGTTCAACGACACTTGGTCGAGCTTGTTGACGTGTTTGACGAGCTCGTCGGTCTTTTTCCACGGCAGGTTTTTAATCCACCGCCCCACGGTCCGGGTATTGCAGGAAGCCCAGTACAGGCCTCCGCACAGACCCAACATCAACGCCAGGGATACTACTAATGACCACAACGCCACATCTGCGCCCCAGAAAAATACGCCGGTAAAACCGATCAACACGACCCACAGCGTGGAAATCGCAGAAGAAAGCACAAAAAACCAGCCGCACAGCACTACGGAAGCCCCCCAAGCGCGCTGCACTTTATACGTCAAGATCGCGGCGAACGCGGGACCGCCGGGAAGCGTCGTCGACCAGGCATTGGAGGCGAAGACAATGTTGTTGCACTCTTTGAACGAGACGGGCACACCACCGGCGACAAACAATTTGCGCATCACCTCGGCCATCGCCAATAGGGAAAACGCAAAGGTGATAAACACGACGACGAGGGGCCAAGGTTGCGCGTGACGAAGGGTGCGGAAACCATCGCTCAAGAAATCTAGCTCGTCACGGAAGAAAATACCCATGACGACGAGTACTGCTAGGGGCAGTATCCACCGCAGCCATTTGCCTACTGTGCTCTTCATCGTTGCGGCCCCGTCTATTTGTCGTTTTCTAGGCGCTTCATGAGCTCCGAGAACGGAATCAGGTCACTGTCTTGGTCGGTGGTGCGTCCGCTGCGAATGGCTTTGGTATCGGCGACGACTTCCGACTCATGCAGTTCGCGCGGCTCATCCAGCTCGTACTGTTCCTCGTACTGCTCATAGTCACCGTCCGGGGCAAGGTCGTACTGTTCATGGTCACCGTTAGGGCCGGAAGTATCCGCCATCCGCCCAGCCGGGACCACGGTTTCTTCGTATGCACCGTGCCCCATGCGTTCATAAATTCGGTGCACGAAGGCCGGTGCCCACCAGTTGTCTTCGCGCAGCAGGTGCATCACGGCTGGTACGAGGAACATGCGCACGATAGTGGCGTCGAGGAAGAGCGCGAAGATCATGCCGAAGGCGATGTATTTCATCATCACGATATCGGAGAAGCCGAACGCGCCAGCCACCACAATCATGATCAGCGCGGCGGCCGTAATGATGTGGCCGGTGTGCGCGGTGCCGTAGTTGATGGCGTCGTCGGTTGACGCTCCACGCTTGCGGGCTTCCACCATGCGCGAAACCAAAAAGACCTCGTAGTCCGTCGACAAGCCATAAATGATGGCGATGATCAGAACCAGGATCGGGCTCATCAGTGGGCCCGGCGAGAAATCCAACAGTCCGGAACCAGCGCCGAGGACAAACATGCCGGTCAAAATACCCAGGGTGGCGCCTAAGGTCAGCACCGTCATGATGATGGCTTTTGCAGGGATGATCAGCGAGCCGAACACCGCGGCCATCAGCAAGAACGTGGCGACAATAACGTACAGCGCCATCCACGGCAGTTTCTCAAACAGCGCTTCGAGTGATTCGACTTCCATAGCCGGGGTACCGCCGACGTAAAGTTCCACGCCTTCCGGTGCTGTAATCGCGCGGAGTTGTTCGATAACTTCGGCGTTATCTTCGCGGTCTGCAATACCGGCGCTCAACACAGTGGTGCCGTCTATGGTCTGGCTGGACGGCGCCATGGGGGAGGTCAGCCCTTCGATCTCACGGGCTTGCAAGACGACGTCGACAAGCTGCTGGTTATCGGCCCCCTTGACTACAAGTTTGATGGGCTCGGTGCGGTGTTCCGGGAATTCCTCGTTGAAGCGATCCTGGGCCTGGCGGGTTTCGTGGCTCGGTGGCAGATAGGTCTCGTTGATGCCGCCGAAGCTGACACCCAACAGCGGGATGGTCAGTGCGAGCAGCAGGGCGGTGATGCCGACGGTGAACCAGCGAGCTTTGCTCATGGCCCAGCGTGGAACGCGGTACCAGAAGGTTTCCTCGATTGGGCGGGAGCGTTTGGTCTTGCGTACCGTCCACTTGTCGATGTTGTGGCCGAGCATGCCGAAAATTGCTGGTAGCACCGTTACCGAAAGCAGTGCTGCGAGGCCGACGGCGGAAATCGCGCCATAAGCCACGGATTTCAAAAACGCCTGTGGGAAAATCAGCAGGCTGGAAATGGCAACGGCCACCATGAGTGCGGAAAAGACCACCGTTTGCCCAGCGGTGGCGGTGGTAATCGCAACGGCTGTGCGGGTATCACGGCCTTTATCTAGTTCTTCGCGGAAGCGCGAGACCATAAATAGCCCGTAGTCGATGGCCAGGCCTAGGCCCAGCAACGTGACGACGGCCTGCGAAAACACGTTGACCTGGATGAACCCGGCCAATACCGAGAGAATGCCGATGGAGCCCATGATCGACAGCGCGCCGACGATCAACGGCATAAACGCGGCGACGACGGAACCGAAGACGAACAGCAACAGCAAGCCCACCAGCGGTAGCGCTGCGCGTTCGGCAACCGAGATATCGTGCGCCATGCCGTCGTCCAAAGCATCAGCAACGGCGGTGGCTCCGGCAACCTCGATATCTAGGCCCTGGGCGGTTGCGGCGCCGGTGAGATCATCCTGTATGGTACGGAAATCACGCAGAGTTTGCTCGTCGTCACCTGCTAAACCGATGGCCGCGAACGCTACCGAGCCGTCGTCGGACAGCAAGTTTGGATTGCGCGTATCGAAATAGCTGGTGACTTGCGCGATCTGGTCTGGGTACTGTTCTTGCAGGTAATTCAGGTGGGCGCGCGCAGCCTCTAAGTTTTCTTGCGGGTTGTCGAACAGCAAGATGACATCGCCGTTGCGGTCCCGCCCGAAGGTCTCGGCCTCAATCTCAGCGGCGGTGGTCGATGCCGCGCGGGGGTCTTCCCACCCTTCCTGGCTCAGGCGATCGTCGAGCTTGGTGCCAAAAACCGCGAAGACCAGGGCGATAGCCGCGATGATCAGCAGCGGAATGATCCTGCGATGGGCATAGGAAAACTGCCCCCACCTGAAAAACATGCCGGTTCCTAACGGTTAGACAACAGTGACGACAGCGGGCGGAAGGGCGCCAACCAGGCGCCTTCTTCCGGCAGCGCATCCAGACTAACCCGCGGCAGTGGTTCGAGGAAGACCCCCTCGATATCTTCCAGGTCCACAAAACCGATATCTTCGTGGCTCACAGCCCACGAGCAGTGCTCCTGGAAACCCAACACGGTGGCGGGAATGCCGGCATTGATGAGTTCTTCGAGCAGCTCCTGGAAGTTTTGGCCGTCGGCAGAGGCGACGACGATCTCGCTTAAACTGCCTTCCTCGAACCGTTGCCGGATGTGGGCGACCATGTCAGGGTCCACATCAGATTCTTCGGTGATTTTTGGTTTTGCGAATACGGCATAGCCGACGTTGCGTAGTGCTTCTACCCATGGGCGAATGACCTCCGCGCCGCCGGGTGAGACATTGGTGAACACGCAGGCTTCTGGGGTGAGGTTTTCTTCTTCAGAGATTTCCAGAATCCAGCGGCCGATGGCGTCGAAACGCGGGCGGGAATTAGCGGTGGGGCGGCCACCCAGGATGGAGCCCAGCCCCATGTCCAGGTTTGGTGCATCCCAGATCATCAGCAGAGTGTTGTTGTGCGCTGAACTAGTGTGCGCAGAATGATTCTGCGCGGTGTGTGCGGTATGCGTGTCCATATTTTCGGTATATCCAGTATTTCTCGTATTTTTTTCGGGTTTTATGCGGCCGCGGGGTGTGCAGCCGTACGTGCTGTACGTGTCGCACAGCTGCTACGGATCCTGCGGGTTCATGGGGCGGGGCGTTTCTGCCTAGCGCTTCACCCACAAGTATTCATTAATAATGTGGTCTTTTTCTAGGCCTTTGCCTTCGAATTTGGTGATCAGTTGGCGGTCGGTCAGCTGCGGGCATTCCGGCCATGGCCAGCCTTTGTATTCTAGTTGCGGCTCGACCTCGACCAACTCGTTAATCCATTCGGCATAGTCCGCGTGGTCGGTGGCCACATGCAGCACTCCGCCGGGTTTTAGGCGAGAGGCAAACAGGTTCAACGGCCCGGATTGGATGATGCGGCGCTTGTGGTGCTTGGCTTTCGGCCATGGGTCCGGGAAAAACACGCGGATGCCATCGAGCGATTCTGGGGCGAACATGCGCATGAGTACTTCCATGCCGTCGCCGCGGATCATGCGGATATTCGGGATGTCTTCGCGTACTACCTGCCCAAGTAGCTTCGCCAGGCCGGGCTTGTACAACTCGACGGCAATAATATTGGTATCTGCTTCTTTTGGTGCCATTGCCGCGGTTGAAGTACCTGTGCCGGAGCCGATTTCCACGATCGTGGGTGCGCCGCTGCGGCCAAACCACTTGTCGACGTCGACGTGTTCGTCGGCAAGCATCGCGCCGAGTTCTGGCCAGTGCTTTTCGAAGGTCGCCAGCTGGTTGTCGCTGAGCGAGCCGCGGCGAAAAGTCACGGTGCCTAGCCGCGGGTAGTCGAGGTCATTGTTGAAAACCTCGTTGAAATCGGTCTGTGGGGGCCGACCGGCAGGAAATTCGCCGATGCCGCGGGATTGCTGGTTATTGTGTGTATTGACTGTATTCATTGCGTTATTCATTATTGCCTATTGTTCCTTGTCAAAAATAGTAGAACAATTCGGGGGCTTTCACTGTGGGCACAGGTGTTTTCGGGTGATCCAAACCTGCGCGATATTACCCCTGTATGAGGGTGGCAAGTGCACATTTTGCAGAATCAAAATGTGGATAAGCAGGGGTAGTGGCAGTGCGTGCATACACGCTTATACGTGGTTATTACCTTTCACCCCTGGTAGTCGCTACCCTGGGGCATGTCCAACCTGCTGTAGTGACCGATCAGGAGTCTAAATGAGCGCCCCAATCACGGGACTTGTTGGTGAAGCGCCAACGCAGAACAAAGAATTGATCAACTGGATCAACGACGCCGTTGCTATGTTTCAACCAGAAGACGTTGTGTTCGTCGATGGTTCGCAACAAGAATGGGATCGGCTTGCAGCCGAACTTGTCGACGCAGGAACCCTCATCAAGCTCAATGAGGAAAAGCGTCCAAACAGCTACCTAGCACGCTCGAACCCATCGGACGTCGCTCGTGTGGAATCGCGCACTTTCATCTGTACAGAAGACCAGGAAGGTGCCGGCCCAACCAATAACTGGGCCCCGCCGCAGGCCATGAAAGAGGAAATGGTCGACGTCTACACCGGCGCCATGAAAGGCCGCCGCATGTACGTCGTACCTTTTTGCATGGGTCCGATCAATGATCCAGACCCAAAACTGGGCATCCAGCTGACGGACTCGGCGTACGTCGTCATGTCCATGCGCACCATGACCCGCATGGGCACGGAAGTCCTGGATAAGCTTGGCGACGAAGGCTCCTTCGTGCGCTGTTTACACTCCGTGGGTGCCCCGCTGGAACCAGGCGAGGAAGATGTTGCCTGGCCATGCAATGAAACGAAGTACATCACCCAGTTCCCGAAGAGCAAAGAAATCTGGTCCTATGGCTCCGGCTACGGTGGTAACGCCATTTTGGCGAAGAAGTGCTACGCGCTGCGCATCGCCTCGGTCATGGCGAAAGAAGAAGGCTGGATGGCTGAGCACATGCTCATCCTGAAGCTGACCAGCCCAGAAGGCAAAAACTACAACGTTGCTGCGGCATTCCCATCCGCTTGTGGCAAGACCAACCTGGCCATGATCACCCCAACGCTGGATGGCTGGTCCGCAGAGGTAGTCGGTGACGATATTGCGTGGATGCACCTGCGCGAAGACGGCCTGTATGCCGTGAACCCAGAAAACGGCTTCTTCGGCGTCGCGCCGGGCACCAACTATGCATCCAACCCTATTGCGATGCGCACTATCGAACCAGGCAATACCTTGTTCACTAACGTTGCGCTGACCGACGACGGCGACGTCTGGTGGGAAGGCATGGATGGGGAAGCCCCAGAGCACCTGATTGACTGGAAGGGTAATGACTGGACCCCGGATTCTGCGGAGAAGGCTGCGCACCCGAACTCCCGTTACTGCGTGCCAATTTCCCAGTGCCCTGTCGCTGCCCCGGAATACGACGACTGGCGCGGTGTGAAGATCGACGCCATCCTGTTCGGTGGACGTCGTGCCGACACCATCCCGCTGGTTACCGAGGCTTTCGATTGGGAACACGGCACCATGATCGGTTCGCTGCTGGCTTCCGGCCAGACTGCCGCTGCCGAGGGAACCGTCGGTGCGCTGCGCCACGACCCAATGGCGATGCTGCCGTTCATGGGCTACAACGCTGGTGAATACCTGCAGCACTGGATTGACATGGGCAAGAAGGGCGGCGACCTGATGCCGTCGATCTTCCTGGTTAACTGGTTCCGCAAGAACGACGACGGCAAGATCATCTGGCCTGGCTTCGGTGAAAACTCCCGCGTATTGAAGTGGATCACCGAGCGTGTTGATGGCAAGGTCGGCGCAGAAAAGACCATCGTGGGTAATACCGCGCGTGCTGAGGATTTGGACCTGACCGGTCTGGAAATCAGCTTGGACGAGGTCAAAGAAGTCCTTGCTGTGGATCCTGCAGAGTGGGCTAGCGATGTCGACGACAACGCTGAGTACCTCAACTTCTTGGGCTCACGGGTCCCAGATGAGGTTCTGGAGCAGTTCGAGGCTTTGAAGTCCCGCATCGAGGAAGCTTCTGCAACGAAGTAAATCTGGCATTCTGCTCTGTTGCCGGTTCAGGTTTAGGGCAGGAAAGCGCTGAGATAGGACTTCCTGCCTGGGGCCTGGTGTTTGAGCGCAAACGGAAAGATCATTCCGTTTGCGCTTTTTGCATGCGAAAACGGGGCGATGAAGAACACTAACGGAAGGATCTTTCCGTCCTGATGTCTGGCCCTCACGTTGGAGCTGGACATTCGGTAATGGAAAGTCTGAAACGAGGAGGTAAGCAATGCTTATGTCTAGCTTGATGAAGGGAATAGCTAGTGCCAGTATTTTCTCGCTTGCTGGGTTTGCTTTAGGATTCTTCGACCATATTTGGCTGAGTGCTCTGATGATCTTGGTAACTATGCTGATATCTTTCTGGTTGCGCTTGAAGATTTTACGCAATGAAATGCATTCCCATATTGTCCTGGGGGTGTCAGTAGCGAGCGCTATTTCGGTGTTATTTTCGTGGCGTATATCTTCCGACGATCGGGCAGGCTTAGTTTTTGGTCTGGTGGTAATTACAGCGCTGTGGGCCGGTGCTTATCTTTTGTTGCGGCGTGCCGGTGCCCTGCGTGGTGCTAACACCCTATAAACGTCAAGTAAACATAAACGGTGGGATCCTTCCGGTCTTATGTCTGAAGTGTCCCAGGTTTTGTTCCGTTTGAGTAGATGGGAAAATCTGGAACAGACACTCTCGGCTAAACAGCGTGGCGATACCCGGATTGTAGGGTTATTCGAGCAAAAGCAAAAGGTCACGAATCAAGAAGCTGGATTTCGTGGATCAGGAAAGGTGCAGTTTGGATAATGTGAAAATTTTCGCCAGCCTCATTGCGAGGATAGTTTTCCTCATTCTTATTGTGGCCAGTCCATTTGTAGTCGCATTGGGAACCGTGCATATCCTAGGTGGGCTCGCAACCGCTAGCTTGGCCTCCATGTTGCAATGGGGAATTATTGCACTATTGGTGGGAATTTCACTTGATGGGTTGGTGCGCACCGTAGCACGTGCTGCTTATTTTTTATCTGGTCTAGAGATATTTCATAAGCAGGCCATTGAAAATATCATTGCTCTAGTCCTATTGGTATTTTTGTATTTCTTCGTAGCCGAAAGCATCTGGTTTGCCTTGCTTGCGGCCCTGGTCAATGTCGTCGTGGCAGCAGCAATAGGCAAGATCATCCCGGGCGGGAGTGAAACCAATTCCAGGGCCGATTTGCTGGCAAACCGAATGAAACTTTGAATGCGTTAGCTCCGCGTCTTATCCACCACAATCATCAGGTTTGAAGTGCCCAACTCCCGCAACCCGGGTATCTTCGTAATCCACCAGGCCCAGCTGGGGTGATAGCGCGGGAAGCAGTAGGTATGGTAGCCGCATTCGGCTGCCCAGCCGAGGCCTTCGTGGGCGGAGACGTCGAAAAGCGAATGCCCCCAGATATTTTTTGGCGGATGCCCGTGCTTGCGTTCGTAACGACGCCGGGCGAAATCCCCACCGATATAATGCGGCCACAACCCTGTTTCGTGCCCGCCGAAAGGCCCGAGCCACACCGTGTAACTGATGACCGCCAAGTTGCGTGCAACCCGCACCATTTCCTCGGCCATCTCCCAGGGGCGCGCGATGTGTTCGGCCACGTTGGAGGAATAGACGATGTCGACGCTGTTATCCCGAAAAGGCAGCGCTGTGCCGGAAGCACGAACCGCGGTATCCAAGGTGATTCCGGCTGCAGTCATTTCTGAAACGTCTGGTTCCAAGCCAATATAGTGCGCGCCGTGCTCGGCGAAAGCCGCCGAAAAATACCCGGGGCCACCGCCGACATCCAGCACCGATAGCTTGTCCAGCCCCGTGCCGTGCACATCCTGGTGGATTGCTGCCAGTTGTTGCGCGGTATCACGGGCCAGCGGTTCATAAAATTTGCGTGGCTGGGATTGCTCGTAATCGAAAGAACGCAGCAGGCGAATCGACCGGGCTAAGCTGGCATGGCGGCGTGTGTGGTGCAGGGGATGGCGCAGTTCGGGACGCATAGGTTCCCAGGATATAGCGTGTTGGAGGTTGTAGTTGGGAAGCCCAGTTTTTATTGATCGATCTTCGCTGAAACTCTTGCTTTTTGGGCTGGAAACTATATTATGAGGGTAATCATTCCAACTGGATAAAGTGATATAAACCATGTTGAGGGTTTTTCGGCGAAGAACCGTTCCGAGTGTGTGGTGCGATCTGTGCCCAGTATGAGAGGATGGGTGGTCCGCGGTGTTTTGACGTGGCTGCGGGCAGGCCCTTGTGCTCGAATACGGGATAGTTACACAATCGGAGTTAAAGGGTTTGATTGGGTAACTATTTAAAATAATGTGAAAAAGGGTTGGAGCGAAGAGAATCGCAATTTTTCAAAGGATAGGTCCATTGTGGATAATTTTAATGTCCCGATTTTTCTAAACTTGGTGTTATTGTTCAGCGTTGTTCCTTCGACGATAATCGGAGGCGCCATTTGGCTCAGTTATTTGTTTTCGCGGAGGAAAGTTCTGCGTGAAGAGCAATCGGCGTCGAACCCTAAGATGCAGCGGAGGATAGACCAGCCTCAGCGTCCTTATCCGGTTTGGTTATTGCTGATGTGTGGTGCGGCAGCCGGTGTATTTGCCCCGATTGTTTGGTTGACATGGGCGCCTAGTTATGGGGCGCAGCATGTACCTGAACCACCTGGTGACTACCCTCTATGGCAAATATTAGGTTGTGTAGTAACTGTTGCTGCCTGCTCTATTTTTGTCAGTATGAAGTTGCGCAATACTTTTCGGGGTTGTGTACTCGCATCGATTGCTGTCGCCGCAAGCCTTGCAGTGCCTATGGCTGCTGTTGAAGCTAGCGAATATCCTGATTCGTTCATTGGACTTGGAACAATGGTCACCTATATTTACTCTGCGTTTGCTCTCTTCTTCCTCAATCTTTTGGTTGCATTTGTCATGGAATTAAAAAAGGTTCGCACGTACGGTAATCCGGTTCCACTAATCAAGAATGGCCCCATTCACAAGTAGTCTGGCAGCTCGGGGAATATTTCGGGCCAGTGTTTTGTGCTGACTGTGTATAGTTCTAGTCCTTCTGATGTGGATGCAGCCCTACCCCGCTAAGCTGGTACGGAATATGAAGATCTTATTGCTGTGCTGGCGCGATTCCACCCACCCGCAAGGTGGCGGCTCCGAACTGTATTTGGAGCGCGTTGGGGAATACCTCGCGCGAGCAGGGCATGAGGTGATTTACCGATCCGCCGCGCACACTGATATGCCGCGGCGTTCGGTGCGCGATGGTGTGCGTTATTCACGGAGCGGCGGGAAGTTCACGGTGTATCCGAAAGCACTGTTGGGCATGCTCGTCGGCAAGCTCGGGCTGGGCACGCTGTCGAACCTTGATGTGGTCGTCGATACGCAAAATGGAATTCCGTTTTTTGCGCGCTTGGTGTTTCGCCCAACAGTGCTGCTCACGCACCACTGTCACAAGGAACAATGGCCGGTTGCTGGGCCGGTGCTGGCGCGGATTGGTTGGTTGTTGGAATCGAAAATTGCGCCGAAGGTGTACCGGGGCGCGCCCTATGTGACTGTTTCGCAGGCCTCCAAGGAGGATTTACAGTCCCTCGGGGTGCCGGATGCTGCGATCATTGAAAACGGTGTGGATGAGGTGCCCGCGCTCATACCGCGCTTGGAGCGTCGTGGGGTGCACATTGTCACGCTGTCGCGGCTGGTTCCGCATAAACAAATCGAGCATGCCATCGATGCGCTAGCCGGGTTGGACGGAGCGGCTGGGCTTGCAAACGACGTCGTGCTGGATGTCATTGGTTCCGGCTGGTGGGAAGATAAATTGCGGGCTTATGCGGCAGCCTCCGGGGTGGGCGAGCGAGTGTTTTTTCATGGGCAAGTTACCGACGACTATAAGCACGCGTTATTGGAGCGCGCCGAAGTGCACGTGATGCCGTCGCGGAAAGAAGGCTGGGGTTTGGCCGTTGTCGAGGCAGCTAAGCATGCCGTCCCGACGGTCGGTTATAGCTTTGGTTTGCGCGATTCCGTCGGGCACGGGCGTACTGGGTTGCTCGCTGATACTCCAGAGGAACTGGCGGTACAGTTGCAAAAAATTCTTGCCGACGACTCCTTGCGCGCACAGCTCGGTGCGGGTGCGAGGAAGTTCGCAGAACAGTTTTCCTGGGAAAAGACCGGTCAGCGCTTTGCCGAGTTATTGGAAGGTGTGGTTGCTCGAGATGCTGGGCGCGGCTGATGGGGATTGTCGCAGTGGCCTAGACAATGTCGGCTGTGTTTTAGAAAGGTAGGCTATTCTTTATGAATTCCTCGGAGATGAACACGACAGCTGAAGAGAAGCTAGAGAACACTACCGCGAAGCCAGAGAAGCCGGAAAAGCCAAAGAAAAAACGGCAAGTACGGGAAGCGGCCGTCACGGGGCGTACTCAGTTATCTCGCACGATGGTGCGCCTCAGTTTTTCTTGCCAGAGCTTGGCTGGAGGCGAATTTCCGTTTACTGACCACTATGTCAAGCTGCTTTTTGCGCCAGCAGGGGCTGACTACAGTTGGCCATTTGATGTAGAAGAAATAAAGAAAACCCAGCCGAGGGAGCACCAGCCGGTGCGCCGAACTTATACCTTCCGCCGGATTGATCCGGCCACGGGAGATTTTGAGATCGATTTTGTGGTGCATGGCGAGCACGGCGTTGCCGGGGTGTGGGCGCAGAACGCGAAGATCGGTGAACGCATCGGTTTTCTGGGCCCTGGTGGCAAGTGGCACCCAAGCGACAGCTACGAACATTTTGTCTTGGCTGGTGATGAAGCCGCAGCACCTGCGATTGCCGCCGCGTTAGAAAACCTGCCGGACAACACCACTGCTGATGTGTACCTGGAGATCCCTGACGCAGAGTGCACCATGCCCATGCCGGAACCGGCTGGTTCCAACCTGCATTGGGTGCTGCGGGATGGGCGCATGCCAGGAACTGCTTTGGTTTCTGCTATCCGCGAGGCCGGCTACCCGGCGAAGCGAACCAGCTGGTTTGTCCATGGTGTTGCCGAAATGATCAAAGACGTCCGAAAATTTTTGTACGTGGACGGCAATATCGCGAAAGAGGACACTTCCATTTCTGGGTACTGGCGCTTGCGCATGACCGAAGATGAATGGCAAGCATCCAAGATGGAGTTCAATCAAAGCGTCGAAGACGAGGAACGCGCGCTACGCAGTCAACGGAAATAGCTTTGCTGCGTGGTGCGGCTGACCCAAAAGTCGACAACGCCAGAAATACACGCTTGCTGGCCTGGTCAAGCATCTGTTTGATGCTGCTGAAGTAATGATGCAACGCGGTGGGTGCAGTCAGCGTAGCGAGATGCTGCTGAGCTTAGCCGGGTACTGGTATTAGGTATTCTTCACGTCTACGATTTGCGAGTAACCCCACAACGCTGATGCGTCATAGCATCCAGGCTATGGCTGAACCGTGCCGTCAGCATCAGCGGTACGAATATATGATTCGCGGTACATTCCTTTATTCGTGACGTATGCGGGTTTGTCGTATGTTCAGCGTCGTATGTCGTATGTCGTATGTCGTATGTCGTATGTCGTATGTCGTATGTTGCATGTAGGTGTTGTATGTCGGCTGCTAATTTATGCTTCCCGCGGGGCAGCATCAACGGCGGCAGGGGCGCGTACAGTCAAAGCAGCAATGGCTGTGGTGAGTGGAACCGCCAAGACCAGGGCAATCGCTCCGGTAACCGAACGCAGAATTTCCGTAGCCATGATGTCACTGCTGAGAATTTGCCCCAGCGGACGACCAGAAATGCTTAGCAGCAACAGCGTCGGCAAGGCCACACCCGTATAGCTTAAGACCAGGGTGTATACCATCGACGCAATATGGTCACGGCCGACGCGCATGGCACCAGCGAACAAGCGTAAGGGCTTCGCGCCGGGTTCCAGTTCGCGCATTTCGTTGACGGTGGAGGCTTGCGCGATGGTGACGTCGTTAAGAACACCGAGCGCGCCAATGATCATGCCCGCGAGCATCAATCCAGAAATGCTGACTCCTGGCAGATAAACCAGGATATTCAAATTATTTTCATCGCCCAGGCCACGGATGCCGGCGGTGGCCACCGCAAGCGTCGACAAGCCCACGGATAGGCACAATGCCAACAGCGTCCCGCCCATGGCACTAGCAGTTTTCCAGCTGAAACCATGTACCAAAAACAGCACCAAGAACAGCACCGCGGCGCCGCAGGTGAGTGCAAGCAGAATAGCGGAACCACCGTGGATGAGCCCGGGAATAAGAAACGCCGCGATCACAGCCAGAGTGATGACCAGGCCGAATACTGCGCGTAGGCCGCGCCAGGCGCCAACCGCGATGATCAGGATGACCGCCGCTGCCAGCCAAAGCCACATAGTGGTGCTGCGTTGGAAATCTTGAAAACCATAGATGCCGGCGTCATGCTTGGAAAGAGCGATCCTGTCGCCCTCTTCCAATTGCGGATTACCCGGGATTTCTGGGTGGATCTCCAGCAGCGTGCGTTGGCCTTCATGTTCACCGGAAGTTAAATCGATAATCGCGTGGGTGCAATCGTTTGGCGCCTCTGGGTTGGTTTGCGGGGAAGTGTCAAAGACCTGGCCATTCGACGGGGAACCGCACATGCCGGGCTGGACGATGGCGACGGTGCCGTCGACAAGCTCACCGGAAAGTGACGAGGTTTGCTCGAATTGCTCACTGACCGGGGGCTCTTCATTTGGTGGCCATTGGATGATAAACCCAATGATCGTCGCTGCAGCCGCGAGGATGAGCCCGGCTGCGAGTACGCGCTGAGGCCACGTCCAGGTTTTGATGGCGCTGAGGCTGCGACCGGATGGCTGATGTTCGGGTTGCGCCGATTGTTGGCCCGGCCGTGTGGTCTCCGTTGTTTGCGGGGCGGGCGCTGCTTGGTTGGCGGACTGTTTTTGCTGTGCAAGCAGCGATTGTGCGGACTGCGACGAACTAGTGCGGTGATGGCGACCCATGGGCTAAGAATATCGCCTGCGTGCAGTGTTGCCTAAAAATCTGGTGGCAGAGCGTTGGTTCAGTGCATGTTTCCGTGGTCTCGTGATGCCGTCAGGTTAGACCACAGCGGTGGCGATGTGGTAGGTTTGTCTGCAGGATCTCGCGTGGCGTTCATCCTCTCAACTCCCCCAGGGCAGGAATGCAGCAAGGGTACGGAGGCTCTGGCGGGTGCGCGGGGTCCGTTTTTGTTACCTGCTTTGTAAGGGTTGGGTTATGCGGGTTATGGGGATATGCGACAAAGTCGGGTTAAACGACAAGGGTTAACCGGCAAAGTCGTGCACCCGAGTAGTAACGAGAGAAAATAAATGAAAACCGTGTTTAGAACGCTGCTGGCTCTCGGAGTCATTTCCGAAATCGCAGTGGTGACCCTCTCGGCGACGTTGCCGTCACTCTCTGGCTGGTGGGTATTAGCCCCTATCTCCGTCATCGCCGTAGCTTTCATGCTGTTGTTTGTTGGGATGGCTATGGACCGGCGGAAGAAAGGATCTTGGTCGGTTTCACTCTCTCAAACTGCCGAACGTTTCGGGGTTCCTAGACTGGCACTGGCTTTGCTGGTTTCGGAGATCAGCTCGCTGTGGTCGCTCACCAAAATTTTTACACGCCCCGCTTCCCCTGCCGGTGCCGACGCCCACCCCGGGTACAAGAACCTACGAACCGTGGTTACCTTAATCGTCGCTCTAGTCATCGTTGAAATCATTGTCATACACCTGGCTGTGCCAAGCCAATTTTGGCGCATTTTGCTGCTGGTGCTGAGCATCTACGCACTCTTATTATTAATCGGGTTTTACACTTCTATTAAGGTCAATCCGCATCTTCTCACACCGCGGGGCTTAAAAATTCGACGTGGCCACAGATTCGTGTGTGAGATTCCATGGGAAAACCTGGCACGGGCGCAAAAGGCTGGTCCCGGGCAGGGCGGTGACATCATTATCAATGAAGACGGAGAAGTTAGGCTCCCAGTTCTGAGCGAAGTTAACGTCAGACTTGAGATGGAGCCACCGGTCTCGGCGGAAGACCTGCACAAAGGACGGGTCGATGTGACTGCAGTCGAAATTTACTGCGACGACAGAAATTCTTTCCTTGATTCGGTTGCTGAGGCGTGGCGGTCACGCACTATGTGAGAACTTAACGCAAGAGCTCACGATCACTGTTGGGGGTTAAACGACAAAACGAAGTGCGGACATTCCGCCGTCGTGGTGGTTGGTGATTGCGGCCAGCCCATCACAATCAACCAGTCGAAATGATCCGGAGCTGGCAGCCCATCACCTTCATATACACGTGAGTAGGACAGCTCATGGCCACGAGCTTGCGCCCATTGCGCATAAGCCCCGGGGGGGCCTCAAGGCCTCGTGCACGACGAAGTGAATGCGGCTATTGGGGCGATTGTCCATATTCGAATCCTCTCCTCGCCTGCACTATAGCTGGAAGCAGGTACAAGGTGAGGCGGAATAGCAGGATTGCTGCCAGCGGCTCGTTCAGCGAGGGATACATTTCAATTTCTTTCCACTCGCCACCGAAGTCGTATTCGGTGCCGTCTGCCAGGCGAACCTTGCCAGTGCCCTCCAGGTCGGTGCCTTTGTTTAGCTGCTCCACGATGTACTGGGTGGACTCGCGGGTGGTGCGGGCACAGTCGTCGTAGTCGACCCAGGCAGCATAAGTCTCGAGCATTGCAAACTCCGGGGAGTGTGACTTATCTACGCCCTCGTTGCGGAAGTTGCGGTTGATCTCGAAGACGCGATCTATGCCGCCGACCACAGCGCGCTTGAGGAATAGCTCTGGAGTAATGCGCAGGTACAGGTCGATATCCAGATCGTTGTAGCGCTATCGCACGCGCGTTTCTTCGTTCATTTCAGCGAAGGCCACGGGTAGCGGGCGCAGGGACTTCGCGGCTATGACCCACTCGCTGGCCATCACGGATAGCTCGCCCCGGAGGGAGGCAATAACGCGACCGGTCACCCCGATGAAGTCACCGAGGTCGACATCTTGGGTTTCTTCGCCTGTGGCGAGGTAAGTGATGCCCTCATTCTCCGCCGACGTAGCTTCCGCTTCGCCGTCATCTTTCCGCACAGCCCAACGTGCGCGAACCTCGGACAGGGAGTGGGTCCGCGGCACTTCTACTGGGTAGGCATCCTCCCGGATTCGAGAATCCGCTGACGCTTGTCGCGCCGGATGCGAAGCTGTTCTGGAACGTCGAAAGCTGGGGCTTTCGATGCGTCAGTCACGGGTCATAAGTCTTGCGCACCTTAAATCAACCAGTCATTAGGGCTAAACAGCTCGAAGTGGATTCCCTTCGGTGCCAGCGCATCGGCGTTTTCGGCCAGCTGGTCGCGCTGGTTCTGCAGGAAGTTGCTGCCACCACAGAGGTACCAGCGGGCGCCCTGCGGGATCAGCCCCTCTTCGGCCAGTGCCTTCAGATCGACCGATTCTCCATTGTCGCGGTAGCGGGCGATATGGCGGGCTTCGCCCTTATCGGCCAGGCCGACAACGTGGGAGTCCGTGATGTCGCGTTGAGCGTAGGAGTCTGGGGTGGCGTCCGCATGAATAACGGTGACGGCGGGTACCGCGCTGGAGGCAGAGCGGGCAACCAGTGCGGCCAGCATGCCGGTCATTGGGGTCGAACCGATTCCCTGAGAGACGAGCACCGCGGGCGCGTCGTCTTCCTGCAGCACCAGGTCGCCAGCCGGAAGTGTGGCTTGCACCTTCCCGTCGATTTCCACCTCATCCATGAGGAAGGAGCTGACCTCACCATCGCGCTGCACGGCGATGGTGAAGCTTTCCGCAGTGGTGCCGACGATCGAGTATTGGCGCAGCTGGCGAGCACCATCTGGGAGCTGTACACCGACGGAAACATACTGGCCAGGTAGCGCATCACTGAAGTCCACACCACTGAAGGTGAACTCCACGACATTGTCGGAAAGCTGCTTTTTCTCCTGCAGGGTCACGGTACGGAAGACGTCGCCGTCGGCCACGTCGGCGGAGCGGTAGAGGTTGCGTTCGAAGTCGATGAGGGCCTTGGCCATTAGCCAGTAGACCTCATCCCAGGCAGCGGCGACCTCGGGGGTGACTACGTCCTCACCCAGCACTTCAACAATCGCGGCGAACAGGTTGTCGTGCACGATCTGGTACTGGGCCTCGGTGATACCGAGAGAGACGTGCTTGTGGCCGATGCGAGAGAGCATGTCGCGCGGGTCCGGGGCATCCGGGGTGACCAGCATGGAGGCGAAGGTAGCAATCGAGGCGGCCAAGGCTTTCTGCTGCTCGCCGGAGCGCTGGTTGCCGCGATTAAACAGGTCCGAAATCAGTTCTGGATGCTTGCCGAACATGGTGCGGTAAAAGACGGGAGCGATGTCTTCGATTGCACCGCCGACGATGGGCAGGGTCGCCTTGACGATCTCTTCGTTTTCGGGGGTCAGGGCGATGTCGGTCGTCTGTGGCTGAGTTGAGATATACATGGTGTTTGCTTCGAACTCCTTATGCCGTCACGCCAGAGCTCTGCTGAGTGCGCGGTAAGCCCAGAGCCTGTCGTGTTGGGTTTTCTCCGAATGGCGCGGGCGCGGTATTCGCGATCAAGTCGCCAATTGTGTCTCCATCCAGCTCCGCAAAGAAGGCTTCACGGGCGGCAGCAAGGCGGCTCCGGAGAGCACAGTCGCGCGAGGCCAGAGGGCAGTTTTGGCCCCCTTCGCAATCCACGACTTCGCCGGGGCCTTCCAATTGGCGCAGGATTTTTCCCACGCTTGCTTGGCGGGTGTCATCCGCCAGATACACTCCACCGTTTCTGCCCCGCACGGCAGCTACCCATCCCAGTTCAACCAAGCGGGCGTTTACCTTTGCCACGTGGTTGGTTGATCCGTTGATGCGCGTCGCGAGATCAGAGATCGTCACTCTCTGTCCTGGCTGCAGATCCCCTAAAACCATGAGGGTCCGCAAGCCCAGATCTGCGAACGTGGTCAAGTGCATAATTCCACCCTAAGCGTCAATCAATAAAAGATCTATCTCAGATGCATCTTTTATTGTGGTTTGTAGCCAACGCAACATTTCCGCATTTTTTCAGAGTCAATGCGACGTTTTTTAATGCCCTAACCACCGCCGGCACTACCCCTCATCCCCTAACGGGCTATCCCATTACGTTGTTAGCAGTTCCACATCAGGGCCCCGAAGGTTCATAGCCTGTCCACCCGATTAGGCGAGCTATATTTATGTTCGTTCACACCGTCCGAAAGGACAGTGGAACTAGTCGCTGGCTTCGGTATGGCTTATTCCTGTCCCTGTCTGACAATGATCCAGGGGGTGATGTCGTCGAAGACAGTGACATATTCAAACTGCTAATAGGAACCTGACCCAGCCCAGGTGGTATGAGGTCTCACAGTAATGTGGATGCCAGTGCCAAGTATGTCCGACCAACCCCAGCGATGAAGCTTAAATAATCCAACTTCTAATTCATCGCTAGCAGGCACACACCCATGGCTTATGACTTCGTCATTGGCATGGACGTCGGCAAATACTTCCACCACGCCTGCGTCCTCGCCCATGCCGGTCTTCACCTTCCGGATACCCTGCGCAACCTCGACCGCGTTGAGGAAGTCTTCTGCCAGCTGAAAGTTCTCAACGGTATCGACGAAGACCTTGCCCGGGCCTACACACGCCTGATTAACCAGATGCGATCTGCGCTCGTGAGAACCTATCCTGCATTCGAACATGTCCTGCGCGGACAGATGATTCACCGAAAGTGGATCCTCCACCTACTTGCGAAATACGGTGGTCCCACCGAGATTCGACGCGTCGGTAAAGCACGCCTTAAAGCCTTTGCGCGCAGTCACAGAGCGCAATCCTGAGCCTGTCATCGATGCCATGCTTGCTGCCATCGATGGGCAGACCGTGTCCATTGCCGGCGCAGAATACGCCGAACTTGGCGTAGCAATGTCCGCCACAGATGCACTGGCCAAAACTAGGCCATCGTAAGGAAATCGAGGCGCAGGTACTTGAACTTATTCAGGACATTCCGCAGACCGAGATTCTTTTATCCATGCCCGGTATCGGCCCGCGTAGCACCGCGCAGATCCTCATGACTGTTGGCGATATGTCCGACTTCCCCGATGCAGCGCACTTAGCGTCCTATGCAGGCCTATCACCGCGGACGAATCAGTCGACAACGTCCATTATGTCGAATTCGCCTAACCAGGCTGGCAACAAAAAATTAAAGAACGCCCTATGGCAATCGTCTTTTGCATCGATCAGATTCCACGAGCGTTCCCGGCAATTCTATGAACGAAAACGCAAAGAAGGCAAAGGACACAACGCCGCCGTCGTCGAACTCACCCACGGAGTTGACAACCTATATAGGAATCCCCCCTGTTAGAGGGGCACAAAGCCGGCAAGGGGTTGCAGGTCTTAGTGAATTTAGCTGAATCCGCTAGAAGCGGCCGGTTATGCCGTATGCTTCGGCTGAGGGGCGGGTTTTGATCAGGGCGTCGAGCATATCCACCGCCAATCTGATGGATTGTAGTGCGTCTATGCCGCCGACTGACAGGTTTCCGGCGTCCAGGCCTTCTGTGAAGATTTCACAGATCCAATCGTTTCCATCTTGGTAGGGGGCGCGTAGCCCCACGGTGAATTCTCCTTCATCATCGCGGTAGGTTCTTTGGGCGATGACCCTATGTTCGCTCATCGGCGGCAGTTTGCGTATTGAACGGCTGCGGCAGATCCCATACTGCTGATGAGAGAGCCGACGATTGCGGCGTTGATGATTAGTTTTTTAGTGGAGAGGTGTTTGGACATCTCGGTTCTTTCTAGTTGTGGGATGTGAGCCGGGCTGGTTGAAGTGTCCTAGTTTTTGTTCCGTTTGAGTAGATGAGCATCTCTTCAATTACGCCAATGAAATGTGACCACGAGGCAAAGACAACGTGCCCTGCGTTGTCGATGGCTATATCCCGGCAGAAGACTTGTCGATACAAGCCGCGCTCGCTGTCAACCATTCGTGAATAACGAGTGTGTGGACTCCTCGGTCCTGAGGCTTGGCCATTCAATTCAGCCATGGTGCATTTTTGCAAATAGGGCCGCTGAAAATGGCCTTTTTTAGTCCCTATTTGCAAAAGTGCACCATCTGCCAATACAAAGCGCCGAAAGGACGGCGAAAAGAGGTTTCCCTGGGGTAAGGAAGACGGTTAAGGGGGGGGCAAAGTGAGAGTCAACGGACCAACAAAGCTTCCGGCACCGCGCAAAGCCGCAAACACCCCCGGTGCACACTTTTTGTCGCATATCCCGCATAACCCTTCCCATGTTGGGGCTAGGTATGGATCCTTGGGGCTTTGCCAAATTGACACTCGGATAGACCATCTTGTCTATTAATCTTCCGTAGCTGATGCAGCGTTACTGAATGGACTGAAAAGTTACGTTAACTGCACTTGTGCTCAATACCGGTTATATAGCTGTGAATTTAGAAATTGACTCTGCCATGTGTTCTGGCTTACGTTTAAACCCTTACTGAACCGATTGGTCTACTTAAGGAAGAACGCATGGTCTATAACCGCATTCTGTCCCGGCGACAGTTGCTGCGTACAGCAGTAGCCATGGGCGGGGTAGCCCTGGGAGGCGGCATGCTTTCTGCCTGTTCTACACAGTCACAAACAGGACAGCCGCAAACAAGTGCTTCCGGGCCCGCATCTTCTGCTAGCTCTGCTTCCCAGAAAGAACTGGTCATCGGTTTTGTACCCATTGCGTGTTCCTCACCACTGGTTGCCGCAGACGCGCTCGGCGCATTTGAAAAACAGGGACTCCACGTAAAATTACGGAAATACGCCGGGTGGGCTGATCTCTGGACAGCATATGCAACCGGAACCCTCGACGTTGCACACATGCTCTCACCAATGCCACTGGCAATTGATGCTGGTGCGACGAACGCATCCCGGCCCACAGAATTGGCTTTTACCCAAAACACCAACGGCCAAGCGCTTACCTTGTCTACCTCTCACCTGGGCGCGGTCTCGCAACCGACAGATCTTGCGGGGATGGTGCTAGGAATTCCCTTTGAGTATTCGGTGCATGCATTACTTTTGCGCGATTACTTGGTAGCCGGTGGTCTCGACCCAGTTTCAGATGTGGAATTGCGTCTCTTGCGGCCACCGGACATGGTGGCGCAATTGGCGGTCGGCGCCGTCGACGGTTTTATTGGCCCCGAACCGTTTAACCAACGAGCTTTGACCACGGGATCAGGCCGCGCGTTTATTCCCACCCGGCAGATGTGGGAGAACCACCCCTGCTGCTCGGTTGCTATAGCCAAAGAAATTGACCGCGGGGTGCGTGATCGTGTGGTCGCGGCTCTGCGGGAAGGTGCCCAATTTGTCGATAGCCCGCATCACGTACACGAATCAGCGTCGATGCTGGCCGAAGAAAAATATCTGAACCAGAAAGAGGAATTGATCTCGCCTGCTTTAGCCGGATCCTATACCACCTGGGATGGCACTGATGTGGTGGACCCGGACATGATCAATTTCGGCGGACAGACTTCAGCTACCGCGATCACCTGGATGGCTGCGCAGATCGCGCGCTGGGACCTCGGCGGTACGGCCTTGACGATGGACGACGATGTGCTCTTAGCAGCCGCAGAATCAGTCTTGCCGCCTGAGGCAGACCGCAGCACGGACCCGGTTGACATCAATGGCCGGATATTTGATCCGCTAAAGCCCACGGCTGGATACCAGCGTTAAGGACCCACTATGTCTCGAACTCACACGCCTATTACTCAAACTTCCACGCCTGCTGCTCGAACTTCCGCTGGCCGAACGTCTACCAGCCAAGCATCCACTGGCCGAACGCTGCCAAGGGAAAAGTCCGGCCCGTGGAAACCCGTTGCCCTCGGCGTCGGCCTGTTTCTCGCTTTCCTTCTTGTATGGCAATTAATAGCGGCTGCGGGGTGGCTGTCGGATATCGCGCCGACGCCTGCTCGCACCTTCAGCCGCGGTGCTGAAATCTTGTCTGATCCTTTTTACCGGGATGGTCCAGCTTCTGTCGGCATATTCTGGCACATGGTGGCATCGCTGCGCCGTGTGCTGCTCGGTTTTATCATCGCGATGCTCATCGCCATTCCGCTGGGCTTTTGGTTAGGATCGTCCACCACCTTCCGCCGGGCGACGGACCCCTTTGTGCAAATTCTGCGGCCGGTATCCCCGCTGGCGTGGCTGCCGTTGGGGCTTGCGCTGCTGCGCGATGCGGAAAATACCGCGGTCTTCGTCATCATTCTCTCCGCTTTGTGGCCCACCCTGCTCAACACAATCGAGGCTGTACGTGGTGTGCACCCATCGTATAAGAACCTCGGCGCCACATTGGGCACCAGCCGTGTGGACCGGCTGCTTTACATCATCGGGCCTGCCGCGCTGCCCGGAATCATCACGGGCATGCGCCAATCGCTGTCTACCGCGTGGCTGGTGATTGTGGCTGCGGAGATGCTCGTCGGCGGGCAAGGCGTCGGCTTTTTCGTGTGGAACATGTGGAACCGCCTGGATATTGATGCCATCGTCGTGGTCATCGTTCTCATCGGTGCCATCGGCTTGGCCCTGGATTACCTGGTTGCTTCATTGCAGAAAGTGGTGCGTTATGACTAATACCTCAACCGATACTGTGCCAAATACCGTCGATGCGCCTAGCACCAGTGGTACGGGCACCCCGCATATCGAATTTAAAAATATTACAAAAAGCTACGGGCCGACGACGATCATCGGCGAGACTTCCGTAACTATTAAGGAAGGCGAGTTTATCTCTTTGCTCGGGCCTTCCGGCTCAGGCAAATCCACCATGCTGAACATGATTGCTGGCTTGGCGACGCCGTCGACAGGCGAGGTCCGTGCCCGCGACGAGGTGATCACCGGCCCGGGGCCAGACCGAGGAGTGGTTTTTCAAAATCACGCCCTGCTGCCATGGATGACAGCACGCGGCAATATCGAATTCGGACTGCGCTCTGCACGGCCGGACTTGTCGAAAGCACAGCGTAAGACAATCACACAGGATTTCTTGGATGAAGTCAGTTTGGGACATGCGGCTGACCGTCGTCCCGCGCGGCTTTCCGGTGGGATGCAGCAACGGGTGGGTTTGGCGCGTGCGTTTGCCATTGGTTCGGATATTTTGCTGCTGGATGAACCTTTTGGTGCGCTGGATGCGCTGACCCGGAGGCAATTACAGACCTTGTTGCTCAGCGTTTGGGAAGAAAACCGACGCACGGTGGTAATGGTGACCCACGATGTTGACGAAGCGATCTTGCTGTCCGACCGCATCTTGGTTATGTCGCCGGGGCCGGAGGCAACCATTGTGGAAGATTTACGGGTCGGCCTTGCCCGCCCGCGTACCGGTGCTGCGGATCCAGCCGTCGGCAAGCGCAAAAATGAACTGCGCCAGCACCTGTTGTCGCTGCTGGAGCACAAATAACGGCAAATTGGGTGTGCTGCGTACCCGACCGTCGGCGGAAAGCATCGCGTTCGGCCGGAAGCTTTGTTTTTGGGTAGGCAACACAGATCTCACACAAACTCGCTACCATGGCAAGCAGCACAGATGTAACGGAAGGTAGGCGAGTACCCCAATGTCATTGCTCGACTTAGATACTGCACAATTTAACGAACTAGCCCAGCAGGTGCGCCAGGATTACCAGGACTTGCAGGCGAAAAACCTGAACCTGAACCTGACGCGCGGTAAACCGTCGAACGAACAGCTCGATTTTTCTCATGACCTGCTTACCTTGCCTGGCGATGATCCGATCGACGCTGATGGGGTAGACGTGCGCAACTACGGCGGATTGCTGGGAATCAAGCAGCTGCGCGAAATCTGGGCGAATGCCCTGGGACGCTCGGTGGACAACACCATCGCGGCTGATTCTTCTTCGTTGAACATTACCTTTGACCTGCTGTTGTGGTCGTATACCTTCGGCAACAACGATTCTGTACGCCCGTGGAGCCAAGAAGAAAAGATCCGCTGGATCTGCCCGGTGCCGGGTTACGATCGCCACTTCACCATCACCGAAAAACTCGGCATCGAGATGGTTTCCGTTCCTATGCTTGACGACGGCCCGGATATGGATGCCATCGCAAAGCTGGCCCAAGACCCGAAAGTGAAGGGCATGTGGGCCGTGCCGGTGTTCTCCAACCCAACCGGAGTGAGCTTCTCTAAGGAAGTCTGCGAAAAACTGGCTGCTATGGACACTGCCGCGCCAGATTTCCGCATTGTGTGGGATAACGCGTATGCGCTGCACACGTTGACCAACGAATTCCCGGAAAATTACAACGTGCATGAGATGGCGGCAGCCGCCGGTAACCCGAACCGCTTTTGGGAAATGTCATCGACTTCCAAGGTCACGCACGCTGGCTCAGGTGTCGGCTTTTTCACCTCCTCGGAAGAAAATATCGCGTGGTATTCCTCCATCGCGAGCGCCCGCGGCATCGGCCCAAACAAGGTCAACCAGCTGGCGCACGCGCGTTTCTTCGGAGACGAAGAAGGCCTGAAAGCGCTGATGCGCAAGCACTCCGGATCATTGGCACCGAAGTTCGACGCGGTGTTGGATCTGTTGGAAAAGAAGCTCGGTGGATATGACGTTGCTAGTTGGTCGCACCCAGAAGGCGGTTATTTCATTGACCTTAACGTCATCGATGGCACCGCGACACGCGTGTGGGAGCTGGCGAAAGAAGCCGGAATTGAATTAACCAAGGCCGGTGCTTCCTTCCCGTACGGCGAAGATCCGCACAACCGGAATATCCGCCTGGCACCATCGATGCCTACTGCCGATGAGGTCGCTGTCGCCATGGATGGTGTGGCCACCTGCGTGCTGCTGGCTGCGATTGAGAAGAAGGAGGCTTAAGGCCCTGCAATTCGAAGAAACCGGCTATTGGCTCAGCCAACTCATCCCGGCAAAGCTGGAATTTCGCAGACTCGATCAGTGGCGTATTGCCAGCGCACAGATCGACGAGCAACAAGCGTTAGCGGCAACCGCTAACTTTGGCGACGTTGATACCGGGCTAACTAGCGATGAATCCGGTCAATCCGTGCGCTGCGAGCTACTTGCCGTGGCGCAGGCCGAACAGCCCGCCATTGCGACAGCCGTTTTGGCAGCTGCAGAACTGTTACGTTCGGCAAACGGTGTTTTGCCAGCACAGCCGGGCGTGCTGCTGCCGGATATTGGCCAGAAATTCGCTGAGCTGGAACAAGATCATCTCACCGTGCGTCACGGGTTGCTAGCCGTGCCGTATTTGTGGTCTGGGAAAACGCCACGCCTGGAAGAAGACGACCGGCTCACGTTGATCTGCCAGCTGATCATGCTCACCGATGCGGAATATGAATTTGCGGTGGAGCATGGCGTCGGCAAGCTGCAAGACAAGTTGTCGACCGAAGGTATTGATCCGGGTAACTGGGGTCGGTAGTGGGGCTGGAAATGGTAGCCAGTAATGACTCGCACCGGTGGCTGTTGGGTCTTGTGGGGATATCGGTAAAGTAGTGGCGTGGCTCTTTACCGGAAATATCGCCCCGCAAGCTTTGCTGAGGTCATCGGACAATCGCAGGTCACTGAGCCTTTGTCAGTGGCGCTCGATGCCCACCGCATCAACCACGCTTACCTTTTTTCGGGCCCGCGTGGGTGCGGCAAGACCTCCTCAGCGCGCATTCTCGCGCGCTCGCTGAACTGCGTCGAAGGCCCGACCTCGATGCCATGCGGGAAGTGCGATAGTTGCCGCGCGCTCGCCCCCGGTGGTCCCGGCAACCTGGATGTCACGGAGCTCGACGCGGCTTCCCACAACGGTGTAGAAGACATGCGTGAGCTGCGCGACCGCGGCCACTACGCGCCGGCGGAATCGCGCTACCGCATTTTCATCATTGACGAGGCGCACATGATCTCGCAGCAGGGTTTCAACGCTCTGCTGAAGATCGTCGAAGAACCGCCTGAGCACCTAATTTTTATTTTCGCGACCACCGAGCCGGAAAAAGTCATTGGCACGATCCGCTCGCGTACCCATAACTACCCGTTCCGTCTGCTCACCCCACCGGATATGAAAGCACTGCTGCAGCACGTGGTGGAAGAAGAAAACGTGCAGGTAGAAGATGCGGTCTACCCCTTGGTGATGCAGGCTGGTGGCGGTTCGCCACGCGATACTCTCTCGTTACTGGACCAGTTGTTGGCCGGTGCGAAAGACGGGCAGTTGACTTACCAACAGGCGGCGCCGCTGCTGGGCGTGACCGACCTGGCGCTGATTGACCGTGTGATTGCCGCGCTTGCCGACGACGAAAAAGGCGAATTATTCCGCATCGTCAACGACGTCATCAATGCTGGGCACGAGCCCCGCCGTTTTGTGGAAGACTTGCTGGATCGCCTGCGGGATCTGTTGATTATCCAGGCTGTGCCTGAAGCTTTTACCGAGGGGCTAGTTTCCGCCCCGCAGGATCGCGTGGCGGTTCTGAAGGAGCAAGCCGGATGGTTTAGCCCGGAGGCGCTGACGCATTACGCGGATGTGGTTAATGAGCGCTTGCCGCAAATGCGTGGCGCCACGTCGCCACAGTTATTGCTGGAGATTTTGTGTGCGCACTTGTTGGCGCGGCCATACGTTGCGGCGGCGGGTAACGCAGCTGGTGCTGGGCCAGGCAGCGGTGTTGGCGCGGGGGCCGCTGCCGGCCAATCGGGCCAGTCTGGTCGGGCGGGCCAGGGTGCTGCAGCCCAGGAGAGTGGTCAGCACAGCAGGCAGGGCGGTCCGCGTGGTGCGGCGGCCGCGTTGGCTGCTGTGGCGGCGATGGGGTCGGCGAAACCGCAGACAAAATCGATGCCGTCGCACGGTCCGGCGCCTAAGGCACAGCCTGGTGAACAGGTTGCTGAGCAGCACAACGCAGCATCTACTAGTGAGCACAACGCAGAAACGCCTACAGCCGAGCAAGAAAATGTGGTTGGTGCTGTTGCCGATGCAGAAGCCAAGCCCGAGGCGGCAAGCACGTCGGAAACAGTAAAAACGTCGGAAGCAGTAAGAACCTCCGATGCAGTAAGCGCTGCCGATTCCGCGGACTCAGCGTCGGCTAACGATGCTGTCCGCGCGCAGCGCACCGACGAGTCTGCGCAGTCAGACCATGCTGAGGAGCCAAACGATCCTGAACAGCAGCGTGCCGAGCAGCCTAGTGAACAGCAGCCTAATGAACAGCCAGGTGATGCGCTCGAGATCATCCGCAGCCAGTGGACGAATATTCGCTCAAAGGTAGGGCAGAAGAATCGCGTCGCGGAAGTTATGCTCACTGAGGCAAAAGTTCTGGGGATCGACGGCGAGACTGTCGTGCTGGGGCATAACACCGGCGCTTTGGCTGAGCGCATTAATTCTGAGCGCAACAATGCCGTGATTGTCGAAGCGGTAAGCGCCGTCGTTGACCAGAAATTACAGGTCAAGTGCATCGTCGGCACGAAAGTTCCACCTGAACTTACGGCGCAATCACGTATGACGCCGCAACCACAGAAACCCGCGCAGCAGAATAACCAGTCGCGTCAGAATTCGCAGCCACAGCAGAATAACCAGCCGCCGCAGCAGGATCAATCACAGGCAGCAACGCGCCCACAACAGGAGGCTCAACACACAAGAAGTGACAGCGTCTGGCCAGAAACCAGCCGTGATGTTAATGCCGGGGTGGACTCAACGGACACTACGGTGCATGAGAGCAACGAGGGTTCTGGGCAATCCCACCGGCAGCAACCGGAGCCACAGCGGGCGCAATCAGTCCGGTCAGAATCAAAGCCCTCGAAGCCACATGAGAAACCACTCGCCAGCCCAAAGAACCAGGACTGGCGCGAGGTAGCTAACCAGGCAAAAAACCGCGCACGTGAGCGCGCAGCACAATCTAGCCGCGACACCTTTGGCGACGGTGTCCCGCTGCCACCTGAACCGGCCGCGGAAGAGTCTGCACCGGACGAGCCGCCGCAAACGCAGCCAGCACAATCGTCGGCAAGCCACACACAGAACGCACAGAACGCACACAGCGCGCCGGGCAGCGCCGAAACCAGTAGTGCCGAAAGAAACAAGGCCGAAAACAGCAATGCCCAAAACAGCAATGCGCAAAACGGCGGGGACGACACAGGAACCAGCACCAACACAAACACGGACACCAATGCCAACACCAGCCCCGGCGAACGCAGCCCAGAAGAAATTCATGCTGCCGCGCGTAAGCTGCTAGAAACCGAGCTGGGAGCGCGTCCGCTGTAGTCTGTGCCGGTCCGTTGTAAACTAGGGCCGTTGTGCGTGCAGATTCGCACAGAAGACTAGCTATCGGGCCAAAACCCAAAGCTACAAACAAAACGCACCAAAACAACAAAACAAGGAGCATCGACAATGACGCAGCCACAAGACATGCAGCAGCTGATCGCCCAAGCCGCCGAAATGCAGGCCAACCTGCAGCGCGCCCAGGAAGAAATCCTGGCCACCTCGGTCACCGGTAAAGCAGCTAACGGCCTGGTTGAGGTCACCATGACTGGCGGTGCTGAAGTCACCGATATCAAGATTGACCCGCAGGTTGTTGATGCTGATGACGTCGACACGCTGCAGGACCTGATCCTGGGCGCATTCCAGGACGGTCACCGCCAGGCCGGTGAGCTGGCCAAGGAAAAGATGGGCCCGCTGTCACAGGGCATGGGCGATGGCGACATCAACAACCTCATGGGTGGAATGTAAGTGTTCGAAGGTCCTTTACAAGACCTCATCGACGAATTCTCGCGCCTGCCTGGGATTGGGCCGAAAAGTGCCCAGCGGATCGCCTTCCACGTTTTGCACACAGAACCGGAAGATATCGACCGCCTCCAGCAGGCGCTTGCTGGTGTCCGCGACGGGGTAACGTTTTGCCGCATTTGCTGCAATATTTCCCGTGAAAGCGTGTGCCGCATCTGCCACGATTCCGGGCGCGACCGCTCGATGATCTGCGTGGTAGAAGAACCCAAAGACATCCAATCCATCGAGCGTACTGGCGAATTCACTGGCCGTTATCACGTGCTCGGGGGTGCGTTGGATCCATTGGCGAATATTGGTCCGAAAGACCTGAATATTAGTCAGTTGTTGCAGCGCATCGGTGGCGTGGTGCAGGACCGTGAGCTGGCAGATTCCACACCGGAAAAACCGCTTTACGACGACGCCCCAGAGATCACCGAGGTGATTCTCGCGATGGATCCGAACACCGAAGGCGAGGCAACAGCGTCCTACCTGGTGCGCTTGTTGCGAGATTTTCCTGATTTGAAAATTTCACGGCTGGCCTCCGGTATGCCCCTGGGTGGCGATTTAGAATTCGTCGACGAGCTCACGCTATCCCGCGCGTTGTCAGGACGCCTGCCCGTGCGCTAGTTGCGGCAATGAGCTGGCGCCAAGAGGGGTGCGGCTAGCGCTGAGCTGGTGGCAGACTACGGCCGTGCTTTACCCGCGATCCAATACACGCACCACTGGATCGCTGCGGAATCCAAACCGAAGATCTCCATTCCCAGCTTGCGTGCGGTTTTGGCCATTCCCATTTCCCCACTGGCCCACAGATACTCCGGATGAAACTCTGGGTGCTGGTGGGCCAGTTTTTCAATTTGCATAGTTAAAAGTTCCTGGTGTCGCGTATAAGGTCCCTTGACGACGTCCAGCCCGGCCAGCGTCTCTTCCCACTGGTGGAGCGCGGGAACCTCAATATCCGCATCGGTTTCCGCGAGTGCAATCACACGGATGGTGCGTAGCGTGTTTGGGTGGAAACTCTGACAATAATCCAGAATGGCCCACACTGAAGGCAGCGCCGAAGGGTCTGCGATGAGCAGCTGTTGGCTGCTGGGGTGGTGCCACAGCCCACGCGAGGTGTACACCGCGCATTCATCACCTGCTTGTGCGCGCAGTACCCAGTTCACCCCCGGGGCCGGTAAGGCCTCGGGGGTGTCCTTTGTGTTATCCGACCGGTGGCGTTTGCCATGTGTGGCCACATCAAAACAAGCAGTTGCGTTTTCGCGGTTCAGTGAGCGGAAGGTGTACCAGCGTAGCTCCGGGCGCCATGCGGAATCGCAGGAAGCAATGACTGCGCGCAGGTTCGTGCGGTCACCGGTGGCAAGCCTATCCGCTAAACCGTCCAGACTGGCATCGGAGGTAGGCATGATCAGCCCGAAAAATTCGTCTGGGCCAGTCAGGCGCAGATCTGCGAATGCTGGAGAATGCAGATGCACGCGCACGAGTTCTTCAGCAAGCACCTCTATAGATTCCACCCGGCAGCGCAAGAAATCGTGGCGTGCATCGCCGGGTGGGGTGGACAATCTGGTATCGAGAAACGTGGAGTGGTTGGCAGCCATACCCATATTTTAGGGCAAAGATCAGCCTAACCTAGTGTGGGCTGGTGTTGCCTGGTTAGCGCAGGCGTTCTTTGCGTAGTTGCTCGATCGCAGGGATCTCCAGTGGCGCTAGCTCATCCAACTGGCACCCTAAAGCCATGGACAGTACCAGATCCGCTAACTGCGGATTGCGCGCGAGCGCAGGGCCGTGCATATACGTAGCGATGACCGATCCTTGCACCGCTCCTTCCGCGCGGGTTTGGGAATCGATGTTTTCTGCTTCCCTGGCACGGGCGGCATCGGCATCACAGTTACCAACACCAGTGGTAATTGCCCCTAAAGGTCGCGCATCTGGGCCGAGCAAGCTGGCACCCATATGGTTTTCAAAGCCAGTTAACGGGGCAGTGAGGCTACTGGTAACACCTGCTTGCGTGGGTTGCGAGGCTACTTCACCAATCGCGCGCTTTTGCAACGTGACAGTCCGGGCATCAACCAGGCCGAGGCCCTCGATCTCGCGTCCCGCGGCACGGAAAGTTTCACCAACCAGCTGAAATCCTGCACAAATCGCGAAAATAGGTGCACCAGCTTGGGCGGCTTTGTGCAAGCCACCGTCGGCAAGCAAATGCTCCACCGCCAAGATCTGCGCGCTGTCTTCACCACCGCCCAAGGTATAGGCGTCGAGTTGGCTAGGCACCGGCTCACCCAACTTAATTGGGTGGATCTGCGCCGAAATGCCACGCATGCGCGCACGTTGGCGTAACACCAGCGCGTTGCCGTCATCGCCATAGGTGCCCAAAACATCCGGTAGAACCAAGCCGATATTCAACTCTGCATTCTTAGCAGCCTGGTTGGCTTCGGCAGTGCTCGCAGCCGCGGATTTGTTAGCCGCAGCGCTGTGCTCATCGTGTGCCATATTTGCTGCCATCTCCTAAGCTTCCGCAGAATCTGCGGTGGAATTTTTCGTGGTCGAATCACTTGTGGTCGAGTTTGGGCTGGTGGAACGCTGCAATTGCGAAGGTTCGCCACGCTCCAGAGCCTTCTTCAGATCACGGAATGCGGTGTAGTTGGCCAGCACCTCAATGCGCCCGGCTGGGCACGCATCGATGGCTTTGAGTGGATCAGCGATCAATTCGTGGCGGATATCGGCATACACCAGACGCACAGCGAGGTCCGTGCCGCGCTCACCGGCGGCCTTGACGGACTGCTCGGCGAAATCCTCAAAAGTGACATCCCACAGCCAGGACAAATCCTCACCGTCGGCAACCTGGCCGTTGACCGCGATCACCAAACCTTCGGCGCTGCGATCGACCATGGACAATGCTTCTTGCCAGCCGGCCGGGTTCTTGGCCAATAACAGGCGGATTTCGTGTTCGCCGCGGGTGATTGTGGAATAGCGACCGGCGACATCATCAACCTGCTCAGTGGCAGAAACAGCTTGCTCGAAACCGACGCCGAAAGCTTCCACCGCAGCGGCGATAGCCTGGGTAGCGTTGCCGCGGTTGGCCCGGCCCGGCAGTGCCAGGTTCAGCGGGTGCGCGGCGTCGTCCAGCGATGAACTGCGCGTAATGCCCTCGCTCGTGATCGTCCAATCTGGGGTAGGGCGTTCGAAGGTCGAGCCGTTGGCAAGCTTTTTCGCCGCATACCAATGCTCACCGTCGCGCACGATCGCGCCGCCGGTGCGCGGACAAGTGGTGGACTCACCGAGCCAGCCGCCACCAGCAGCCACCCACACCACATTCGGAGCATCGTAGGCGACGGAAGAAATCAATACATCATCACAGTTAGCGATGACCATCATTTCTGGGTGCGCTTCAATGGCCCCGCGCAAGGTGCGCTCAATCTTGTTGATCTCGCCGACACGGTCCAGCTGATCGCGTGACAGATTAAGCAGAACCAGTGCCTGTGGGTTGATCTTGTTCGCCACCTGCGGCACGTGCAGCTCGTCGACCTCCAAGGCGAGGACCTCGGCACTACGTCCGGCCAGCAGCGCAGAGATGATTCCAGCATCCATATTGTCGCCGCCCTCATTCGTGGCGACGGAATACTCGCTGCGCAGCGCATTTGCCAACATGCGGGTGGTAGTGGATTTACCGTTGGTGCCGGTGACCAGCACCGCGGGGCGTCCGTCGGCAAGATTATGCATGACGTGTGGGTCGATCTTGTCCGCGAGCAGCCCACCAATCATGCCACCCGCACCCCGGCCGGTTGCGCGTGAAGCCACCGTCGCCAAACGAGCAACGGAAGTAGCAACCTGCGTGCGGGCGCGCGACAGTAGGGAAAGGGCAGACGATTTCGCAGAAGAGGAATCTGCAGGCGACGGCTTGGAAGACGACGGCTCAGAAGATGACACAGAAGGCTTAGTCATAGGAACCTAGGATAGTAAAAGGTTGGACGGCTAGTCGGCCTGGGGCTGTGCGCTGGCCCGGCGGGAGCGGCTCCGGCGACGTTTATTCGTCTTGTTGGGGCGGCCGGACTTGGCGTTAGTTTGTGTACCGGACTGTGCCCCGGTTTGTTTTGCAGGGTGCTTTCCGGGCTTCGCGCCAGATTTTCCGCTGGTTTTTGCGGCAGGTTTGTTCGGGGACTTCGTCCCAGATTTAAGCGCAGATTTTTTCCCGGGTTTGGAGCTGGCCTTCAGCCCCGATGATCCGCCCAAGACACCGCGGGGGTGGGTGGATTGCTCGACTGGCGCATCCGGATCTGGGTGTGGCTTGACGCGGGTCAGTGCATCTAAAAATGCGGTATCACCCAACAAGGGGATACCTTTGCGTACCGCATGCATCGCCTTGCCACGTAGATCGGTAGTTTTGTTGCAGACGACTACCGACACCCCTCGATGCAGGTGCTCGCGATACACCAGCCCCGCTTCGAGCAAAGCGTCGATGATGGTATCCGGACTGTAGCCAATCTCATCAGCCACTACCACTTCCATGCCTTCGATCAGGGATCGCCCCGGAACATATTTCCCGGGGTTTGCCAGGCTGAGCTCGGCTTCGGCGGCCTGCACCCGGACATGGCTGCGCTGTAAACCAAACCGGTCCGCGCGCAGATCACCTGGATGGTAGCTGGCGATTAGCTCATGATCTGTGATTAAGGATTTTTCTGCGGCTCGTTGCTGATGTTGGTAAATATCCCAGACCAACTGTGTAGTCTCGCGTGAGGTTTCTTCCTGGCTACGGCCAGCACGAACGACAGAAGCCACTGGACTGACAGCAGACAAGCCACTGGCGCGCGCCACGCCAGCGGGTCGGATATCGCTAAAAGATATTTCTTGTCGACGCGCAGTCGCCAGCGTATCCACGATGCGTGCAGGCTGCGGAATATGACCGACACGCTGCCGTTTGCGGTTGCCCTTGCGGGAGCGTTTCCGGTTTGCGCGGGCGGCAGCGCTCATCGCGCGCTTTGCTTCTGAAACCAGAAAGCCCCATGTCAACGGCAAATCGTGGACGATTAGTGTGCGGTCGTCGATAAGCCGATCCAGCGGTTTCAAGATTTTTGCAAAGCGTTGGCCGTTGTCCACTTCTTCGCGGGAAAGCCCATGGTAGTGGCGCGGCCCTGGATCTTCTCCGGGGTTGAGTACAGCGTGGAAAGTCTCGCTAGTCTCGCCCGCATCATTAAAAGTAACGGCGTCGACGGCAACCAGACGCGCCGTTGAAGGGTGAATACCGGAAGTTTGCACAGTCAGCGCAAGATACGGAAATTCCGCAACAGCCTCGCGACGAGCTACTTCTTTTGGGTGCAGCTCGCCGGAGGCTTCTTTGTTCTTCGTGCCGTTGTCGTTGCGCTCGCTGGTTGCGGCGCGGTCATCGGTATCGGTATGCGAGGTCATTAGTACAGCAGTCTAGTTCACCGATTTAGCTTGCGGATAGTTCAGCAACGCCAACGTGGCACAGAAAACCATCCGCTGCTGCGGTATAAAACTAATCGCAGTTCCTCGTGCCAATGCTAAAGATTGGCGTGTGCGCGGTTGGCAGCGGAGACCAGGGCCTTCAACGAAGCATACGTCGTAGAGCCGGCAATGCCGACGCCCCAGACGCTAGAGCCGTTGACTGTCGCCAAGATATAACAAGCAGCTTCGGCATCTTCCCCGGCGCTGCGGGCGTGCTGGGAGTATTCCAGAACCTCGATGTCTATGCCCAGATTCCCCAGAGCGTCAGCATATGCAGCGATTGGGCCGTTACCGTTGCCTTCGATGCTGCGCTCTTCGCCATCGTGGATAACCTTGGCGGTTACCGTAGCGTCTTTGTCCTCGGTTTCTGCATTCTGCACACTCACTGAAAGTTGTTCGACGGGGGACTTCGTCTCCAAATACTCATTGGTGAAGATGTCCCACATGGTCTTCGAATCAACCTCGCCGCCTTCGGCATCTGTGACGGTCTGTACCACCCGGGAGAAATCAACCTGCATGGCGCGAGGCATGGCGATGCCGTGGTCAGTTTTCATGATGTAAGCCACCCCGCCCTTGCCAGATTGGGAGTTTACTCGGATGACGGCTTCGTAATCACGGCCGATGTCTTTCGGGTCAATAGGCAGGTATGGAACCTCCCATGTGGTTTCGCGCAATTCTTCCCAAGCCACATCGGAGCTGCTGGCCTGTGGATGCACGTTGGCGGCCATCGCGTCCAAGCCTTTGTTAATGGCATCTTGGTGGGAACCGGAAAAAGCGGTGAACACCAGCTCGCCACCGTAGGGAGAGCGTTCGTGTACACGCAGCTGATTACAGTATTCGACGGTGCGACGAATCTGCGCGATATCGGAAAAATCAATCTGTGGGTCTACGCCCTGGGTCAGCATGTTTAAGCCTAAAGTCACCAGATCGACGTTGCCTGTGCGCTCGCCGTTACCGAATAAACAACCTTCGATACGGTCAGCGCCGGCCAGGTAGCCCAACTCGGCGGCTGCTACGCCTTCGCCGCGGTCATTGTGCGGGTGCAGCGAGATGATTAATGACTCACGGTTGTTTAAATTGCGGTGCATCCACTCAATCGAGTCAGCGTAAATATTCGGCGTGATCATCTCGACGGTGGAAGGAAGGTTAATGATCAGCGGATTTTCTGGGGTCGGTTCCATGATTTCTGCGACGGCATCGCAGACTTCTTTGGCGAAATCCAGTTCGGTGCCGGTGAAAGATTCCGGGGAGTATTCCCAGCGCCAATTGGTATCCGGGTAATCCTGGGCGATGGTTTTGATCAGCTGTGCGGCATCCGTGGCCAAGGCCTTGATGGCTGGGCGGTCTTTACGGAACACGACGCGGCGCTGCAGCTTCGAAGTGGAATTATAGAAGTGCACGATCACATTCTTTGCTCCTGCGCAGGCCTCGAAAGTCCGGCGAATCAGGTGTTCACGTGCTTGGACCAACACCTGGATAGTGACGTCGTCTGGGATTAGGTCCTGCTCAATGATTTCGCGGACGAAGTCAAAATCTGTCTGCGATGCCGACGGGAAACCTACCTCGATTTCCTTGTATCCCATGGTCACCAGAAGATCGAACATGCGGCGCTTCCGCTCTGGGCTCATGGGGTCAATCAGTGCCTGATTGCCGTCACGCAGATCGACTGCACACCATTGTGGGGCGCTGGTGATCTTTTTATCTGGCCAGGTGCGGTCCGGCAGCTGAATATCTTCAACTTCTTTGGCGAACGGTAAATAACGATCCACCGGCATAGTAGAGCCTTTTTGTTTATTCCAAGCCGGTTGATTTTCATTGCGTGGGCCGTTGGGCTTGTTCAGTTGGCGGGGCGCGGAAATAAAAGCGTCGTTAGGAGACATGATGATTCCTTGTGTTTATGGGTTTAGCGTTTATGGGTTTAGCACTGTGTGTTCGGTCGGCGATTAGTGCGTGCCGGGGCGAGAAGCAAAAGCTACGCGAACTACCGCGACGGGGTGCCGACCAAACTGTTGCCGTTGGCTCTAAAACCCGCCGCGGCTGCTAAGGAGAAGAAAACGCGCCCCGGAAATCATGTGGTATAGACTACACAATTTCTGGGGTTGGTGTGAAACTTGGGCTGCATTTAAGTCTGGGTGACAGGGCACATATTATGGTATGAATAAGCATTAACCTGCGTTTTTGAGCCGCAAAGACAGCAGAAACGAACGATCAGGAAAGGCAGCTGGCCTCATGGCACTAGTTGTGCAGAAATACGGGGGTTCATCCCTAGAAAGCGCGGAGCGGATCCGGGCGGTAGCAGACCGTATTGTTGCGACGAAAAAGGCTGGCAATGACGTCGTCGTTGTGTGTTCGGCGATGGGTGATACTACCGACGAGTTGCTGGATCTGGCAGCTTCCGTGAACCCAGTTCCACCGCAGCGCGAACTCGATATGTTGCTCACCGCCGGCGAGCGAATCTCCAATGCACTGGTTGCGATGGCCGTGAATTCACTAGGTGCGCAGGCGCAATCGTTTACTGGTTCGCAGGCCGGTGTGCTGACTACCGAACGCCACGGTAATGCTCGCATTCTTAACGTCACTCCCGGACGTCTGCAGGAATCACTGGACGAAGGCAAGATTTGCATCGTCGCTGGTTTTCAGGGCGTCAATAAAGACACCCGGGACGTCACTACCCTGGGCCGAGGCGGCTCAGACACCACTGCAGTGGCGCTTGCTGCGGCACTGAACGCGGATGTGTGTGAAATTTATTCTGACGTCGACGGCGTGTACACCGCTGATCCGCGTATTGTGCCCAATGCCCGCAAGCTAGAGCAGCTGTCTTTTGAAGAAATGTTGGAAATGGCAGCCGTCGGCTCCAAAATTTTGGTGCTGCGCAGCGTCGAATATGCCCGTGCCCACAACGTCGCTTTGCGCGTACGTTCGTCTTATAGCAATGACCCCGGCACTTTGGTGTCCGGTTCAATGGAGGATATCCCAATGGAAGATGCAGTATTGACTGGTGTTGCCACCGACAAGTCCGAAGCCAAGGTAACCGTGCTGGGAATTCCCGATAAGCCGGGCGAGGCCGCTAAGGTCTTCCGTGCCATTGCGGATGCAGAGATCAACATCGATATGGTGCTGCAGAATATCTCAACCGTGGAAAATGGCATCACCGATATCACCTTCACCTGCCCACGCGAAGATGGCCCACGAGCAGTTGAGATCTTGTCGAAGCTGAGCCGCGAAGGCAACTGGTCGCAGGTGCTGTATGACGATCAGGTGGGCAAGGTTTCTCTGGTTGGTGCGGGAATGAAATCGCACCCAGGTGTTACCGCGGATTTCACCGAGGCATTGCGTGATGCTGGCGTGAACATGGAGCTGATCTCGACTTCTGAGATCCGGATTTCCGTACTTTTGCGTGAATCGGATTTGGAAAAAGCTACCCGTGCGCTGCACGATCGTTTTGATCTTGGCGGTGACGAAGATGTCACCGTCTATGCTGGAACTGGACGCTAATTACCAGCTTGACCGCTCAACCGCTCTGGGAGGAGACCACAACTATGACCACACTCGCCGTCGTTGGTGCTACCGGCCAAGTAGGCCAGGTGATGCGCCAAATTCTGGAGGAGCGCGAGTTCCCTGCAGAAAAGGTGCGCTTTTTTGCTTCTCCGCGTTCGGCTGGCACTGAACTGGATTACCGCGGCGAGCGCATCACAGTAGAAGATTTGTCGCAGGTGACTGTTGAGTCTGTCTCCGACGTCGACATTGCGCTGTTTTCCGCCGGTGGCGCTACCTCGAAGCAGTGGTCGCCGGTGTTTGCAGAAGCTGGTGCAACTGTGGTTGATAACTCTTCGGCATTCCGTAAGGATCCTGAGGTTCCGTTGGTGGTTTCCGAAGTCAACCCGGAGGCTGTGAAAGAGGTGCCGAAGGGAATCATCGCGAATCCGAACTGCACCACTATGGCTGCGATGCCGGTGATTAAGGCACTGCACGATATTGCAGAGTTGAAACGCTTGAATGTTTCTTCTTACCAGGCGGTTTCTGGTTCTGGCTTGGCAGGCGTGCAGGCGTTGGCGGCCCAGATTTATGAGGCAGGCGAACACGCGGTTGACCTGACTTATGACGGCCGCAAGCTCGACGGTTTGGAGACTGCCCCTTATGTAGCTCCGATCGCCTATAACGCGTTGCCACTAGCAGGAAACCTTGTCGACGATGGTTCTTTAGAAACTGATGAGGAACAGAAGCTGCGTAATGAATCGCGCCGGATTCTTGGTTTGCCAGAACTGCGCGTTTCTGGAACCTGCGTGCGTGTGCCGGTTTTCAGCGGCCACACCATGACGATCCACGCTGAGTTTGGCCAGGACATTACTCCAGACCAAGCTGTGGAAGCACTCGAGCAGGCTCCTGGCGTGCAGGTTGTCGATGTACCAACCCCGTTGGCTGCTACGGGTATTGATGATTGCCTGGTGGGGCGTATTCGTCAGGATCAGTCGTTGGAGGGTAACAACGGCTTGGTATTGGTAGTTTCTGGTGACAACCTGCGGAAAGGCGCTGCGCTGAACACGATTCAGATCGCTGAATTGCTGTTAGAGAATTAAAATAGGCTAGGCACCCAACCGATTTCCCGGTGGGTGCCTTTTTCGTATCTTTCCGCAGTCAGTATGGGCGGGCGGGAGGCGTCCTGGAACGGTGCCTCGCTGGAGCTTATTCCGGTTTGGTGTGCTCGACGTAGACTACGCTGCCAGCTGGCGTGGTGCGGTCATAATCCACATCGGGATCGTTTTCTAGCTCGTCGTCGATTTCTTCTTTGATGCTTTCTAAGAATTCCTCGGAATTCATATTGGATTGGGCAGCTAGGGTGGTGAGCTCGCGGTCGTGCTTCTTACTAAAGCGCACGCGTGGATCCACTTTGCGGGCCATCAATTCACGGCCGCGACGACGGCGCTGGCCTTCGGTGCGCATGGTGCGGAAATTGCGTACCCAGGCCCAAATCAGGACGATGATCAGCAACATGCCGATGTATCCCAGTACTGGGTAGACGTAGCTGACGAGTTGGCGGAAGCCAACGAAGGAAAGCACGAAGCCGACCAAACACGCAATCACATAGACGCGGAAGAATTTCTCTGGCGAGTTACGGGTTAGACGCTTAGCCAGCGCATAGAACATACCGATGGCGGTGTTAAAGACCATGCCGTAGAGAACCACGGTCATGATGTGTCCCAGCACCGGGTGCAGGCTAATCATCAGCGCCAGCATTGGCATGTCGGCATCTTTGGTGGTTTCGACAGTGAAGTACATGCTCATTACCAGCAAGAGCAGCAAAGAAAGGAAAATTCCGCCGCCGATGGCTCCACCAATGCCTGCTTCGCGGGTATCCATGAAACTACCGCCGATAACGATGGCCATGGACACTGCCACGATCACCTGGAAAGCGATGTTGTTAATGGCAGATACCCACCAGTTGGGTAGTGTGGTTTGGACTTCGGTAGAAGCCTGCTGAATGTTTTCCCAGTTCGGGTCCACCGTGATTATTGTGTAGATCGCGGTGCCCAAGACCATGATGATCAAAAAAGGTGTGATCATTCCGATCACCGCGGTAGTTTTTTCCACATCAAGCAAGCCAACCAGGATGGTCAGCACCAACATGAGGGCAGCACCGATCCAGGTCGGCCAGCCCCAGGCTTCCGTCAGGTTCGAGCCACCACCGGCGAACATAACAAAGCCGATAGAAAATAGGGTCGCAATGGTGCCCCAGTCAAGGATCTTGGCGATGATTGGGCTGTTAGTGATGCGGTCGATCACCGCGGTGTGCTCGCGTGCCTGGTAATAGCTACCGAGCTGCAAAATGGCGATACCGCAAATGATCATGACAACGGAGCCGAGTAATGCTCCGACAATTCCCCAGTTACCGAAGGCTACGAAATACGTCATGGCCTCCTGCCCGGATGCAAAACCGGCACCGGCGAGGGTTCCGACGAACGCCATCGAGATGGCTAACGATCGTTTGAGCATGAAGACAACAACTCCGAATCTGTGATCACGCTGTGAAAGCGCGTCCGAAAATCTATGAACTTTTAACGGAATATAACAGTTTCTGTGATTAATTGTCGTATTCTGCGAGAATATCTTTCCGGGCCCGGGCTACTCGAGAGCGAATTGTCCCGATACGCACCCCCGCGATTGCCGCTGCCTCTTCGTAGGAATAACCCAGTATCTGTGTCAGAACGAGTGCTTCGCGACGCTCGTCGGGTAGCGAAGCGATCATGGTGCGGGCATCGATCCATTCGCTCCATACCGACGAATCTTCGTGTACTGGGTCTAAGTCTTCTAGTTCCGAATGTGACTTCCGGGGGCGGGCGCGTTCGTGACGAATGTTGTCGATCCACACGCGACGTGCGAGTGAAAGTAGCCAGGTGCGTGCAGTGGAGCGTCCGGCAAACCGGGGGAGTGCCCCCATTACGCGTACATAAGTGTCTTGGGTGAGGTCGTCGGCAAGTTCGGGCCCGGCTAGGTGAGCGAGAAACCGCCAGACGTCGTCATGGGTTTCTTTCACGAACGCGCTCAGGGCTGTGCGATCACCACGACCGGCCTTCAGGGCCAGCTGGGTGGTGCGTGCATCGCGGCTCGCAGAGTGTCGTTGTGCGTTCACTTAGCTGAGATTACCAGCGCTGATTTTTATTCCTGAGCAGAGTTTGTGGTGTGCCAGTGCGATTGCGCACTCTGATGTATGCAAGTAGACTATCAATTGACCTCATCCCCATAAGAGCGTCTAATCAATTCCCAACAGGAGTGAGCATTCCATGACTAAGAACATTGATGACAAGCTGGATCTTGGCCAGCGGGAGGACGCCCCAGGCACCACCACTCGCCAGGGTGGACAGCCAATCGCCTCGGAAAACATTTCCATCACCGCTGGACCACAAGGTCCAAACGTACTGAATGACCTGCAGCTGATTGAGAAGCTGCAGTCCTTCAACCGTGAGCGTGTTCCAGAGCGCAACCCTCACGCTAAAGGCCACGGAGCATTCGGTGAATTCCATGTCACCGAAGACGTATCCGCATACACCAAGGCTGACCTGTTCCAGCCGAACAAGGTCACCCCGATGGGTATCCGTTTCTCCACCGTTGCCGGTGAGCAGGGCTCCCCTGACACCTGGCGTGACGTCCATGGATTCGCTCTGCGTTTCTGGACCGAAGAAGGCAACTTTGACATCGTCGGTAATAACACCCCGACGTTCTTCCTGCGCGACGGCATCAAGTTCCCAGATTTTATTCACTCCCAGAAGCGCACCGGGGCTTCCGGTTTGCGTGACGCTGATATGCAGTGGGATTTCTGGACTCGCACCCCTGAGTCCGCACACCAGGTCACTTACCTGATGGGTGATCGCGGCACCCCAAAGACATCCCGTCACCAGGACGGCTTTGGTTCCCACACCTTCCAGTGGGTTAACGACAAGGGCGAGGCTTTCTGGGTGAAGTACCACTTCAAGACCCAACAGGGTTGGGAGTGCTTCACTGACGAAGAAGCTGCCGAGATGGCAGGTCAAAACGCTGACTACCACCGTGAGGATCTGTTCAACGCGATCGAGAATGGCGACTACCCACGCTGGGACGTCTACGTACAGATCATGCCGTTCGAGGATGCAGAGAACTACAAGTTCAACCCATTCGATCTGACCAAGGTGTGGTACCACGAGGATTACCCACTGCAGAAGGTTGGTTACTTCGAGCTGAACCGTAACCCACGCAACAACTTTGCGCAGATCGAGCAGATTGCCCTGGATCCATCCAATATCGTTCCAGGTACCGGCCTGTCGCCAGACCGCATGCTGCAGGCCCGCGCATTCGCATACGCGGATCAGCACCGTTACCGCATCGGCACTAACTACCGTCACCTGCCGATCAACCAGCCAATCAACCCTGTGAATACCTATAATCACGAGGGTTCGATGCAGTACAACTTTAACGGTCCAGACCAGCCGGTATACACGCCGAACCGCTTCGACAAGGGCGCTGGCTACCTGGATGATGGCGAGACTTCGTCGTCGAACCACACCAGTTACGGACAGGCTTCTGACTACTACGTCAACCCTGACCCACACGGCACCGACTTGGTTCGTGCGGCATACGTCAAGCACGAACAGGACGATGACTTCACCCAGCCACGCAAGCTGTACGAAGAAGTCATGAACGACGAAGAGAAGGACCGCCTGGCGCATAACATCACCAACGCCATGGCTGGTGTTTCTGAAGGCGTCGAGCAGCGCGTCTACGAGTACTGGGACAACGTTCACGAGGACTTGGGCGCAGCCGTCCGCAAGAAGTTCGCTGAGAAGTACAAGAATTAAATTTCTCAGGCTTTGTAGGCGCTATCTGTTGCCGGTGTTCAATATGCGTGCCGGCTAGCAGCACAACAGTGCCAGTGCTTTCGAGTAACCCTGCAGGAGAAAGGGGCCGCACCAATAAATCGGTGTGGCCCCTTTTGGTGTTTGTGATTGGTGTTGTTTATGTGACTCGCCGAGAACGTTGACCCATAAGCTGCGGGTTCAGCACTAAAGTGCGGTCGTATGAACGATTCTTCGTCAGCGGTGAATAACCGAGCTGCCACGCCAGATGGTGCATCGTCACATGCATCGATGGGATTAGGGGAATCTCGGTTCGGTGAACCACGCGTGCCGGGATCCCGCATGCGTGGCATCGTGGCGCTGCTAGCGGTGGTGTTGCCGCTAGCAGTTGGCGCGGTGATTGCCGCTGCAGCTTCTTTAAGCCCGAGTGACAGTTGGTCAGCGCCAGAAGAACCAACTGGTGCTCCGGCCGTGCAAAACCCAGGGGTGGACAACAGTAAGTTGCTTGACGCCCGTCGTGCTGCTGGACAAGCTTCGTCCCAAGCGGGAATTTTGTACAGTGCAATCGACGAACTGCTTTCTGGTTTGGAAGGCGTGGACGGCAATACTGAAGAATTGGTGGGTGCAGTTGGCGAAGCTGCGGATGGCGCGGATCGACTGCGCCAAGGCATGGTGGAGCTACAAGCGGGTACTGGTCAGCTGGGTCGTGGCGCTAATGAGCTGGCTGACGGCGTCGGGCAAGCAGTGGATCAAGTTGTTGGCTTTGGTGCGGTACAAGGGCAGTTACTAGAGGCTGCGGACCGGGCGATTGAAGAACTGCGCGGTGTGCAAGGGCCGGAAGCAGAACAAGCAGTGCGCGATCTGAGAAGTCTGCGTCAGCAAATCGACAACTTTAACTTCCAACGCGAAGTTGCTGATGATCTTTTGGCTATGAAAAACGGATCAAGGGACCTGGCGAATCAACTAAATGTCCCTGGTTATGGTTTCCACGACGGCGTGTATGAGCTGACGAATGGCTCCAAGAATTTGTCTGCTGGTTTACAGGAACTGCGAGCTCGGATTGACGAAGCTACGGCAGGTCTAGACGAATTTGATGGTGGTGCAGAACGGCTGGAAGCTATGGCGCAAAGCACCAAGCAAAAAGCTGATGCAGTGAATCGCGCTATCCCAGCGGGCCCGAGTGGGGCAGAACCTGGCGACGCAGAACCAGCCCGCGGGGTTTTGCCGCCAGTGGTGGCAATGTTGGTCGCAGCACTAGTTATGTTGGCAGGCGTAGTGATGGCAGCGATGAGCAACTTCTTTGCGACTCGTTGGGCTGTGCAGTTAAGCGGTGGTCTGTTAGCTGCCGCTAGCGGCGCTGTGCTTGTCGGCCTGTTGGGGGACGGGCTAAGCATCGCTACGATCGCGATTTCGGCCGGTGTTTCTGCATTGAGTGCCTGGGTAGCTGCCGGGTTTACTTCGGTACTGATGCAGTTGGCTGGGTTGCGTAGTGGCCTTGTGATTGCAGCTATTGCGGGCATTGGACAGGTCGCTGCGGTTGGATGGGTCTGGCAGGCTGCTGCGGGTGCGGAAATTTCTCAAGCATGGTCGGCCCTGGCTGGTTTCTTGCCGTTACACTGGGCGACGACTGCGTTGAGCACTACCGCGAATGACGGTGCAATTCTGGGACTTTGGGTAGCGCTCGCGGTACTAGCAGTGAGCGCATTTGTAGGCCTGGTGGTGGCGCCACTGCTTAACCGCCGCCGCGTGAATTAATGCTTGCTAGTTGCTAGCAGCCATGGTGGCAAGGCAGTACTGCACTTGCCGCTGTTGAATTGCAGCGCTACAGCGCTAGTGAATCACAACGATATATCTTCGGGCTCACCATAAAACTCTTCTGGAATGGAGAGTGGGGTGGGCCCTTCTTTTTTGAATGCTTCCAGCCGGGGCTTCCATTCTTTCGGGAGCGAACCGAATTGCTCGAGCTCATTGGTTTTTCGGTTGATCATGATCGGTCCCTTGCCGGGCTCAGGTGATGCGGGTGCGAAAAGCCACCAGGATTCCGTTTCCGCAGCGCCGGAAAGTTTGCCACGGCGTTGATAGACCCATTTAGCAGCGTCGTAGAAGCTCAGTGCATTTGCAGATTCCATGGGGTTAGCTTAGTGCTACAGCGTGATCTTCGCTACATCAGGTGGGATGTTGGTAGTGGCTTATGAAGCTGTGGAGAGCTTTAAAAATTCCGCATAATATGCATAACGGTGGAATTATGTAGTGAAGATCATTGTCGATTGTCTTGTTTTCTGAATCGATTAAGTGTTTAGTTGTTTGCAAATCTATTTTGCTTGCACAAAATAGATTTTGTGTACCCACAGAAGTGGTGTTGCACTTGGCTTTTGAAGAGAAACTCGGAGACCACACTGTGGCTAGAAAGAAGTCAGTCGGCGTAACTGCATGCGCAGTATTCGCCCTGAGCCTGGGGCTGCTGACCCCAATCAATACTGCTCATGCGCAGGAAAATGTTGAGCCCACCGCAACGACTGAAACCCAACTCTGTCCAGTCGTCGATTTCGCTGTCAAATCTAGTGCTTTCTCTTGGCAGATTGGACCTGACCAACAAAAATATTTCGAAGATACTAGTCAGGTGATTGATCGTGATGAGCACGGAAAACCAGTAAGCGTGGGTTTCCGAAGCGATAATGACCAATCGCTGGTGGCTGTGGATAGTCAAAACCACATTACGCGAGCCACGATGGTTGGCCGCGGTCAATTCAAGGTGGGCGATGAAACGATTGCTAACCCTGTAGTAACGGTAAGTCCAGATAAAAAGGTATCTGTTTTAGCCGGATATAACGGTGTTACACAGACGCTGGCAACCGGAACCTTATCTAATGAGCAAGCTCATGAGCATAAAGTCCTTGATAGCCACACGGTTTTTTTCCAGGGTGAAGTCCGGAACCTGAATTTTAGGGGTCCAATCTCCGAGAATGTAAAAGCGGCCTTGTCTGGGGCATTCACCGTTTATGGAGAAATTGCGCCAATCCGCAAAGAAAATTGCTCCGAAGAAGAAAAGAAGGGGCTGCAAGGACCTCGTGGCCCAATCGGTCCACAAGGTGATCGTGGCCCAGCTGGTCCGGCAGGCCCTCCGGGCAGTGAAGGTAAACCAGGTGTGCAGGGACCACAGGGAGAACCTGGACAGCGGGGACCGGCAGGCCCTGCAGGTCAAGACCTGAAGATCAAAAAGCAGTACGACGATGCACAAGGCAACATCGTCGTAGAGTTCACCAATGGCCAAAAGATTGTCATCCCGAAGGGCAAGGACGGCGCTGCTGGTAAAGACGGTGAAAAGGGGCAAGATGGCAAAGATGCCAAGCCGTTGACCATCGTCGGCCAGGAGATTAAAGACGGGAAAGTCATCGTCAAGTTCTCGGACGGCAGCACTGTCGAAATCCCGCTGCCGAAAGATGGCAAGGATGGACAAGACGGTAAGGATGGCCGGGATGGTAAAGACGGCAAGGACGCCGAACCAGCACCAAAGAACCCACAGGAAGATCAGTCCGATGTGTCGTCGTCAAGCGCTGGCGGTATCTTCGGCTCCATCCTGAAGACGCTGGCGAGCTTGTTTACCGGGCCGACGTTACTGGGCAGCTTCTTCAGCAAAATCATGGATCTGCTGAAAACCCTAAGCGGTATGCGGATCTAAAACACTGATTTCGCCTACTCCTAGTCAAGCCTCCTAGTGAAACCTCCCAGCGAAATCTCCTAGTGAAAACACGGGGAAGTGTGCGCCCCGGTGGGTGGCAATAAAAGCTTAGAACACCAATTGTGCATGCGGTCGCATTCTGCTCTTTAAGGGTTGGGTGCGACCTTCAGAGATGTAGGGGTATACGAGGGTTTATAGCCTAAACGACAAAAAGCGTGGGTTAAACCTGGGTTAAGCCTCAAAAGTGTGTCTGGGTTTCAGGGGTCGGGCTTAGCCTGCATACGAAGAAAGACCGAGAAGCAAAAGCTTCTCGGTCTTTTCTATTGTCGGGGCGACAGGATTTGAACCTGCGACCCTCTGCTCCCAAAGCAGATGCGCTACCAAGCTGCGCTACGCCCCGCCATCGCGATGAAGTATTAATTTCTGCGACTTGGATATCTTATTATATCGAGCTTGCAGAACACAAATCGAGGGTCCTGTAGGGGAGAATTCCCAGCGTATGGCGGGAAACGTCGCCAAGTATTAAGTTGTTTTTTCGATAATTCGTAGCAGTGTTGCCGACGGGCGGCAGAACAAACGAACTGGGGCATACTTTGAGGTCCCTAAGCCATTGGAGACGTGCATTGCCATGCCGTCGAAGTCATGGAGTCCCTGCACCCGCTCGCGATCGATACCACAATTGGTCACCAACGCTTTGGAACCCGGCAAACACACTTGCCCGCCGTGCGTATGGCCAGACAACGAGAGCTGGTAGCCGTCGGCAGCAAAGCGCTGTAACACGCGTGGCTCAGGGGAGTGCAACAGCGCCAGAGCCAGGTCCGCATCCGGGTTTGGGGCACCAGCGATCTCGTCGTAGTCATCAAAATCATGATGCGGATCATCTACCCCGGCCACCGCCAGGCGCACGTTACCGACCCGGAATTCGTGGCGCCGCTGATTTGCATCAAACCAGCCCCGCTCAATAAACGCGGCACGCATATCCCGCCACGGCAAATCCACATACGACGGCGTGCGTTTCTTGCCCGTCAGGTACTGGAAGGGGTTGACCGGCTGGGGCGCCCAGTAATCATTAGTGCCCCATACGAACAATCCCGGTGTGTTCAATAGTGGGTCCAGTGCGCGCAACACATCAGGAACTGCGTGCTGGTCAGAAAGATTATCTCCGGTGTTAACCACTAAATCAGGCTGCAATCGGGCTAGATCGCGTACCCACGCAATTTTTTTGTCCTGGCCGGGGATCATGTGCAGATCCGAGACATGCAGTATCCGAAACTCTGCCTGGCCGTGCGCGCTGCGCTTTTTGCCCAAGGTGCCTTTGGGTAGGAGCGCAACGGTGTGTTCTTTGAGCTCAAAGCGATTGAGTTCCGAAACCGCCCAGGCCAGTGTGCCCGCACCCGCACCGAGGGTGGTCACGGTGGTGGTCATTAGTGCAGTTTTCCACGAAATATTCACCCCGCCTAGTCTAGACGGACTTTAGGTGGAATCTTGCCGTGATCTCGTTGCCCGGTCGGGCCAAGCGAGTATCTTTGGGACTATGAGTGAGAACAACATGACAAGCGAGAACAGCGCCCAGGCATCATTAAAAGAGCACATCCGCCAGGATCTGACTACCGCTATGAAGTCCAAGGACAAGGCGACGACGTCTGCGTTGCGTATGCTGCTGGCAGCTATCCAGGCCGAGGAGACTTCCACCGGTACCCGCACCGAGCTCACCGACGATGACGTTCTCAAGGTTATTGCTCGGGAGATCAAAAAGCGTCGCGAATCCGCAGAGATTTACCGCGACAATGGGCGCGATGAGCTTGCCGACGCCGAACAGTCTGAAGTCGAAGTCTTCGAAAAATATCAGCCACAGCAGTTGGATGATTCCGAACTTGCCGAGTTAGTAGATGGCGTTATTACTGAAGTTTCGGCTGCTGCTGGCGAAAAATTGAGCATGAAGCACATGGGCCAAGTGATGAAGGCTGCAAACGCAAAAGCCTCCGGACGCGCAGATGGTAAGCGCATCTCGGAGGCAGTAAAAGACCGCCTGCAGGGCTAAAAGTTAAACAGATTACGCAACTCTTCGGTAGCGTTTTCAATTTCCTGTTCTAGGTTGAACTCCAGCGCCGGTGGTTGGCTGCCGCCACCGGTGTTGTTTTCTGTCTGGGCGCCTGGGTTTGACTGGCGGCGTGTTGGCGGGGTGCTGCGGGCTGAGCCATCGGAAATTCGCAAAATTACCACGCTATTAGCTGGTCCTGCGAAATCCGCACTGACTACACGGCCGGCGGGCATTCCATTGCCAGCCACTCGCTCCGTACGCACTTCTAAACCGGCCTCGGCCAAACGATCCCGCGCTACGGATTCACGCAATCCGCGCACTTCGTTGAGTTTGGCGGCGTCGAGGCCTTCATTAAAAGCTGGATCGTAGTCTTCTGAAACACCACCATTGAGCGCCGGTGGTAGGTTGTTGGCCATGTTGTAGAACGAACGCGCCGGTTCAGTACCACCAAAGAGGTTTCCGTTGCTGCACTGGCGCACTGGGCTGGTGCATAGCGACATCGTGGTGGTGCTGTCGTTGAAGATATACGGTGCCGCTGCGATGCCAGAGTTGAAGGCCAGGAAAGCAGCGGAATAGTTCTCGTTGGTGGTACCCGTTTTGGCTGCCATCGTGCCGGGGAAGCCCTCGGCATTACGAGCGTTGGCGGCGGTACCGGATTTACCGTCCTCGGTCATTGCCTGTGATAACGCATCGGCTGCGTTGGAGTCCATGACGTTTTCGCACGGGGTGCGCTCTAGGTAGACTTCCTGCCCATTGCGGTCATAGACGGCGTCGATTGGATTCGGTTCACACCAGGTTCCGCCGGAGGCCAACGAAGCACCGACATTGGACAGCTCCAATGCGTTGACCGGGGTGGAGCCCAAAACGTAGGAACCAAGATTGGCGTCTTTCTGGAACTGCGCGATGGAGCGCTCACCGTCGTGCGTGCCTTCTTCTGCGTAGCTGCGCAGTCCTAGGTTTACCGACAGATCTACCACGGCAGGTACCCCGACGCGTTCCATCAGCTGGACGAACGGTGTGTTTGGTGAATGCGCTAGTGCGTCGCGCAGAGTCATGGAATCGGCAAATTCACCGAAATTTTCCACGCAGTAGCGGTTGGCCGGGCAGTTTGGTGCGCCACCGTGACCCAAACCTTCTGCCTCGTAGCGCGATGGAACCGACATGTATTGTTCGATGCCCATGCCGTCTTCGATAGCAGCGGCAGCAGCAAAAACTTTGAAGACAGAACCTGCGCCGTGGCCGACCAGCGAGTACGGCTGTGGGAGAATCGTTTCCCCGGCTTCTTGGTTCAGGCCGTAATTGCGTGACGACGTCATCGCTAGGATGCGACGAGAATCTTTGCTGGGTTCAATGACATTCATGACCTCAGCGACGCCGTTCGCCTGCGGGTCGGTATAGCTGGAGACCGCCCGCCGCGCTTCATGCTGCACGCCCGGATCTAGAGTGGTGTGGATGTCATATTTTCCGGCAACCAGTTCGTCGGTAGTAATTCCGCGCTCGTCTAGATACTTCAAGGCGTAATCACAGAAAAATCCGGCATCGCCTGCCGCGATGCAACCGTTGGCCAAAGTCTCGGGGGTTTCTAGCACCCCAAGAGGCTCATTCTTAAAGCCATCGGCTGCTTCCTGATCCAAATATCCATGATCGACCATTGCCTGCAAGACGGTATTCCGGCGATCGGTTGCACCGTCTGGGTTGGTGTACGGATTTAAATATTCCGAAGACTGCACCATTCCAGCCAGCATGGCGGCCTGGGGCACCGACAATTCAGCAGCTGAAATACCAAAGTAGGTGCGTGCAGCGGATTCAATGCCGTATGCGTGGTTGCCAAACGGTACCAGGTTCAAATAACCAGCCAGAATATCTTCTTTGCTCAGGCGGTCATCCAAATCGGCAGCGACACGGATCTCACGCAATTTACGCGCAATTGTTTGTTCAATTGCTTCTCGACGCTCTTCGTCGGTGTCGGCGTCGACAAGCAAAGCCCAGTTCTTGGCATATTGCTGGTGGATCGTTGACGCGCCTTGCTGTACGCCGCCGGCTGCAATGTTAGTGGCCAGTGCACGCAGGTAGCCCTGAAAATCGACGCCCTCGTGTTCGTAGAAACGGTTGTCTTCGATCGCGACGATGGCATCCTTCATGGCCTGTGAGATTTCCTCTGGCGGAACCTCATGGCGGCGTTGGCTGAAAAAATTTGCCAACACATTGCCCTCACTGTCATACATGGTGGACACGCCCGGGGCGCCGCCCTCCTGAATGTCGGTGAGATCAGATTCCATAGCCTTTTCGGCACGTGCTGCACTCGCCCCAGTGATGCCGGCAACCGGTGCGATGGCCGCGGCAAAAACCGCAGACACACCGAGCGTCGCCAGCAACATGGTGATCATCGATTTGGAATAAGACACGATAGATACTTTACGCAGTAAAGGTGTGTGGCAAAAGCACTCACACCCCCTGGAAGTGTGACGCATTCGACAAGATTGGTCACGCGCCCTAAACTATCTGGAACACCTCAGCGAAAAATCACGCCCTCGCTGTCAACAATGAGGAGTCGATTCATGCCCGCCACTCCAGGCAACCACCAATACAACTCAAGCTACCGTGGCGCCTACAGCCGGAAAACGGCGAAAATTTCCTCCGCAACTGTCGAGCGTGGTGAGTGGGTAGCCCAGGCCAAGTGCCGCAATGGTGACCCTGACGCATTATTTGTGCGCGGAGCAGAACAACGCAAAGCTGCGCTGATTTGCCGTCACTGCCCCGTGGTCTTGGAGTGTTGCGCCGATGCGCTGGATAACGAGGTGGAATTCGGTGTCTGGGGTGGGCTAACCGAACGCCAGCGTCGGGCCATTTTGCGCAAAAACCCGCATGTAACGGATTGGGCGAGTTACCTTTCCAACGGTGGCGAGTTTTAGGACCGACTGTGCACCCGTCACACTGTGCACCCGTGACCTAGTCGTCGGCGCGGAGCAGGCGGTAGAATTGGGCCCATGAAGAAATGGGAATACGCAACTGCACCTGTCCTTGTCCACGCTACCCAGCAGATTTTGAACAGCTGGGGTGAAGACGGTTGGGAGCTGGTGACCATCATTCCGGGGCCAAACCCAGAAAATCTGGTCGCTTACTTCAAGCGCGAGCTGGTTTAACATGGCCGGCGATGCTGTGAACATTAATGAGCGGCTGGCAGAGCTCGGTATTGAACTGCCAAACGTGGCCAAACCGTTGGCTGCTTATGTGCCCGCGAAGCGCGTCGGAAAGCAAGTCTGGACCTCCGGCCAGTTGCCGCTTGTCGACGGTCAGCTGCCGGCAACCGGGCTGGTTGGTGACGAAGTTTCTGCTGACGAGGCTTATGGGTTGGCGCGTATCTGCGCTCTTAATGCATTGGCAGCGGTGGATGCAGAAATAGGGTTGGACAACGTCGCTAGCATTTCTAAGCTGGTCGGCTTTGTTGCCAGCGCGCCGGGGTTTTACGAGCAACCAGCCGTCGTCAATGGTGCATCCGATCTGGTGGGCGAGATTTTTGGTGATGCAGGCCAACACGTTCGATCCGCCGTCGGCGTGGCCGTCTTGCCGAAGAACGCACCGGTTGAAGTAGAGATGGTTGTTGAACTGCGCTAGCTTTTCGTGACCAACAGCGCAGCCGGCAACGGTGGCGTATAGCCGGGAAAACTGGAAGTTCTAGTACGGTAGGAGACATGAAGCATCCTGCTTATAGTCAGCTTCGTCCCGTAACCCCTTCGGTGGGCGTGGTGCTATGCGCTAACCCGAGTTACGCGGCATTGGAAGGCACTAACACCTGGATTATTCGCGCAGGTGAAGACGATAAAGCAATTGTTGTCGATCCCGGGCCAGAAGATGAAGGCCACCTCAATGTGGTTCGTGGAAAAGCCGGCGAGGTGGGGCTGACGTTGCTGACCCACCGTCATTACGATCACGCCGACAGCGCTGATCGGTTTCGGCAGCTGACCAACCAGCCAGTACGTGCTTTTGACCCAAGCTACTGCATTGGCGGCGAAGCCTTGCAAGACGGCGAAATCATTTCTATTGAGGGAGTAACTCCGCAGGTAGAAGTTGTGCACACACCGGGGCATACCTCGGATTGTGTGTGCTTTTTTGTGCGGTCGTCCACCCCACACGAATCCCAACTTGAAGGCATCATTACCGGCGATACCATCGCTGGGCGCCACACTACGATGATTTCCGAGACGGATGGCGACCTCGGACAATACCTGGATACGCTGCGTATGTTGCAGAACCGAGGGCAAGGGGTGCCACTTCTGCCAGGGCATGGGCCGGACCAAGACAATGTGGCTGAGTGGGCCGAAAAATATTTGGAACGTCGGCAGTACCGTCTGCAACAAATCCGAGAACTGCGCGCTGAGCATGGTAATGATGTGGAATTACAGACGTTGATTGATGCCATGTACCAGGATGTGGATCCGGTGTTGCGGCATGCAGCAGAACAGTCGACCAGGGTTGCGTTGCGGTATTTGGATGAGCAGAGCGCCGAGGCGCAGGCTTAACTCCTGGAAGTGCAGCTGTGGCCATAGGACACGCCATGCCGGGGGCTGCTGAAGTTAAAAATAAGAAAAGCGCTAGTCGGATGTGTTTCCGCTAGCGCTTTTTTCTGCAAGCTCTGGCTAGGCGCTAGGTGCTAGGTGCTTAGCTTTTCCCGCCCGAACTTGCTTAACGAGGCTTGGGAAGCGAATTCTGCTTAACGGGCGCGACGTGCGAGGTGTTCGGTATCGACGATGAGCACGGACTTGCCCTCCAGGCGAATCCAGCCACGGTGCGCGAATGTCGCGAGAGCTTTGTTCACTGTCTCACGGGAAGCACCGACCAGCTGCGCAATCTCTTCCTGGGTCAGGTCGTGGTTCACGCGTAGTGCCCCACCTTCCTGGACACCGAAACGGTTAGCCAGTTGCAATAGGGTCTTGGCCACGCGGCCAGGCACATCGGTGAAGATCAAGTCCGCCAAGGAAGCGTTAGTGCGGCGTAGACGGCGAGCGAGTACGCGCAGTAACTGTTGTGCAATCAGCGGATGGTCAGAGACCCATTTCTGCAGCATCTCTGAATTCATCGTGGCCGCGCGGACTTCGGTAACACAAACTGCGGAAGAAGTACGTGGGCCAGGATCGAAGATGGACAGCTCGCCGAACATATCGGAAGGCCCCATGACCGTCAGTAGATTTTCGCGGCCATCTGGGGCGTGGCGCGCGAGTTTAATCTTGCCGGAAGTGATGATGTACAGGCGATCGCCCGGCTCACCTTCCTCGAAAATGGTGGTTCCCCGCGGATATTTGACGGTTTCCATCTGCTCGATGAGGTTGTCGACGGCTTCTGGGTCGACACCCTGGAAAATACCCGCGCGCGAGAGAATCTCGTGTACTTCTTCCACTTCTGACTCCTTGGACTAACTTCGGTTAGCTGAAATAGCTGTAGTAATATACCCCACCTTAGTGGGCTGACTGCATTGGCGGGTGCGAATGCGAAGATTGATTATATTTACGCTTTTGTCACACCGCTAGGGTTCTCTGCTGCGCTAGCCAAAACCCCCGCTTCTAGCTTTTCCATTGCCATAGCAAAAACAGCCAAGGCGATGGGAACGATTATAGTGAGAGCAATCATGCCTTCATTCTAGTAAACGTGACCTACTTTTGTGGTGCTCGCATCGCGCATTCTCGTGGGCGGGTGTTGTTTCGGCAGGTTATGGCTTTGTCTGGGGGCTGTGTGACGTGGCTGTATTAGTCTAGTGCATGATGAATAAACAGATCGCACTTATTAGTGTTATTGGCCTTGTGCTTAGCGCCGCGGTGGGCTTTGGTGCTTATGCCATGCTGCATAGTTCGACAGGTCACGTCGCGGGAGAAACGGCTGTAAGCAATAAAGCTGAGAGCCCAGCTGGCGAGGCAATGAAGGGTTCCGTGGCTCAGGATGAGGGGGCGGGCTTACGACGCCCGGCCTGTCCGAGCTTGGAAATTCCTGGTGCGCAAGTGCAGCTGCCGTGTTTATCGGAACAGGCAGTGACCGACGTTGACAAAAATGATGAACTCTCAACTGATGAGAAGAACGAGGCCATTGGCGGCGATGCCGGTGCGGCTGGCGACGAAATTACTGTTGTGAATGTGTGGGCTTGGTGGTGCCAGCCTTGCCGGGAGGAAATACCTTATCTGCAGGAAGTCCAAGATAAGCACCCTGAATGGCAGGTCGTCGGCGTGCACGCCGATAAAAACGCGAAAAACGGCGCCGGGATGCTGGATGAAATGGGCGTAGATTTTGTCAGTTACCAGGATTCTCACAATACCTTTGCTTCTGAACTCGGTTTACCTGGCGTGATTCCCATTACCATTGTGTATGTAGGAAACGAGCAGAGGAAAGTGTTTGTCCAACCATTCCGCTCAACAGAGGAAATTATCGAAAGCATAGAAGGTGTTTTGTAGTGATAGCGAACTCTGATCATCCTGGCTGCAACATTGCAGTCCAGCCAGAGCAAGCTCCACAATGGTTAGGGAAACTCGCCGGGCTGCACGAAGATAGCTTGCAGAAGTATCTGCCAAACCGAAGTGCAGAGGAATTCAATCTGCCAAAGCCGAAAACCATCAAAAAGGCTGCGGTGTTAATACTGTTTGGGGGCTCCCAAGCCCCTGCTGGCGACGGTGGTGCCCCGGACGATGCGACAGTCTTATTGACCCACCGCCACCCCGGGATGCGTAGCCATTCAGGCCAAATTGCTTTTCCTGGTGGCCGGATTGATAACACCGATCTTTCGCCGGTTGATACTGCGTTGCGGGAAGCCTGGGAAGAAACAGGGTTGAACCGGAACAACGTGACCCCGCTGAAGCAATTTAATGAGTTGGCTATTCCAGTGACAGGAAACCAGGTGCACCCCGTGTTGAGCTACTGGGATAAGCCATCCGAAGTCGCCGTGACTAGCCCGGAAGAAGCAGATGATGTTTTCACTGTCCACGTCGGCGAACTATTGAGGCCGGAAAATCGGTTTGCCATTGGCCACGGGAACTGGGTCAGTCCGGCCTTCCGGGTGCGGGATTATGTGATCTGGGGGTTTACCGCAGGATTATTGAATGCGGTTTTCCACTATTCGGGGTGGGAACGAGATTGGAATAAGACAGATGTTTTCGACTTGCGCGAGAGCTTAGCAAAATCGCGTAATAATGAAGCGCTTCGTTAGCGGTGGCTGGCGCAGGAAGCGAGTAGGATTTCCCCGTGGCAGAATCAATTTTCGTTGACCTTATTATTCTTCTGGTCATTGTGACCAGTATTGGCATCGGTTGGCGGCAAGGCGCAATTGCGTCCATCCTGTCTTTCATCGGAGTGATCTCCGGATTAATCATTGGAGGCGCCGCCGCGCCGATGCTGATGGGACTGACTGAGCACACATTGGCGCGCTTTGTTTTGGCGATCGGCAGTCTAGTTGTGAGTGCTGGTATTGGCCATTTAGTAGGTATTTCGCTCGGGCTGAAATTGCGCGAAAGCATGCGCCTGAAATCATTACAGACGGTGGATTCTGCGATCGGTTCGGTGGCCCAAGCCGTGGCTGTTTCAGTCTTGATCTGGCTGGTGTCGATCCCGCTTGTGACCGGTACTAGCGGTGCGTTTAGCCAGATGTTGCGTAGCTCTGCGGTGCTTAGCGCGATGAATTCGCTAGCGCCAGAACGCGCGGGGCAACTGCCAGCCCAGATTTCAGCGATGCTCAACGAATCTGGGCTGCCGCCACTGGTGTCTCCGTTTGAAAACCACCCGGAACCCCACGAAGTTGAAGCCCCACGTATCAACGTCGACAATGAACAGATGGTGCATGCTGTGCGCCCTTCGGTCATTCATGTGATGGGAGAATCCGATCAGTGCCGCAGGCGGTTGATGGGCACGGGGTTTGTGGCGCAGGATGATTATATTCTCACCAACGCCCATGTAGTTGCCGGAACCCAGAGCGTACGCGCTGATACCGTGGTCGGGCTCCGTGATGCTGAGGTGGTTTACTACAACCCAGACATTGATATTGCGGTACTGCATGTTCCGAACCTAGGGTTACCTGTTCTGCCATGGGCAGAACAGCCAGCATTAAGCGGTGACGATGCAGTGGTGATGGGCTTTCCACAATCCGGGCCCTTTGAGGCTTCGCCTGCACGTGTGCGGGACCAGATCCGGATTTCCGGCCCTGATATTTATGCCCAAGGCCGGGTAGAACGTGAAGTCTATACACTGCGCGGAAATATTCGACAGGGAAATTCTGGCGGGCCAGTCACCACTGATGACGGGCGCGTGATCGGCATGGTTTTTGGTGCTGCAGTGGATAACTCAGATACCGGCTATGCCCTGACCGCTGAAGAAGTGCGCCAGCAAGTTGGCGAGTTCGGTGCCCTGCGCGCACCAGTAGAAACCGGTGCTTGTGTTGCTCAGTAGCCGGTTGGCAGGTATGCCGTTTTAGTTTTCATGCTCTATTAACGACCGTCCTGGCTGCTGCCAGTACTAGTTAGCTCTGCCTGTTGCCACTGTTTAATTTGTTCACGCACCATCCGCACGAATGCTTGGGGGCGCTCTATATGCGGTAGGTTTTTTGTTCCCTGCATAGTCACGGCGGTCCAAGGAGCGCGCATGCGTTGTGCGCTACGTGCCGTGAGTTTTTTCCACAGGCTTTGATCCGCGTGCACCATGGTTACAGGCACCTTTACTGGCTGATCCAGCCAACTACCAGAACCAAAACTGAGCAAGTGCCGGTTATGCTGTAGGGCCACCGCACGGGTGTGGCCAATCTTAGATGCCCGCACACGCAGGTTTAATTCGTTAGCAAATTCCGGAGTGTCGTGGAATTCTGCGGTGGTTTCGCTGCGCAAATTGCGCCGGTATAACCATTCGAATCGTTGGGGAAACGGCAGGTAGAAAAAGGATGGCAAACGCATGATCGCGGCGCGCAGCAGAATCCATAAAAAATTCCAGGGTTGGGTTTGCACGGTTTTTCGAAGATCGACCGGGTGCGGGCTGGCGATGGCGATGAGACCACGGACCTGGTCTGGATATTTGCTAGCAAGCGCCCAGCTTAGAGCACCGCCAACGTCGTAGCCTATGAGATAAGCGGAATCGTATCCCAGAGCCGAAATGATGCCAGAAATTTGCCCGGAATCGCTGCGAATATCTTGGCCTGCGGAAACCGGTGGATGGTCCGACATGCCGTAGCCACGTAAATCCACAGCGACGACGTGGAAGCCGGCGTCGGCAAGTTCTGCGATGATGTGGCGGTATTCAAACCAACCACTAAAGGCCCCGTGTAACAACATAATCAGCGGATCAGTAGTGGAACCAGCGCTGACGGTGTGCAAACGGAGGCCATGAGTATGAACGTGTCCGTGCTGGAATGGACCGTCTAATTCAACGATGGACGGCGAAAGCTTAGCGGAACGTTTGGGCATGCCCACACTGTACCCCAGGCACCTAAGCCTGGGGTGGTGGCATAGCTGGGGTTTATGAGATTAGGTGTACATTCCCGATGGGCCTTCCAGCGATTTGCTGGCCGAACCCGGACGAAGCTTCTTCAGCTCGCCTACTGATTCAATGGTTGCTTTTGGCGCTTGGATCTTCTTTACCTTCTTTACACCAATCAGCGCGACGACGGCTGCAATAACCAACATCACCAGGAAGACGATGAGAAATGCTGCCCAGCGCTGCAGCCACAGGTGGGCCAGCAGTTCTGCGAGGAAGAAGAACAAGAAAAACGAGCTATACAAGGCGACGGTGCCTGCTACGGCAAACATGCCACCGCCGATGGCGCCCTTTTTTGCTTCACCGGCAAGCTCCGTTTTGGCAAGCTCAATCTCTGCGCGTACCAGGCTAGAGATTTGGGTAGTGGCATTAGAAACTAAATCGCCGATAGAAGTTTCCCCTGGTTTGGCGGTATCAGCATCACTTAAAGGGATTGAATCCACTTTTGGGTTAAAATCATCGGTGCCATCGGTGAAAAGTCCTTGCTTGCTCACGCTATACCTTCCCTTGCTTTTCGCAGAATATTCGCAGAAATCGTGTGTTGGTTAATAATTGTACGTCGTATGGCTCTAGCTGTGGAGTTTAGGTATCTCCCGGTGTTTTCTGTGAGTGCTTGCGCTGTCTCCAGGACAGATGCTTCCTGCTTGTTTGGTGCATAACACTTGCTAAGCAGGGTCCCTGCGGTGATTAATGCGATGACTCCAGCGAGCAGGCCAGCGCCGATGCCGATTTCTTTTGCTCCGGGCATTTGGAACAGTGGTGCCGGATCTTTGAAACTGCGGATTTCCCAGCCACGTTCTAGGGCAAGCTTTTTTAGTGGGCGGTCCGGGTTAACTGCAACCGGGTTACCCACTAGTTCCAGCATGGGCGCATCCGTCACAGAGTCGGAATAAGCAAAGCTTTGTTGCAGTTCATAGCCGTGTTTGCCGACAAGCGTCGTGATCGCTTCGGCTTTTGCCGTGCCTTTGCAATAAAACTCGACTACCCCGGTGAACGTGCCGTCAACAATTTCCAGTTCGGTGCTGATGACTTCGGTGATGCCAAGCTCTTCCGCGATCGGTTCCACGAGCTGCCGGGCCGATGCTGAAATGATAATGACCTCGTGGCCTGCTTTTTTGTGGGCTTGGATCAGTTCCCGGGCTTCGCTATAAATCGCTGGGGTCAGCACGTTGTGCATGGTCTCGCGTACGATTTCGCGGACTTGTTTTTCTGACCAACCGGTGATCATGGAGGTCAGTTGGTCGCGGGTGGAGTCCATTTGCGTGCTGGATTGCCCAGCGAGCATATAGCTGGCTTTTGCTAAAGATAGGCTCAGTGCATCCTGCGGGGTGATCAGTCCGTTGTGCAGGAATTCGCGGCCGTAAGCAAACGCAGAAGAGGTGGCAATAATCGTTTTGTCCAGGTCAAAAAACGCTGCCACTTGACCGGGCTGCGCCTCGGTGTCGCTGGCGGCGGTGCTGTGAGAATTGTCCATGAAGACCTGCCGTAAAACGTATGTGATTGTTGGGGTAAAAGTTAACGATTGTTGCCTGCTGTTACAAGAACTATCTTAGTTGGCTTATCTCTGCAATGTTTGGGCTTGTTACAGATTGGATGGTGGGGTGAAGGATTTTAGGGGGAAGCAGCAGGGTTTTTGAGGGTTATTCACAGTTATCTAGTTGATAAGGCCACAAATTCGGCGGGTTGTCCACAGAATCACCCCAGGTCATTGAGCTTCTATTCCATTCCGGCTTGGCTAGAGACCATGAGCGCACAAGATTCATCCATCGTCATCGCCATTGCAGATCCCACTCTGCGTACTGAGGCGATTCATATTGCGGCAGCCACCGGTCATCGGGCGGTCACAGCCACTGATGAACGCGATATCTACCGGCTTGGTGCACGGGCCGAAGCAATCATTCTTGATGCTGATTACGCCGATCTTTTGACGGAATCTGCGGCACGCCGCGACCAGCAGAGCAGCCCTATTTATCTGGTGTGTTTAGATCCGGGGCCGGTCGACGAACAACTAGTCCGTGATTGTGGCGCGGAAGTCGGGTACGTGATTCCTTCACAAAACAAAGAATTTCTCATTACTTTAGGAGAACAATCGCGCCCCGCAGAGGCACAGACACCCGCACCCCGCCCCAGGGCAGCTACGGCATTGCCCAATTCCGCACGTTTGCAGCGACCCTTGTCCAACCGCATTTCTGAGCAACGCTATCCAGCACAGTTTGCGCCGCCGCAGTCTGCATCACGACGCCACCCACACTTGACCATCGCGGTGCTCTCATCCGGCGGCGGAGCTGGAGCTTCGACGGTGGCAGCAGCGATTTCCCGGGTGGCTGCACATGAAAACGTTGGTGCAGTAACGCTGATTGATGCAATTGATCATTCTGGCGGTTTGGACCTGCTGTTGGGGATTGAAAAACATGATGGATTGCGGTGGCCAGATTTGAACTTGGGTGACGGCCGCGTCAATGCCAGCGACCTCCGTGCCTGTTTGCCTACTACCGATGACGGTATCGCCGTGTTGACCGAACGACGCACTAATGACGGAACAGCAAGTTTTGGCGACCGGGAAGAAATTGAAACTGTGCTTTCCACGCTGCACAGCGAACCCGGGCTTTCCGTTATCGATGCTAATCCCTGGCACATTCCGCGTTCGATTGATGCGGCAGTGTTGATCTGCCCGGCAGAGCTACGCTGCGCGGCCCGAGCAGCACATTTAAGCACGCAGCTGTCTGGAACGCATACCCCACACAGCCTGGTGGTCCGGCACCGCCAGTGGTCAGCACTCAGTATCGAGGAAATGGAAAACCTTGTACGAAGCCAGGTCATTGCAGAAATCGGCACCCTCAAACGTCTGACAAAAAGCACTGAGAGCGGTGGGCTGCCAGACAGAATTCCGAAACCACTGTCGATCGTCGCTCACGCTGTACTCGCGGAATACGGGTGGAATACCGCCGAGACCCACTAACCCCACATCTCATCTATTAGATGCGCAGACATCAGCCGTCGGCTGCAGGCGTGAGTGTTCTCGAAGACCAAAACCTCTATGAACTGAAAGTGAAATTATGTCCGTTGCACCGCACATAGTCGAGACAATCCAGCGTCGGGTTGCTACCGAACCCAGTCTTGTCGACGACCCTGCCCAGCTAGCCCGCTTGATCCGTAAAGAATCGGGAGTGATAAGCGATTTCGACGTATTAGAAATTCTCCGGAAACTGAAAAATGACACCGTCGGCATCGGAGTTTTGGAACCTTTATTATCGCTAGCTGGAGTGACCGACATTGTTGTGAATGGTCCCGAATCCGTATTTTTTGATCGAGGCGACGGTCTAGAAAAAGCCGAAATTGAGTTTTGCGATGATGAAGAAGTCCGAAGACTAGCAGTACGATTGGCTAGCTTATGTGGTCGGCGATTGGATGATGCCCAACCGTGTGTGGATGGCAGGATTCGTCGGGAAGAAGGTATCGCGCTGCGATTTCATGCAGTGCTGAGCCCACCAGCGCAACAAGGCACTTGTATTAGTTTGCGAGTTTTGCGTTCGCATTCTGCAAGCTTGGACTCGTTATTTCAGCACGGCAGCTTGGATGAATATTCCAGACAGTATCTGCGTGAGGTTATTGCACAGCGTCGTTCTTTTCTTATCGTTGGTGGAACCGGTAGCGGGAAAACTACCTTGCTTTCTGCTTTGCTCAGCGAAATTGCCCCGCAACAGCGTCTGGTTTGCATTGAAGATACCCCAGAACTGACTCCCAACCATCCGCACGTGGTCAACCTGACTGCACGAGGTGCTAATAGCGAAGGGGGTGGTGCGATCAGCATTTCTGACCTGTTGAAACAGGCTCTGCGTATGCGGCCAGATCGAATTATCGTTGGCGAAATTCGTGGGGCTGAGGTCGTAGATTTGTTGGCTGCGCTGAATACTGGCCACGACGGTGGCGGTGGAACTTTACACGCTAACCGGCTCACAGAAGTGCCTGCACGACTGGAAGCACTGGGCGCTCTTGGTGGGTTAGAACGTATGGCTTTGCATTCGCAGCTCACTGCTGCCGTGGAAGTGGTGCTGGTGATGCAGCGCCGCCCTGATGGAACCCGCCGGCTAGCGCAGATTGGTCAATTGCAGGCAGATCCTTTACGGATCGAGACTATCTGGGAATACGGCGACAACGATTCGAACAGCAACGATTCGGATAACGATGATAAGCACGATGATCATCTGCAGGACGCCGATCCGTGTGGCGTGGATACTCATGACAGTATTTCTGCTGAGGTGCCAGCATGAGCGCAGCAATAATAGTGCTCGCAGTAGCGGTGGCCTTGCATCCTGGTTCGGCAAGTGCGCGCATCGGTACGACATCCACAGCGCTGGTTTCGAAAGAATTTTTGCTAATGATCGCTGTGGTTTTCCTGGTAGTGACCGTGCTTATGGCAGTTGGCACCATAGCATTGGCGCTTGCCGGTGCGATGGCAGCGGCAACGGTGATCATCACTATGCGACAGCACATGCGTCGACGCCGGATTATCGCTGATACCAAGTCATTGGGGGCCTATATTGGCCAATTGGCAGCAGATATTGATTCTGGAGCACACCACTTTCACGCAGTGGAAACCGCAGCGTCCCAGCTACCGGAAGATGCCTCCCCACGAGTACGCACGGTGGCAGAATCTGCAGCCGCGCAAGCCAGATTTGGCCACAGCCCGGCGCATGCTTTCGCCCAGCACAGTTCTTCTGAATTACCGCAATTACAGAGGTTATCGGTGTTGTGGCACGCGGCAGGACGTCACGGCATCGCACTGTCCGGGTTATTAGATTCTGTGCATCGAAGTATCGATGGTGCCAACCGGCATCGCAGCGCTACTGAGGCGAGTCTGCAAGGACCACAGGCGACAGCGGTAATTCTCACGTGCTTGCCACTGGCAGGAATCCTCATGGGAATCGCCATGGGTGCAGCCCCACTAAGGTTCTTGCTTACGACGAACTTAGGCGGTATTGCCCTGGTTACTGGTGTCGGATTGGCTTGCACAGGATTCGTTTGGTCTCGGAAAATTACCGCGAAAGCGGTGGGGGAGACGTCATGACGGAGCCCGTAATCCTCGCTACAGCGCTCGTCATTCTGGCTACAGCCTTGTGCATTCCCGCTGCGCCTGTCACCGGCAGAGTGGGATGTGGGACAAGCACAACGAAAAACCCGCGAGAGCCACCGAAAAAACTGCACCCTATGCACATCGCTGCTGATATCGAACTGTTTGCGGCCTGCGTGGAATCCGGGTTAGCGCTGCATATTGCTACCAGTGTGGTAGCAGAAGCTGCAGCCAATGATACTGCGCCGGTATGGCAGGCAGTCAGCCAGCTGGAAGCCGTGGGCATTGCTGACCGCGAAGCTTTTCGTGGGATGCGTGCGCATGAGGGGTTCGCAGATCTGGCGGCGATTATTGAATCAGCTCGGCATTCCGGGGCGCGTATCGCGCCACGTTGTCGTGAATTAGCTGCCAACTTGCGTGCGGATGCCACAGATCATGCCCGGGCAGCTGCAGAACGTGCAGGGGTGTTAATTGCTTTGCCTCTCGCGGTGTGCTTTTTGCCCGCGTTCATTGTCCTTGGCCTGGCCCCAGTCGTTATCAGCTTGGCAACAGACCTGCTCGCCACCACACCGGGGTGAAGCAAAAGACCATTTCAGAAGACCATTTCATCTGACTCAAAGGAGACAAAATGACTACACCATTTCGGACTTCCCACACGAAACAACCAGATAACATTCTCGATGCCACACCGCAGCCTAACCAAGGCGCTCAGTGTGCTGGAAACGACGATCTCGCAGCACACACGACGACACGGAAAACGAAGGGCGGAGTGCGAATGCTCGTCGACGATTCCGGCATGAGCACGATTGAATACGCCATGGGATCGTTAGCTGCTGCCGCACTGGCTGCGGCACTGTACCTTGTGGTCAGCAGTGGGGGAGTGACTGATGCAATCGAATCGATTATTACTGATGCGCTGTCTGATACCCCGTCCTAATCCGAGACAACGCGCAGGCTGGCCGCAGGCAGGGCCTTTCGGCAATGACCGTGGTTCGGTCACCATCGAAGCCGCGTTTGCATTGGCCACGCTGGTGATTGTGACAGCACTAATCATTGGAGCGATTGCAACGGTCAGTGCACACATCTCGGCACTGGATACAGCAAGCGCGGCTGCTCGTGCGCACGCGATTGGGGTGGATTACCAACCGTCAGGAAATGCACAGATCAGTGTGCAGGAATCAGCCGGGTTGGTGACAGTAACTGCGGAGGTTCCCGCGGTATTCGGAACTCGCAGCGCTAGCGCAATATACCCTGTGGAGACGCGATGACGATGCACAACCACGGTGACAGCAGCCTTTATCGCCGGTTCCGGCATGCTCGCGATGATGATGGTTATGCGACCGTAGCAGCCATCGGAATCATTCTGGCCATTGCGGCCGTGGCCTTGGCACTGGTTGGCGTGGCAAGCCATGTCGTCGCACGGCACCAAGCCCAATTGGCGGCGGATATGGCGGCGGTTGCTGCAGCCGAAGGTTTGTCACGAGGTGATCTGCCGTGCCCTGTTGCACAACGCATCGCAGGGCTAAACCATGCCAGTGTGGTTTCTTGTCGGACAGATAACCGCGATGTGCTCTTAGAAGTTACCGCAGGCGTATCCGTCACGAGTGCGCATGCGAAAGCGCGTGCCGGGCCTGTCTAATATCGGGTAATGCAGTGCAAATTGCGAGTTAAGTTAACTGGCTGCACTGGCATCCAGGGAAATGAGCAGTGCATCCAGCACCTTGATAGCACCGGCTTTGTTGAGCGGCTCATTACCGTTACCGCATTTCGGTGATTGCACGCAGGAGGGACAGCCGTGGGCACAAGTGCACGCGGATACCGCTTGCAAGGTAGCGGCAATCCAGTTGCGGAAGCGGCGAAACCCCTCCTCGGCAAAGCCCGCTCCGCCTGGATAGCCGTCGTAGACGAACACCGTTGGTAACTGGGTATCAACATGCAATGCAGTGGAAACACCGCCAATATCCCAGCGGTCGCACGTGGCCAGCAGCGGTAACAAACCAATAGCGGCATGCTCGGCAGCATGCAAGCTACCAGGAATATCGGCTTCTTCCACCCCGGCGGCAGCCAAAGCTCGTGGGCTAATGGTGTAAGCCGCTGCCTGCGTAAATAGGCGTTGTCGCGGCAAATCTAAAGGTACTTGTTCTGCGATGGAACCATCAGGAAGCCGCACCATAAAGCCGGTGACTTGGTCAATGACCTCCACATCCACCAATGCGACTGAAACATCAGGAGACAATTGTCGTACATGATCATTGGGCGGACTGGAGACAATACGGATTTGGGTATCGGAGAGTGCTTGCGTGGAATAATCAGGTTGCTCTGGACGGGCAACAGCGATGTAATCGTCGAAATCCAAATCGTCGATAAGAAAACTTTCCCCTTGGTGCAAATACACCGCGCCGGGATGCAGCTGGCTGGCAGCGCGTGCGGAATCCACTGTGCCCAACAACCGTCCGTCAGACGAATCCACAATCATGACTTGTTGGCCGGAACCACCTCTGATATCGACAGCCGAGTGTGCAGTATCAGGGCGCAATCGGCCTTCCGGAAGCGGCGCGGCAAACCAACCTTGTGCCCGCGCTCGCAAAAAACCGCTGTCCGTTAAACGCCGTACGACATCATGGGCTTGCCACTGTTCAATATCGAAGGCGGAAAGAGGCTTTTCCACGGCCGCGCAATAAACGTGACCTTCCAGGACATAGGGATTTGTTGGATTAAATACGCTGGCCTCAATTGGACGTTCCAAAAGTGCTGCTGGGTGATGAACCAGATAGGTATCCATCGGGTCATCGCGGGCAACGAGCACAACTAAGGAACCTTGCCCCCGGCGCCCAGCCCGGCCTGCCTGCTGCCAGAAAGAGGCCACAGTGCCGGGAAAACCAGCCCCAATTACCGCATCAAGCCCGCCTACATCAATGCCTAGTTCGAGAGCAGATGTTGTAGCCACGCCCAACAACTGGCCGTTGTCTAAATCGTGTTCCAATTTTCGCCGATCCTCGGCTAAATAACCGGCGCGATAAGAAGCGATTCGGGCGGCGAAGTCCATGCGACCACGTGCACTGAGTTCTTCAGCACAACGCAAAGCGGTGGTTTCTGCTTGTCTTCGAGAACGCACAAACGTCAATGTGCGGGCACCCGCGGCGACCAAATGCGCCATGATCGCCGCGGCCTCCGTCGAAGCGGCGCGCCGGACCGGTGCGCCATTCTGGCCCGAGATATCGTCGCGGAAACCCGGTTCCCATAAAGCCACTGTGCGCGTTCCCTGCGGGGAACCGTCGTCCGTAACCCCCTGCATAGCCCGCCCGGTGAGACGCTGAGCCTGGGCGACTGGATCTGCTGAGGTTGCGGAAGCACAGATAATCGTCGGTTCTGAACCGTAGTGGGCGCATAACCGCAGAAGTCGGCGAAGCACCAAGGCGACGTGGGAGCCAAACACTCCGCGATAGGTATGGCATTCGTCAATGATGATGAATTCTAAATGTCGTAACACCCGCGCCCAGCGTTGGTGAGCACCCAACAAGGAAGCATGCACCATATCCGGATTGGAAAAGATAAAACGCGAAGACTCACGGATTCCCGCCCTGGATTCCGTGGGGGTGTCGCCGTCATACGGCGCTGGGGTGATTGTCGATAAATACGGCAAGCCCTCCGCCGCTGCACGAAGTAAACGTTGGATCGACAACAGCTGATCTGACCCCAGCGCCTTTGTTGGGGTCAGATACAGTGCGCATGCTGTGCGGTCGGTGCCTAAACGAGAAAGCACCGGAAGCTGGTAACCGAGTGATTTTCCCGAGGACGTGCCCGTGGCAATCACTGTATTTTGCTTGGAGTGAATGGCCTCAGCGGCTTCCGCCTGGTGGCTAAATAATCGCGTAACACCCTGATCCTCGAGTGCCGTGCGCAATGCCGGGCTGACCCAATCCGGCCATTCCGCATAGCGGGCAGTTCGCGCCGGGATCACACGCTGGTGGGTCAGGGTGGAATTGGGGAATACGGATACGAGTTCGTCGAGAAGCTCTCGACCAAAAGTTGTATCCGGCTGCTCAAAAGCGCCCATTTCTACCCCCTTGTGGGTGTGCTTGACGGGGTTTTCTTGAATATATTTCTTAAGAGTATCTTCTGCGCCGAATTCGTGCGAGACTAATTCCTGAACGCGGTTTCTAGGTTAGTTCGAGAAGTGCTCGCAGCAAGGTTAGATTCGCGGACACTTTGCAGATCCGTCGCCAAAAGAAAAGGTTTTAACATGGCAAAAGGAACCGTTAAATGGTTTAACGCTGAAAAAGGTTTCGGCTTCATCGCTCCGGAAGATGGCTCGAAGGATGTCTTCGTGCACTACTCCGAGATTCAGGGCAACGGATTCCGTAGCCTGGAAGAAAACCAGCAGGTTGAATTTGAAGTCGGCGAAGGCGCTAAGGGCCCACAGGCTCAGCAGGTTGTAGCCCTCTAATTTGGGTGGCCTGTAAGGTCACGCAAACACCGGGAAAATAACGTCGGGATTCTCCGGCATGTAGCCTCGGTAAATCTTGCCGAATAAGCAAGAAAAACATCACCCAGCATTGCCATAAGGCATGCTGGGTTTTTGCTTTAGTGTAGAAGCACCATATATTACTGTGTAAACGAAGTAGCGCACTAGTACTCCGCACGCTAATTAAGCACGAAAGAGACGTGATCCCGTGGCAGGCAAGACGCTCGTTATCGTCGAGTCACAAACCAAAGCAAAAAAGATCCAACCCTACTTAGGTAACGACTACCTGGTCGAAGCCTCCGTGGGGCACATTCGTGATCTGCCACGCGGAGCCGCTGATGTTCCCGCGAAATACAAGAAAGAGCCGTGGGCGCGTTTGGGTGTCGACACGGACAATGGCTTTGGTGCGTTGTACGTGGTCAGTCCGGATAAGAAGAAAAAAGTTACGGACTTAAGAGCTAAGCTCAAGGATTGCTCCGAGCTTTATCTGGCAACGGACCCGGACCGTGAAGGTGAAGCTATCGCGTGGCATCTGTTAGAAGTGCTGAAGCCAAAAGTGCCGGTACGCCGGATGGTCTTCAACGAGATCACCAAATCCGCCATCCTGGAGGCCGCGAGCAATACCCGCGAGCTTGACGAAGACCTCATCGATGCACAAGAAACCCGCCGTATCCTGGACCGCCTGTACGGCTACGAAGTTTCGCCGGTGCTGTGGAAAAAGGTCATGCCGCGGCTGTCGGCAGGCCGTGTGCAATCCGTGGCCACACGCGTGATCGTTGAGCGCGAGCGCGAGCGCATGGCGTTTGTTTCTGCTGATTATTGGGACCTCTCGGCTACCCTGAACACAGGTGCGGCAGACTCTGCGGAAAATCCGGCGTCCTTCCCGGCACGCTTGGCTACCGTCGACGGGCTACGAGTGGCGCAGGGGCGCGATTTCGATGATCGTGGACGGCTGAAAGGTTCGGCCACCATCGTCGACAAGCAACAGGCCAACCGGCTTGCCGACGGCCTGCAGCAAGCAAAACTCACCGTCACCGCCGTTGAACACAAGCCGTATACTCGCCGTCCGTATGCGCCGTTTATGACCTCCACGTTGCAGCAAGAAGCCGGCCGCAAGCTGCACTACAGCTCTGAGCGCACCATGCGTATCGCGCAGCGGCTCTACGAAAACGGCCACATCACGTATATGCGTACCGACTCGACTTCGCTGTCACAGCAGGGGCTGTTCGCCGCCCGCAATCAGGCGACCGAGTTGTACGGCAGTGATTTCGTTTCTGAGGCACCACGCCGTTACGACCGGAAGGTGAAAAATTCGCAGGAGGCCCACGAGGCGATTCGTCCAGCAGGCGAGTCATTCGCGACTCCGGGTGCGTTGCACAATCAACTGGATACCGAAGAATTTAAGCTTTATGAGTTGATCTGGAAACGCACGATTGCCTCACAGATGGCCGACGCCAAAGGGACGTCGATGAAAGTCACCATGGCTGGATCTGCCAGCACCGGTGAACAGACCGAATTCCAGGCCAACGGGCGCACCATCACCTTCCCAGGGTTCCTGCGGGCCTACGACGATGATTCTGCTGACAGCAGCGAAAAACGCTTGCCGCAGCTGGACAAGGGCGACGAGCTGTCCGTCGATAAGGTCAGCGCAGAAGGCCACTCTACGAACCCACCGGCACGCTACACAGAAGCCTCGCTGGTGAAAAAGATGGAAGAACAAGGCATTGGCCGTCCGTCAACGTATGCCTCGATCATCAAAACCATCAAAGACCGTGGCTACGTGCACGCCCGCGGTAATGCGCTGGTGCCGTCGTGGGTGGCATTCGCAGTGGTTGGTTTGCTGGAAAACAACTTCGCTCCGCTGGTGGACTACGATTTCACTTCTTCGATGGAAGACGAACTCGACCAGATCGCTACCGGTGAGCAAGACCGCACCGAGTGGCTGACCGGCTTCTATTTCGGAAATGAGGTTAATAGCGAAGACGACAATAACACTGCGGAATCGATTGCTCGACATGGTGGCTTGAAATCACTGATCGACGTCAACCTGGAAAAGATTGATGCGCGTGAAGTTAACTCGTTGCATCTTTTCGACGACGAGGACGGCCGTGCAGTCGTCGTACGTGTGGGGCGGTATGGCCCGTATCTGGAACGCCGTATCGGAACGGATGCCGATGGTGAGCCGGAATATCAGCGTGCGAATTTGTCTGAATCAACGACCCCGGACGAGCTGAACCTGCAGATGGCAGAAAAGCTATTCGCCACCCCACAGGGCGGCCGTGAGCTGGGTGAAAACCCGGACAATGGCCGGATGATTGTGGCTAAGGAAGGCCGGTTTGGCCCGTATGTCACCGAGCAAGTGCGTGACGACGAGCAAGAAAAGGCTGCCGCTGAGGCAGAAGAGATCATTCGTGAAGAACGTGCTGCTGAGGACGCCCAACGCAAAGAAGAGGGCAAACGTGCGAAAAACTGGGACACCAAGACTGCAGAGAAACAAAAAGAAAAGCGCATTACCGAGTTGGTCGAAGCCAAGCTGAAACCAGCCACGGCCTCATTGTTCCAGTCGATGGAGCCGGCATCGGTGACTTTGGAAGAAGCGCTGCGCTTGTTGTCGCTGCCGCGCGAAGTGGGCGTGGATCCAGCTGATGGCGAGATGATTACTGCGCAAAACGGCCGTTATGGCCCTTACCTGAAGAAGGGCTCGGATTCGCGCTCGTTGGCTGATGAAGAACAGATTTTCTCTATTGATTTGGATGAGGCGCGCCGAATCTATGCTGAGCCAAAACGTCGCGGGCGTGCTGCTGCGCAACCACCGTTGAAGAAGCTTGGCGATAACGACGTTTCCGGAAAACCAATGACGGTGAAAGACGGCCGTTTTGGTCCGTACGTCACTGATGGCGAGACCAATGCCTCGCTACGGAAGGGCGATAAGCCTGAAGCGATGACAGATGCGCGGGCAAATGAGCTGCTTTCTGAGCGCCGCGCCAAAGAAGCCGCTGGCGAGGTGGGCAAGAAGACCACCAAGAAGGCTGCGAAAAAGACTACAGCCAAGAAAACGACGGTAAAGAAAACCACCAAGAAAGCTGTGAAAAAGACGGCGAAAAAGACCGTCAAGAAAACGGCTAAAAAGACCGCGAAAAAGCCTTCACCAGGAACGAAAAATGTGGTGAAGGCGGGTTCGCGGCGGAGCTAAGCGCTACGGGCTCGGAGTTTCAGCTGCTAAGCGTGCGCGCTTTTGCCGTTGAGACTCCAAGCGCGGGCGTGAACCAGGGCCGTAGCCGAGACGGCGGTGGATAGTTTCTAGCGGGCCATTCCACCCGAATGCTTCCCACAGCCACGCCCACAATAGCGTGGCCAACCACACCAAGAATGCAAGAACTGTCAGCCCAGTTACCGTTTGGCCTTCTGCCAAGTTCAGTGTGAACGGCAACACCAGGATCACGAAAAATACTGACTGGGCGACATAGCCCGACATGGAACGCTTCCCCAGCGCGATAAATGGCCGTAACAAGAATGGCACGCGCTGGGTTTCTGCATACTGTTTTTGCACACCATTACAGCCCAACGCGATAGCAGCAAGGATGCCTGGGCCGGTAAAAATCCCCAGAAAAACGTTTGCTGTCATCAGTGGATTGGCCAGCTCATGGTTAATGATCCCTAGTTCCGCCAGGCCCCACGGCAAGCCGATTCCGAGGCATATCAGAGCAGCGATAATGGCCCAGATTACGAGTTCTTTTCGGTGTGCATCTACGTCGGCAAGCACACCACGGCGCGCCCATATGAAGCCCAACAAAATCACTGGCAGTAGCGTGAAGGCGACAAAAAAGGCTTCTAAGGGGGCAAAGACAGCTAGAAAAAAGTTCCCGAATATGTATTCCAAGTAGTTACTGGTCGGCTCTGAGGCCTCCCCGACTGCAAAATTGGAAGGGCCTGCTACGTTGACCAGCGTAGACCCCATGCTGGCCAGCGCAATACCGATACCAGTCAAGGCATTGAGCGCAAAGAGAACCACAATAATCCAGCCCAGGGTCTTATTACGCAATGACAGCATGGTGGCGACGATCATCCCCATGACGCCGTAGGAGAACATGATGTCGCCGAAAAACAAGAAAATGATGTGCAGCAAGCCGAAGACGGCTAGGAAAAAGTAGCGGCGAGCGATGACCTGGCGGGCTCGAGAAAGTGGGAAGGATTTGTTCCACAGACTGATGGTGATCAAACCGATGCCGAATCCGAGCAGTGTGGAAAACATTGGTAGGCCGCGCACGTGCACGAACATTGCAGAAAAAAGCGTGAAGACGGTATCGAGTAGTGAACCGTCGGCATAGCCGCCGAAATAGGAAGACTCGATGTTCTCCGCGTGTGAGCTCGAGGTCTCTAGCGTCCACGCAGTCTGTATGTTTGCCAGCGCGATGCCTAGCAGTGCGATACCACGGGCGAAATCGGGGGCGATCATGCGTGGGGCAGGCGATGGTGGGTTCTGCGGTGCCGGGTTTTCCGGCGGTGGGGTGCTTGTTTGCGGGTGTGGTGCAGGCTGATTCTGCATAAAGGCTCCCAGTGTGGGTACTTCAGAGTTGAGTGTTTCGGCGCCATCCAAGCGCTAAAGGCAGGTTAGCAAAACCACAACACCGGCAAGTGCGATGCCGCTAGGAACGATCCGCCAACGTCGCCCGTACAGGACGAGCCAGTTGCGTCATCTCGCCTCGCCCGCGCAGCTCGATGGATTTCAAGAATGTCCAGCGGGATTGTTCTACTTCGTTGGCTCCGCGCAGGGTGACGGCGTTGGTCAGGATTTGCCCGGGGGTGTCTTTAGCGAGTTCGGTCAGGCGCGCAGCCTGGTTTACGGCGTCGCCGATGACGGTATATTCGAAGCGATCTGATCCTCCGATATGACCAGCGACGACGTGCCCGGTGGCCACGCCGATCCCAGCGTGCAGTGCCAGGCCTTTCAGCTCTTCTCGTAGCTCGCGCGCCGCCTGCAGTGCGAGTGAATTTGCATCAGTGAGCTGGAGCGGTGCACCGAATACAGCGAGTGCAGCATCGCCCTGGAATTTGTTGATGATACCCCGGTTACGATGGACACATTCGACAACGCGCTCGAAAAATTGGTTGAGCTCATCGACGACTTCTTCCGGAGTGTGAGTGACGGCAAACGTCGTCGAGCCAATCACGTCGACGAACAGGACTGCAACCTCGCGATCTTCGCCACCCAACTCGGGGCGTTCCTCTAAGGCTTTGGTTGCGACTTCCGTGCCCACATAGCGGCCAAATATGTCCCGCACACGTTCACGTTCTCGCAGGCCCTTCATCATTTCGTTAAAACCGGCCTGCAGAACGCCCATTTCGGAGCCGTCGTAAATATCGACGGCCACGTTGGATTCACCGCGGCGTACACGGTTGATGGCCTCCTGGAGCTCCTTAATCGGGTCAATTACGCTCATCATCGCAAACATGGTCCCGGTCAGGCCTGTGACGATGCCGGTGACTGCCATGAGCAGTACCGGAGGAATCAAATCAGCGGCGTTATCGGTGAAATAATTAGCTTGGTGTGCGAATAAGAGCAGCACGATGCCTAGGATTGGCACGCCGGTGGTCATGACCCAAGTGGTCAATAGCCGCACCTTAATGGGTGGTTCCAGAGTGGAGTCTTCAAAGCGCCTAGCCAGAGCTTCGGCCGCAACTGGGCGCACCAGCCGCTCTGCTTGCAGGTAGGTGATCAGGATGGTGATCATGCCCGTTAGGGAGGTTGCAACTGCGACGACGAGCCCTAGGCGGGCAGCGTAGTTTCCGGTCAGGATCGTGGCGACTAAGATGCCGATGATCCAGACGAACGCCGCCACCCCGGCTTGGTAAACCGGTATGCGCATAACGAGGTACCGCACCATGTTTCGGTCATGTTCCTCGGGGTTGCGTTGCCAGTCCAGAACCGGACGGAACAATAGGTAGGTGGCGCCCATGCCGACGAATACCGCGAAGACGAGGTAGGCTACGCCGACTGAGAGTAAATTGGGCACTTCGTCGGTGAAGTCCATGATTTCCGGCATTGGCAGGAAGAACCGCACGAATAGCATGATCGCGACGGCGCCGGTGATGTTTGCCCCTAGAACTGCGGTAGCAAACAGTGGCCATGAGGTGCCCCACAGCCATTTGATGCCACGCAGAAATCTGTTCATAACTTACTACAATAACTGTCGACTGCCCGGCTAGACTAGTGGCGTGAGTTATACGCGAGCTGCCACGGCAACCGACGACACACCTGCAACCGCAACACCAGCACCATCTGCCACAACTGGCGCCGATTCTGCACCTTCGGTCACTATCGCGGACCGCTTGCGGGACCACCCCCGGGTGCAAGAGACCATCATGGCTGCCGCTCGGGCAGCAGCACGGACACGGTCGCGGTCAGGTGTCGACAGTGGCGCAGTGCTTGCCGACGGGGCTGCAGCTGGTGCGTCAACTCAACCCCAAACCCAGATCGAGACCCGAGCTCAAGCACATGCGATGTCACATGCCTGGTTGTTCACTGGTCCGCCGGGGGCGGGCCGTTCCACCACGGCGTTGAACTTTGCCGCGGCTCTGCTCTGCGAAACCCCGGGAGCATATGGTTGTGGGGAATGCCAGGCGTGCCGGACCGCAATGACTGGCAAACATACGGATGTTGTGCATGTCGTGCCGCAAGAGTTGTCGATCGGAGTGGATTTCGTCCGCGAAAAAGTCGTGGCTTCTGCTGCTAAGCGGCCCACGGTTGGTGCCTGGCGTGTGGTGATTTTCGAAGACGCGGACCGGTTGACCGACGGCGCGGCGAATGCATTGTTGAAAACCATCGAGGAACCGCCTGCGCACACCGTGATCATTCTGTGTGCGCCGTCGACCGACCCGGAGGATTTCCCGCAGACGCTCCGGTCCCGTTGCCGACACTTGTACGTGCCTGCACTTCCAGTGGAGACAATTGTGCAGATGCTTGTCGACGAAGGCGCGAGCGAAAATCATGCCCGATTGGCGGCGCATACTTCGTTGCGCCATGTTGGCCGCGCCCGCAAGTTGGTCAACACCCCGGCGATCCAGCAGCGGCGTGCACAAGCCATCAACCTCGCGGAAGCTATCTTTCACGAATCCGGGGGCTTCCAGGCTGTCGGACAGCTGGTCAAAGCTGTAGAAAAAGAAGCGAAAGAAAGCTATGCCGAGGCGGATGAGGCGGAAAAAGAACGCCTGCGCAACGCCTTAGGTATGGGGGCGAAAGGCAAGGGTACGCAGAAATCTGTTTCTGGTGGTGCTGGTGACTTGCGCGAGTTGGAAAAGCAGCAGAAAAAGAGGCAGACCAGGCGTTTACGGGATGTATTGGATCTGGCCTTGGTTGATCTGGCTGGGATCTACCGGGACGCGCTGATGGTGAAACTGGGCGCAGAAGTTGATCTGACGCACCCGGATTTTCAGCCGCTGGCCTCGGAACTGGCTGAGCATTTGGATGAAGCGGGGTTGGTGGAATGCCAGGATGCTATTAGTCATTATCGTGAGCTTTTAGGCTTTAACGTCTCGCCACAGATTGCTTTTGATGGTCTGGTGGGGCGTTTGCGCTGCGCATACCGGGTGCACTAACTGTTACAGCCTCGCTGGTGTGGCGGTGTTAGTCCTGTCGTTTTTCATTGACGGCGACTATCGGCTAGAATGCCAGTGTTGCTGTGATTGTGCAGGAAGCCCGCTATGCGGGAATCTTTCACGACACCGCACAAGCAACGTGCCATCTTAGCTCAGTCGGTAGAGCAGCTCCCTCGTAAAGAGCAGGTCAAGGGTTCGATTCCCTTAGATGGCTCCACTACTCAAACTCTTATTCCTTTGCTATCCTTTGTGATTTTGTTGCTGCATGTGCCATAGGGGGTTGGCGCAGCGACATGAGTTTTCCACCTTTCAGCCGAAGCGCGGCCATTGACGACAAGGTGAAGGCTGTAATAAAAGCTGAAACATTTTATGTGAGCTTGTTAACAGCTGTGATACCGTGGCGTTGGGAATGAGGAGGAGATGATGCAGATGCAGAAAGTACTCGATTTTTTTGGGTTCACTTCACGTGCAGAAGGCTCAAATGAACAGCGAAGAAAATACGTCTTTGACGACCTGAGACCATCTCTCAGAGCTCTGGCCATAGTAGGAGCGCTGGGTCTTGCACTCCTTGTGGGATATATATCCCATCTTATTAATGCCAGTGTGGGTGGCTATAAGCTTATTCCTTTCTGGCTATTTCTACTTTCTTTTGCGGTTCTCATGAGACTAGGAATTCGATTTTGCTGGTTTCTTGAACAGAGAAGAAAGGAAGAATGAAAATTTCAAGCAGGCTGCTTCCCATAATGCACTTTATGTGGGTGCAGCTTGGTTATCCTTTGATGGATCGATTTATACGATAACGCGTAGAGCGCTGCCCTTGTCGTCCTTCCATCACCACGATTCCGGTTGTTTGCAGTTGTTTGAGTGCATACCGAATTTGGCCAGGACTGAGTCCTGGTATTGCCTCTACCAGCTCGGGAAACCTCATGGGTGCCTGGTTTAGCTGAGCGATGATAGCTGCGGTATTGCTTCCGTGCACTGATGAAAAATCTGACGTTCTACGCTGCTTCGTACCTTTATCCCGTGGTGTCTCGTGCGAAGTATCCCGCGGACGAAGTACCCCCGTCTTGGTAATAAGCTAGCTTGAGTGAGCTTAGTTCTGTGAGCAGATCATCTGCTTCGGACTGCCCGAGTGGGGCAAATTGCTTCCGTATTTGTCCTATTGACCAAGTCGCACCTTGCTCTAATGAAAGCAGTACCTCCATTTGAATAAGTGAGAGTTCTTGGTTGTGCGCGAGTTTTTGCGCGTGCTGGCGTTGTTCCGCGGATAATCGAGACTGTCTACGGAAAATTACTTTGAATTGTGCGCCGTTATCAAAAAATTGTGGACGAGTGAGATTGCTATCTCGGCAAGCTCGCAAGATTTCGGCGATGCCACCACCTTCGCCTTCGATCACCGAGCTGCCGTCTGAAGTCTTGACTTGTCGCATGAGGTCATACAAACGCTGGTTGACGGCAGATTTTGCCAGGTCTGAGCCCGTTAATTGTTCGATGCTGAGGCCATGAAGCCCGCCTGGGTTGGTGACGATGAGACGTTCACGAGTTAATCGAATTTCTACGCTTTTACCACCACCTAACGAGGCAGCGCTGAGATCGCGGTGAACCAACGCATTGGCTATCGTTTCTCTTATTGCGCGCAGTGGAAATTCGCTCCGTTTTTCATATGTCCACTGGTTTGATATTCGTCGATGGTGTCTGCATTGCGCGCTACTCACGCAACTGCATCTTCCAAAAGATCTGGAACAGCACCCTCAAAAGTTTCGATATTACGGTTTCGTGGTCCACCAAATCCTTCTGGCATTCGCACTGCGGCTGTAACTCGTAAAGCCGGCTCAGCCGCTTGTGGGAAAAATCCGAGCCCATACAGGCCAGAAACACTTAAAGTACCGTCGGGAAGAATAACTTTCAGGGTACGTAGCAAATCCGTATCATTAACTACCTGGGATAAACGCCGAGAATACTGGCGAACTTCTGCCATATATCGCGCAGTTAATTCACTATTCAAATCAGCGCGAGTAGTGCCAGGTACCGATTCAGAATCTGTTTCGTGGCTTCTTGCTGCTATGAGTGATGCATTCCGGATAAGCTGCAAATCGTTCGCGTTCGTTTCATAATCGCCATCGCTTTGCCTCAAATATGCTTTGCCACGGCCTTGATTATTGTTGCTGGTTCATTTATTCCAGTGACACTGAAGTTTGAGCCTTCATCGACACCGAGCAGCACCGTCCCATTTCACACTGTAAAGGGTGCAGTCACAGTGTAAAAGTGTCTAGTGGTCTCGGGTGCTTTTGCACTGTGATGTGCACCGTTGTTTCAGTGCTGGTGCCGGGATGATAACTTGGTATTCTGACCAGTGTTTTTGTGACTGCAGGCCTGTTCGGTGAAAGTGAATGTTCCGGTTTGTGAGTGACAATAATGTCATTGATAGACCCTCAAATCAGGTCACAGTGTAAAATGCACACTGTAAATCACAGTCTGAAGGTTGCAGACTGAAAACTGCACTGTGAATCCGCAGTGTGGGCTAGGTACGGGCCGCGGCCGTGATGGCAGGGCCCGCTTATAGCAAGCAGAAACCTCTAGCCAATAGAGTTAGCTAGCAAACCCCATCATCACCGGCGGCGCCGCGTCACTAGCAGTGCGCGGGTTTTAAGCCGACAGCTGGCGGGGGATTACCTTGCCGGTCGCGTTACGTGGCAATTCATCGACGAAGTGCACGTCGCGCGGTACAGAATGCTCCGCTAAACGGGTGCGCACCCATTCGCGGACATCGTCGGCAGAAATTTCCGGCCCGTCTGGATCTTTCACGATCCAGGCTGCGATGCGGCTAAATGTATCGTCGTCGTCCACGCCCTTGGCGTAGTGATCGGCAATACCCGGCATCGTGTCCAGTACGTTATCCACCGATGAGGGGTAGACGTTTTCGCCACCAACGATGATCATTTCGTCGGCACGACCCAGAACGTGCAGCATGCCGTTGCTGTCGATATAGCCGAGGTCTCCGATGGACTGCAGCATGCCGACGCGATCGAGTCTGTGTTTCGGGTTGGTATAACCCACCATTGTGGTCGCGTTGCGCAGATAGACTTTGCCGACTTTTCCGCGCGGAACTTCCTTGCCGTTGTCATCCAAGATTTTCAACAGAGTGCCGTTGGCGATGGATCCACCGATCGTGGGATTTTCTGCGACTTGTTGCGCGGTTGCAGCACTGGCCAAGGTGAGTTCGGTGGAGCCGTATATATTGGCCAAGATGGGGCCGAATCGTTCGATGGTATCCGTTGCCACCTGGGGAGTTAGCGCGTGGCCGGAGGAAGCGATGACCTTGAGCGAAGAAGCGTCATAATCCCAGGTGTTGTCGAGAGCAACCATCGATTTATAAAACACGGGTGAGGAAATCAGCACTTCACAGCGGTGTTCCTGGATGTCGCGCAAACAAGCCTCAGGGTCGAAAACCCGGCGAGTAACGACTGTAGAACGCAGCGCAAAGGCGATATTGAGCATCGCCCAGCCCCAGGTGTGGAAGATCGAAGCAGTCATTTGCACGTTTTGGCCGGCTTCCCACGGTATGGCGTCCAGGATCGTCGTCAAGACTGTGGGGAGTTTTGGTTCTGGGCGGGCAATGCCCTTAGGTACTCCGGTGGTGCCTGACGACATCAATACGATATTGCCGTGCTTCGGAAAGCGTGGCAGTTTGACATCGGTGCGGCGGTGAACGATCTCAGATAATACTGGGTGCTTGCCGGTCTCCTCACCACCTTCGTGGGCGATGACGACGTGTAGGCCGTCTGCGGCAGTGGAACCAGCTGCTGGCAGACGGTCAGCGAATTCACTGTCGATGACAAGCACGTTGATGTCATTTTCTTCGATGCACCCGGCAAGCTGTTCTGGCGAGGAACCGATATTGAGCAAAAATAGCGTCGCGCCCGCGTATCCCTTGGAGATCAATGGGGTGACGATACCGCGACCATTGCGGGCCATGATGCCCAAGCGGATCTCCTTGACAGGCAACTGGTGCAGGTACCGAGCGAAATTTTTGCTCTGTGTTTGCAGGTCACGGTAGCTAAGGGCGCCGTCGTCGTCGATAAGAGCGGTGCGGTCCGGTGACACTAGGGCTGCTTGCTCGATCTCACGGGCGGTGGTTAGCCAATAACGGGCGAGAATGCCAGGGCTGTGCACAAGCGCGGATATACCCTGTTGTGGTGCGATGATGCCGGACTTCCACAGAGCGGGAACGAGCTTTGCTAGCCCTTTGCCGTTGGTGGCAAGGTATTCCAGCCGGTCGCGCAAAGACACAAAATCACACCTTTAATAATCAGCTTGTCGGGATTAATACATATCCATGGCGCACGCCGAGACGCTGCGAGTACCAGGTGGTTACCGGGGACCCAACTAATGGCCAGGATAATAGTTTCTGCTTGGAAAATTACACTACAACTATCGCCACATTAGCGATAATTCGTTACAGATTTCAGGTCAGAGGGATTCGGTACGACTCCGGGCGGATGTGGCGCATTCACGATTAGTGACGGGACAACAAACACAGGTAAGATTGTTGGCATGACACATAGTGAAGCTCTTATAGAAGACCAGAAAAACACCTCTGCTGGCCAATCCCAGCAAACCGTTAAAGGCGTCATCGCGCGCTCGAAAGGTGCAGAAGTCGAGACCGTCGACATTGTCATCCCGGCTCCTGGCGCACATGACGTCGTTGTTGCCGTGAAAACTTGTGGTATCTGCCATACCGATCTGGCTTACCGCGATGGCGACATTGAAGATGCCTACCCATTCCTGTTGGGCCATGAAGCTACTGCAGTCGTCGAATCCGTCGGCAGCGAAGTTTCCCACGTCAAAGTTGGCGACACCGTCGTATTGAACTGGCGCGCTGTGTGCGGCGAATGCCGGGCCTGCAAGAAGGGCCAGCCACGTTACTGCTTCGATACCCACAATGCTTCTAAGCCAATGACGCTTGCCGACGGCACCGAGCTCACCGCAGCGTTGGGCATCGGCGCTTTGGCAGAAAAGACACTGGTACACGAAGGGCAGTGCACCGTGATTGATTCGGAGGCCGACGCGGCTGCTTCTGGCTTGCTGGGCTGCGGCGTTATGGCCGGCCTCGGAGCGGCTGTGAATACCGGTGAAGTTACTCGTGGTGAATCCGTGGCTGTGTTCGGCGTCGGTGGCGTCGGCATGGCAGCTATTGCCGGTGCCAGCTTGGTGGGCGCACGCAAAATCATTGCGGTGGACCTGGATGCGCAGAAGCTCGAGCGTGCCCGCGAAGAATTCGGTGCGACCCATACGGTGGATGCCAGTGGCAAGTCGGAAGAAGAAGTTATCGAAGCAGTCCGTGAGCTCACCGATGGCTTTGGTCCTGATGTCACCATCGACGGTGTCGGTATTCCAGCTACTACCCGACAAGCTTTCTACTCCCGTGATCTTGCCGGACGCATGGTCATGGTGGGTGTTCCTGGGCCAGATGCGAAATTCGAGGTTCCAGCTATTGACTTCTTCTCTCGCGGCGGCGCGTTGAAGCCATCCTGGTACGGCGATTGCCTGCCAGAGCGTGACTTCCCGTTGTACGCTGATTTGGCTAAGCAGGGACGCTTCCCACTGGACAAATTCGTTGACGAACGCATTACCCTGAATGATGTAGAGAAAGCATTCGCAACCATGAAGGCAGGCAAAGTCCTGCGCAGCGTAGTAGAGGTGTAACACACATGCGTATTGACCATCTAGTGACTTCTGGAAAGTTCAAACTCGACGGCAATGAATGGGACGTCGACAACAATGTCTTCATCGTCGGCGACCAGGATTGCTGGATCATCGACCCTTCGCATGAATTCGATACCATCGTCGGCGCCGTGGAAAACCGTAACGTCAAAGGCATTATTTTGACGCATGGCCACAGCGATCACGTCGATATTGCCCCGCAGGTCGCGGATCATTTCGGGGTGGAAATGTATATGCACCCAGATGACGAGATGCTGTGGGAAGAAGCCAACGGCGATCGTTCATTCGCCCGTCTTGCCGACGGCGACACCTTCGACGTAGAAGGCAGCACGCTGAAGGTTCTACACACCCCGGGACACTCGCCAGGTTCCTGTGTGTTGTACTGCGAAGATGAAGCAAAGATCTTTGCCGGCGATACCCTGTTTTCTGGTGGGCCGGGTGCAACCGACAAGAAGTACTCGGATTTCGGGACCATCATTGAGTCGCTGAAATCCAAGGTATTCACCCTGCCGGACGAAACTAAGGTCTTGCCCGGCCACGGTGATTTCACAACCGTCGGTGAAGAATTCTCGCGCCTCGACGAATACATCGAGCGCGGCTATTAAGCACTCTCGTGCCTCGATGAATGATCGAGCGCGGCTATTAAGCACTCTCTGAGCGCTGGAAGCACTACGCTCAGCGCTCAGAGTTCTGCGGTTATTGGACGCACAGTCCGATGACTATTGTGAGACGTCAGCAGCTGAAGTTTTTGTGCTGCTGGCGTCTTTATCTTTATCGTCTTTTTTCCGCAGCCCCATAATCAGCACAATGATGATCAACGCTACGAGCACGATGATCGCTAATGTGAGGTCGGACAAGTGTGCAAACTGCATGACCCATTCCTGAATACGTGCTTGCGCGTCGGTGCTTAGCGGCCCGCCCCAGGCCGAGGTGCCGTGGCTGAAGATGAACAAGAAGCCGATGGCAATAAATAACGCACCGGAGATCATGGAAACCAGGTGGGTGGTGAATGGGCCGATTTTGATTGGCTTTGGGCGCATTTTGGTGCCCAAGTCCATCTTTTCCCACAATAAGGCGAGAACGAACAGTGGGATGGCCATGCCGACGGCATACGCTGCCATGATCGCCGCGCCGTACCAGACAGATGCGGAAACCGCAGCGGTGGTCAGCACCGCACCCAGCAATGGACCGGCGCAGAAACCAGCAAAACCATAAACCGCACCTAGAAAGAAGACCGAGCCAGGGCCGGAACCCTTGGCCTTCGACGAGAGGTTAGAAAAGGGCAGGCTGAATCCTCCACCAAAGAAAGTGTAGATGCCGAGTGCAATGATGATGATTCCGCCAATCAGGATGATCGTGGACCGGTGATCAACCATGAACGCACCAATGCTGCCTACACCCGCCCCGATAGGCACCAGAACGGTGATGAGACCAGCCAAAAAGACCAAAGTCTTGAATACCAAATGGCGGAGTGAATCGAAGGCATAAGCGAAAAATGCTGGTAGCAGTAATGCTGAGCACGGGCTGATCAGCGAGAGCACTCCCGCGAGCAAGGCACCAAAAAGACCAACTTCAATCATCTATCAGCCCAACCTTTCTACTTGGATTTAGGGTGAGGCACGGTGCCGTCGGCAACCTTGGCTAGCTGGCGGTAAACCTCATCTTCGAAAACTTCATAGGGTTGTGCGCCAGAAATGAAGCGATCACCAAGAATAAATGCTGGGGTACCGCGCATGCCGATGGACGATGCGTAGTGCAGAGCCTGGCGCACCACATCGCGGTATTCCTCGTTTTCGATTTCTGTGCGGAATTTCTCCAGATCTTCTATGCCAGCCTCTTTGGCAAAACGCACATAGTCAGCAACGTCATAGCCAGGGTGGCCGCCGGTCTGGTTGTCGTAGGTGTTGTTGTAGAGCACATCATGAAATTCATAGAACTTACCCTGGTTACCAGCGGCGCGGCCTGCCTGTGCGCCAGTTTCCGCATGTGGGCCATTAACCGGCAAGTCATTCCATTCGATGCGCAGTAGACCAGTGTCTACGAATTTTTCTTTCAACTTCGGAGCGGTCTCAACCGCGAATCGGGTGCAGAAAGGGCACTCAAAATCGGAAAATTCTGACAGCACCACCGGTGCATCGAGAGCACCCATCGCAAAAGGATCTTCGGCATTACGACGATGCACGTTCAAAATGTCGTCATTCGACGTGATCTCGGCACCAGGGCCGATGACGGTTGGATCCGGGGAATTTGGTCGTGAGAAATCTGTGCCGGGTTCTACCTGTTTGGCGAGCTCGCGGGCTTGTTCTGGGGAGTATTCACCACCCGGCATAGGAGTCGACTGCGAATCCGAGTTACCAGACTGTGCGGAGCTTGGGGCCTGTGGACCGTGCATCGCATCTTGGCCACCGGCGCTCGTGGATTCATCGCCGCCGGAGCGTACCACGGCGACGACAATGAGCACGGCCAGCGCCACTACCAGGGCGATTAACGTCCAGAGAAGCGCGGGCTTGCGCTGGAAAGCGTTACGTGAAGAGGACATTTCAACCTTCGTCTATCGGGAACTGACAGGCGGGTTGGGCCTGCGAGCACATTAATCTTCCCTGGCTGCGCGCTCTAAATAAGAGCCATAGCCGGACTTGATTAATGGTTGCGCTAAGTCCAACAATTCCCGGGCGCTAATAAATCCCTCTCGGTAGGCAGAAACTTCCGGGGATCCGATGATAACTCCGGTGCGTTTTTGTAAAACCTCCACGTACGCTGCAGCTTCGGACATCGAGTCCACGGTTCCTGTGTCTAACCACACATCTCCGCGTTGCATTCGTTGGACAGATAATTGCCCCCGGTTGAGGTATTCCTCGTTGATCGCTGTGATCTCAAGTTCGCCGCGCGCCGAAGGCTTGATCGATTTGGCGATCTCTACAACTGAGTTGTCGTAAAAATACAAGCCGACCACAGCATAGGGTGACGTTGGGTTGGCCGGTTTTTCTTCGATGGACAGCGCACGGCCTGCTGGAGAGAACTCGACGACGCCGTAACGCTGCGGGTCAGCAACTTCATAGGCGAAAATAATTCCCCCTTGGGGGTCATGGCATTGTGGTAGCGCCCCAGAAAATCCATGACCATCAAAAATATTATCCCCCAGCACCAAAGCAACGTCGTCATCGCCAATGAAGTCTTCGCCGATCAAAAATGCTTGCGCAAGCCCCTCTGGACGCGGTTGAATCTCATAATCCAACAGCAGCCCCCACTGCGAGCCGTCGCCAAGCAAACGCTGAAAAGCAGGCGCATCCTCTGGGGTGGTGATGATCAGAATTTCCCGAATCCCGGCCTGGATTAGCGTGGACAGCGGGTAGTAGACCATCGGCTTGTCGTAGATCGGCATGAGCTGCTTAGAAATCCCCTGCGTAATCGGGTACAGCCGCGTGCCGGAGCCGCCTGCCAGGATGATGCCTTTCATAGCCACCTATGTTGCCAGATACAGCGCGAGGCTGGCGCGCCAATTGCTGGGCTGAAAACCAGTGGCTTTGATTTTGCTTAGGTCCAGGGTAGATTCTGCAGGTCGGGCGGCCTGGTCCTGGCCGTATTCTGCACTGCTAACCGGGGTGACATCAGCAGGGTCGCCACCGCAGCCAATAAAAACGGCCATGGCGATCTCATCCCGTGAAGCCGTATCGCCATCCGAGCTCAAGTTGTACACGCCATAAGGAGCACCGGTATCTAACAAATGTATGATGCCCCGTGCCAGATCCCGGGCGTCCGTTGGCCGACCGCGCTGGTCACAAACCACCTTGGGCTTCTTTCCGGCACGGGCGAGAGCAGCCATGGTGGCAATGAAATTTCCGCCATCGCCAAAAACCCAAGAGGTACGCACCACGTAATGCCGCGGGGTTGTCTGCGCTGCGGTATCTCCGGCGGCTTTGCTAGCACCATAAGCAGACAGCGGGGAAGCGATTTCATCTTCTCCGTGGATCTCGTGCTGGCCGTCGAAAATATAATCCGAGGACACATGCACCAAAGTCAGGTTGTGCTCGTTAGCGATTGTTGCCAGTTTGGCCGGGGCGGCAGCGTTGACGGCCCAGGCCCCAGCCCGGTCGGTTTCGGCGCCGTTGACGTCGTTATAAGCAGCGGTATTAATGATCGCTTGGTACTGTCGCCAGTCTCGAGCCGGAGGAGCAGTGATGTCGAACTCCGTGCGTGAACAAAACTCCACGTGATTATGGTTCCGCAGGGCGTGGCGCAGCGCCTTTCCTAGTTGCCCGTCGGCACCGGTCACCAGAATCTTCCGGGGTGGCATCGGGATAGCGTCGGCAAGCTGCGGATGCTGGCGATCTTTGTCGGAGATTTCGCTCGGCTTCAGCGGCCAATCGATCATATCCAGGTTCACGCTGGTGTAGTTGGCCTCGGGGGAATAGTGGTCATTAACCAGGTAAGTGTAACTGGTGGCGTCGTGCAGAGCTTGAAAACCATTCGCGACACCCCGGGGAACAAAGACCGCAGTATCTGGTTCGATGCGCTGCGTGACGGTTGCGCCGTACGTCGGTGAGTCTGCGCGCAGATCACACCAAGCACCAAACACAGCACCGGTGGCTACAGAAACGAGCTTATCCCACGGTTCAGCGTGTAAACCGCGGGTGACGCCGGCTTTTTCGTTAAACGAAATATTGTTTTGTACTGGTCCGAAATCAGGTAGCCCCGCGGCGACGAAAGCTTGCCGCTGCCAGTTTTCTTTAAACCACCCGCGGGTATCTTTATGCAGCTCGAGATTAATAATCAGCAGGCCATCGATGTCCGTGGTATGTACTTGTGCACCACGATGCTCTGGTGTCATTTTCGCTGTCACTGCTTATTGCCCTCGCTTTGCGTAATTGTTTTCCACTGCTTCTTTAGCGTCCTGCCACCACGTGCGATGGCTGCGGTACCAGTCGATCGTGCTCTCCAAGCCCTCCCGCAAATCAGTGTAGTGTGGCCGCCATCCCAGCTCTTCAGTGATTTTTCTGGGGTCGATAGCATAGCGTTGGTCGTGTCCCGGGCGGTCGGCGACGTGTTCGAAGCCTGTTGCGCCATCGCTGCCCATGAGTTCACAAATGAGCTGGATTACCGAGAGATTGTTGGCTTCGCCGTGAGCGCCAATATTGTAAGTCTCACCAATCTTGCCACGTTCTAGGATTGCGTGCACCGCCCGATTGTGGTCGTCGACATGAATCCAGTCGCGTACTTGTGCACCCGTGCCGTAGAGCTTCGGCGTGCGGCCAGACAGAATATTGGTAATTTGGCGAGGGATGAATTTCTCTATGTGCTGGTAAGCGCCATAGTTATTGGAGCAGTTCGAGATTGTTGCGCGGATGCCGAAGGAACGCACCCAAGCACGGACCAGGTGGTCGGAACCGGCTTTGGTTGCAGAATAAGGGCTGGAAGGCCGGTATGCGGTGGACTCGGTGAATTGTTCGCCGGAATCGAGTGCGAGATCACCGAAAACCTCGTCGGTAGAGATGTGGTGAAAACGCTTATCGTACTTCCGCACCGCCTCGAGCAGGCAATACGTGCCGACGATGTTGGTCTGCACGAACGGTGATGGGTCGCGCAGAGAATTGTCATTGTGGGATTCGGCGGCAAAATGCACCACGGTGTCCGCACGTTGCACTAGCTTGTCGACGAGCCCCGCATCAGCGATATCGCCAACTACAAGTTCGCAGTCAATTCCATTCAGGTTGGCGCGGTTGCCGGAATAAGTCAGTTTATCCAGCACGATTACGTGGATTTCGGGATACAGTTTGCGGGTTAGGCGCACGAAATTGGTGCCGATGAACCCGGCTCCGCCGGTGACAAGCATGGTGGACATGCCACTAGTTTAAGGCAGGTCCGATAGCTGGCAAGGGATAGTAGAAAGTTCGGCAAGGCCTGGTAGAGCCTGGCATGACAAAAAATCACTACCCGTGCAATACACAAAGACCACAATCACCGGGTGCCTGGCGATTGTGGTCTGCTGAATCAGCGATGCTATTTGATGCTGTTCCTAGCGCTGGTTCTGGTCTTATTGCTCGATGCCGAATGCGTTTGCAAAGGTTGGCCAGGAGGTGCGCAGGTCATCCTGCCAGTAGGACCAAGTGTGGGTGCCAACTGCTGGCTTGTGGTGATGCACCGGAATGCCCAAGTGGTTCAGCTTGGCCACGAAGCGGTGGGTGCAGGCGTTGGTGACAGCTTCGATACCGCCGCCGGCGATAGCGAGGTTGGCCTGGTTGGCCGACAGAGCTTGTTCTGGGATGCCCTGTGCGCGCAGACCTTCTGCAGTCTCGCGTTCACCAATCAAACCGGTGGCGTTAGAAACGTAGATCGCGGTGCCACGCAGGAACTCAGCCTGTAGCAGGGCGTCGTTTTCCAGTGCGCGTTGTGAACCCATTGGGCCCCAGACCTGATCTGGGTGTGCGCCGCCGCGGTTGACGGTCAGCCCAACAGAAGCACGTCCAATAGGGGAGTTGGTTTCAGCACAACCCGAGAACGAGCCGGTGGCGTCGAACATGCCTGGGTTGTGAGCGGCCAGCAAAAGCGAGCTGGTGGCAGACATCGACATGCCAGCAATGCCACGCTTACCGTTTGCGCCCAAGTAATTCTCGATTGGTCCAGGAAGCTCGTTGATCAGGAAGGTCTCCCACTTCTGTGGGCCTTGCAGGTATTTGCTACCGGTAGGGGTTTCGTTCCAGTCTGTGTAGTAAGAAAACGCACCGCGCATAGGAATGACGACGTTGATGTTCTTTTCCAGGTAGAAATCAACCACATCGGTTTGTGCGATCCAGTTGGCGGACTGCTCGCCACCACCGGCACCATTAAGCAGGTACAGGGTTGGGCGTGGGCCAGCTGATTCATCAGCCTTGATTGTTACGACCGGGATCTTCCGGTCCATGGAAGGCGAGTAGACCGTGACTTCCTGTACGCGGTTGCCCTTCTCCGCAATGACTTGACGCCAAGATTCGTCGTCGAATTCTGCTGGCAGGATTTCCTCGCTGACAGTGCCAGCCGGAATGGTGTTCTCGGCGGCTGGTTGCTGAACAGCACCTTGGGCGATGCCAGCTTGTGGGGCCGGTTGGGCAATGCCAGATACCGGGGTCAGCGCCAATGTGCTGATTGCAGCGGCGGCAACGGCGACGTTGCGAAGTTTCATGCGTGATCCTTACACAGTGTGAAGACTTAAACGGTGAAGACTTAAACGTGGAAACGTAAAACTCAATAACAGTTGGATAGTAGCTTAGCGTATGGCGAGTATTAGGGACATGTCTTCCGCTAATCGCGTGCGCTATTGAATATGTCGTCCTAAGCGGGCTCTTTGTTACTTCGGTGTTTTGTTACTGAACTGTTCTGGTACTGCACTGTTATGTTGCTGCACTGTTTTATTACTCCGCTGTTAAGATTTTGTCAGACAAAAGGGCATGACCAAAAAAACGTTTCGAGCAAAAATCTTGCAGTTGGGGTGGGCCTGGAATAGGCTAAATTCTGCTTCACCCAGAGGGTGCCGTTTTCTGAACTTCTGCAGACTTTCGTATTTTCCCGGCAGATCCGTAGAAAATTAGTTCCGTAGCCAACGCGGGCATGACGTTGCCGATGGTGCACAGGATGCAGAAAATTCGTAGACCTGAATCAGACCTGACCCAGACCTGAAAGAGTATTGACAATGCAGCTAGATAACCTGATCGTGATGTCCAACAACTTCTTCGGCCCAGCTATCCACGAGTTCTTTGCTGGTTTTGCAAAATTGAGTGCAGTACTACATCTGATCTAGTTTTTGCAGCTCGCCGTCAGCGGATTCTGGTTGTTGCAGCAACGACGCGGATTAACAACCGCCAAGATTAGCAACGACCACTATTAGCGAGGGCGAAGACTTACGGCGAACGTAATTAGGCACCTGCGGTAGCTCCGGTAGACTCTCGGAATTTCTTCCCGCGGGTGCTTTCACATGTCTGCAGGGATTACGTATGCTGGAGACCGTGACTAAAGAACATTATGATCTCGTTGTACTCGGCGCCGGACCAGGTGGATACGTTGCCGCCATCCGCGCTGCCCAGCTAGGCAAGAAAGTTGCTGTCGTCGAAAAGCAATACTGGGGCGGAGTCTGCCTCAATGTTGGTTGTATCCCTTCGAAGGCGCTGCTGAAAAACGCTGAGGTTGCCCACACTTTCAACCATGAGGCCAAAGACTTCGGCATCTCCGGTGACGTTTCTTTCGACTTCCCGACTGCGCACAAGCGTTCGCGCAAAGTCTCGAAAAAGATCGTCGGTGGCATCCACTATTTGATGAAGAAAAACAAGATTCAGGAAATCAATGGCCTGGGTCATTTCAAAGATGCCAAGACCATCGAAGTGAAAGAAGGCGACGACGAGGGTAAAACCCTGACCTTCGACGACTGCATCATCGCGACTGGTTCCGTCGTTAAGACTCTTCCTGGCATTGAGCTGGGTGGAAATATTGTCTCTTATGAAGAGCAAATCCTGGATGAAAATGCGCCAGAATCCATCGTAATTGTGGGTGCTGGTGCCATCGGCATGGAATTTGCTTATGTTTTGGCAAACTACGGCGTGGACGTCACCGTCGTTGAATTTATGGACCGGGTACTTCCAAACGAAGATGCGGATGTATCCAAGGAAATTGCTAAACAGTACAAGAAGCTTGGCGTGAAGCTGCTGACCAGCTATAAGACCACCTCTGTGAAAGACAACGGCGATAACGTCACCGTTGAGGTGGAGTCTAAGGATGGCAAGAAGCAAGACACGCTGACCGTTGATCGCTGCCTGGTTGCGGTTGGTTTTGCCCCACGGGTGGAGGGCTATGGCCTGGAAAACACCGGTGTGGAACTGACCGAGCGAGGCGCTATTGCAATCGACGAGCGTATGCGTACCAACGTGGACGGTATTTACGCCATTGGCGATGTTACTGCGAAGCTGCAGTTGGCTCACGTTGCTGAAGCGCAGGGTGTAGTTGCTGCCGAGACCATCGGCGGAGTGGAAACCCAGGAATTGGGCGATTACCAGATGATGCCACGTGCAACTTTCTGTAACCCACAGGTCGCTTCCTTCGGTTACACCGAAGAAGCAGCGAAGGAGAAGTGGCCGGATCGCGACATTAAGGTTGCCACCTTCCCGTTCTCTGCAAACGGTAAAGCGCTTGGCCTAAATGAGTCTGCAGGTTTCACTAAGCTCATCGCTGACGGCGAATTTGGCGAGCTTCTCGGCGCCCACTTGGTTGGTTCCAATGTTTCCGAGCTGCTGCCACAATTGACTCTTGCGCAGCGCTTCGACCTGACCGCGGGCGAAATTGCGCGCAACGTGCACACGCACCCAACGTTGTCCGAAGGTATGAAAGAAACCGCGCACGGCGTTGCTGATGGCCACATGATTAACCTCTAAGGGCCTGTCGCTTAAAGAAAGTTTCACGGCCGCTCTACCGTTTTTGTTGACGGTAGGGTGGTCGTTTTCTTATGGGGTACTGTCCGAAAGTTTGACGCAGTATGGGTGAATGCTGGCTAGCTAAAAAAATGCTGTGCGTAAAGTCACATATCTTGCGGTTGAGTGATGGGCTCAGGTTGGCTTGCAGCTAAGGGTCGTGGCAGTAGCGATATTGTTGTTGTCGTTTAAGCCAAGCCTCACATAAAGCACCCCCGGAAACGTGACCGAAGTAGGCTAAAAACGCACCCAGCACGGTATTTTGGTTCGCGTCAACACCCCCGATCACCGTATGGTTAAAGCGACAATGGAGGTGCCATGACAATAAAGAATCCTGATCGTGAGGCAATCGCTCACGGAAAAATCTCGAACGAAAAAATTCGTGAATCGCCAGCAGTGCCAACTTGGGCCATCAAGCTGATTATGGCGATCACTGGCCTGTTGTTTGTGCTGTTCACGCTCGGACATATGGCTGGAAACTTGAAGCTCTACGCTCCAGCACATGATGGTGTACCGGCGCTAGATGAATACGGTGAGTTCCTTCGTAGCCTTGGTTCGCCATTGCTGCCGGAAGAAGCTTTCCTGTGGGGCTTCCGTCTCGTCTTGTTGGCTGCGCTGATTCTGCACGTTTGGGGTGCTTTTGCCCTGATCAGCCGCGCAAAGCAATCCCGCGGTAAGTTCAACCGTACCAACCTGATGGGCGGCGTAGATTCCTTCGCTACCCGCACCATGCTGGTTACTGGCCTGTTCCTTCTGCTGTTCGTCTGCTTCCACTTGCTGGACCTGACTTTGGGAGTTGCACCAGCGGCGACCGAACAGTTCGTGCACGGTGAAGTTCACGCCAACATGGTGGCTACCTTCAGCCGTTGGCCAGTCACCATCTTCTACGTGGTTGCCATGTGCTTGCTGTTCCTGCACATGTCTCACGGTATTCGCTTGGCCGTCTCGGACTTGGGCATCACTGGCCATAAGTGGCGTCAGACTTTCGTCGTGATTGCTTATGTCATCCCAGCAGTGGTTGTCATCGGCAACATCGTCATGCCTTTGTCCGTCCTGTTTGGTTGGGTGAGCTAGAACCTCACCAAGCGCTGACATAGTTCACGCGCCGCTAAAGTTCTAGCCAGATCGGAAAGATAGATTATGAGCAACACAGATACTTCGACTCGTAAAGAGTTCCGCCAGCCAGACTCTATTGTCGATGGGGTCACTCCGGGCGACATCCTGGAAAACGCGGAACCAAAAGGCGTTCCCATGCGGGACATGTGGAATTACCACAAAGACCACATGAACTTGGTTTCTCCACTGAACCGCCGCAAATTCACAGTCATCATCGTCGGCACCGGCCTATCCGGTGGTGCAGCTGCCGCAGCTCTCGGTGAGCTGGGCTATGACGTGAAGGTTTTCTCTTACCACGATTCACCTCGTCGTGCGCACTCCATTGCAGCACAGGGTGGTGTGAACTCTGCTCGTGGTAAGAAGGTCGACAATGACTCCGCTTACCGGCACGTGAAAGACACGGTTAAGGGCGGCGACTACCGTTGCCGTGAATCTGACTGTTGGCGCTTGGCGCTGGAGTCCGGTCGCGTTATCGACCACATGAACGCCATCGGTGCGCCGTTTGCCCGTGAATATGGCGGAACCCTGGCCACCCGTTCCTTCGGTGGTGTGCAGGTTTCCCGAACCTACTACACCCGTGGACAAACTGGTCAGCAGCTGCAGCTGTCGACCACCTCGGCTCTGTACCGGCAGATCGGCCTGGGCAACGTCGAAATGTTTGCACACCATGACATGCAGGACATCATCGTCCGCGAAGTTGATGGTGTGAAACACTGCGATGGCATCGTCACCCGCAACCTGATTGACGGTGAGATTAAGGCCTTTACCGGTCACGCGACCGTCATCGCAACCGGTGGTTACGGCAACGTCTACCACATGTCGACGCTGGCTAAGAACTCAAACGCAGGCGCCATGATGCGTGCGTATGAGCGTGGCGCTTACTTGGCATCACCTGCTTATATTCAATTCCACCCAACTGGCCTGCCGGTCAACTCCACCTGGCAGTCGAAGACGACACTGATGTCGGAATCGTTGCGTAACGACGGTCGTATTTGGTCGCCAAAGAAAGAAGGCGACGACCGCGACCCGAACTCTATTCCAGAGGACGAGCGCGACTACTTCTTGGAGCGTCGTTACCCAGCCTTCGGCAACTTGGTTCCGCGTGACGTGGCTTCCCGTGCACTGTCGCAGCAGATCAACGCCGGCCTAGGAGTAGGTCCTATGCAGAACTCCTGCTACCTGGATTTCCGAGATGCTATTGAGCGTCTGGGTAAGGAAACCGTGCGTTCGCGCTACTCCAACCTCTTCCAGATGTACGAAGAGTCGATTGGTGAGGACCCATACGAGACTCCGATGCGCATTGCACCGACTTGCCACTTCACCATGGGCGGTTTGTGGACCGACTTCAATGAAATGACTTCGATCGACGGGTTGTTCGCTGCGGGCGAAGCTTCGTGGACCTACCACGGCGCTAACCGTCTGGGAGCGAACTCGCTGTTGTCGGCATCGGTTGACGGCTGGTTTACCTTGCCGTTCACGATTCCGAACTATTTGGCTGAGCACCTTGGCGAAGAGAAGCTGGCAGAGGATTCTGCAGAGGCTCAGGAAGTCGTCGAAGAGGTCAAGGATCGCTTAAACCGCCTGATGAATATTCGAGGCGAAAATCCACACGGTGCGGAGCACTACCACCGCCAGCTCGGCGAGATTCTGTACTGGGGTTGTGGCGTTTCGCGTAACGTCGACGACCTCAAGACCTCCATCGAAAAGATCCGTGAAATCCGTCGCGATTTCTGGGCGAATGTTCGTGTGACTGGCCAGTTGCACGACATGAACCAGGATCTCGAATACGCACAGCGTGTAGCCGACTACCTTGACCTCGGTGAGCTGATGTGCGTCGACGCATTGGATCGCAACGAGTCCGCTGGAGCTCACTACCGCGACGACCACCTTTCCGAAGACGGTGAGGCAGAGCGTGACGACGAAAACTGGTGCTTCGTATCCGCATGGCAGCCAAATGGCCCAGAGAAGTTCATCCGCCACGCTGACCCGCTGTACTTCGACTCGATCCCGCTGATGACAAGGAACTACAAGTAATGAAATTGACACTTGAAGTCTGGCGTCAGGCCGGACCTACGCAAGAAGGCAGCTTCGAGACCGTCCAGGTCGACGATGCCGTCGAGCAGATGTCCATCCTGGAGCTGTTGGACCACGTCAACACCGGACGTATCGAAGACAACAAAGAACCATTTGCGTTCGCATCGGACTGCCGTGAAGGTATCTGTGGAACCTGTGGTTTGCTAATCAACGGTCGCCCACACGGGCCAGGCCAGAACACCCCGGCATGCCAGCAGCGTTTGTTCCAATTCAATGACGGCGACACCTTGCGCTTGGAGCCGCTTCGCTCCGCAGCCTTCCCCGTCATCAAGGACATGGTTGTAGACCGTTCCGCTCTGGACGACATCATGCACCAGGGCGGCTACGTTTCCATGGATGCCGGTACCGCACCAGATGCCGATACGCTGCTGCAAAACTCCCAGGACAACGAATTGGCACTGGATCATGCAGCCTGCATCGGCTGTGGTGCTTGTGTGGCCGCTTGCCCGAATGGTGCTGCACACTTGTTCACCGGCGCCAAGCTGGTGCACCTGTCAATGTCGCCACTCGGAGCTAAGGAACGTGGTAAGCGCGCCCGTAACATGGTGGACGAGCTGGAGCGGAACTTCGGTGGTTGTTCGCTATACGGCGAATGTGCCGACGTTTGCCCAGCTGGTATCCCGCTGACCGCGGTTTCCGCAGTTACCCGTGAGCGTGCCCGTGCGGCGTTCCGCTCGAAGGACGACTAAGACGAATTAAAAGTGCCGACGCAGCGTGTTATGCGCAGCTATTTTGCTTGTGCACACACGGTTCGGCACCACTTTTGCTGGCAGCAAATCTAGACTAGAGTTGTCACTAGTGATACAGAAGAAAGGCTTTGGCACCCCATGAGCACCAATGAACAAGTAGCGGACTTCGCTGCGGAGACCTACCCAAGCTATTCGCAGGAACTGCACCACAGCTACATCGAGGGCTACAACCCAGTTTCCTTGGGCGCGCCGCACTCGTCGCTGTTGCGTAATTCGACTTGGATTGGCATGGGCCTTCTTCTCGGATTCTTCCCATTCGCTGGCACCCTGATTTGGGGTATCAGCACGGGTATTTGGGATGCCGGTACCGCAGCTAATTACTCCACTATTTTGACCATCATTGGCGCCATTGGTGTTGTTGTTACTTTGGTCGGTGGTTTTGGTTCGATCCACTTTGGTCGCCGGTATTACCGTCAATATGTGAAGGAAACCGGCCGCACCTCCTAACGCGCCTTTCCTGCCAGCCTCGCCCCGTACCTGCTAGATGCCTACCGCGTCTAGGCAGGGCGGGGCTTTTCGTAGTTCGAGACAACGCCCTCAAGAATCCGAGCGGAGACCACGCAGAATATGAATCCCCCGAAACACAGTATCGCCGCTAAACGTACGGCCGCGAAAAGCACGACTGCGGAAAGCACTGCTGGCAAAAACGCTTATGCAAACAGCTCTTCGGTAAGCCACGCAGCTGCTAACAATGCTGCACCCACAGACCAGCAACGTGCTCTTGAACTACGCAAGCACAAGATATTCGTTACCAGCCTATTGGTGCTGGCTGCTGCGATATTTCTGGGCTGTTCCTGGTGGCAAAGCCAGCCGGGCGATACCCCAGGGTGGGTTGGTTATGTGCGCGCCGCCGCAGAGGCCGGCATGGTCGGTGGCTTGGCGGACTGGTTTGCAGTGACTGCTTTGTTCCGGCACCCGATGGGCCTACCGATCCCGCACACGGCATTGATTCGCAAAAAGAAGGACCAGTTAGGTGATTCGCTGTCGCAATTTGTTGGCGATAATTTTCTCAATGCTGAATTAATCACTTCCAAGGTGCGTGCAGCCAAATTGCCGGAATGGTTGGGGGCGTGGCTAAGCGAACGCGAAAACGCTGAGAAAGTCTCCCGGGAAGTGGGCAAGCTGACCACGAATATTGTGCGAGCTATAGACGCGCAAGAGGCAGAAGAACTTATCCAGCGGCACTTGATTGATAAGGCTGCCGAACCGATATGGGGCCCGCCACTAGGACGTACGCTCGACGCCTTGATCGATGAAGGCAAGTTAGAACCAGTTGTTGACGAAGTTGTGACCTGGGCGAAGAGCAAGATTGACGATTCGGAGGAGTCGATTGTCACCTTGATCAACGATCGCATGCCGACTTGGGCTCCGCGTTTTGCTCGGCAATTGGTGGGAGAGAAAGTTTTCCGCGAGATGGCGTCGTTTATCAGGGAAGTGGAGGCCGACCCGCAACATCCTGCACGGAAATCCATTCGCAAAGGGCTACGCCAACTGTCGTATGACCTACAGTTTGATGCCACGATGATTAGCCGGGTAGAAGAATGGAAGGCAGAGATCCGCGGTTCACGCGCGGTGAAGGCATTACCGGAAATGTTGTGGGATAAGGCTGCAACAGGTTTGCTGAGCGCTGCCGAAGATCCAGAGTCCACGCTGCGCCAGAAGATCGTGGAACTGTGCGTGCGCTGGGGAGAAAATATCCGTGCCGATGCTGAACTGCGTGGTTCGTTGGACCGGAGAATCAACTCTGCAGTGGAGTTTTTGGCGAATAACTATTCTTCGGAAGTCACAGGACTCATTTCTGAGACAATCGCGCGCTGGGATGCTGATGAAGCCAGCGAGAAAATTGAGCTTATGGTGGGTAAAGATCTGCAGTTTATTCGGCTTAACGGCACCGTTGTTGGTGCGCTGGCTGGCTTGGTTATCTACACTGTCAATCAGCTACTGTTTGGCGCTTAAACAAAAAAACACAACCGGGGTGAGCGCCCACCATGTCAACCCCACCATGTCAACCCGCTAGGCACGACCCCCAGAGGACAGATGGAGTACCACTATGACTGATAAGCGCAAGCGATTTTCGGCGGACGACATTGTTGATTCGCTCAAGCAGACTGGTTCCTCTTTGCGTTCTGTAGCTGGCGAATTTGCGGAAAATGCCGCTCAGAATTATCACGATCGTGATGCCATTGGCACAGCGAAAAACGCAGCGCGCCAAACCGCGCAGGATTTCCGCGGCATTGATAGTTTCGACGATTTGAAAGAAACCGGTTCGAAGCTGTGGAAGCGTGGTAAATACTTGGGCAGCGAATTCGGTTCTGAGTTACGCGATGCCGTCGCGAAAACTCGTGATAGTGAGGCAGTAAGCGAGGCCAAAGCCAGACTGCGGAAGTTTCCTGGGCGGGGGAAAGATGCTGATGCTGCGGCGAAAAACAGGCAGCCACATATTATTGAGGGCGAAGTTGTTGATATCGACGGCCACAAGCCGGACTAAACCGGCTCCCCGGCGCCGGCTGATGGCGCCCGCCAGTATCTCGCGCGAATGCGCGTGCGTGTGATAATTTTCGCTAGTTAGACTAATCGTATTCCGAGGGACCCCGACACCACATGATTGTTGACGTATTATCGCAAGCCAATTTCGCTGCTGAACAGACCCAGCACTTGGCACAACTGCCACCTAGTGGGCCTTCGTTAGAGCCTTGGCAGTCTAATCTCTTGTACGGCTTGTTTTGGCTGCAACAGGGGCTTTATTCTCTGGTGGCCATCGCCGGTTTGGCTGGCGCTATTTCGGCGGCTATGACCCGTGACGACGCCTTTGATGCGGATTCCCGCCAATCAAAGATGGTGTGGGTTGCGATGTTGGCTGCCTCCGCATTTATCGTGCCGATGCCGATTCCGATTTTGCCGTGGGTCGGCATGGTGGTTATCGGTATTTACTGGTTTGACGTTCGCCCTTCGCTCAAAGCCTTGATCAACGGCGAATATCGCTGGGATTAGGCCTGTACGCTTCGCCCTATAGCAGCAGATGATGTGGAACTAAAAGATGGAAGAAAACTGGTTACATCAGTTTCTTGCGTGGGATTTTCGCGCCCCGCACGTCGGCTTAGCTGAAGTGCGCAATGGTGTGGCCGCCGCTATTGCTGCAGGGGTTGGGGCGGTTGTTGTGAGCCCGAATCACGTAGCGACAGCAGCAAAAACGCTGGACAGATACGTGCGGCAACACGGTGGAGATCATTACGACGACGATGCGGATGAATCCTCCGTGTTAACGATCATCACGGCAGTTGGTTTCCCGACGGGGCGCCACCATATTTTGGTAAAAGCATCTGAGGCGCGGCTGGCGGTTTCGCAAGGAGCGCATCGTGTCTGGGCTTGCGTAGACACGAGTAATACTGACGCTAATGCCCTTCTCAGCGACATGATTAGTCTTCGGGAAGCTGTACCCGCCCCGGCACAACTCGGCGTGGTGGTGCCGGATTATTCCGCGGTGGGCAAGCAGTCTGCATCAGCGCCAGAGCAGCAGTCTGCATCAGCAGCGGGACAGCAGTCGGGGCAGCTGTTAGAGCAGCTGGCAGGGGAGGAAACGTGGAAGCCGGAAACCCGACGTGGCGAATTGGTATCTACTTGTGATTTCGCGAAGGTGGACCAACTCGTAGTAACTTCCCAAACGAAGTACCCGGCATCGTGGGCAACGGCGCAGCAGTTGCCTGATCGCATTCCAATAGTTTTGGACATGGGAGCGGGTACAAAGTTAGCTGAATCCCCGGCTGCTGATTCTTCATTAGTGGAGTGGCTGGTTGCGGAATCCGCGGACCTTGCAGCCAACAAAAAGGCCTTGGAAAAAACAGAAACCGCCAAGCAAATCTTGGCGGTAATTCCTGTACCCGTTGGGGCTACTCGTAGAAATAAAAACTCTTAGCTAGCCAAAGCTAGGTTAACAGTGCATCTACCTAACTTTTACGGACTGGTGCCGTCGAATTTGCTCCGGCATCCTGTTCAGCGTCCTTGCCCGAACCACCAGGATTGGCCCCCGGCGTTGCGTTAAGCTCTTTGCTCATATCCGAAGGATTCACGTTGCGACCCTCCAGGGTGATTACCAAACCGTGGTCATTGAATTCAATTGCAGTGATATCCAACTGCCCACCGGTAGCCTCACGCAGGTTTTGGTTCAAGGAATTCGCGATACCGTCAGCGGCGCCTTCTGGGAGTGAAAAGCCCAGGATTTTTGCTTCAGAAGCATCGAAAGAGACATTTCCGTTGTCCCCCACCAGTGGGCGCAGCGTCAGATTCGCAGCGCCGGACAGAAACTTCACGGTGATGGTACCGGCTTCGTGATCCGTTGAGATATCTGAGACCACGAGCTCACCCAAAAATGCGGCGCCACCGAGTTGTTCCCGCAGTCCCTCTTGGATGGTGTGAGTGAGGTACTCGTCGGGAAGCTCCGAGCGGGTGCGCAAAAACTCCGCCTCCCCAGATTCAAGCGCCATGGATTCCATGTGCACGTGTGAGGCGGGCATACCTTTGTAGTTGCCCTCGGCATCCTGCTGCAGTGTCGATGGGGTATCGATGTTGACTTCGCTGAGCTTCCCACCGACCAGGCCGAACAACACTGGGCTGGAACCGAAGGAGACTTCTGGGTCTTCGGTCATCTCAATGCCTTGGGCCTCGATGTCTTCACGGAAGCTCGCGCGCAGTTGTTGACCAATGAAATAACGCGCGCCAAATTCCGCCAACAGCACCAGGATCAGCACCGCCACCAAGACGGCGACGATGATTTTCCAGGCAGTTGCGGCGGATGATTGTGCTTTAGAGCTGACTGGGGCTTGAGAGCTAGAAGGCATAGGCACAGTCTAGCGTGAGACGGCCGGGATTAGAGGTTTTCGTTAATCCACTTTTCGGTCAGCTGGCCTTCGTTGTCGAAGAGCTCTTCTAGTGCTTCGCCAACCTTTGGCTCGATAGCGGCACCCATCATTGGGATGTTGACGGAAACGTCGTTGGTGTAGCTCAGGGTGGTGGTTTCACCTTGGCCTGTCAGCTGAACGGTGCCTTTGAAATCAACCGGGGTGCCCTTGACATCGGCGTTGTAGGAAAGCTCCGCTTTGTCGTCGGCAAGCGCGCCAACTTTGACGGTGCGCTTAACCTTCAGCGACTGCGAGACCATAGCGCGTACGGCCTCCGGCAGGATGGTGACGGGAAGCAGCTCGAACAGGGTGGCTTCGTTGTTGGAGAACTCGTTGAGCTCGCCTGGTTCTGGCGAAAGGTTTTCGGCGATATAAGCCCAGTACTTCTCGTTGGTCAACGCCTGGTGGACTTTTTCGGCGGAGTGATTGATGGTCACTGTGTTTTCGCTACGGGTAGACATGCCCTACAGACTACCCTGTGATAGTGATGAATGATTTTATGACTCAAGCAAATACGGCCTTGGATACCCCGGAGTTGCGCACGCTTGCCGACGCCGGGGCGCTCGAACGCGTCGATGGCGTGGAATTTTCTCAGTTGACGACGTTTCACCTGGGTGGTGCCCCGCGGGCTGCCGTGCGAGCCGCGACTGGTGAGGCCGCCGCGGCGGTGGTTCGCGCCCTGGATGCTGCCGGGGTGGAGCTGCTGATTGTCGGTGGTGGATCCAATTTGCTGGTGACCGACGAGCCGCTGGATGTGGTCGCGGTGCTTATGGGCGATGACCACCTGGAGATCGACGCCAGCACCGGTGTGTTGCGCGCGGGCGCGGGTGCCATCTGGGATGAGGTCGTCGCTGCCAGCATCGATGCGGGGCTTGGTGGCTTGGAGTGTTTATCGGGCATTCCGGGTTCTGTCGGTGCCACCCCGGTGCAAAACGTCGGTGCTTATGGTGCGGAGATCGCGGATGTACTCACTCGTGTGCAGTTGTTAGATCGTGCGACCGGTACCGTCGAATGGGTGCCTGCCAGCGCGCTGGATTTGGCGTATCGCTATTCCAATTTGAAATTCACCGCACGTGGGGTGGTGCTTGCCGTAGAGTTCCAGCTGCGCACTGATGGTTTGTCAGCTCCGCTGCGTTTTGGCCAGCTGGCTGGTGAGCCGGGGCAGCGCCGCGATCCGGCGGAGGTGCGCGAGGAGGTACTGGGCCTGCGTCGCTCCAAGGGAATGGTGCATGATCCAGCAGATCATGACACGTGGTCGGCGGGTTCGTTTTTTACCAACCCAGTAGTGCCGGAGACGCTTGCCGACGAGATCACCCAGGTCGTTGCCGCAGAGCTGGGTGCCGACGAAGCAGCGGGCATGCCGCGTTTCCCGGTGGCTGCAGGCAGCATGGCCACTGAGGGGTCTGATACTGGGGGTTCTGGCACTGAGGTTTCCGACACTGAGGGGTCTGGCACTGAGGTTTCCGGTGGTGCCGCAAGGGCTTCCGGTGGGGCTGGAAATGGAGCCGCAGAAGCACTGGTGAAGCTGTCTGCCGCCTGGCTGATTGATCGTGCAGGTTTTGCCAAAGGCTACCCGGGTGCGGATGCCCCAGCGCGCTTGTCGACGAAGCACACCCTGGCCCTGACCAACCGGGGCGCGGCGCGGGCTGCGGACGTCGTCAAGTTAGCCCGTGATGTGCGCGCCGGGGTACAGGAAAAATTTGGGGTACAGCTTGAGCCCGAACCGCTGTGGATTGGGCTGGAAATCTAGCCACCATCCGTGGCGAAAGACTGCGCGAAACGGGCTAGCGCGGGACTTCGATGGTGACGGTTTTGCCTCCGTAGCCATGTTCTTGGTCGTGGCCTTCGACGGTGACCTCGTTGACGTTGTCCGGGATCTCGAAGGGGCCGCGGGAACGAGTAAAAGGCTGCTCGTTGGCGTGGTCGTGGCCGAGTCCGTGTTCGGCTAACACGGTGCCGTCTTCGTCGAGCACGCGCCAGCCGTCGGCGTAGCGCTCCGGGGAATCATAGGGCGAGGACACCGTCACGGAGATGCGGTATTCGCCATCGGAACCGGATAATTCGGCTTCCAGAATGTCAGGGTATTTCTGGTCGGCTGTGTCCGAAGCAGCATCTTTTGCATCGTCTTTCGCCTTGTCGGCCACGCTGCCTGCGGCGTCAGTAGCGGATTTAACCGCGCTCGAGGCCTGCTCGGTAGCGCTATTAACAGTCTCATCGGCGCTGTCCGCGGCATTAGAGCATGCTGCCAAGATAAGCATGGAGGTCGCGGCCAGGGCAGTGAAAGTACGTGAAAGTTTCATGCTCGCCTAGTATAACTGCAGCTCACGCGTCTAGCAGGGTTGTTACTATTCTCCCGGGGTCGGGTAGGTGTATTTGCCTTGGGTTACGCTGGCCCAGGCCACGGGGAGCTGTTGCTTGTAATACGGCCAGTCGTGGATGCCGGTTGGTGCGTGGTCGAACTCAATGCGCTCGTGCATCAGGCCCTTTTCCTGCAATGAGTGCTCCAATTCCGCGGTGCATTGGTTCGTGAGTTTTTCCAGTGTGATATTGCCGAAGAACGTCGGAATGCCCTCGGGGCGGGCCAGCTCAATATCATGTTCAGTAGCGTAGCCATTGGCGGAATAAATATAGACCGGCATGCTGGCGATACCCTTTGGGTCCGAGACGACGTCGTTACGCAGGCGCTCTGGGGCGTTGCCCGGGCCCCACATCAGCTCTGGGTTGCCACCCATGACAAGCGCTGCCAGGTCGAAATAAGCACGGCCAGCAGTGCTGATCGACGAATAGCACCCCGAAACCGAGAAAGTACCGGAATACAGCTGTGGGTACAGATTGGCCAGACGGACGGCAGCCGAACCGCCCATGGACAAGCCGCCGATATAGCGCTCACCGTTAAAAGGGATGCCGGTTTGTTGTTCCATCACGCCAGGTAGTTCCTGAGTCAGGAAAGTTTCCCACTTTGCGCGGCCCAAATATGGGTCGGTGCTGTTCCAGTCTGTGTAGTTGGTGCCACCAGCCTCGACGGGCATGATCGTGGTGACGTGTTCATTCGCCATGGTTCCTTGCACGTCGCCTTTTCGCAGCCATCCGGACTGACGCGGGGCTGACACGCCGTCGAGAAGATACAGCATCGGTGCGGCTGTGTCGCGGTCCTTCGGGTACTGCACTTGCACCTGGACGACGCGACGCATTGCCGGGGACTCCACGTAGAGACGTTCGACGTCGAAACGCTCGTCTGCTTCGCGGTGGATCAGGCGCGGCTGTGCAAAATCCTGCTCCTTGTCGATGGTGTAGGGGGTTTGCTCACCCCATAGGTTCCACATGGGCAGTTGATGCCAGGGGGTGTGGTTCTGGAAAAATTGAAGAACATTTAGCACATGTCCCTGCACAGCTGGGTCTTTGGACCATTCCGCCATTGGCTCGGAAGAGCCATCGAAAGCGATCCGGGAGCTGGTTTCGCTGGAAAACTGTTGCGCGTGTGCTTGTGGGGTGGCCACGGCAGATGAGACAGCAGCGGCTGCAGGCAGGCTGAATGCCGCAGTCAGAGCAAGGGCAGCTGCGCGCTGGAATAACGAGGATGACATGGGCTGGCTCCAAAAGGATAAGTCGAGTGGGGAGATCTCGCGGCTACGTGGCGTGCGAGCCGATGAGCTTTGGAGACATCATAAATGGGGGCGCCGAGAAATGTAGAATCCCAAAAGCTTTCGCGAGTATCTGGGTACTCTAGGTTTATGTGACGCTTTAACCCCGGAGGTGTAATCCCCTATGGCGAATCAACAATCTCGTCTACATTCACAAGTTTTTGGATACAATGCTGCTCGCTGGGCTTGGATCGCAGTGACAGTAGTTATCACCATCTGGTTTTTGCTCATGATGAGTTGGGCGGCGTTTCTCTTGGTCATCGTGCCGGCAATCGTCGTGTTGTTTCACATCGATACTCAGTTGGACCAGGAGCAGCAGACGCTAAAAATCAAAGTCCTGTGGGTCCCTGTAAAAACCTGCAATCTTGCAGATATCAAGGAAGCTGCCATCCCACGGGACCCTTTGCCATTGGAACGTAATACCTTCGGCGTGCACTTCATCGGAGGTGCATTGTCTATGCACGCGGGCGCGGCCAACTTGGCGCTGGAGATGAAAGATGGCAAAACCTACCGCGTGACGGTGGACCGGCCACAGCAGTTTGTGAAGCGGTTGAATAACGCGGCTCAACGCGATGCGTAGCCCTAGCGGGTACCGTAGACCCTGCCAGGTTCCGGCGAGCCGTGCAGGCGATCCAAAGTCACTGGTTCTAGGCCTTTGGCGCGCAGCCCGTCGATGATGCACGTGGTCGCGTCTGCGGTGGTGTTGTGGATGTCGTGCAGCAGCACGACCTCACTGCCGTCGGCTTGGTTGACCGTGCGTTCGCAGACTGTGTTGGCGTCGCGATCGCGCCAGTCGAAAACGATGACATCCCACAGTGCAACCCCCATACCGTGTGCGCGGGCTGCCTGTACGACGTTGTCATTGTGAGCGCCGTACGGCGGACGTAGCCAGCGTGGTGTCGCACCCGTGACCGCCTGCACGGCCTTGGTGTTTTGAGAAATCTCAGTATGCACACGAGTTGGGCTGCTCAGCGCGAAATTCACGTGCGTTGTGCCGTGATTGCCGATGGTGTGGCCTGAATTGACGATGCGACGCGCCGTATCCGGCAAGGCATGCACCATCGGGGTCTGCACGAAAAACGTAGCTTTTGCGTGTTTGGCGTCGAGCGTATCCAGAATTCGGTTGGTCGGCGGCTGCGGGCCGTCGTCGAAAGTTAAAGCTACGCAATTCGAGCAATCACCGGCTGGAGTAACAGGAGCTGGTGGTTGATAACCAGGCTGCAAGTTTGGTGGGGTCGGTTTGCTGCGTGGTTGCGGTGTGGAAGAAAGCTGCTGGACTTCCTTAGGCAAGGAAGCGAAAAACGCACGGTAGGCCTCGTCGGTGGAGTTATGGAAAAACTCCAGGATCTGTGACCCTAACTGGAACTGATCCCAGCGTGGCCCAATCGAACTACCGGGAAGAGCAGGTGCGGAAGAAGCAAGATTCACTACGGCACCAGAGCGCGCCGAATCGCTGGAACTCGCGGGATTAGCGTGTGCCTCGATCGGCGATGAAAACAAGCTCGCAATGATGGTGCACGAGCCGAAAATTACGGCGAGTTTCTTCACGTCTGGTGCCTTCCGGAAATTAAGGGAGTGGTTGGTGAACTGACTATAACAAGTTACGGAAGTTGTAGAAGTGAAAGAAACCCACTAGTGGTGCAAATAAAACTGAAGGGTCCGCCCTGATGGCCCGCAGCGCGGAAAATCAGGACGAACCCTTGTCAGTTAATAAACATGCCGGTGTCGGTTGCCGGCGCTGATTTTTAGGACGAGAACCCTAAAACCTAATCCCTCCTGCCAGATTCACCAGCCTCACCCGGCAGTGGGTAGGTCCCGTCAGCGCCCAAGCGAGCATCCTCGTCCAGCAGCAATGCGATCTCCGCTTCCTTCGAACCCCGCTCCGGCAAGCGACGGCCCTCAATCACACTGAACAACGCACGGCGGCCAATCATGCCAGCCTCGCGGTGCGCGGCACCAGCAGCCAGACGAGCATTCGCCTGCTCGCGCCAGGCACCGGCAGCGTCCTCACCGAACTGCGCGGCCACCGCAGCTTCGAAGACACCCGGGTGGCCGTAGACCACCACGGCACCAACGTGACCGAAGCCGAGCGAGGTCAACACAGCCGCTTTCACCGGGCGCCCGGCGTCGGCAAGCGAAACGCCGTCGCGCAGCCACACCAGGTTCTTCGCCTTCGGCTCGATCAGCGGATCCACGCAATCCAATGCCGCGTTGTGCGGCACGCGGCCGGTGCGGAAGACATCGATCAAACCGCCGGTCTGGAACAGTGCAGCACCAGCCTTCGAGTGGCCCGTCAGCGACTTCTGCGAAATCACAAACAGCGGAGCATCGGCATCACGGCCGACAGCAGGCCACAGCATGGAGTGCAGCTCGGACTCGTTCGGGTCGTTGGCGTTGGTGGAGGTGTCGTGCTTGGACAACACGGTCACGTCGTTCGGGTGCAAGCCCAGACCACGCAGCGACTTTGCCAGGCGCGAGTTCTCACGGCCCCGGCCAGCGCCCAAAGCACCCAGGCCCGGTGCAGGGATCGAGGTGTGCGCACCATCGGCATAGGACGCCGCGTGTGCAACCACCGCATAGACCGGCAAGCCCAGCTCGCGGGCCAAGGAACCGCGCACCAGCAGGACGGTTCCGCCACCTTCGGCCTCCAGGAAGCCCCCACGACGGCGGTCGTTGGCACGGGAAATGAAACGCTCGTCGATGCCCTGGTCGGTCATCTTCTTCGTCTCCGCGGTCGCATTCATATCACCGAAGCCGGCCAGCGATTCCACCTGCACGTCGTCGATACCACCGGCCACCACCACATCGGCCTTGCCCAGTGCGATCTTGTCGCAGCCTTCCTCGATGGAGACCGCAGAGGTCGCACACGCACCGATCGGGTGAATCATAGAACCGTAGCCGCCCACCAGCGATTGCATGGTGTGCGCAGCAATCACGTTCGGCAGAGCTTCCTGCAGGATGTCCGACGGGCGCTCCTCGTCCAAGAAGCGCGAGACGAAGACCTTATGCAGCGATTCCATGCCACCGATACCGGTGCCTTGGGTGGAAGCAATATCGCCCGGGTGGATCGATTGCAGCAGTTCCGCGGGGCTGAACCCGGCGCTGATGAACGCGTCGACGGCGGTGACCAGGTTCCACACAGCCATGCGGTCCAGGGCGTCGACCATGTGCTCCGGAATACCCCAGCGCGTGGGGTCGAAGTTATCCGGCATCTGGCCCGCCACCGTGCGTGTCAGCGTCGCCTTGCGCGGCACCTTCGCGGTAGCGCCCTGCAAGCGAGTGACCTGCCACTCGCCGTCGGCCTCGGCCACGCGAGTAAAGGATGGGTCAGCAGCTTCGATATCGTGGGCCTGGGCCTCGGAAGGCACGGTGAAGGTGATGTCGCGGTCCAAGAAGACCGTCGCCAAGTCAATCGAACCCTGATCCTGCAGGTGATACTTATCCGACAAGGTGCGCACGCCAGCGCGGGCGACGACCTCATCGCGGAAGCGAGCATAGATTTCCTCTTCGGCGATTTCTGCCCCATTGGCGTCGTACCAGCCCGGGGTTGGGTCTTCGGCCCAGTTGACCAGGCCCGTCATCCACGCCAGTTCCAGAACACCGGCGGCGGTTAGTTCCACCGAGCCGTCGCGCTGAATACCGTATTCTGCCTCGAAACGGGTGCGGCCCGAGCCCCAGGACGAGACCTCACCGACACCAGCGATGACGATCATGTCATCCAGATCTGTGGTGATCTCACCGGTTTCCACACGCTCCGGCTGTGCAGGCACTGCGATATTTGGCAGGGCCGTGATGGTCGCCGGGGCAGCGGGGGCGTTGGCTGCTGCCTCTGCTGCGGCCGCTGCGGCCTTTTCTGCATTCGCTGCCGCCTGCGCAGTCAGCTCAGCCATGTTCAACGTGTCACCCAAACCACCGGTCAGATCCAGGTGCAGCGGAGCCTTGGCAGCCTGCGCGCGGGATTCGGCAGAAGCCAAGCCCATCAGCTCGTGGGAAATCTCTGCTGGGTTCCAGACCCGGATACCCGCAGCCTCCACAGCCGGAACCAGTCCGTCGTTGCCGGCCATCAGGTGCGTACCGGCCACCCAACCGATCAGAACCTGCGCCAGGGTGACGCCGTCAGACCAGCCAGCCTCAACCTTCCACTTGTTCATAATCGCATCCAGCGCGGCCTTGACCTCGCCATAAGCGCCGTCGCCACCGAATACACCGCGGTTTGGTGAACCCGGAAGCACCACATGGCAGCGCTTGTCGACGCCAGCTTGCGCCAAACCGGCCAACCCCGCGATGGTGCGTTCGACGGACCACAACAGCAAACGCGTTTGGTTTTCTGCCTGCGGGCCGGCGTCGGCCAGCGACCCTGTCACCGGTGGGGCGGCGAATGGGAAGGCCAGGGTTGGGATCAGCGCTGGCTTGAGCAGTTTCACCTCATTGCCGACGGATTCCACCTGCTCAGTGCCGATCCAGTCGATGACCGCATCGACATCGCGGTAGGACGACAAGTTCGCTGGTACCAGCCACAGCGCAGCACCCGGGACGGCGTGCTCGGCATACAGCTTGCGGGCAAACTCCTTACGCGCTTGGCTCACGCGCGAAGCAGTCATGATGACGGTCGCGCCACCTTCCAACAGGCGCGCGATCAGCGCAGTGGCAATCGAGCCCGGAGCAGCGCCGGTGACCAGCGCAATATCCTCGGCGTAGGCACCCTGCAGCTCAGATTCTGCCAGTTGTGCGATCTCTTCCAGCTCGCCCTGCCCACCGTTGGCTGCCCACCAGCGGGCTTGCTTGGCGACGGTCGTGCCGGTGCCGCGGAAACGCTCCAGGGCGATATCTGCCTGCCCCAGCGCGTAGCGGGCGAGATCTTCCCGGGCGCTGGCCCAGCGGTCGTCGAAAAGCACGGCCTTGCGGGCATCGAAGACCGGGGTGACGGTCTTGACCCAGCCGGAACCCAGCTCTGCCTCGACGGTTTCAAACAGCGTGTTATCGGTTTCTGGGGTCTCTGGTGCAGGCTCGGACAAGCCCAGCTGTGCCAGTACGGTACGTGCGGCAGTAGCCAGCACACCGTTTTCGCCGGTGACCTGCTCGGCGAATTCGTTGAGCGCAGCGGAATCCACGACGGAACCACCACCGGCACCCGAGCCACCGGTTGCTTGCGAGACCGCCACCCCGTGGCGAGCAGCCACTTGCTGCACGGCGGCGTCAACTAGTTCGTTGACTTCTGCCTTGGAGCTGGCCGAAGTTGGGATCGTTGCTAGCGATCCGCCACGCACCGAATCTTCTTCGCGCGAGCCCAGCAGGATTTCGGCTTCCACGTGGGCGATCCAGGATTGTGGGAGTGCCCAGGTGCCGGTTACCCGCTCGCCGATAGCGGCCGGTTTGGCACCGGCGGCACCGGTGAGCTGACGCAGGCGCGCTCCGATGGCTTCGCTGAGCACCGCACCAAACGGGCTGTAGCCCGGAGCTGCGGTGGTGACGCGGCCACGCAGGGTGGCGACATCAGCATCAGCGGCTCCGTCGATGGCTGGAACTCCAAGTTCAGCGGACATATCCATGAGCAGCTGGTTACGACGCGAGGACACACCGTTGGTGAGTTCTTCGACGGTATCGGAATCGTTGATCTGCTCTAGGCGGATCTTATTGGAAAACGCGAACAGCGTCATGATGGCCTCGGCGGCGGTGAAGCTGAGCTCGCCGGCTGGGGCGCCGCCTCCAGTGTTGGCTCCAGCAGCGGTACTAGCGTTGGGGTTAGCGCTGGCGCTTGCCGACGCGTTTGCTGGGGCTGCCTCGGTGGCAGTGTTTGCGGTGGCTGCAGTGTTTGTGGAGTCAGGACCCGCCTCCGACATCGGTGCCGGGTTTTCCGTAGGACGTGCAGCATCGGCGCCGACCTCCGGCGCCTGGCTGGCTTGGTCGGCGGCGGCAGCAGAGTTACTTGCAGTATCTTCGTCATCCACCTCGATTGGCGCCTCGGTGACGTCGGCGAGCATGACCACATCCTGGTCACGCTCGACGTTGTACACCGGCAAGCTGACGCCAGCCACGGCCATGGAACGCTGCGCCAAGTTGGTCAACGTTGGCGACGACGCCAAGCCGACCTCGATGATCTGGTCGACGCGAGCAAACAGCAATTCCTGGGTTTCGATCCAGCGCACCGGTGAAGCAAACTGCCAGGACAACAACTCGATCAGCAACAGGCGGGCCAGCTTTTGCGGCTCCATGGTGGCGGCGTCGATGTTGTCGAGACGGCCAGACGGAGCCAAAGCCGCGGTGGCGTCCACGAAATCCTGGGTGAGTTCGAACGGGCGGGCCACTAGGTTCGGCACATAGCGTCCGACCAAGGCATCCAGGTCCAAGGTCTCCGGTAGCAGCTCGTCGAGTTTGTCCGCGAATGCAGGCACGCCGTCGCGCAGCACGCGGGAGTGGAACGGCACATCGATGCCCGGGACGGTCACGAACGCACGCGGGGCGATGGACTTCGCGCGCTTACCCAATTCCGCCAGGCCAGCCTTGGTGCCAGCGATGGAATACTGCTGGCCGGAGATGTTGTAGTTGACGATCTCCAAGAACTCGCCGGTTTCCTGCGCCACCTGGGCAACATAATCCTGCACATCATCGGCACTGACACCGATCATGTTCGGGCGCAGCGCACCCATGCCGTAATTGGAATTGCCGTGCTCGTCGCGCTCGACCAACGTGCCCATCGCGGAACCACGCGAGTAGACGATGTCGATGACAGCTTCCAAATCGAAGATATTCGCCAGCGAAGCCAGCGCGGTGTATTCACCCAACGAGTGCCCGGCATACATGGCGCCAGTAGCCAGCGCATTGTTTTCGCGCAAACGCTCGGTCTGCCCATAGGCGACAACGGCCAACGCGACCTGGGTGAACTGCGTCAGGTGCAGCACGCCCTGCGGGTGGCGGAAGGTAGTACCGCGCACCTTGAGCTCCGTTGGGTTGTCGTCGATGATCTGCCGGATGGAAAAACCATGCTGGGTGCGGGTGTGGTGATCCGCGCGACGCCAGGCCTCGCGTGCAGCAGGGGATGCGTTGCGATCGCCGCGGCCCATGCCTTCTGCCTGCACACCCTGGCCTGGGTAGACGTAGGCGGTGGCCGGTTGTGCCAACAGCGCCTGGCCGACGGAGACGACTTCACCATCGATGCGGCAGGTGACTTCTAAAGCACTGTGGATTCCGGCGCGTCCGACGCGTTCTGCGGTGATTTCCACCTTGTCGCTGAGTTGCACCATGCCGAACATGGAATATGTCCAGCTGGTGACCGTGCCGTGGGTATTAGCCAAGTGCTGGGCGGTGGCCGAGAGCCACATTCCGTGCACTAGGGCGTTGTCAAGATTGACCAGGCGAGCAGCATTAGTGGAGGTGTGGATCGGGTTATAGTCGCCCGAGACCAGCGCGAATGGGGTCATATCCTGCGGCGCCGTGACGGTTGCGCGGTCGACGAAGGAACGTGAGGTCGGCTCGACCTCAGCAGTTAGGGCAGCACCGCCCCATTCCGGGGCAGGTGCCGGGACGCTGGCACCAGTGGCGCGGCCGCGGATAGCGAAGCGCTGCATCTGGGTGGCCACCAACTCGCCGGATTCGTGATCGCGCAATTCCAGTTCCACGGTGACGATGCGTCCGGCGTTGGACTCATCGATCGCAGAGCACCAGGATTTGACGTCGATGCGGCGCGCATTGCTTTCGCCTTTGTTGCCGCGGGCGAGTTCGTGGAGTGGCACCCGCAGGTCAATAACGTGGTTCAGGTGCACGGCGTTGAGAAGACCCTCGATGACTGGGTAGTCGGTACCAGCAGGCTCGCCGTGCTCCTCGCCAATGCGGCCAGAGCCTAGAGCGGTATAAATCGCAGGCCAGGCTGGGCCCACCAGCACGTCCGGGGTGCCCGGGGCGGTGGTGAGCTTGTCGCCCAAACCAGCGCCGGTGACTGCGGTGTGTGCCTGCAACAGCGTGGTAGGCAAGGTGAAGGAATCTTCGGCATAGCCGAATGGATATTGCTCGTCGACCGAACCTTCCACGATGGTGGGCAGCGCGGTGATCTCATCGCCAGATTCGGAGGTCGAACCCACACCAGCCAGGCCTGCCAACAGCTCAAAGACTGCTTGTGGCAGACGGTCGTGGTCCACAACCGGGCTGGCACCAGTGGCGACGGCGTCGGAAAGATCGACGGGGATGGACACGGACTTCACATAGAACGGGCGCTGCTCTTCTGGCAGGTCATCCCAGTAGGAATCAGTGTTGATGCGAATGGAATACTGCGGGGCAGCCTCGGTGCCGTCGTTGATGATGTCAAAGGCTTCAGTTGGCAGCTCCACGGCTGGGTTGGCGATGGTGTGCCCGTGCCATTCCAAGCTTGGGGCCTGGCGCAAGAATTCTTCTGCAGTGGTGGCGTTGCCCAGGCGCGAGTACTGCTTGGTTGGCTCCACGCCAGCTTGTTGCAAGGCCTCGGTGGTGCCGGTTTCGAACCGGGCCAGCAACTCGGCGACGGGCTCGTCGACCTTGGTAATGCCTGCTACCGAGACCGGGCCCGGGATGATGCGTACGGCATCGGCGTCGTAACGATCCTCCTGCGCCTGCCACAGGGTGTCTTTGGAGAACCACTTTTTCAGGTCACCATCGATGGCCGTGGTCCATGGCATCGGCTTGTTGTGCTTATGGTTCAGCGAAACAAACCAGGCGGCATCGCGCGCTGCGACGGTAGTGGTGGCAGCCTGCGGGAAGGCCTCGAGCAAGGTGCGCAGGTTGGCCGGGGCATCGGCGACGGATTCGAGCGTCGGGAACAGGGTGTCGATCTCGCCGTGATCGGCTGGGTGCAGGCGCGCTTCGATGCGGTGCAACAAGTCAAACCAGCGATCCTGCCAGGTTGGGTCCATGAACGGGAAGGCCAGGTCGACGAAACGCTCCAGCCACTGCTGGTAGGTCATGGTCTCGACGTCACCGAAATACGGCTTGGAGGTCTTGGCCAATGCGGCGATGATCTCTTCGCGGTGGTCCTGGTAATCAGCTGGATCCAGCGAGGTGATCAGGCGAGCCGCAGCGGCGAAAGAGTTGTCGATTTCGTGGAGATCCGCCAGTAGATGCGACTGACCAGAGGCCACACCACCGTTAGCGCGGCCGCGGCCGACCCAACCGCCATTGGTCTCCGGGCTGATACCTGGGGTGTCGACGAGCAGCTGTTTGACCTGCGGGGAGGTAATGGCTTCTTTGGTGGCCATGGCGACCGTGCCGACGAACACGCCGTCGACCGGCATGCGCGGCAGAGAATATTTCTGTGACCACGTACCGGTTAGGTATTCCGCGGCACGTTCTGCTGAGTAGATGCCACCGCCGACGGTGATGGTGACGTTATCGTGCTCGCGGGCAGCGGCGTAAGTGTCGATGAGCATCTCATCCAAATCCAGCCACGAGTGGTGGCCGCCGGCGTGGCCGTCCTCGATCTGCAGAATTAACTGGTGCTCCGGGTTGGCGGCAGCGATGGCTAGGATGTCGCGGATCTGCTTGGTGGTGCCCGGTTTGAAGGAAATATATGGGAAACCGTCGGCACGCAGCTGGGCGAGCAGTTCTGTGGCCTCGTCGGCTTCCGGCACGCCAGCGGAAATGGTGACACCGGTAATTGGGGCGCCGTTCGCGCGGGCCTTCGGGACGATGCGCGCTTGGCCAAACTGCAAGTTCCACATGAAGCGATCGAAGAACATGGTGTTAAACGCCACGGTGCGTCCAGGCTGCAGCTGGCGGATCAGCGAATTCTTCAGTTCGGTAAACAGTTCTTCGGAATACATTCCGCCGCCGGCCATCTCCGTCCAGAAACCAGCGTTGGCGGCAGCGGCCACGATGGCTGGGTCGACGGTGGTTGGCGTCATGCCGCCGAGCATGATCGGGGACAAGCCGGTCAGTGCAGAGAACTTCGTCTGCGTGTACGTCTTGCCATCCGGCAGTGTGACCAGCCGTGGGGCGAACTCAGACCAGTCGCGCGCAGTAGGCAATTGCGCGCCGGGGGTAGCGAGGTTATCGCGTTGCGACGCCGTCCAAGCCGGAACGACGGACAGGCCGGTGCCCGCCACGAGCGGGGTGGTGAGTTTGGCCAGGCCGTCGTCAAGCACCAGAGCGTGGCTGATGTGCTGGTCGACCATTTGGGCAGTCTGTGCGGTCCAGTCGAACGGGCGGATCAGGATGTCGCGGACGACGGTGGCGATATCGGTGTCGCCGAGATCCAGCTGGCAGGCCTGGGCCCACTCGATGGTCAACTCTGCGGCTTCGGTGAGGCTGTCGTGGTGGAAAGGCAGCGCGACCGGTAAGTAGGTGAAGTTTGGAGTGAGTTCTGAGCCGCCGAATTCGCGTGCCTCCAGGGCGTCGTTATAGGCGCTGGCGTGGGCGGCGACGTTATTTTCTACCGCTGCGAGTTCATCCGGGGTGCCCGAGACAACGAAAGCGCGGGTGCCATTGACCACGGAGATGGCGGCTGAGCCAGTGGTGGTCCCATTCAGGGACTGCTCGACGACATCGCGCGGGAGGTCGCGGATTAACAGCATGTGCGAGCGGGAATCGGTGGAACCGTGGGCGACGCTTGCTGCTGTGCCCATCAGGATGGCCAGGGCCAGTGCGTGTACTGGATGTTTGATGGCGGCGATGCCGAGGCTGCCCTGGGAGTGGCCGAAGGCGGTGGTTGGGTTGTTCTGTGTTGAGCCCTGTTCTAGGTCGCAACCTGCAAGGTTCATCCCCAGGTCACGCAATTGATCAATGGCAGCCAGCTGGCTGAGCACGATGCCCGGGATGCTGACGGCGGGGAATACGTCATTGGAACTAGTGGAATTGTTCGGGCTGGTGGTGTGGTTGGATGCGCCGGTGTCTTGGGAGTCCGCGTGCACGAGCGTTTCCAAGCGCTCCATGGCTCCTGGGATAGTGGAAGCAATGGTGCGGGCGTAAGGGCTGACCAGGCTACGGGCTTGGGTCAGGTAATTGTCCAGGCGGCCGACGGCGTGGTGGCTGGCAGCGGCGTTGCGCAGCTGCTTTTCCCATTCCGAGGCTTGACCAGCAAAGATGATGGCGGGGGCGCGCATGGAATCAAGCGGTGTCAAAGACATGCAGTGGCATCCTTTACAGAAAATATGAGGAAACGTTCATGTTGTCTTTGCTCACCGTAGTGCATGCGAGTTATCTCACGTGGATAACTCGCGGCAAATGTGAGTAAATTCTCATGATTTTGTTTCAGAAACCATGTTTTGAGTGCGTATGTTCGGCATAGTTGCACAATAAAACGCCCTGGCTGGCCACTATCATGGGCGAACCAGGGCGTGAAATACTCCGGGGAAGTGGATCTTATTCAGCGCAAGCTACTTATCCGTAGCGGCGCCGTCTTGCGTACCGCCGTCTTCCGGCTGGGCGGCAGCAGCCTCGTCCTTTTCCTTCGGCACCAGGCCCAGCATATCCAGCAAATCGGCCTGAACTTCGCGGCGGCGTAGCTTACCAATCTGGTCAGTGGCAAGCTCTTCGAAGTGGTAGAAGGTGCGCGGAACCTTGTAGGCAGTCAGGCGCTCGCGGCAGTAATCCTTCAGCCCATCCGGATCCAGTGCAGCGCCTGCCCGCAGAACCACGCAGGCCACGACATCCTCCGAGCCATCCTTGCGTGGGCGGCCGACGACAGCGCACTCTTCCACATCAGGGTGCTGCCCCAGGCAGTCCTCGACCTCACCAGGGTAGACGTTGAATCCGCCGGTGATGATCATTTCCTTAATGCGGGACACGATGCGCACGAAGCCGTCTTCGTCCATCACAGCCATGTCACCGGTGCGGAACCAACCGTCGTGGAAAGCGTTTTCCGTGGCTTCCTCATTGTGCAGGTAGCCTTTGAATACCTGTGGGCCGCGGCCGAGCAGCTCGCCTTCCTCGCCATCCGGCATGGTTTCGTCCAGATTGTCTGGGTTAGCGATGCGCACCTGGGTATCGGGGAACGGGATGCCAATATAACCCGGGCGACGGTTTTCTGAGTGCGGGTTACAACACAACACCGGCGAGGTCTCGGTCAAGCCGTAGCCTTCCACCAGCAGGCCGCCGGTGCGTTGTTCCCACTTCTCGACGGTGGCCTCCGGCAACGGGGCGGCACCGGAAATGGAATTGGTGATGCCTTTCAGGTCGATGTCCTGCTTCTCGGCGGCCTCCATGACCTTGGAGTACAGCGTCGGCACGCCCGGCATCCAGGATGGCTTGCGGTTTTTGATCACGTCCATCAGCAACGGGATTTCTGGCTTCGGCACCAGCACCATCTCGCCACCCAGTGATACGGCAAGCCCGGCGATCAGCGTAAGGCCGTACACGTGGAACATTGGCAGAGCACCCAGCACGCGCTCGTCCGGGTTGCGGCCCAGGGTGGGGAAGAAGGTCAGGATCTGGGCGATATTTGCCGAGATATTGCCCTGGGTGAGCTCTGCGCCCTTCGGGGTGCCCGTGGTGCCGGAGGTATACAGGATTAACGCGGTGGAATCACTGGTGACACAATCTGGGGTGCGAATTTCCCGCCCGTCGCCACCGAAGGCTTCGCTGGCCAAAGATTCAAATGAAATGGTGTTTGGGGCGAACTGGGAAAGCTGCTTGCGTTTTTCGCGGATCGACGGCAAGGGCAGGTAGCGCAAGGCCAGCTGTTTGGTGCGGGGCATCGCATTAATCATGTTGACCGAGATGATGGTCTCGAGCGGGGTTTTGCTGCGGACTTGCTCCAACATTGGGGCGGCTTTGTCCCAACAAATCGCGATGCGGGCGCCGTGGTCGCTAAACAGGCTTTCTAGCTCGTGCGCCGTGTACAGCGGGTTGTGCTCGACGACGGTTGCGCCAATTTTTTGGATGGCATAAAACGCAATAACGTGCTGCGGGCAATTCGGTAGCAGGACCGCCACGCGATCACCAGGGCCGACACCGAAGGCCTTCAGGCCAGCCGCCACAGCGCGCACATTCTTGTCGAGTTCGCTGTAAGTCATCGACTCGCCAAAAAAGTAGGTGGCCTGCCGATGGTGGTTATTGGTCAGATTCGAGTCGTACAGACTCAGCAGCGTCTTGTGCTCGTATTCCGGCTTTTCTGGGATATCGCCGTAGTGCTGTAGCCACGCTTTGGTATCCGAAGCGGTCATTGCTACCTCCTTGCGTAGGGGTGCTTTACATCACACGTTTTTGAGATGGTCCCCACACTACCAATTGGTGAGTCGTTTCACATAAACTACGCAAGTTTTTAGTGCGGTTTGTTAAAACCGCAGCATAAAAGGGATGAAAAATGGAAGTGGGGCGGATCGACGTAGCGGTATCGACGTCGGCCCGCCCAAAATTAGCGTGATTTTACGAATCTATATTCGTGCCCTGTGCTCGTGGGATAGCGAACAAAAACTTCGCCTACGCCTGCTCCAAGCGTGCAATCAGGTCAGCCTGGACCTCGCGGCGACGAATCTTCCCCAGCTGGTCCCTGGCTAGTTCCTCGAAGTGGTAGAAGGTGCGCGGAACCTTATACCGGGTCAAACGTTCACGGCAGAACTCGCGCAAACCTTCCGGATCTAGCTCGGCACCGTCGTTAAGAATCACACAGGCAACAACGTCCTCCGAGCCGTCCTTGCGTGGGCGACCCACCACAGCAACGTCAGCGATATCCCGGTGGGCGCTGATGGTTTCTTCTACCTCGGCAGGGTGGACGTTAAACCCGCCAGTGATGATGATTTCTTTCAAACGCGAAACCAGGCGCAAGAAACCGTCTTCTTCCATCACGCCCATATCGCCAGTGCGGAACCAGCCATCATGGAATGCTTCCTCGGTAGCTTCCGGCTTATTTAAGTAGCCCTGGAAAACCTGTGGTCCCTTGACCAGTACCTCGCCTTCCTCACCATCCGGCATGGTCTCGTCGAGGTTTTTGGGGTTTGCAATACGGATCAGCGTATTTGGCATCGGAACGCCAATGAAACCTGGGCGTCGGTTTTCATTGACGGGGTTGGCCACGATCACCGGCGAGGTTTCGGTCAAACCATAGCCTTCGACCAACAAGCCGCCTGAAAGTTTTTCCCATTCGTCGACGGTGGATGCCGGTAGCGGGGCAGCACCGGCAAAAGAATAGCGGATGCCCTGCAGATCGAGGTCCTTCTTTTGGGCTTCCTCGGAAATTTTGTCGTAGAGTGTCGGCACACCGGGCAACCAGGTGGGCTTGCGCTTCTTGATGGCATCGAGAATCAAGGGGATTTCCGGTTTAGGCAGCAGGATGATCTCACCGCCGACGTAGGAAGCCAGCGCGCCAATGAGGGTCAGACCGTACACGTGGAACATAGGCAGTGCACCCATGAGAGTTTCGGGCTTTTCGCCAATTCCGGGCAGCCAGTACTTTGCCATTTGCACGTTGGAGCAGATATTGCGGTGGCTAAGCATCGCACCCTTCGGGGCGCCGGTGGTTCCGGAAGTATAAAGGATGAATGCGATGTCGTCCGGGGTCAGCGTCGGCTCTGGTTCCAGGTTTTCACCAGTGCCGCCGATCGCGCCGTCGAGAAGCATGCGGTAGGGGATCGCGTTATCGGCTTTTGCAGTGAGCATCTCGCGCTTTTCACGCACCGCAGGTAACGGCAGATAGCGCAACGCCAGCTGCTTGGTTACGGGCATGGCCTCAACCATGTTTACCGCGATGAGGTTTTGCAGCGCTGTGGCGTGGCGAAGCGGCTCCAGCGAACTAGCGATTTTGTCCCAGACGATGGCAGTGCGCGCTCCGTGGTCTTTGAATAGGCCTTCTAGCTCATATGGGGTGTACAGCGGGTTGTGCTCGACGACGGTTGCACCTAACCGCAGGATGGCGTGCACCGCGACGATGTGCTGCGGGCAGTTAGGGAGCACCACAGCCACCCGGTCGCCTTTGCTGACTCCTAGTGATTTTAGGCTTGCGGCTACCGCGCGGACCTGCTTATCAAGTTGCGCATACGTCGTCGATTGCCCGAAAAACCAGGTGGCGTTGCGATCCCGGTGATTTTTGAGGTTTTCGACGTAATTGTCGACAAGGGTGAGATCCGCGAAATCGATTTCGGGAGGGCAGGCGTCGTTATAGTGCTGTAACCAGGCGCGGTTTTTGAATGCGGTTGCCGCACCGGTGTTTGCGTTGTCGTTTGGATTGTTGTTTGTGTCCTCATTTCTGTTGTTGTTTGTGTCGGTGTTGAGAGCATGTTTGGGCTCTGACATGGGAACAATCCTCCTGTATTGGCGTTTGCTGGCTTCGCTTGCTGGGCCGTAGGTGGGCAAACCTTGCGGGGTGTACGAACCGTCGCTAGCGAACTGCACCGAAATATTGTGACCTGTATTGCAGTTTTGGTTCCATAACCACAGTAGGCGATTGGGGCTCGCTTGGCTAGGGTGTGTTCGTTAAAGCGGTACTTTGGGGCCAGACTGCGGCACGTGGAAAGCACATTAACTGATTTGCAGGCAAACAAAATAGTTGGTGTTCGTAAGGGGGTGGTTAGCGAAGATCAACCGGAAAAGCGGGGAGGGGCTGTGCCAGCCTGACAGAAAACTGGCAGACAGAAACCGGCCGAGAGAAAATTGACAGAGAGAAACCGGCAGACAGAAAACCGACAGAGAGAAACTGGCAGACAGAAACCGGCAGAGAGAAAACTGGCAGACAGAAACCGGCAGAGAGAAAACTGGCAGACAGAAACCGAGAAAAAGAAAACCGCCCGGAAAACCGGGCGGTGAAAACTGTATCCAGAAGCGATAAGAAGGAACTACAGAACCTGTAGCCCTCCGCTAGCTCGCATCCTCTAAACGTTTCAGCAGGTCAGACTGTACCTCGCGTCGGCGGATCTTCCCCAATTGGTCCTTCGACAACTCCTCAAAGTGGTAGAACGTGCGGGGAACCTTATATGGAGTCAGTCGCTCCTTGGCAAAAGCACGCAGCCCTTCTGGGTTCAGCTCGGCGCCATCGCGCAAAACCACACAAGCCACGACATCCTCGGCACCGTCGGAACGCGGACGGCCCACCACGGCGCACTCGACGACGTCGGCATGGCTCAACATCGTCTCTTCCACCTCACCCGGATACACGTTAAAACCACCGGTAATGATGATTTCCTTGATGCGCGAAACCAGGCGGATAAAACCATCCTCTTCCATTACACCGACATCGCCGGTGCGGAACCAGCCGTCGTGGAACGCAGCCTCTGTAGCCTCCGGGTTGTCGTAATAGCCACGGAAAACCTGCGGCCCACGGGCGAGAAGCTCGCCTTCCTGGCCGTCGGGAAGCGTCTCATCCAGGTTGTCCGGGTTTGCGATCCGAATTTCGGTATCAGGAAATGGGACACCGATATAACCGGGCCGACGGTTCTGACTCATGGGGTTACCCACCAAAATCGGCGAACATTCAGTCAGACCATAACCTTCCACCAAAAGGCCAGAGGTGGCTTGCTCCCAGTTTTCCACGGTGTGTACCGGCAGAGTAGAAGCACCAGAAAATGCATTGCGCACCTGAGAAAGGTCAATATCTTTGTCCTTGGCTGCCTCGATGATTTTCTCGTACAGCGGTGGCACACCCGGGATCCATGTCGGCGGGTGCTTTTTCATAATGTCCATCAGCAACGGAATCTGTGGCGACGGCAGCAGAACCATCTCGGCGCCCAAAAATGGCCCCAACGTGCCGAAAAATGTCAGACCATACGCGTGGAACATGGGCAGCGCCCCCAACAGGCGTTCTTGTTCATCTCCTAGCCCGGGAACCCAGTGCTTGCCCTGCAAAATGTTGGCATACAGATTGCCGTGGGTCAGCTGCGCGCCCTTCGGTGTGCCAGTAGTGCCCGAGGTATACAAAAGCAGTGCGGGTGTGTTCTTGTCGACGCCGTCGGCAGGCACAAAATCGCCCGCCGAACCGCCCATAGAGCCGTCGGCAAGCACAGAAAACGGAACCGTGTTTGGCGCAGGTGCGGTCAACTGCTTACGGGTTTCGCGAATTTTCGGCAGTGGAATGCGCAAGGCCCACTGTTTGAACTTCGGCATCGCTTCGACCATGTTCACCGAAATGATCGTTTCCAGCGCTAGGTCGCGGTCCTGGCGTAGCTTCTCCACCGTTTCCGCGGCCTTATCCCAGACAATCGCCACACGGGCGCCATGGTTGACGAAAGGATCGTACAACTCATGTGCCGTGTAGAGAGGATTGTGTTCGACGACGATCGCGCCCAGCTTGAGCACAGCATAAAACGCGGCCACGTGTTGCGGGCAGTTCGGCAAAATGAGTGCGACACGATCGCCCGGGCCGACGCCAAGGGAGCGTAGGCCAGCGGCAATACCGCGAACCTGCTCATCAAGCTCGCCGTAGGACATGCGGTGGCCGAAAAACCACGTCGCGGGCTTGTTCCGGTTGATCGCTAGGTTGTTGTCATAAACATCCAGCAAGGTGACGTTGCCGTAATCAAGCGTGTGCGGAGTCGATGGTGCGTAGTGCTGCAACCATGCCTTCGATTCAAAAGCCGACATAGAACTACTGTGCTTCCTTCATGCTGGGTGGGTGTACCGGGACTGGTTTTGTAGTGCGGATTGTTTTGTCCGGACTGGAGAACTCTTTCCAGTGTACTCCCGGCAACGTGGGGCGTTTCGTGGGAGCGTGTCAAGTTGTTTGTATGCGAGGTCTAGTGGTTACGCTGGGCTTATAGTTCTAGGTCGCGACCTATAGAAGCTCCAGTTCTGCTGCAGTACGCCAGTATCTTTAGGATGCAAGTATGCGCATCGCCATGATCTCTATGCACACCTCACCCATCGAGCAGCCGGGAATCGGCGATGCCGGGGGCATGAACGTCTACGTCTTAAATATTGCCCGCCAGCTCGCGAAACAGGGTATTGGTGTCGATATCTTCACCCGCGCCACCCGATCCTCCCAGCCGGAGGTCATGCAACTTGCCGATAACCTCCGCGTTATCAACATCATCGCGGGCCCTTATGTCGGATTAGAAAAAGAATCGTTGCCGACGCAGCTGGTTGCTTTCACCGGGGGCATCGTGCAGTTCGTCAACAAAGAATCCCAGCCGGCGGCAAAGCAGGAATCCCGTACTGGCTACGCTCCCTGCCACGCACCGTACGATGCGATCCATTCCCATTATTGGCTCTCCGGCCAGGTTGGCTGGTTGTTACGCGACCTGTGGGGCATCAGCCTGGTCCACACCGCCCACACGCTTGCGGCGGTGAAAAACGCCTACCGCTCGGCTGACGATACCGCCGAATCTGAGGCCCGGCGCATCTGCGAACAGCAACTCGTCGACAACGCCGACACTCTCGTCGTTAACACCGACGAAGAAGCCCGCGACCTCATCGGCCATTATGATGCCGAACCTTCCAAGATCATGGTGGTCCCGCCAGGTGCCGACCTAGAACTGTTTACCCCGGGCACAGACCGCAACACTGAGCGCTCCCGACGCGAACTCGGCATCCCACTACACACGAAAGTGGTCGCTTTCGTCGGCCGGCTACAGAAATTCAAAGGCCCTGAGGTGCTCATCCGCGCCACCGCCGAGCTTTTCCGCCGCGAGCCGGACCGGTGCCTACGAGTGGTGATCTGCGGTGGCCCTTCGGGAAGCGCAGCCAGCCCGGATTATTATCACAATCTTGCCTGTGAACTGGGCGTCGGCAAATGCATCCGGTTCATTGATACCCGCCCGCCGGAGGAGCTGGTCGCGGTGTATCAAGCTGCTGACCTGATTGCGGTGCCGAGTTACAACGAATCATTCGGGCTCGTTCCCATGGAGGCACAGGCTTGTGGCACCCCGGTGGTGGCTGCGCGGGTCGGTGGCCTGCCGATTGCGGTCGCTGACGGTCGCACGGGCACGCTTGTCGACGGCCACGACCCTGCTGATTGGGCCGATGCGTTGGCAGATTTGCTGGACGACGACGAACGCCGTGTCCAGATGGGGCAGGCCGCGGTGGGCCACGCCGCGCAGTTCTCGTGGGCGGCGGCTGCGGACCGGCTAGTGGGGGTATTCCAGGATGCGATTGCGAGTGCTGATGGGGCAGCAAGGTTGCACAACCGGCAAGCCAGCGGGAATTAAAGGGGAACTGACGGGGAACTGAAGGGGTGCGGAGTCTGGCGAGCTCGCCGTGGCTCCGGCACTGATTCCGCCGACCGTGGCATGCTAGAAGCTATGACTGGACCTAATTCTGAACCGAATTCTGCCAACGGCAAGCTCATCTTGCTGCGCCATGGCCAATCCACCTGGAATGAATCCAACCAGTTCACCGGCTGGGTTGATGTAGACCTGACCGCACGTGGAGAAAGCGAGGCGCGCCGGGCCGGAGAATTGATTGCCGCTGCTGGGCTGCAGCCAGAGGTGGTCTACACTTCGCTGCTGCGTCGTGCTATCCGTTCGGCAAATATTGCGTTGTCTGCGGCCGACCGCCACTGGATTCCTGTAGTCCGTAACTGGCGCATAAACGAACGCCACTACGGTGCCCTGCAAGGCTTGAACAAAGCCGAAACCCGCGACAAATACGGTGAGGATCAGTTCATGTCGTGGCGTCGTTCTTATGACACCCCGCCACCGGAGCTTGCCGACGACTCCCAGTACTCCCAAGCTGGCGACCCGCGTTATGCGGATGTGGACAACCCGCCCCGCACTGAATGCCTGAAAGACGTCGTAGCCCGGGCCATCCCATATTTCGAGGCGGAGATTTTGCCACGCCTGCGGGATGGTCAGACCGTGTTGTTGGCTGCGCACGGCAACTCGCTGCGCGCACTTGTTAAGCACCTGGATGCGATTTCGGACGAAGATATTGCCGCGCTGAATATCCCGACCGGTATGCCACTGGTGTACGAATTTGCCGCCGACGGCAGCATCGTGAACCCAGGAGGCGACTACTTGGACCCAGAAGCCGCGCAGGCGGGTGCTGCTGCCGTAGCGAATCAGGGCCAGGCCAAGTAAATCACGTGACGACAACCCAGATTGTTGTTCTTGCCGTCGTGGTGACGGTACTGGTCACCGCAGTGCTACTTGTCGCTGGGGCGGTGTGGTTGCGCCGCGGTGGGCAGCTGGGCCGGTTCGGTGCTGAAGAACAAACCCAGGACTCGGACCGGATTTTGGAATCTAACCAGGTTGCCACCGTCGGCCAGATGTTGCATTTGGTTATTCAATCATCGCCGACGGGCATCGTCGTAGTGGACCGCAATGGCGATGTCATGCTGTCGAATGCCCGCGCTCACGACATGGCTCTGGTGCACGCGCGCACCATTAACCCACAGGTGTGGCGGGTGGCTGCAAACGTCTTTGACGACGAAGAAAAAGAAAACCGCTACCTCGAGCTTTCCGTGCCTAAGCATCGCACGGGTAATCGGATTTCCAACGTGCGCGCGCTGGTTAAGCCCTTAACCCTTGTCGACGATCGTTTCATGATTGTCTATGGCACCGACGAATCCGAAAACGTGCGTATGCAATCGGCACGGCGGGATTTCGTCGCGAACGTATCCCACGAGCTAAAAACCCCGGTTGGGGGGATGGCGCTGTTGGCCGAAGCGCTGTTGGGTTCGCCGGATGATCCGGAGCACGTGACGCATTTTGGGCGTCAGCTGCAGCGCGAAGCTAACCGCATGGCGGATATGGTCAATGAGCTGATTTCCTTGTCCAAGTTGCAGGGGGCGGAAGCGCTTCCAGAGATTGCGCCGGTCTCCGTGGCCGAGGTCATTAGTGCGGCGATTGCGCGTAACCAGGTGGCAGCAGAAAACCACGGCATTATTCTGCGAAACCTGGGGGCTGTGAATGGAACCAGCGGCGCAACTAGCGACGATGCAACCAGCGGTGCAACTGGAGGCGACGCAACTAGTGGTGACGCAACCGGTGGTGCCGAATCAAACTCGGGGCTATTCGTCGTCGGTAATAGAAATCTGTTGGTTACGGCAGTGTCGAACCTAGTCTCCAATGCCATTAACTATTCCCCAGATTCCACACCGGTGACTGTGAGTTACGAGGCAGTATCCGCTGAGGAAATCTGCATCCACGTCGTTGATCAAGGCATTGGTATTGCTTCCGAAGACCAGGAGCGCGTATTCGAGCGGTTTTTCCGAGTCGACAAGGCCCGCTCCCGACAAACCGGTGGCACGGGCCTGGGGCTGGCGATCGTGAAGCATGTGGTCGCCAACCACGGTGGCAATATCAGATTATTTTCCGAATTGGGCGAGGGCACCATGTTTACCCTGGCGTTGCCGCGTTACCAAGGTGACGGCATGGGCGGGCATGAACTGGAAGACTTAGAAGAATTAGAAGATTTGAAAGGCCTAGATAACCGGGGAACCCCAGAAAATCCGGAAGGCCTACCCAGCCGGGAAAAACCAGAAGAACCGTGATTTTTTAGCGGCGAGCTGTTATAGAATCGCCCCTGTGGCAGGAAACAGGTTGCGGCCGTCGAGCCGGCGAAACGTTACACGCCGTTGAACGTCGAAAGGACACAAGCCCCATGGCTACTGTTTTGATCGTGGAAGATGAAGAGTCGTTATCTGATCCGCTGGCATTTCTTCTGCGCAAAGAGGGATTCGAGACGGTCATTGCCGCTGATGGCCCCACGGCGCTGTCGACGTTTCAGTCACAACACGTCGATATCGTTTTGCTGGATCTGATGCTTCCCGGGATGTCGGGCACTGAGGTGTGTAAGAAAATCCGGCTTACCTCGCAGGTTCCGATCATTATGGTCACCGCACGTGACTCTGAGATTGACAAGGTGCTCGGGCTCGAGCTTGGCGCCGACGACTACGTGACCAAGCCATATTCTGCTCGTGAACTCACCGCCCGCATCCGGGCGGTGCTGCGTCGAGGGGCCGAGAAAAACACAGAAGCAGAGACTATCGAGGCCGCCGATAACGTTTTGGAAGGCGGCCGCGTGCGCATGGACGTCGACAGCCATATCGTTTACGTCGATGGCGAAGCAGTTCCAATGCCGCTGAAAGAATTCCACCTGTTGGAATATTTGCTGGAAAACGCCGGACGCGTTCTTACCCGCGGGCAACTGATCGACCGCATCTGGGGCTCTGATTACATCGGCGACACTAAAACCATCGACGTGCATGTCAAACGGTTACGCTCCAAAATTGAACCGGAACCATCCCGCCCGACACACCTGGTGACTGTGCGCGGGCTAGGTTATAAGTTCGACGCCTAGTTTCTTTCAGGTTTAATTTCCAGTTGCCGCCCGCGTCGCCGGATGCTGGGGGAGATTCACGCCTGCCGCGCGGGCAGCATCACGCATCTGGCAGTGGTTCGCCAAAATTTCGTAATTGCGTTGGCCCATTACCGCCACCAACTCTTCCCGGTGTGTCTTCCACAACGGATCAGTCGTCGTGTGACACTGCGGAGCCGAAGAACACCACCAGTCGAATTCCTCGCCACCGTTGCCCCACGCGCGGCGGTCATACTCACTGATTACCGTGCGTAAAATTTCCACTTCGTCGCTGCGAGTTTCATAATCCTCGTGTCGACGAATAGGAACCTGCCAGCATACTTCGGGCTTGACAACGGTTAGCTCTTCATCCTCCGCGACTGCCCACTGGTGTAGCGCACATCCTGCGCCAGTTGCCCAGCCATGACGGTTGGCGAATATACAACCACCATCAACAGTTCGGGTTTTCAACGACGGCTCCATTTCACCATCCTCGTTTTCCTCTTCGTCCCACACTAGCCACGGCTCTAACTCGCCAGCAGGCGCTATTCCCGACAAGTGCTCATCAGTATTGCTCGGGCGCAATTGCCAGTATTTCGCGGGCATGTTGCGGACGGCGTCGAAAAGTTGATCCTGGTCGGTTTCGTCGGCAAGAAACGCCCCATGCGTGCAACAAGCCACGTCGGTAATTCCTTCGCGGATGCCGAAACAATCCGAGGTGCCAAACTTGCAACTGTAATGAGATTCAACCCATGTCAGGTCGACGGAAAAGACATGCTCGGGATCGTCCGGGTTGGTGAATTCGAACCACTCGCGAGCAAAATCCGGGGCAACCTCCCGGCCAGCACGAATAGATTTGCCGGCAGGAGAGTTTGCAGGAAAACCAAGGAAAATGGAAGAAGACTGTGCGTGATTCACACCTAGACACCGTAGACCGTTTAGGCTAGGAGTGTGCGATTAGGTGTAATTGATGTGGGCAGCAACACTGTCCACCTAGTAGCAGTAGATGTTCGGGACGGCGGTCGGCCAACGCCCATGAGCGATTGGAAGACTTCGCTAAAGCTGGTGGAGCAGCTCGACGCTGACGGAAATATCCACGAGCGAGGTTTGAAGAAACTGATCTCGTCCGTTGGGGAAGCTAAAGAACTCGCCAACAAACTCGGATGCGACGAATTCATGCCCTTTGCCACGTCTGCCATTCGCTCCGCCACGAACTCCGCCTATGTGCTGGATGAAGTGGAAAAACAGACGGGGGTGCGCTTAGAAATCCTCTCTGGCAAGGACGAAGGCCGGTTGACATTCCTGGCTGTACGACGTTGGTTTGGCTGGTCAGCTGGTCGCATCACGAACATTGACATCGGTGGCGGCTCGCTCGAATTATGTACCGGCACCGACGAGCACCCCGATGTTGCCAGTTCGCTGGATTTGGGTGCCGGCCGGTTGACGTATAACTGGTTTGATGCGGATCCGCCGGGCAAAAAGAAAATCAACACGCTGCGCGACTACATCGACGCTGAGCTCAAGGATGTTGCCGCCGAGATCCGCGCCTACGGTGCCCCAGGAATCGCGGTAGGCACCTCGAAGACAATCCGTACCCTGGCGCGACTTACTGGTGCCGCTCCATCGTCGGCAGGGCCCTATGTACGACGTAATCTGACCGCACCAGGTTTGCGTCAATTGATCGCATTCATTTCCCGCATGACTGCCGCCGACCGAGCCGAATTAGAAGGCGTGAGCAATGACCGTTCGCATCAAATCGTTGCCGGTGCTTTAGTTGCAGAAGCTAGTATGCGAGCATTAGGAATCGACGAACTCGAAATCTGCCCCTGGGCACTGCGCGAAGGCGTAATTCTGCGTCGCATCGATAAAGGACTGGAATAGGGAGAAACAGCATGTCTGACGACAAGCAATTAACAGTCGCGGAATTGTTGGCCCGCGCCGGGAAAGAGAACTCCGATGGCCAAGGGAAAGCCGACGCTCAAGGCGGTTCTGGTGCACGGAAATCCGGAGGCGACTCGGAGAAACCACGTCGACGTCGGCGTCGCAGCATGGAAGACGGCGGAGGTGTCTCCGTCGCTGAGCTGACTGGGTCATTTCCGAAAGTCACCGCGAAGCCAAAGGAATCCAAGCACGGGTCCCCCATTGATGAAACCAGTAGCAATGAGACCAGCAGCGGTGAGACCAGCAGCAACAAGGGTGCAAAAGCTGCAAACGCAGGTTCCGGGGCTGCGCAGAATGCGGCGACGGAAAAACCATCGGGACCAAAAGCGCCTGTGGCTGCCGAAAAGAAGCAACCGGCAACACCGCCAACTACCCGGAAGAAGTCCAAAACCATCACGGTTGGCCATAAGAGCGGTGACAAAAACAATGGCGGTACAGGGACAAAGACCGGTGGACAGGCCAACAGTGTTCAGGATTCCAGCCAAGAGAAGGTAAGCAGTGTTAGTGCTGGTGCTAGCGGTAGTGGTGCTGGTATTGGTAGCGCAGCTAAAGGTGTTGGTATCGGTAACGCCGGTAACGTTGCTGGTGCTGGAAGTGCTAAAGCTCCAGAGAAACCGACACCGGCCTCAGACGAGACCGCAGAAATCTCCCGAGTTACCGACACTACGAGCGCACGAACTGAGGGCGGTTCTGATAAACAGAACCAGCGCCCCAACGGCCGCGATCAGAAGAACCAAGAACGCAAGGAAACTAGTCGCGAGGACTCCGAGACGACTGGTGAGATTCCGCGTGTGCAAGGCGGCAAGCCAGTTGATAAAGCTGCGAAGACAGCAGACACCGCTAGCCAGCCGGTGAAACCGGGTAAGCGAGCTGATGACGATACCTCCGAATTTCAGAACATTCCGGATTCGCTTACGCAGGCAGCCGCGGGTGCCCCGGTTGGTGGGGCTGGCCAAAACGGTGCAAAATCTACCGGAATAAATTCCACGCAGAAGAAAGCTGCTCAGGGTGCTCAGCAGACAGGGCGGCCTGATAATTCGGCGCAGGAGAATGGCCAACCGTCGGGCGGACCATCTCCCGTCCACGCTGATGCGGATCAGGATGACGCAGTCTCCGAAGGCGAAGGTATGAGTCCGGTTGCGGTGATTTTACTGGCACTGGTCGGCATCGTGCTTGGCGTCGTTGTATTCAAGGGCTTCGAAATGCTTTGGGGTGCTCTGAATAACTACCTGGTTGCCGCGTTGGCAGTCGGCGTTACCGGTGTTATGGCTGGCATAGTTCACGCCCTGCGCACGGAGCGTGATGGATTGTCGATGACATTGACGGCTATCGTGGGCTTGTTGTTGACTTTTGGTCCGGCGATCTTGGTAGTGCTCTAGTGTTTCAGTGATTGGCTATCTCGCCGCTTGGGACAAGAACGTCTAAAAACTGGTTGTGGTTAACACGACCGTCACGAGCTAAGCTATGAACTCGATTGCACATTAAACCCCTAGTCTTCCACAGTGTGGTGGCTAGGGGTTTTGCTTTCTGGCATCGTAGAAACCATGACTAACATTGCAGTTCTAGGTGGAGGCCAGATCGGAGAAGCTCTCGTTTCCGGTCTCGTAGCCTCTGATTACGACCCAAAGTCCATTACCGTGACTAACCGTAGTGCCGAGAAATCGAGCTACTTCGAAGAAAACTACGGTGTGCACACTACTTCGGATAACGCGGCTGCGATCAAGGACGCCGATTATGCGTTTTTGTGCGTCAAGCCTTATCACATTATTGATCTGTTAGAAGATGTTTCCGAGACTCTGCAGTCGAGGGAAGGTAAAACTGTGGCCGTATCCATGGCCGCAGGTTTGACCTTAGAGGCTATGGAAAAAGCGGCTGGCAGCGGGGTGCCAGTGGTTCGTGTGATGCCAAACACCCCGATGCTGGTCGGTAAAGGAACTAACGCTGCAGCGCCAGGAAGCAGCGTATCCGATGAACAGATGTCGGGAGTTTCAGAACTGCTCGAGGCAGTTGGTGAAGTAGTCATCGTAGAAGAAGGCGATATGGATGCTGTAACCGCGATGTCAGGTTCCTCGCCAGCGTATTATTTCTTGGTCACTGAGGCTCTTATCGACGCCGGTGTGCAGATGGGGTTGAAGCGCGATGTCGCCGAGAAACTGGCTACCAATGCCGCCCACGGTGCAGGAAAGATGCTGACGGATTCTGGTCGTGATCCAGCAACCCTTCGGCAGAACGTCTCTTCTCCAGGTGGCACCACTGTGCATGCTCTTCGTGAACTTGAAGAGTCTGGTCTACGTGGCATGTTCTTCCGTGCAGCTGAGGCCTGTGCTAACCGCTCCAAGGAACTTGGCTAAAACTTCTTTTATGCAACGGCAGGACACTTGCTCGGTGATATGACTGTCTGGTTGTTTAATGCCTACTAAAAAGCTCGCCGCATCATGACCGGTTGAGCTTCAGAGATAACGCCCGCCGACCGCATCGTTGCCAGAATACATACTGGCACTGGTGTGGTGCGGCGGGTTTTGCGTACTTGTGAGCAGTTACGTTCCAGGAGATATTCGGGGGTTGCAAGCGATAGATGGGATTAATGTGCAGGGCGGGTCGCAATAGTCACAAGTGACACGCTAGACTAGTTTGAGCACGTGCGTGTGAAGTCCTGCGGGAGGGGAAGCCTGCAGCGCACTACGAGCTGAAGGGTGAGATACATATGGCACATGAAGACAAAGGAACGTTTCTGACCATCGCCGAGGTTGCGGAGATGATGCGCGTCTCGAAAATGACGGTCTACCGCCTTGTGCACGCTGGCGATTTGCCGGCTGTTCGCGTGGGACGTTCTTTCCGGGTTCACGAAGAAGCCGTGAACGAGTACCTGCACTCGTCGATTTACGAGGTTGGGTAGTTTTACGGACTCATCACAATAGCGATTGAGTTATTACCGGAACTTGCAAACCTTTAATCGGCTTTGCACCCTCGCGGCAGGCATCTGTTGATGCAGGGACACCGAGCCAGGCTACGTCATTAAGACTTGCCAGTTCTGGGAAATCCCCGGAGTTTGCCCAGATTTGGGTAAGCTTCTTGACAATCGCTAAAGTGTGAGCATTAGTGTCGGCAGTTTGTACACATATCAACTAAGAATTGAGGGTACTGACCATGGGTTCAGTCATTAAGAAGCGCCGTAAGCGCATGTCCAAGAAGAAACACCGCAAGATGCTGCGCCGTACTCGCGTTCAGCGTCGTAAACTGGGCAAGTAAACTAGCTCACGTTATTCAGTTGGAGCCAGATCCTATGTGGTCTGTCTACCAGCACGCACCCTGTGGAACAGGCTGGAGTTCGGCATCCAAATTACCGTCGAGTCTCCATGCCACTAGTTTCCACAGGGATTTTGTGTATCTAGTGCAGATCCGGGCTATGCGGCTCTGTTTTTGGTGCGCGCCTTGGTCGGCGTTGGAGAGGCTGCCAGCAACCGACGACCTGGAGCATTGTGTGCGGCAATCGTTTCATTGATGTCGATCTTTCCGGTGCTGGGGTTAAATTTGCCTACAAGATGAGTATCGTTTTCTCTTTCCATGTGGCCCATGTTGTTTTGGCCGTCACGTTGGTCGTTATTGCCTCGGTGATGATAGGCGCAAAGTAGCGTGAGGTTTTCGATGTTGGTCTTTCCACCGTGAGAATACGCAGTTATGTGATGGCCTTCGCATTTCGCCGCTGGCTCTGAACAGCCAGGGTGGCTACAAACTAGCTGCATTGCAGTGAGAAAGGCTCTTTGGATCTGAGTCGTGTTGCGTACTGAACCCGCGTCGAGAAGCTTTGCCCTGCCATTGTCCGTGATTCCAAGATGGCATTCGGAGATTCCCAATTGCATAATTTCTGCCGGGGTTAGCGTAGTGCCGGTATCTGTCCGGAACCTCGTTCGTGGTCCCATATTTAGGTAGTCATCGATTGTGCCGACCAGCACCAGTTGCGCAGACACTCTAGCAGTTGTTGCTTTCTCTGCTGATTCCGCTGTGACTTGGGACGCTTCCGAGTTTGGTGTAGGCCCGAATATAGCGTTCATGAAGTAGTCGTGGACAAATTGTGAAAGTGTTCGAGTCTCCGTGACAGTGGCGTCGGCCTGACGGGCTTTCCAGACTCGTGTGGCTTTTGCCCGAATAGCTTCAATGCGCGTGGAGAAGACAGGGTCGGTGGTAATTCCGAAATTTATCATTCCGTTGGGAAGCTCTCGGGGTTGAGAAATGTAGCGCTTAGAGCGTGCAGATTCTTGGGTTGCCCGTGCCTTAGCAGGCGACGAATAAGCGTCAGGATGATTATTTGCGTTGCGTATACGCTCACGACACCAGTGGGTGAGGTCGGCACAGTTGCGTCCCTTGTCAGCCTCTTTCATGGATTCTAGACGAACCTGGTGTTTTCCTGGCACCGCGGTGTCGTTAAGGTGGCGTAACTCCCGATCAATTACGTCGACCTTGTCTGTGGAAATTTTTCGTGCAAGTTCACGACCGGTAGATTGGGCATATCTTTCCTGGTTAAGCTTGTTTTTTGCTAAACGCATCCGTTTTGATCGCTGATTGCTAGATTCAACTTCGACTTCCTCGTCATCTGGATCGTATTCGGCGATATGGATGTGTCCGTAGGCGGTTGTTGCACGATTTTTTACAGTATTGGCGTGTGATGTGGAATAACCTAGGCGTTTGGTATAAAACCCACGAGCGGTCGTTGTGCCTACCAATCGACCAATTTCGGTTCGCTCTGCACACCATGCAAGGGAAGTTTCGCTGGATCGACGGGCAGAAGCAGCCTGGGAAAGGTATTCGAGTGCTTGCGCAATAGATGCTCTGTGGTCGAGGTGTTTACTTTTAGATTGCGCTAGTTCATCGCAAAGATCTGCTAATTCTGCGTCTAATTTCGAGAGGATGGACGCAATGTCGGAGACTCGTTGCCAAGCGTCTGCCCGTTTTTGGTTATGTAGGTGTGGAGGACGTTTCCGGGAACCATGCTGGTGCTGTTCTGGGGAAAACTCACGTAGCTTGCCTAAAGGTGTCATGGAACTGACGTTAAGAGCCCGGGGCGGATAGTTGCAGTGGAAATGGGGGAACAGTCCGAAAAGCTGTGGAGAAACGGAGTTATCCACAGCCAATGATGGGGTTGGGTTGCAGCAAAAGATGAATGAACGTTGTTAAATTTATTGGGCAGCAATCTGTGCTTGAATTAACCAGCTTTTGATTTACCTGGCTTTTAGTTTGAACGGTGGCTATTTGCTTTCTATGTGGTGGATTTTTTCTTAGAAGGCCCTAATATTTTCCAGCCACCGTAAGCACCGTAGGAAAATAGTGCGGTAATTAATGCTGGTACACCGAAGGACCGCACGGCCTTGCGTAGGGAACGGTAGTCGTTGATTTTCCACCCTCGCGATTCCGCTTCCTTGCGCAGTTCCCTATCTGGGTTAATAGCTACGGCGGTGCCGACCATTGTCAGCATCGGAATATCGTTGATTGAATCTGAATAGGCAGTACAGCGATCAAGATCTAGCTTCTCCATCGCAGCCAAAGCAGCGACTGCATGTTTTTTACCTGGTCCGTGCAGGATGTCGCCGACTAGTCGTCCAGTGAATTTGCCGTTTTGCACCTCTGCCACGGTGCCAAGCGCACCTGTAAAACCAAACCTTTGGGCTAGAATTTGGGCGAGTTGCACAGGTGTTGCCGTCACGAGCCATACTTGTTGGCCGGCTGCCAAGTGTTTGTTCGCTAGTTCACGGGTAGCAGGATAGGCTTTGTCTGCAACCCTTGAGTCCACGATTTCTTGGCAGATGTCGTTGAGCTCTTCTACGGTGCGGCCTTTAATAAATTCCAGGGCTTGTTCGCGCCCTGAGGCTACGTCATTGATGTTTTCGGAGCCGGTAACGCGGTATTTTATTTGTTTCCACGCGATCGGGGCGATATCGCGCAAGCGAAAAAACCGCTTCCGTGCCAGGCCCATAGCGAGAACGACGAGTGATGATCCTTGAATGAGGGTGTTATCTACGTCAAAAAACGCAGCTGCGCCGATATCTTGCGGTATGGCGGGGTCGGGCTGAGTGAGTTTAAAGCTTCCTGCGGCTTTCACTGATCCCGAGACCGAGGCGACGCCCGAGTCAAAGTCGGGGAGGCCGATGCCAAAAGTTTCGCTAATGGCGTTTGCGGCGGCGGCTTCACCGGCTTCTTGTTGGTGTGCCTCGTCCAGCGGTGGCATAACGGTGTTTTCTAGGAAACGTCGTAAATTGCCGCGACTTGCAGACCATTCCGCGAGGAAATCTTCTGCTGAGTTCGGCCCACTGCCGTCAGGATCAGACAAGAAATTCACTCGCTAAACTTTACCTGTTGTATGTAAAAACCCATTAATATTTCGTGCTGTATTTTCTCTGGTGTAGAACTGCTTGGGCGAACTTTCGGGGGCCAGTTCAACTGCGGTCGGGTGGATTGGCCAGATAGTATGTGGTTGTGGAGCGGTTTCTAGTCGCCTTGAGAGTGTAGTTCGGGGAATACTGTGTTCGAGATGCAAGCAGAATTTGGTTACCCAGTGTGCAGCTAAGATGGTGCCATGAAGCTGGCGTTGAGCCGCACTGGACCTGGGGCTAGAGCGGCCCGCAGAACATAGACCCGTATAGCTTAGAAGTTAGAGAGGCTAGTTTGCATGATGAATGACGCTTGGCGATCCGGGGAGTCCGCGATGCAATCGCGCCACGATAATTCTGTTGGGGTCGCTCGAGCTGAGGAAGATGCCACCGAGAATAAGGCTGAAGCTGGTTATATTCCTAGACCTAACTCCACGCCCACGCACATCGTAGAATTGATGGTTCGGACAAATTGTGGGTCGTGTGTTCGCGTTCGCGAGCAGATCGCCCCAATCGTTGCAGCCGCAGATGCAAAACTGGTCGTGCGTAACGTTGATAATGATGCTGAGCTTGCGGTCGAGTTTGGAGACCGGGTGCCGGTGGTGGTTCTTGATGACGAGGAATTCGCGTGCTGGGAGGTCGACAACGATGAGTTGGCCGCTGCTTTGCAGAATGGGCTCTAGGAGCTGGTAATTTGCTTGCCCATTGCCCTGGAGATTCTGCTTTCTGTGGCCATTGGGGCTATCCTTTTGGTTGATATCATGGGTAGACCTCAGTCGTGAGTGTGGGCCTACCCAAATCCGGGACAGCTGGAGGGCTCTAGCTGGAGTGCCCTAACTGGTGGGCGCGGAGTGCTGGGCGAAGCCCTGAGTCGTTCCAATCGTGACGTGGATTACTGTAGTTAAGTTTTGTAGTTGAGTTAGTGAGATTGCGGAGGAAAATGTGAGCGTGCTCGTCGTGGGAATGTCCCATCGTTCGGCTCCGGTCGCTTTGTTGGAGCGACTGAGCGTAGATGGCATGCAACGCGAGGAGACGAATGCTGAGCTCGTGGCCACTTCGTCGCTGAGTGAGGCAATGATCATCTCCACGTGCAACCGCTTGGAGGTCTACTGCGTCACGAATTCATTCCATTCCGGAGTTCAAGATGTGGTGGAAGTCCTGCACCGTATTTCTCACATTGATATCGATGAACTGCGTAGCTATCTCTACGTGCGCTATGCGGATGCTGCTGCTGAGCATATGATGGTGGTCGCCTCCGGGTTGGACTCCATGGTGGTCGGTGAGCAGCAAATCATCGGGCAGGTACGCAAGGCGTACCAGCGTGCAGTAGCCGCAAACACGGCTGGAAAAACTCTTCATGCCCTGGCGCAATCTGCTCTGCGAGCAGGAAAGAGAGTGCATACCGAGACTAAAATCGATGAGGCAGGCGCATCTATGGTTACTGTTGCGTTGAACGAAGCGCTGCAGTATATGGATTTGGGTTTGCAGAGCGGTGATGCCTCCGCAACTGTTCACACCCCCGACCATGTCGACGAGCCTTTGCTGATCGGGCGTACAGCTTTGGTATTGGGAGCCGGCGCGATGGCGTCCTTGGCTGCCACACATCTGGGGCGGTTGGGCGTCGACAAGATCATTGTTGCTAACCGCACCCGCGAACGGGCTGATAATCTGGTCGACCATGCGCACCAAGCTGGCGTGTGTGCAGAGGCTGTGAACTTCGAAGACCGTCAGCAAGTTTATGGCAAAGTAGACATCATCGTTTCGGCGACGGGCGCAGACAATTACACGGTCGACCGGGCTTCCATTCCGGAACAGCGCCACGGTCACCTGGTACTCATTGACCTTTCATTGCCACGCGACATTGCGGATGACACCGCAAAGCTTCACGGGGTTGATCTGGTCAACATCGAGAGGCTGCATCAGTCGTTGACGTCGCAAAGCGATGAAGATACCACTGTCGGCCACCAAGACGCGAAACGCATTGTTCGTGAGGAGTTACAAGCCTTTGCTTCTGAACAGCGCGTACGCGAAGTGGTCCCCGCAGTTTCTGCCTTGCGCAAGCATGCTGCTGGCGTGATTGAGTGTGAGATGGCGCGTCTTCGGCAAAGGCGTCCGCACATGTCGGAGGATGATTTCGGACAAGTACAGGTAGCGATTAGGCGTGCCGTCGACAAGCTATTGCACGAACCCACCGTGCGGGCGAAAAAACTCGCAGCGGAATCAGGCGCGGTCAGCCATGAAACAGCACTCCAAGAAATGTTTGGTTTGGAGATCGATGGTAGCTCGATTGCTGTCGATGCCGATGAGTTACCGTCCGTGCAGGAAGTTATTGCTCTGGGTAATAACGCCGGGAACCATTCCAGGGCCGAGGATAAGGCTGGGACGAATAAAAATTCCGTGGATAATTAGCGTTAAAGAATCCCTTTAAAAAGCTTTAAGAGACGCAGAAGGCACCCGCATGGGGGCCTAAGGAGTAGAACATGTTGCAGATTGGTACCCGGGGCTCGAAGCTAGCTACTACCCAGGCTGGCCACGTGCGTGACTGGATTATTGCAGCTGGTGCGCCCGCGGAGTTAAAGATCGTTAAAACGGAAGGCGATGTGAATATGGCCCCGGTTGAGCGTATCGGAGTGGGCGTATTTACACAGAAACTGCGGGAAGTACTTGATGCAGGAGGCTGCGACGTGGCCGTGCACTCGTTTAAAGACTTGCCGACGGCTGCGGACGACAGGTTCCATTTGGTAATCCCGAAGCGCGAGGACAACCGGGAAGCCCTGATTGCGCGCGATGGTCTGCGCTTGGATGAATTACCGGAAGGTGCCCGCGTGGGTACTTCGGCGCCTCGCCGAATCTCACAATTGCTGTCCTTACGCCCGGATCTCGATATTCGTCCTCTGCGCGGGAATATCGAAACGCGAATGAGCAAGATTGACGACGGCGAACTCGATGCAGTGGTATTGGCATATGCCGGGCTGATCCGAAATGGCTATCAGGACAAAGCGACCCAGGTTTTTGCTGTAGATGAAGTGATGCCAGCTCCAGCGCAAGGGGCATTAGCCGTGGAAGTACGCATGAATGATGCTGCGGTTGTGGAAGTCGTCGACAAGCTCACCAGTGTCATCGACCGTGACTGCGCATTTGCGGAACGCGTGGTGCTGAATCGTTTGGAAGCAGGATGCACCGCTCCGGTCGCGGCGTATTCCACCTTCGATGAGCAGACTGGAATGATTACTGCCCATGGTGGGGTGTTTGCACTGGATGGGAAAAAGAGGTTGCTCGCCGCTGCCAGCGGTACCGACCCTATCGCGGTAGGCGAAGAGGTTTCGCAGGCATTGCTTGCCGACGGCGCTGCGGAACTCCTGGGTGATTCCTAGCGCACCACCGGTGCCACGCTGGGACACTGAGATTGGGTGCTAAAGGGGTGCATACTACTCGCCCTAAGGGCGCAACCTGACGTTAACCCTCGAGTTTCAATGAGTCCCGACTAATCCGTTTGTTTTTTAGTTTTCCGGCGTCTACTTTAAGCTGGTACTAGCACACGATAATGCACCGTCTACGGTTTGGGTCCGGTTAAAGGCAAAACCGCAGATGACGGTGCTTCGTCGTGGTTTATTTTTGTTTACTGTCCGTGACCGCGCGTAGAAAAGGTCTATATGAGCAACGCCCCCTCCGTCGCCCACCAAGGCAAAGTGGTGTTCGTCGGCGCCGGACCCGGCAACCCGGACCTTCTAACAGTTCGCGCCAGGGAAGTACTCGCGTACAACGCTATTGCGGTCGCAGACTCGCAGGTGCTTGCTGGGGTACGCGAAATTGTGGGCTCGGCACTGCCAGTGCCCCAAGAAAAACTAGATGCTGCAGAGCAGGAATACGCCCGCATGTGTGCTGAGGCGAAAGCCCAGGGGGCTCGTCGGAAGCCGCCAAGGCCAGCAGCCCCGACGGCTGCTGATGTGCGGGAGTTTGCTGGTTCGGAGCAGGTCGTCACCCAGCTGCACACGGCGTTAGAAGAGGCCGGAGGCAGTGATGTCATCCGGTTGGTTGCCGGTAACCCATTAAATCGGGAAGCGATTTTGGCGGAAATCTCCGCCGTGAGTGCCGCTGGCATGGAATTCCAGGTGGTTCCTGGGATGTCGTTGCCTTCCACAGTGCCGTCGTTTGCAGGATTAGCACTGGGCTCAACCTACACCGAAGCCGATATGACCGATGGCGACGTCGACTGGGACCAATTGTCTGTCGCCACACAACCTATCGTGTTGCAGGCTTGGGCTTCGGACTTGCCGACGATCGCCGACGAGCTGAGTACGCGTGGGATGAGCGTTGACACCCCCGCGTTTGTCACAGTCAATGGCACAACACGCTTGCAGCGCACCTATGAGGCGACCCTAGCAACGCTGGGCAAGCTGAATGCAGAGCTTGACGGCATCTTAGTGGTGACCTTAGGGCGCAGCTTTGATGACCGTTCCAAGTATTCCTGGTGGGAGAACCGCCCCCTGTACGGTTGGCGGGTGTTGGTTCCGCGCACGAAAGAGCAAGCCGGTCCAATGTCGGCGCAGTTGGCTTCCTATGGGGCAATTCCGCAATTGGTGCCGACGATTTCTGTGGAACCGCCGCGAAACCCAGCCCAGATGGACCGCGCAATCAAAGGCATTGTCGAAGGACGCTATAAATGGGTCGTGTTCACCAGCGTGAACGCGGTAAAAGTAGTTTGGGACAAGATCGCGGAATTGGGCCTGGATGCCCGCGATTTTGCTGGCGTGCACTTAGCTGCGGTGGGAGGAAAAACCGCCGAAGCTATTCGTGAAAAAGGCATGGTTCCGGAAGCTTTGCCGAAGGCAGACGCACAAAACGCTCATGGCTTGGTGGAATCTTTCCCACCATATGTGGAAGATATTGACGCTGTTGGTCGCGTCCTGCTGCCGCGCGCGGATATTGCCGGTGATGCGTTAGTAGACGGGCTACAGGCGCTCGGTTGGGAAGTTGACGATGTGGTCGCGTACCGGACGGTTCGCGCGGCTCCACCATCAGCGGAAACCCGCGACATGATCAAAACGGGTGCCTTTGATGCGGTGGCATTTACCTCCGGGTCGACGGTGCGCAACCTCGTGGGCATCGCGGGGAAACCACACCAGCGCACTATCATTGCTTGCATTGGCCCGATGGCGAAAGCCGCGGCAGAAGAGATGGGGCTGCGCGTCGACGTCGTCCCGGAAGTCGCTGATGTTCCACATCTTATCGATGCCCTGGCGGACCACGTGGCACACCTCCGCGCAACGGGCAACCTTCCGGCTCCGCGGAAAAAACGTCGTACGCGTCGGAAAGCGGCGGCTTCGGTAAGTACTGATTCTGGAAAAGCTGCCTCTGGAGAAGCTGATTCTGGAAGTACCAATTCTTGAAATACTGATTCTCGAAATGCTAGTTCTTGAAATTTGCTGTCGGAAAGTAGTACCCAGGCAAACAAGAGTTAGAGCGGAGCCACCGTGTTGTTTCGCTGACTATGTAACTGACTATGCACTAGCTCCACAGCCCCTCTTACCTGGAAAATAAGAAATTTAAGGAAGGTCCCCGAAGTGGATTACCCGCTGTCCCGTCGCCCCCGTCGCCTACGCACCACCCCCGCATTACGGGAATTAACAGCGGAGACGCACCTGCGCCCCGCTGATTTCATCCTTCCGATGTTCATCGCTGATGGTTTGGACGCGCCGAACCCGATTTCGGCGATGCCGGGCGTTTCTCAGCACACTTTTGATTCCTTGACCCGAGCTGCAGAACAAGCACTGGAACAGGGAGTACGTTGCGTCGATTTGTTTGGAGTCCCGCTCCCAGAGCACAAGGATGAGAACGGATCACAAGCGTGGGCAGAAAGCGGCATCTTAAACCGCGGGATCGCACACCTGCGTAAAGAGTTCGGCGATGACTTGTTAATCATGGCTGATACCTGCCTGGATGAATTCACCAGTCACGGACATTGTGGGCTTCTTGACGCCAACGGAGACGTGCTTAACGACGCAACAGTGGATTGTTACGTGGATATGGCAGTGAGTCAGGCGGCAGCAGGCGCACACCTGGTTTCTCCATCAGGAATGATGGATGGTCAGGTGGCAGCGATCCGCCAGGGGCTGGATTCTGCAGGGCATTCCGATGTCGCAATCATGGCTTACTCGGCGAAGTATGCGTCGGCGTTTTTTGGCCCGTTCCGAGAAGCCGTCGGTTCTTCATTGCAAGGGGATCGGCGTACCTACCAACAAGACCCGGCAAACCGACGGGAATCCTTGTTGGAGGTGCAGCTGGATATTGATGAAGGTGCAGACTTTGTCATGGTAAAGCCTGCTCTGGCGTACTTGGATATCATCAGCGAGGTTGCCGAGTTTTCCCCTGTGCCAGTTGCCGCATATCAGGTTTCTGGTGAATATTCGATGATCCAAGCTGCTGGTCATAACGGTTGGATTGACCGTGATGCCGTAATGATGGAGTCATTGTTGAGCATTAAGCGTGCGGGAGCCAATCAAATCCTGACGTACTTTGCGACGGATGCAGCCCGGCTGTTAAACCAGCGCTAAGAAGATGCCCGCCGGGTGGCCCGTTCTGTCTTCTACAGTGCACAAAAACCACACAGTGTATAAGGTGCACCCTATGGTGAATTTGCAGCCTCAGTCCCGTGAGCCAGAGTTGTCGACTAAGAATGCCACTAAGGCGAACAGCGTTTCACCAAGGGCTGATGGCGCGAAAGGGAAGAATTTGCAGGAGCAGAGTGTGACAAGCCCGTCCCCGAAAAAATCCCAACGCCCGCAACAGCCGGAATCTGTGCGTTTTTATACGCGGCTGTGGGCGTTCGTACTGGTTGTGGAGTTTGTCCACCAAGTTCTCAATATCGCGCTGGCGCTGTGGGATCCTTCCGAACTGCAAGCCCAGGCTGCTAGCAGTATCGAAGAAAGCGGCCAAGCAATTAGTGAGAGTTTGCTGAACTTTGGTGTTTATGGCTCGATCGTATTGATGGGGCTGATCTCCGTACTGCTGCTTGGACTACTGGCAACGATGCTGTATTTGCTTAATAAGCAACATAAGCGGGCAGGTTTGGCACGGCGGATGCTGTTTTTCTTTGGCCTATATTTCACGTTCCGCCTGGTTGTGATTTTTGGGTCTTCTGGCAACCCGTTGTCCGAAATTCCGGAAGTTTTCTACATTATTGACGGCAATCTGCAGGTTCTTGTTGGTGTTGCTGCTGTCCTTACTCTCATATTCGGAGGCCGAAATGAGACGCTGGACTACACCGGGGAGCTAGAACGTATGCGCCAGATGGAGCAAGAGCTACGCGCTGAGCAGGAACGGCGCGCGCAAAAGAAAAAAGAGAAGCAAGCTAAGAAGCAGGCGGAGCGCGAGGCCCGAAATTCCGGGAAAAGCGAAGATGCCCAAAAAGCGCAGAAGACCTCGCAGGACGCAGAGCGCTAAAGAAAAAATGCTGGTGGAAGTTCCTGCATGACAGCCTAGGGACGCTGCTAGGCCGGTTTCGTTCTAGGTTGCGACCTCGTGGATAATGGGAGCTATGACGCGTCGGAATTTAAACAATTCGCCTTTCCTTGATGCCGCCTTTGGGCGGACCCCAAGCCGCACTCCGGTGTGGTTTATGCGCCAGGCTGGCCGTAGCCTTCCTGAGTACCGGAAGTTGCGCGAGGGCACGAGCATGTTGGACGCGTGCTTTCAGCCTGAGATGCTCGCTGAAATTACAATGCAGCCTGTGCGGCGCCACGATGTCGACGCCGCGATTTTGTTTTCAGACATTGTGATCCCGTTGAAAGCAGCGGGTGTTGATGTCGAAATTGTTCCGGGGCGGGGGCCGGTGATGGCGCAGCCTGTGCGTACGCCTCAGGACGTGCGCGATCTACCGGTGCTGGACGACGACATTTCGGAGGTATCCGAGGGAATCGAGATAATTCTGGATGAACTGACGGATTCGCAGGCGCTGATTGGTTTTATTGGTGCGCCGTTTACTTTGGCTAGTTACCTCGTGGAAGGTGGGCCGTCGAAAAACCATGAGCGTACAAAATCGTTGATGCATTCTGATCCAAACACCTGGCATTTGCTGATGGAGAAAATCACCCCTACGGTGACGCGATTTTTGCAGACGCAGATTACGGCGGGAATTGATGCCATGCAGCTGTTTGACTCCTGGGCTGGGTATCTCACAGAGCGTGATTACCGCCTATTTGTGTTGCCGTATTCGCAGCGCATTCTGGAATCGGTGCGAGGTGAGATCCCCCGTATTCATTTCGGTGTTGGCACGGGTGAGTTGCTGGGTGCCATGAGTCAGGCAGGTTCTGAGGTTATGGGTGTGGATTGGCGCGTGCCGCTGGATAGTGCAGCTGAGCGAATTTGCCAGGCCGCGGGGCCACGTGTGTTGCAGGGCAACTTGGACCCAGCGATTTTGTTTAGCGGCGAGCAGGCGATGGCCCGCGAGATTACCCGTATTAAAGGGGAAGCTGCGGCTGCGGTTTCCGCTGGTAATGCCACGGGACACATTTTCAACTTGGGGCATGGCGTGCTACCTAACACAGTCCCGGAAGACATTACGAAGGCTGTGGAACTTATTCATGAAACTGGTACTGGGGCAGTTGCTGCGCCAGGAACTCGTTGAAAGAGCATGGGCGCCGGAACTCGCGCGCCTAAAGCTATTTAGACGGCTACCGCCGTCGCCTTCACAACCTGACTAATTCGGAGTATTTTTCTCATGACTCGTTGCGCAATTATTGGAGCCGGACTCGCCGGTTTGACTGCTGCTTATCAGCTGCGCCAGGAGCTGCCCTTTGCACAAATTGATGTGTGGGAAGGTGCGGAGCGCATTGGCGGTAAGTTGCACACGGTGCCCTTTGACGGTGGCCCGGTTGATATGGGGGCGGAAGCGTTTTTAGCCCGGCGGGATGATGCGCGTGAGTTTTTTGCAGAGTTGGGCCTTGCTGACGAGATTGTTTATCCCTCTGCTTTGCGCCCGTTGCTGTATTCCCAGGAGACCACTCATGCGTTGCCAACCGCCGGGGTGATGGGGATTCCGGCAACAGGGCAGGCTGTGGCGGGTCTTGTGAGTCCAGAAACGGTTAAGTCCATTGATGCGGAAGCGCAACGAGAGTCAATTGCCTGGGAGCTGGGTGGGGATCAAAGCCTGGGATTATTGGTGCGTGATCGTTATGGGGATGAAGTCGTCGATCGTTGTGTTTCTGCGTTGTTGGGTGGGGTGTATTCCTGTGCTGCGGATGATTTGGGGGTTCGTGCCACGGTTCCGGCTTTAGCGAATGCTTTAGATGAGTTGGTGCGCGAGGGCAGGCCGGTCACGCTGAGTGCTGCTGTTGCCAAGGTTCTTGCTGCGGGTGAAAAAGCCGCATCGCCGCAGACTTCTAGTGGGGCGAAGCCCGCCCCGGTTTTCGGCACTTTCCGCAACGGGTATGCCACTTTGTATGAGCGGTTGGCGCAGGCTTCTGATGCTGAGATCTACCTGGAAACTTTTGTGACTGGAATTGCGGAGGTCCCGAGTTCGGAGGTCCCGAGTTCGGAAGGTGCAAGCCATTCGGGGGCTACTAGCTCCGACCAGATGGGCTCCGACGCTCAGCAATCTGACTCTGCTACTTTGCAGTCGGCACCTGCCGCAGCTTCCAGGTATCGGCTGCTTGGCCTGGGCGTGGATGAAACTCTTTACGACGCCGTCTTGGTTGCGGCTCCAGCTCCGATGGCAGCGCGGATCTTGAAATCCTTACCTGGTCCTACCGCGAAGGCGGCGGAGATCATGAGCTCCATCAAGTTGGCAAGTTCTGCTGTTGTCGGTTTGCGTTTTGCTTCGGATGTGGATCCAGAAGGTAATGCGCTTCCGGAAAATTCTGGGATTCTTGTCGCTGCTGATCAACCCGGGGTGACGGCGAAAGCGTTTACATTGTCATCTCGGAAGTGGCCACATTTGGCGGAGCGAGGCACGATAGTGCGCGCCAGCTTTGGTCGTTTTGGTGATGACACGATCACGCGGGCGCCGGAAGATGAACTCGTGGATTATGCTCTTGATGATCTCGCCGCACTCACTGGTTTCGACGGTCGTGCGGCTGGTGTTGAAGAGATTTATACGCAGCGTTGGTTTGGTGGGTTGCCGCGTTATGATCACACCCATACAGAAACTGTGCAGCGTGCGGAAGAAGTGCTTGCCGACGTAGACCGCATCGCCGTGACTGGAGCGTGGGCTGGTGGCGTTGGCGTCCCGGCGGTGATTGAGCATGCGCGCAAGGCAGCGCAAAATCTTGCTCGTCAGTTGTAGGAACTCGCAGGTTCTAGAGGGGGCACCACCTCTAGGCCTGAATTCTCGTAGATGACAGACCCCGTAAGCTAGGGGTTATGACTCAGGACAATTCACATACAGCTGTAGATTCCTCGACGGTAGAAACCACAAGTGTAGAAACCACAAGGCATTCTGCTTCCGGTGCCTCTACAGGTAACGGGGCTGACGTTGATGCCAGTTCCGGTGCTACATTGCCTTCGGCACGCTCGGAAGAGTGGTTTCGTCGCGCTGTGAATATCACCCCGGGTGGTGTGAACTCTCCAGCTCGTACCTTTGATTCGGTTGGAGGCACTGCGCGGTTTATTGCTCATGGCAAGGGCTCTCGTTTGTTTGACGTTGACGGAAACGAGTATGTCGATTTGCTGTGTTCTTATGGACCAGGAATTCACGGTAATGCGCATCCGGAGATTGTTGCGGCGGTAGCTCGTGCCGCGGAGAAGGGGGTAGGTTTCGGCACACCGACCACGGGTGAGGTGGAACTGGCTGAGTTGATTGCGCAGCGCACTGCCGTGGACAAGGTCCGCCTGGTTAATTCGGGTACTGAGGCCACGATGACTGCGGTTCGCCTGGCACGCGGTTATACGGGGAAGAGCAAGATCATCAAGTTCCAGGGCTGTTACCACGGGCATGTCGATGCTCTGCTGGCTTCCGCAGGTTCGGGTGTATTGACGTCGTCAAGCCCGGATTCTCCTGGTGTGACTAAGGCACAGGCCTCGGAAACCATCGTCGTCCCGTATAACGATTTGGAGGCTGTGCGCCAGGCGTTTGCCGAGAATCAGGGGGAGGTTGCTGCGGTGATCGCGGAAGCAGCCGCCGGGAATATGGGAACTGTCGCCCCGGAGGATGGGTTCAACCAGGCGTTGAAGCACCTTGCGCACGATAACGGTGCTTTGCTGATCCTCGATGAGGTCATGACTGGGTTCCGTACTTCGTATCAGGGGTGGTACGGCATTGATGGTGTGGCTGGTGATTTGGTGACCTTCGGCAAGGTCATTTCGGGAGGGTTGCCCGCCGCTGCTTTCGGCGGCCGTGCTGACATCATGGCTCACCTGGCGCCAGAAGGCCCCGTTTATCAGGCTGGAACCTTGTCTGGTAATCCGGTTGCTGTTGCCGCGGGCACCAAGTCGTTGCAGCTTGCCGACGAATCCCTATACCAGCGCATCGGCGCGCACGCGGATACTCTTAGCGAGATGATTTCGCGTGCATTGCAGGCGGAAGGCGTTGCCCACAATATTCAGCGTGCCGGCACCATGTTGTCCGTTCGTTTTGCTGAGGGGCCGGGGCGCAACTTCGCTGATATGCAAGCTGCCGATACGTTCCGTTTCGGTCCGTTTTTCCATGCTTTGCTGGATAACGGGGTAGTAGTTCCACCTTCGGCTTTTGAGACCTGGTTTGTGCACGACGCTTTGGGCGATGCAGACTTTGAAATTCTCGAAAAAGCGCTCGCACCGGCGGCGAAGGCTGCAGCTGCTGCACAGCCGATGAATTAATGGTTGCGGTTTAGTCTCCGCGCACCGACCACGCCTCGACTGGGATTCTGGGATTCTGAGACTCTGGGGTTCTGGGGTTCTGGGGTTTTGAGGTTCAGGGATTGCGAGCGTGCTCTAGTCGCTCGCGTCCAGCCAACAGTGAACCTGCGCTAGGCTGGACGCTATTCGAAATGCCATTTCGTGCAGCTGACGAATCCTAATGTCAGGAAAAGGAGAATTGCCCCATGCTGAATATCTCATCCAGTGATCACTCTGCAGCCAACCAAGCGAAACAAGCCAACCCAGCCAACCAATCGCATGAAACCAAGAAATCCGGTGGTACTGGTTCGGAGGTTCCGGTGACTATCGTGCACCTGGTACGGCATGGGGAAGTTTTTAACCCGGGCAAGATTCTTTATGGCCGGATTCCTGGTTATCATTTGTCTTCCCGGGGCCACTCTATGGCTGCCCGCACTGCGCAATCTTTCGCAGGTCATGATGTGGCTTATCTGGCGGCATCACCGTTGCTTCGGGCGCAGCAGACAGCGCAACCAATCTCTAAAGTCACAGGCCTAGACGTTGAGGAATGCCCACAGGTTATCGAATCGGGTAATGATTTCGAAGGTCTGCGCACGAAGGGCTTGCGTTCGCAGTTGTGGAACCCAAAACGCTGGCTGCAGATGTATAACCCTCTGGAGCCATCTTGGGGCGAGCCGTTTGTGGATATTGCTGATCGTATGATGGCAGCAGTGCACGATATCCGCGATAAAGCCGAAGGCCACGAGGGTATTGTGGTTTCTCACCAGTTGCCGATCGTCATGGTGCAACGCACGGTGCGCGGCCAGGCGTTGGCACATGCCCCATGGAATCGCGAGTGTGCGCTGGCGTCGGTAACCAGCTTGGTATTTAGCGGAAAGGATATTATTGATATCCGCTATTCCACGCCGGCTCGGGAAATATAATTTCCATACCAAGGTGAACCATCTGGGGTTTGGTGTCCAGGTCTCAACTTGGCTCAGCTGTCATGTTGGGTGATACTAGGGGCACTATGATTACGACTTTTGGACCATCCCGGCGTTCCCGTACCGTCGCGTCTCTTGTGCTGGCAGGTGTAATGTCGTTGACTTTGGCGGCATGTGCGTCGGAAGAAGCCAATAAGAATGCTGTTTCCGACGTGGGCGGTACTTTCGAGTTCCATACTCCGGGTGGGCAAACGGAAATTTTCTATGACGAATCTGAGCGTCGTCCGATTGCGAATCTACGCGGTCCGTCTTTGATGAACGAAGATGAGACCTTGTCTCTTGATGATTTTGCTGGAGAGGTCGTCGTTCTGAACTCGTGGGGCCAGTGGTGTGCTCCCTGTCGCGCGGAGGTAGACGATTTGCAGCGTGCTCATGAGGAGCTCAGTGAATCGGGCGGCACCGTGTTGGGCATTAACGTCCGGGACTACAATCAAACGATCTCACAGGATTTCGTTAAAGATAACGGCGTGGAGTACCCGTCGATTTATGATCCGCCGTTCCGTTCCGCGGCTGCGTTGGGTGGTATTCCGACTTCTGTGGTGCCGACGACGATCATCCTGGATAAACAGCACCGCCCAGCTGCGGTTTTCTTGCGGGAGGTTACCGATCAGGACATTCTTGATGCGGCATTACCGCTTCTCGACGAAAGTTAAACGCTGGTAGTGTCTGTCGTGCCTGTAGCCTCTATGGATTTTATGAACCCATCAAACCTGTCGAACCTATCGAACCTATTCAATTCGGAGTTCTCGCGTGCAGCGTTGTCGGAACAAGCAGCGAGCGCCGGTTTTATCGCAAGTGCGAGTGTCAGTGCTAGTACTAGCAGTACCGCGGTGTCCTCGGTTGCTGCTGCGTCGGCGTCTGCGTCATCATTCGCAGACGCCGCGGCAAGTGGCCCGCTTGTCCTAGGTTTTCTTGCCGCCGCGTTGGCCGGACTCGTGTCTTTTGCTTCCCCGTGTGTCGTTCCGTTGGTGCCCGGCTACATTTCTTACCTTGCGGGTGTTGCGGGTGGCTCGGTGGAGCTGGATGATCGTTATGGTGTCCGCGTCGCCAAGCGTCGCCAGTGGGCAGTGGTTGGGGCTTCGTTGCTTTTTATTGCCGGTTTTACCACGGTCTTTCTCCTGGCAACCGTCTCTGTTTTTGGGGCCTTGAGTGCCATTAACGCCAATGCCGAAACCCTGCAACGGGTTGGTGGTGTCGTCACGATCCTGATGGGTGTCGTGTTTTTGGGTGGCGTGAGGTTCCTGCAGCGTGACACCCGTGTGGAACCGAAAAAATGGAGTACCTGGGTGGGTGCTCCGCTGCTGGGGGGCGTGTTTGCGCTGGGCTGGACTCCGTGTTTGGGGCCGACTCTTGCAGCGATCATTTCGATTTCGGCCGGTACTGAAGGCAGTACCGCGGCCCGGGGTGTGCTCATGATCATCGGTTATTGCCTGGGTCTGGGGCTGCCGTTTGTGCTGTTTGCGCTGGGTTCGGCCAAGGCCATGCGCTCTATTGACTGGTTGCGGAAGAATTCCCGCATTATCCAGACCATCGGAGGCGTACTCATGATCCTTGTTGGGCTTGCCCTGGCAACGGGTGTATGGGCGGAGTTCATTAACTATATTCGGCAGTGGACTTTTGATTATGGAACGACTCTGATTTAGCCTGCCGCCCCAGGCCCATCACCCCAGTTCTATCACCCTAGCCACCCAACCCGCTGACTATTCCCGCGATTTTCCTTAAGGAGCTCACCGTGGACAACACCGCGCGCAAATCCTGGTTGCCTTGGCGATTGTTGAAGCGAGCCTGGCGTTGGTTAACCAGTATGCGTACGGCGTTGGTGTTGTTGTTCCTGCTGGCCATCGCCGCGGTGCCGGGTGCGCTGTTGCCACAGCGTTCGTTGAATGAGGAAAACGTCAACGAGTACATCGCAAATAACGGTAAGCTCGCCGAGGTTTATGATTCGTTGCAGCTTTTCGACGTCTTTCAGTCCTCGTGGTTTATCGCGATTTTCACGTTGCTGGCGGCCTCGTTGGTTGGCTGTATTATCCCGCGTAGTTGGGATCACTATAAGGCGTGGCGTGCGCGCCCGACTCGAGCCCCGCGTTTCTTGCACCGGATGCCGCATCACCACACGGGCACCTTGGACAAGTCGCTTGCCGACGCCCGTGCGGAGACGTTAAGGCTGCTGCGCCGCTGGCGGATCTCGGAATTTAGCGCCGATGAGGACCGCGCCGGGAGACCGTCTATTTCTGCGGAGCGCGGTTATGGGCGTGAATTGGCGAATTTGTTATTCCACATCGCGTTGGTTGCCATTTTGGTGACGGTGGCTGCAGGGCGCATGGTCTATTACGAGGGCCAGGTCATTATTGTTACTGAGTCTGGTAGTTATGACCACGCGGCGGAGCTGGATCAGTCCACTGAATTCTGTAATACTTCCGTCTCAAGCTATGACTCTTTCCGCGCCGGGCCGCTTTTCGACGGCACGGGCCTGAACCCATTCTGTTTCATTGCCCATAATTTTCAGGCAGATTATCTGCCTAGTGGGCAGGCGGAGATGTTCAGTTCTGATATTTCCTATGCCCTGGGCGACGAGATTTTCTCGGACCCGGAGACGTGGGACGACTATCAGTTGCGGGTGAATGATCCGTTGCGTATTGATGGCGATCGCGTGTATTTGCAAGGTCACGGTTTCGCTCCGACGTTTACCGTGAAGTGGCCTAATGGGGAAACCCGGACCCAGACTTGGCAGTTCCGGCCGGATGATTTGGTGAACTTCTTGTCTTCCGGTGCGATGCGTTTCGATCCTCCCGCCGGCATGTATCCCGATCTGTATGAGCGCCGACAGAATCAGATTGCGCTGCAGGGGCTGTTCGCGCCGACGGCTGATTGGCAAGGTGAAAACGGTGAGCTATTGACTTCGGCTTTCCCAGAGATGCGTGATCCTGCGGTCGCGATTGATGTTTACCGGGGTGATGCCGGATTGGATACGGGTATCGCACAATCGATTTTTGACCTGGACCAAACGCTGATTCATAGCGGCCAATTGCAGAAGTTGGAGCGCGTGAACTTGGAAGTAGGCGAGTCCATCACCCTGGACGATGGTACAGAGTTGACTTTCGACGGTGCTTCGGAGTTTGCGAACTACCAGATCGCGCATGATCCGTTCCAGCGGTGGGTGTTGCTGTCGACGATCGTGATGTTGTTGTCGTTGGTGGGTTCGCTGGTGATTAAGCGCCGCCGTATTTGGGTGCGGTTTACGGATAACGGCGATGGCACCACTGGTATCGAGATGGCTGGCTTGGCGCGCACGGACCGCGCCGGTTGGGGTGAAGAACTGGACAGGATGTACCGGGAGTTGTTTGCTTTGCCGGATCCGGATGATGTGGAAGAAGACGATTTGTATGCGCGGGATTAAGTCATCTGGCTGCTAAGCCAGATCGGTTGGGCCAGATCGGTTGGGCCAGATCGGCTAGGTCAGATCGGCTAAGCCGGTGGTGCTCGGTTTGGTGGGACACCGCCTGGTGGTTCAGGCTTAGGTATTTATCATCCGAAAGGATTATGTCCAACCTATCGTTAGTTGAGGTGGGGACTCGTTCTGCTGTAGTTTGAAAAGGCCATGTTTCCTGCAACATCCGCTGGTGTTCGCCCGGAAACGTCGAAATCACGATAGGAAATTGTGAATTAATGCTTGCTGATCAAACGCTGTCCAACTTCTCGGACTTGATGTTCCGGACGACGTTCGTTATTTATGCGATTGCCCTGGTTGTGGCCCTGGTGTTTTATGTCAAGGTGCAAAGCGTGATCGACGCACATCGGCAACGCGAACACGTTGGGGCCGACGGTCGCGCTGCTGACGATAACCGCGATGCTGATGCAGGGGCCGGTGCTAAAACAGTCGGCAAATTGGAAGCTGGTGCCCGCAAGTGGTCAGGTATGGCGCAGACGCTGATCTGGCTGGGAATTATTGTTCATGCAGGGGCTGTGCTTACTCGTGGCTTGGCGAACAGCCGGTTCCCGTTCGGCAACATGTATGAGTATTCGCTCATGCTGACCTTGTTTACCATGGTTGTGGCGGCCGTCGTTATCGGCCAGCGGCAGGAATGGCGCGTGCTGTGGCCCTGGCTGCTGATTCCGGTCATCATCTTGATGTTCGTTGGCGGTTCACACCTATATGCAGAATCTGCCCCATTGGTTCCAGCGCTGCGTTCGTTCTGGTTGCCGATCCACGTGGGCATTGCCGTCTTAGGCGGTTCCATCGGCATGCTTTCGGGTGTCGCTTCGCTGTTGTACTTGTTGCGACGTTGGCAGCCAAAAGACGAGGAGAGTGACGGCATTGCCGGCGCGATCGTGAAACCACTGCCTAGCGCGAAAAAGCTTGACGGGCTGGCCTATAAGTCTGCGATTGTGACCTTGCCGGTCCTTGGCCTGGGAATCGTGCTCGGTGCGATTTGGGCAGAAGCCGCGTGGGGCAGGCCGTGGAACTGGGACCCGAAAGAAACCGTTTCCTTGATTTCCTGGATTTTGTACGCTGCCTACCTGCATGCCCGTGCCACAGCCGGGTGGCGTGCGATGCGGGCGGCTTGGATCAATATTATCGCGCTGGCCACCATGATCTTTAACTTCTTCTTTATCAACATGGTGGTGTCGGGCCTACATTCTTATGCTGGGCTGAACTAGGCTGCAACGTGTGCCCTGAGATGCGCGCGCTGCGGCGTGTGTCCGGGGCAGCTGTGTCCGGCAACTAGTGCTCGGCAAACAGTGTTCGGGGGAGCCCATGCCCGCGGCTATTTTCGGACTCTCCCCCCAACGGTGCCAACTTAAATGACGCGATACCGCCATGCTTAATGTCGGCGGTATCGGCTGAAGTAGGTTTTACTGGTCGTCGGGTTTCGCGTCGTTTTTCTTATTATTTGGGTAACGCGAGTCGTTTGTTGGGTCTGATCCAGTTGCATCGCCCGAGGGGGTTGTGTCGCCGGGGAGATTTGTATCGGGAGCATCATTTGTTTGGGATGCTCCCTTGGCCTCGCCTTGGCTACGAGGTTGCCGCTGTTGATGCTCGTGGCGTTGCTGTCGCTCTTGTTCTTGACGGCGACGTTCTTTAAACCGATTCTTTTCGATATTCCACAGGAACTCTTCGTCATCGTCTGGCCCTTTAATCGCTGGGCGTTCAGCAGTTTTCATCTGGCGATTTTGATTCCAGGATGCTGGACCAAAAGCCTTCCACACCAAGACTGCAGCCAGGATTATTAGCGCTAACAAGATCAGCTTTCCCATACTGATCATTTTACGGCACGATCGGTGCGTTTTAGGATGAATCTTGTGACTAATCAACCAGACAGTAATGGTGCACGAACCCGTATCCCGAATGGGGTGGATCGGGAAGGCGCACAAGGCGCAGAAGGCTCGGGTCCGTCCAGCAATAGCCCGCGTGCCACCGATAGTGCTAACCCAGCCTCGCGTGATGAATCCCAACACAGTTTTGCACCTGCTGAAGAACCCCAACTGGACCCGCAAACTCGCAAGCAGGCAACCCGTGCGATGCTGAAATACGGGGCTGCCCGCTTGGGGCTGTTTTTGGGGCTGACCATCGTGATTCAGGCGCTAGCAGTACTCATCGGAGCCCAAGTTCCATTAGTTGTGTCTGCACTTCTGGCGCTGTTGGTGGCGCTGCCGCTGTCGATGCTGATCTTTAAAAAACTTCGCATCGAAACCACCGAGGCCGTCGCTAAGCTGGCGCAGCAGCGCAAAGCCCGCAAAGAATGGGTCAACCGGGAACTAGCTGGCCGTTAGCAACCTGCCGTCACGTTAACTACCGAAAATCCCGGCCACCACGGCCATGACCGGCAGGGAAGCAAACGTCGTCAAGAAAACGGTATCGCGGGTAACAGTGAGACCTTTTTGGTAGGTCGCGGCGTAGTTGTACACGTTTTGTGCCGTCGGCAAGCAGGCTAAGATCACGGCGACGTAGAGGTGGTCGCTGCTTAGCCCCAGTGCCAGGCCAGCCAACCACGCGAATACCGGCATGAGCACGAGCTTCATGACAGTGGAGGTGATGACGGCGGGGCGGTCTGCTGGGTCGTCGAGGAGATGGATTGAGGTCAGAGAAGCGCCAAAACTGATCAAAATCATCGGGATGGATGCGCCACCAATAATCGACATCGGCTCCATCACAACCTCCGGGATTTCCCACCCAGCCACCGCAACAATCATGCCTGCAATTCCCGCGAGCACCAGCGGAGACAAAAACCCGGAACGGATGCCATCAACAATCTTCGCACCTCGGGTGCGCCCGTGCCCGTCGTTGAGCGCAGCCAGAATAAACGGGGTGAAAAACACCATCTGCAGCATCAAGATCGAAATTACCCAGGTGGCTTCACCTACCACGTAGATGCTCACCGGCAGCCCGATATTCACGGAGTTGAAATAAAACGATGAGGCCGCGCCCATGGTGGTCGTCGGCAAGTCTTTCGGGAAAAACAGGCGGGAGGCGATGATATAGCTTGCGCCGGTGAGCAGGCTGGCGACAACGACGGCGGCAAGTACCGGGGAAAAGAGCGTGCCCGGATTGGATTTCGCGAGCGAGGTAAACAGCAGGCAGGGTGTGGCGGCGTAAAAGGCAGTTTTGTTCAGGACCAGCCGTTGGGAATCGTTGCCGATGACACCGGATTTGGATAGAGCAAAGCCCACGGCGATGATTGACAAGATGATGGTAAAAGCAGTGATCACACCTGCCATATATGCCCTCCTATGGGCTTTTTGAGGCTTCTTGGGCCTTTCTTAGGCTTGACGACGACTACTGACTCCGGTGTCGGTCAAGACCAGAACTAATCCTGACTTACGCTCAACCTAGGCCAACGGAATCTAGGCTAGCGCAATCTAGGCCAATGCCAGGGCGATAAACATGAGCCCGGACCACAAGGCCATCGCGCGCCCAGTCAGTGCCAACACGGTGACCAGTTGCCCACCGCGTGCCCCCGAATTTACTCGGTGCAGGGCTTTCAGTGTCCAGTAACCGGAAACAAACGCGATCCAGGTGGCCGGGAATGCCAAGATGCCGACAAGAAACGTTACGACGTATGGGATGGCAAGCAAAACGGTATATAGCTTGCGGGAGGCTGAGTCGCCCAGGATCACCGCCAGGGTGCGTTTGCCTGCTGGCTTGTCGGTGGCGATATCGCGGATGTTGTTGGTTAAGTTCACCGCGGACGACATCGCGCCGACGGAAATAGCCAAACCCATACCGACTTCAGAGATGGCACCGGCTTGGGTGTATTCGGTACCCAACACGGCGATGAGGCCAAAGAAAATGAAGATCGCGACCTCGCCCAGGCCCTTATAGCCATACGGGTTTTTCCCTCCGGTATAAAACCAGGCCCCGGCCAAGCACACCGCACCTACAAGGATCAGCCACCAGGCAGAAAGTAGCGCCAGGATCAGACCTGCCACACCTGCGACGCCGAAGGAGATGAAAGCAGCCTTTTTCACGTCTGCAGGCCGGGCAAGCTTGCTGGCGGTGAGCCGGGTGGGGCCGGTGCGTTCGTCGTCGGTGCCACGGATGCCGTCCGAATAATCGTTCGCGTAATTGACCCCGATGACCAAAGCCCAGGAGACGATCAGGGCTAATAAGAATGGAAAGAATTTCCCGGAATTTTGGTACAGCGCTGCGCCTGTTCCGGCCAGAACCGGAGCGAACGCATTCGGCCACGTATGCGGTCGTGCCGCCTGGATCCAATCGCGGGTAGTGGCCGAATATGTTGTAGCGCTCATGCATTCATTGTGCGCTACATTGCATGTCATTAACAAACACCAAATGACATTGATGGAATTCGGTGCTGCGGGGGTCAGCAGGTTTTCGTCATGGCTTGACTGAAGCATTCGTGAGGCTTAGCCAGGAACAGAACTAGTTGAAGGTTGCGACCTAGAGTGGGGGTATGACGCATCCACACAATCCGAAGTCGAAAACCCAAGACCACCCATCCCAAGATCACCCAACCCAAGACCAGCCAGCACCCGTCGGGCCATTAAATCTATTCCCGATTGGGCTGGGGTGCACCGGCATGACCCCGCATTCCTATTCGGACTCACCCCGCCGCCAGGAAATGATCCAGGTGTTGCGCACCGCTGCCGAGCTTGGCGTGGAATTCTTCGACACCTCTGAGATCCAGGGTCCGTACACCGGTGAACAGCTGCTTGGCGATGCCTTCGCCCGCGCCCACACGCCACCTGCGGTCTCTGCAGGTTCTTCTGCGCAGCCCCCAACGATTGCCACGAAGTTCGGTTGGAATATCGACAACGGCGAACCCACCGGCGAGCTTAATTCCCGTCCGGAAACCATTCGCCGTGTCGCCCAGGAATCCGCCCGCCGTTTGGGCGTCGAGCGCCTGGACCTTTTTATGCAGCACCGCGTCGACCCGGAGGTGCCCATCGAAGAGGTCGCAGGCACCGTTGGTGAGCTTGTCGACGAAGGCCTCGTCGCCCACTTCGGTTTGTGCGAGGCTTCGGCCACCACCATCGCCCGCGCCCACCGTGAATTCCCGGTTGCGGCGGTAGAAAGCGAATATTCCTTGTGGTCGCGAGGAGTAGAAGAATCCGTGTTGCCAACTTGCGCGGAGCTCGGAATCGGGTTTATCGCCTACAGCCCGCTGGCCAAGGGAATGTTGTCCGCCCAGCTCACTGAGCCCAATGCGGATTCCAACAGCCCACGCCTGCACCCGGACAATTTCGCGCAAAACCAGCGCAACGCAGCCCGGGTTGCGGAAATTGCGCACCGTTACGACGCAACGGCCGCCCAGATTGCCTTGGCGTGGTTGTTGGACCGCGGTGCGCGACACCCGGGCGGCATGCTGGTTTTGCCGGGCAGCATCAACCCGGCGCGCATTAAGGAGAACGTGGCGGCAGCCAACGTGACGCTTGCCGACGACGATCGTGCCGCGCTCGACAACCTCTTAGACACCCACCCTTTGGCGGGCGAGCGCTACGTCGACAAGCATCTGCGGTTTATTGACCGAGACTAGGGACAGTTCCCGTTGGCTAGTCGGTAGCTAGTCGGCAACCAACTAGACCCCGCGACTAGCTAGCCCCGTGGCTGGAATAGTTCGGCCACACCAGCCCGGTGGATTTTGCCCAGCGACGTCCGTGGCAGTTCGTCGACACGCAGCAGTTCTTTCGGTAGTTGCCAGCGGGGGAGCTCGTAGAGGGCATCGAAAATTTCTCCGACCTCGGCGCTACCTTCATAGGCTGCCATGATGGCTTGCCCGAAACGGCGATCATCCACGCCGACGACGCAGGCCTCTTTGACCCCGGGGACGGCCAAGAGCTCTTTTTCGATGATTTCCGGGTGTACCTTCAAACCACCGGTGATGATCACCGCATCGAGGCGCCCGCTGACCTCCAACCGGCCGTCGACAATGCGCCCGCCGTCGGAGGTGGCGAACCAGCCCGGCCAATCGGGGTGGGCGAAGGCTTCGTGGCCCGGCATATTGCGGTATCCGGCGGCGATGGTGGCGCCACCGAGCATGATACGGCCGGATTCCACGGCGACGGAGCTGCACGGTAAGGGGTGGCCGTCGTAGATGCAGCCCCCGGCGGTTTCGGCGCTGCCATAGGTGGCCACGAGGTGGATGCCCAGCTTGCGAGCCGATTCCGCCAACTGCGGGTTCAGTGCCGCCCCGCCGATCAAGATGGCGTCGAAGCGTCGTAAAGCAGTAATGCCCTCTAGGGTTTCTAGGGCTTTATCCAGCTGCATCGGGGTTAATGCGGTGTACATGGGTTCGCGGGCATCGGGGGTTTTTCCGCCCCGGGCGTGGTCTAAATATTCCGTGGCGGCGGCGAAAGCGGGAATGCGGAAACCCTGCGAAAGATCCAGGCACACCGGGTCCACCCCGGCGACCAGGCTGCGCACCAGAACCTGGATTCCGGCGATGTGATACGCAGGCAGGGCCAATAGCCAGTGCCCGGGGCCGCCCAGGACTTCGTGGGTGGCATCGGCGGAAGCCACCAGGTTGGCTGCGGTGAGCTGTGCGCCTTTGGGCGTGCCAGTGGAACCTGAGGTGGGCACCACTAGGGCAATAGCATCGTCGATTGGCTGGCCGACGCGTTGCGAGGAATACAGCAACTCAGTACGCGCCCGGTCGCCAGCGGGCACCGGAAGATAATGCGCTTGGCCTGCGATGGCGGCTTCCAAGTCGTCGAGGATCGCTGCGGGATCATCAAGCCGGACCGGAAGCGCGGTCAGCACCGGTTCGTGGGCGGGGGGAGGAACGGGCATTGGGCTTGGACTCGGTTGTCCTGCTGAGTCGGCCGCGCGTGAGCTACTTGCGCCTGCGCTACTCGCTCCTGAGCCCCTACCACTGGAGCCCTTATCACTGAGGTCCTTAATAGTAATAAGGAAACTCCTCCCAATTCGGGTCGCGCTTTTCCAAAAACGCTTCCTTACCTTCCACAGCCTCATCGGTCATGTATGCCAAGCGGGTGGCCTCGCCGGCGAAGACTTGTTGACCGGCCAGCCCGTCGTCGGCAAGATTGAAGGCGAACTTCAGCATGCGTTGCGCCGTCGGGGATTTGGAGTTGATCTCGCGGGCAGCCTGGATGGCTTCGGCCTCAAGCTCGGCGTGATCGGCGACGATATTGACCGCCCCCATCTTCATCATGTGGGTGGCATCGTAGGACCGGCCCAAGAAGAAGATCTCGCGCGCGTTTTTCTGGCCCACCATCTGTGCCAGATAGGCCGAACCATAACCGGCATCAAAGCTTCCGACGTCGGCGTCGGTCTGTTTAAAACGGGCATGTTGGCGCGAAGCGATCGTCAGGTCGCACACCACATGCAGCGAGTGCCCGCCACCAGCGGCCCAACCATTAACTACCGCGATGACTACCTTCGGCATCGTGCGGATCAGCCGCTGCACCTCCAGGATGTGCAAACGCCCACCCTCGACTTTCTCGCGGGCGGTATCCACGCCAGATTCGTCGGCACCGGCGACATCCGTGTCGTGGTTAGTGGCATAGCGGTACCCGGAACGACCACGAATGCGCTGGTCGCCACCGGAACAAAACGCCCACCCGCCATCTTTCGGCGACGGCCCATTACCGGTCAACAACACGGTGCCCACATCAGGGGTGCGGCGGGCGTGGTCGAGAGCGCGGTAAAGCTCGTCGACGGTGTGCGGGCGGAAGGCGTTGCGTACCTCTGGCCGGTCGAAGGCGATGCGCACGATTCCGTCGCGCCGGGTGTTGCCTACGTGACGGTGGTAGGTGATATCGGTCAACTCTTCGAAGCCTGTGACGGTGCGCCATTGGGTGGGATCGAAGGGGTTGGCCTCGGGGTTGGCCTCGGGGTTGACGTCGGCGGTGGTGTCGGGTGCTGTATTGGGGCTGGCCTCAGTTTTGTGCTCAGGTGTGGTAGTCATGGCCTTCAGTCTAGCTAGGCTTGGGGCATGAATTTTCCGAATAGTGGCGCTCGGTTGCCTCAGTCACCGCGCCCATCGAAGCAACCTCGCTCATCTCAGCCGTTTCTGGCTCCTCTGCCCCCTCTTGCAGACATTCTCGAGCGCGCCCACGTCGTTTCTTTGCCCATGGCGGTGAAATTCCGCGGCCTGCGCCACCGGGAAGTGGTGCTTATCGACGGCCCGGCCGGCTGGGGAGAATTCGCCCCGTTCGCTGATTACTCCGCCCGCGAGACCGCGCCCTGGCTGCGCTCTGGGTTGGAAGCTGCCTACCAGGGGTTTCCTTCCCCAAACCGTGACTATATCGAGGTCAATGCCACGGTCCCGGCGGTGGAGCCAGCCCAGGTTCCGGAGGTGCTTTCCCGCATGCCCGGCGCACGTTGCGTCAAGGTGAAGGTGGCTGAGCCTGGCAAGGATTTCCGGGATGCGCTTGCCGACGACATCGCCCGGGTGTCCGCGGTGCGTGAGGAGCTGTCCGGAATTCCGGGCACCCGCATCCGTGTGGACGCTAATGGTGCGTGGACGGTTGAGCAGGCTGTGGAAGCGGTATCAGCGTTGGCCCCGCTGGATTATGTGGAACAGCCGTGCGCCACGCCAGAGGAACTGGCGGAGGTTCGCACCCAGCTGATGCGCCGCGGGATTTTTGTTCGCGTCGCTGCCGATGAGAGCATCCGGCGGGTGGAGGATCCGTACCGGGTGGCGGATTTGCAGGCGGCGGATGTAGCCGTCGTCAAGGTGGCCCCGCTGGGTGGGGTGCGTCGGGTGTTGCAGCTGAGTGCGGATCTGCGCGCGCGCCATATGGATGTGACAATTGCCTCGGCTTTGGACAGCGCGGTGGGGATTAATGCCGGTTTGGCGGCGGTGGCGAGTTTGCCGAAGTTGAACGACGACGAGGACATCGATGTGGCTCCGGCACCGGCGGGCTTGGCGACGGGCTCGCTGTTTTTGGAGGATGTGGCCGCGCCGCGTTCGCTTGTCGACGGCATGCTGGCGACTGCCCCGGTGGCACCCGATGCTGACCGGCTGGCCGCTTTGGCAGCGGACGGTGCGACGCGCGACTGGTGGTTGGACCGGTTGCGTGCGGCCTATGCGCAATTGGAAGCGCACCGTGCCCGAGAAAATGGTGAAAGTTGGGCACCGCAGTAAAGGTCCGCCCCCGGCTAGACTGGAGGTTATGCCTTCTTCGGATCCTGCACACCTGCCACAAACCGACGCCTCTGACCAGCAGCAAACCATACAGGTCCCGACCTGCGTGAGCATCCATGATGCCCACCTGCACAATTTGCGCCATATTGACGTGACCATCCCGCACGGTCAGCTGGTGGCATTCACCGGTATTAGTGGCTCGGGTAAATCCTCGTTGGCGTTCGGCACTATCCATGGGGAAGGCCAGCGTAGTTACCTGGAATCGGTGGCTCCGTTTGCGCGCCGCTTGATCAGCCAGGCGACTGATCCGCAGGTCGGTTCCATTGAGGGGCTATCGCCGACGGTTGCGCTTCAGCAGCAGACCACGGCGCCTGGGGCGCGTTCGACGGTGGGCACGATTAGTTCTACATCGAATATTGTTCGTCTGTTGTATTCCCGGTGTGGTGATTACAGCGCACTGTCTGGCGCTACAACGTCTGGCAGCGCCCCATCCGACACCCCGATCACACGCTTGGCCTCAGATGCTTTCAGCCCGAATACTGCCGATGGCATGTGCCCGGAGTGCCGTGGAACGGGCACGAAGTTCGTCGCCACGGAAGCGTCGATGGTGCATGAGCCGGAGTTGTCGATCCGCGACGGCGCGATTACTGCATGGCCGGGCGCCTGGGCGGGGAAAAATTTCCGCGACATCCTGGAGGCCCTGGGCTATGACCTTGACCGCCCGTGGCAGGAACTTTCCGAGTCCGACCGCAACTGGATCCTGTTTACCCGCGAGCGCCCCGTCGTCGAGATTGTTCCGCACCGCGGTGCTGACCAAGTTCAGCGCACTTACCAGGGCACGTGGCGTAGCGTGGCCGAGTATTTGTATAAGACACTGCAGGAAACGGAATCGGATTCGTTGCGACGTCGCACGGAGTCTTTCCTGGAATCGCATACCTGCAGCAATTGCGGTGGCGCGGGTTTGCGGCCGCAGGCGCTGCAAGTGCGCTATTTGGATGTTCCGATTAATGAGCTGAATGCGTGGTCCTTGGACTTTCTGCACCAGGCGTTGTTGGACCGCCAGCAGGAGCTTGGCCAGCGTGCCGGCGCAAGCAACGCCGCCCGTGATGACCAACCCGACACTGCTGCGGCCCCGGCCACCCGTACTGCGCAGGATGATGCCGAGGCCTTGTTATTAACCCAGATTGTCCCTCCGCTGGCTGCTGCACTGGAGCTTGGCCTGGGGCACTTGAGTCTGGACCGAGCCGCAACCACATTGTCTGCCGGGGAGCTGCAGCGCTTGCGCCTGGCTTCCCAGTTGCACAGTTCCTTGTTTGGCGTGACCTATATTCTCGACGAACCCACCGCGGGTCTGCATCCGCAGGAACGCACGGCCGTGCTTACGGTGATCCGTCGCCTGTTGGCCGCGGGAAATAACGTTTTTGTCGTTGAGCATGACATGGATTTCGTGGCCCAGGCTGATTACCTCATCGACATCGGCCCTTATGCCGGTGACGGGGGAGGGACCGTGGTATTTGCGGGCAAGCCAAGTGAGCTTGCCGACGCTAATGGGCAGCTAGCGGAATCCCCAACTGCCCAGGCCTTGGCAAACCGACGTCTCGAGCTTGCCGACGCCCCGCGCGATGCTAACGGCCACTTGGTGCTGCGGGGAATCAACCACCGAAACCTGCGCGAGCTTGACCTGGAGCTCGGATTGGGCCAGTTCACCGCGGTGGCTGGGGTATCTGGTTCGGGTAAGTCGACGCTGGTGACAGATGTCGTCGGCAAGCGCGCAACGGAGCACCCGGACATTAGCCGTGTCGTCACGATAACGCAGAAACCCATTGGCCGTACTCCGCGTTCCACCCTGGCGACGTATACAGGAATGTTTGACCGCGTCCGCAGCATTTTCGCTGCCCAGGCGCGCCGGGATGGCAAGGATGCGAAGAAGTGGAATGCCTCGAAGTTTTCCTATAACACGAAAAAGGGCCAGTGTCCGGAGTGCTCAGGGGCTGGCCATATCGAGGTCGAGTTGGTGTTCTTACCTGGGACCTACACGTTGTGCCCGCGGTGTCAGGGCGGCCGGTTTAACGACGAGACACTGGAAGTGCGTTGGCACGGGCGCACCGTGGCTGATGTGTTGCAGTTGCGAGTTACCGAAGCGTTGGAGGTTTTCCGTGACCTTGCCGGCGGCGGTACTAAAGATCCCGACCATTCCCAGATCGCCCAGGTGGTGCGGGCTCTAGAGGTTTTGGATGAACTTGGCCTGGGCTACCTCCGCTTGGGGCAGGGTGCGCCGGAGTTGTCTGGTGGCGAGGCCCAGCGCATCAAGTTGGCGACGGAGCTGCAGCGGACGCAGAAGAAATCCAGTTTGTATTTGCTCGACGAGCCAACCATGGGGCTGCACCCGCACGATAGCGCGAAGTTGCTGGACAAGTTGGAAGCGCTTGCCGACGCCGGCGCCACCGTCGTTATGGTGGAGCACAATCTGCAGGCGCTGGCTCGTGTGGATCGTGTGATTGAGCTTGGCCCTGGGGCGGGAGCTGCTGGAGGTCGCATCCTAGCGCAGGCGAGCCCTAAGAAGTTGGCGGAAGAAGATACTGCTACGGGTCGGGAATTGGCCCGGCGGGTGGGGCCGTAAAATGTCTAGACTGGGCCCAAGCCTTGAGGAGGATTGATGACACCTAATTCTGGCAATTCTGGTCATTCCGGCCGTTCTGGAGCGAACCACGGCGGAGCAAACCATGGTGGCTCGAATCATAGTGGCCGCCCGGGTCGCGATGAACGTACCGAATTTTTCCGTGGCGACGATCGCACGGAATATTTCGGTTCGAACGAGCAGACACAATACATAGACCGTCCGAACATAGACCGTCCGCGGCAGTACTTTCCGGATCAGGACCAGAACCAGGGGCCCCAGGGCCAGCAAGGTCAGCCGCAGACTCAGCAGTACCAGGGCCCGTACACCCAAGGCTTTGGCCAGAATCAATACGGGCAACAGTATGGACAGCCATATAACTCCGGTTATGCCCCTGCGGCACAGCAGGCTACCGTGCACAACGCGCACCAGCCGCAGCAAACAGCACAGGCATCGGGTGGCTCGAGTTCCTGGCAAATGTTGCTTGGCATCATTTCGGGTTTGGCGTTACTGCTGGCCGTAGTGTTTTTCTTCCTGTGGCGTTCCGCTGATAATGAGCAGGCTACGCCGCCGACACCAACTACTGTGACCTCCACACAAACAGAAGAGGTTAATGTCACGGTGACAGAACCAACCACCGTTATCGAAGAACCCGTTTTACCTGGCGGCGACGGTGGAAGTTGGCGAGACCAGATCCCAACTGAGGTGCCGGAGGAACTGTTGCCGCCAGAAGGTGAAGAGTTCGATCTGCGCAGCTGGTTGAGCAATATTTTCGGCTAGTTCTTTACCTGAATAGGCACCTGATTAAGCCTGACTAGTCATGACCTGCCCGTATCAACGCTCACCCGATCGTAAATATTGCGCTCATAAATACTGAAACTGTAAATCCTGAGTAGGAGATCATGCCCGAATCCCCACAGACCGAATCCCCACAGTCCGAAAACCAGGTGCAACCTGCGGCCGTCCAGTTGGCCCAACAGGTAGCTGCCCGGCTCGCAGAATTCGCCACCGATGTCGTGCTGTGTCCGGGTTCGCGTAACGCCCCGCTTTCGTTGGCGCTCATTGCGCACCCAGGATTGCGGGTGCATGTGCGCCTGGATGAGCGCAGCGCAGCCTTTTTGGCGTTGGGGTTGGCGCGCGTGCAGCAGCGGCATGTTGCGGTGGTAATGACTTCGGGCTCGGCGGTGTCGAATTGTTTGCCTGCCGTCGTTGAGGCTGCTCATTCTCATACGCCGCTGCTGGTGTTGAGCGCGGATCGGCCGCAGCGACTCGTCGGCACGGGGGCTTCGCAAACAATCCAACAACAGGGCATTTTCTCCACGTTTACCCAGACCACGCAGATCAACACCGTGGATGACCTCCCCGCGTTTTCTAAACGCCTTAGCGCTGACCGCTTGGCACACATCAATGTGGCTTTTGATGTGCCGCTGGTGGGAAGCGAACTGGCCGAGCCTCGTACAGATGGTCTTGCCGACGCCCACTTTGCCGATGCCAACCTTGCCAGCGCCCACTTTGCCGACGCCCCCGCAATTGCACCGGTGGATCCCGCGCACCCTGCCCGCCGCAGGCTGCCTACCTGGTCTGATCACGGAGAGGTTGCCGTTGACCTGAGTAAACCAACCCTGGTGATTGCCGGCGATGAAGCCTGGCGTGTCGACGGGCTCGAAGATGTGCCGACGATTGCCGAGCCGAGCGCCCCGGCTCCGTATGTTCCGGTGCACCCGGGGGCGGCCGCGATTTTCGCCAAAGATGATGCCCAGGTTGGCGAGTACTACGTGAGCACCAAACCTGACCAGATAATCGTCGTTGGGCACCCTACTTTGCACCGCCGGGTGCTGTCGCTGATCACGGATCCGGATACCGAGGTTATCGTGCTGTCCCGCACCGATGATTTCTTGAGTCTGCGTGAGGGCGGCGCTCAAGAAACCCGCGGTACTCGTGTGAAAACCAATGGTGAACCTACCCGGGAGTGGTTGCAAGTGTGCCAGGCCGCCTCCGATCTGGCTGCTGGGGCAGTACGCGAGGCGCTGGAAGATGAATCGTACGGTTTTACAGGACTGCACGTTGCTGCTGCTGTCACGGACACGTTGGCGGTTGGAGATACCGTGTTCGTCGGCCCGTCGAACCCGGTCCGTGATGTTGCCCTGACTGGTTTGCCGTTTGATGGCGTCGACACGTATTCCCCGCGGGGAGCTGCCGGGATTGACGGCAATATTTCGCAGGCCATGGGTGTAGCTATTGCTGCGCAGTCTTTGCGTGCCGACGAAATCCGCGCCCCGCGCACCGTTGCCCTGCTCGGTGACATCACCTTTTTGCACGATGTCGGTGGACTGCTGCGTGGGGTGGATCAGCCGGAGCCGGAAAACCTCACGATCGTGGTGGCCAACGATGACGGTGGCGGAATTTTCGAGTCCCTCGAAGTAGGACAGCCCGGTTTGCGTCGTGATTTTGAGCAGGCCTTCGGTACCCCGCATGGGGTGGACATTGCCGCGATCTGTGAGGGCTACGGCCTGCCCTACCAGCGTGTGGAGAGCCCACAGGAGCTTCTCGACGCCTTGGCCGCCCAAACCGAATTTCCGGAATCGATCCTGGTTATTGAGGCGGCGACCACTCGGGCGACGCGTCGGCAATTGCACCAGGCGATCGATGCAGTTCTTGGGGGATAAATCTGGTTCCCTATGGCAGATTCTGTAGATCCCCAAGCCACGAGTGCGCAAGAAGCCAGCCCGGATAAAACTGCACCTTCCGCCGCACAGTCTTATGATCCGCGGCGGCGACGTCGGCAGTGGCAGCGGCGCATGCACCAGCTGGTTGCAACCTTGTGCTTAGCTGGGCTACTGGGCTCAGTTGCCATGATTGGCGGGGCAGCGGCGAATGATCACCGGATTGAATCTGATCCAGGTCGCGCCCTAGCGACGGTCACGGGTACCTCCTTGTTGCGCACTACCGTGGAATTCCGGGACGGCGAAGGTCTGTATCGGGCACCGTCGACAGGCGTGTTGTACCCCACCGGGCTTGCCGAGGGTCAGCAGGTTTGGGTGCAGTATTCGCGCGTGGATCCGGACCTGGTGAAAGTAGCAGGCCGTGGTTGGACGTTGGCGATTATCCCTGGGCTGAGTGTCGCGGCGCTGGTTGTCGTCGTCACGTTGGTGTTGTGGCAGTTGATTAGCTTCGCGACGCGTCCCACAGCGCATCCTCACAGGACGCCGACGAGCACACCAAGAACTCCCAAGACAAGTAATCGCGGGTGATGCTAGTTGTTGTCTGCACCTTCGGCCCGATCGCGGCTGCGCGTAGCCATCGTCGCCGAATCTTTTTTGCCGCACGTGAACGGGGTCAGCAACTCCGTCCTCCGCATTCTGGAATATCTGAACGCGCACGGCCACGACGCCATCGTTATCGCACCCGGTCCACACGGTAGGGGGCCAGACAGCAGAGTCCCGGACCATCCAGAAATCTCCCACTACGCGGGTTTCCGGGTCGTGCGCGTGCCGACGATTCGCTTGCCGTTCGTCGATTCTCTGCCCATCGGCGTGCCAACGCCGACCGTCTACCGCACGCTCGCCGAATTCCGCCCGGATATCGTGCACTTGGCCAGTCCCTTCGCGCTGGGGCGCGGTGGTGGTTGGGCTGCTCGGCGTTTAGGCATTCCCAGGGTGGCGGTTTTTCAGACTGATATTGCAGGTTTCGCCGGGCTGTACCAGCTGGGGGCATTACAGCGCGCTACCTGGCGTTGGATCAGGCGGATGCATAACCATTGCCAGCTGACGTTGGCGCCGTCGACGGAGACCATCCAGCAGTTGGAATCGCACGGGGTGCGCAATCTTGCGCATTGGGGGCGCGGGGTGGATACGCAGTTGTTTCATCCGGAGAAACGCTCGGATGCGCTGCGTCGGAAGTGGTGCGCAGGGCGGCCGAAACAATCACCGCCAACTATCGTCGGTTACGTGGGACGCCTGGCTAATGAGAAGGGTGTGCACCGGTTGGCTGCCTTGTCTGCCCGGACTGATGTGCAGCTCGTCATCGTCGGTGATGGCCCGTGCCGTTCTGAGTTGGAAACGGCGATGCCGGATGCGGTGTTTTGCGGAGCACTCAGCGGTCAAGATTTGGCTGCTGCCTATGCCAGTTTCGATGTTTTCGTCCACCCTGGTGAGCTGGAGACTTTTTGCCAAACCATCCAGGAAGCGCAGGCTAGCGGCGTGCCGACGATCGCCCCGCGGGTAGGCGGCCCAGTCGACCTGATCCGGGATGGTAGCAACGGGAACCTTGGTGACAGTAACGGAAACTCTGATGGCTGCACTGGGCTGCTACTGGATCCCGATAATTTCGAAGCAGAGCTTGCCGACGCGGTCAGCTGGCTGGCCGCCCCGAGCCGTCGGCAAGAATTATCCGCTGCAGCTCGCGAGCACGTGGAGGATAAGACCTGGCCGAGGATCTGTGCTCAGTTGGTGGACTATTACCGGCAGGTGCTGGCGGAGGTGAACCCAGCTGCGTGGGAATCTCCGGGTGCCAACCATTAAGCTGGTGGGGTGGATTCTTCGAATAAGGCTGAGCAAGACAATAAAGCCCAAGGTGCTAGCGCCCAGGACAAAAAGGCCCAGGACAAAAAGGGCCAGGACAATAAACCTCAGCAAGCACCGAAACTCACTCGTGCGACGCTGGATAAGGCGCCGGTGGATGTGGCGTCGATGTTTGATACGGTCAGCAAGAATTATGACCTGACCAATACCGTCCTCTCGCTCGGAATCGATAATTATTGGCGCAAACGCACTCGTGAGCGTTTGGATCTGCAGCCCGGGGATAAGGTGCTGGACTTAGCAGCCGGAACCGCGGTGTCTACCGTGCAGTTGGCGCGCTCTGGAGCCTGGTGCGTGGCCTGCGATTTTTCCACCGGCATGCTGGCCGCCGGCGCCCACCGTGATGTGCCTAAGGTCGCTGGCGATGGAATGCATTTGCCGTTTGCGGACGATAGTTTCGACGCCGTCACGATCTCGTATGGGCTGCGTAATATCCACGACTTTCGCGCCGGGCTGCGGGAAATGGCGCGGGTGACCAAACCGGGCGGCAAGCTCACAGTGGCTGAATTTTCTACCCCGGTGGTGCCCGTATTCAGCACGGTGTACAAGGAATATTTGATGCGCGCGCTGCCGGTGATCGCGCGGGTGATTTCTTCGAATGCGCAGGCGTATGAATACTTGGCGGAATCGATCCGTATGTGGCCGGATCAGGAGACTTTGGCTGCCGAGATCAACGCTAATGGGTGGACTGAGTGCGGTTGGCAGAATCTGACGGGCGGAATTGTGGCGCTGCATTCGGCTGTGAAGGCTTAATTGGTCTGGGCTGGAGTTCTCTTAGCATTACCCGCTGCATGGGTTCTTTATCGCGCTACTACCGGCGGCCTCCAGGAAATGCCTCTACATGAAGTCATCGCGACTGCTGTTTATATTTTCGTGCTTCTGGTGCTTGTAGAAACAAAACTCGTGCTGTCGGAGCGTAAGAACACAGGAGTCACGAGTGACGAAAACACTAAAAAGCCCAGATATTAAAAAGCCCAAATAAATTGGCCAGATTCCTTAATATCGGAGGTGGCTTTGTTTGGCCGTGTTTAGTTATGCCTCGCCATTGGTTTTAGCATCGCAGGTTCCCCATATTCCCTAAACCGTTGAATCCCACAGCGGCGTGTCGGCCCGCACCGTTGCCGCGTATTTTCCGGCCTTCTTCCACAACCGGGAAATCAGGTCGCGGTCTTCGTCGGTAACTAAGTTGCCCATCAACCGAGCAGCCGCTGGCATTAAATAGCGCGCCGCCGGGCCCCGCAACCCTAACGGGCCGAACACAGGCAAAAACTGCGGGTAGGTCAAAAGCCGGGCCGCGGTGCGTGCCCACATGAACGCCTCGCCGAAATGCGCCCGCAACACTTCGGGCCACACCAAGGTGAGGTCGACGCCGTTGCCCAACAGGCCCACGGCTAGCTCGGCGGTTTCCAGCCCGTAGTCGATACCTTCACCGTTTAATGGGTTCACGCATGCCGCCGCGTCGCCGATCAGCATCCAGTTCGCCCCGGCTACGTTCGATACGGCCCCACCCATGGGCAATAACGCCGAGGCCACTTCGTCCGGATCCCCTAAACCCCAGGCTTTGCGCTGTTGGCTGGCATAAAATTCCAGCAGTTTCTTGGTGTTGATCGCTGCCGGACGTTTATCTGTCGACAATGCGCCGCATCCCAGGTTCACTGTGCCGTCGCCAAGCGGGAAAATCCACCCGTATCCAGGTTGAACGGTGCCTTGTTCGTCGGTCAGTTCCACGTGCGAATGCATCCACGGTTCATCGGAGTATGGCGAGCTGCAATACGACCGCGCGGCGATCCCATAGACTTCGCTGCGGTGCCAGGTACGCCCTAGTTTTTTGCCAAACGTCGAGCGTACCCCGTCAGCCACGATCGTCCACCGCGGGCGCAGCGTAATCTCGCTTGCCGACGGCTGCTGGTCGTTTGTTGGCTGTTGGCTGCCCGAGGATGCCGACCGCTCCGCCGCCCGCTGGCCACCGACCCGTCGCACCGTGATGGTCTCAATCGAATTGTTCTTGACGACGACATCAGCACCCGAATACCCGGTCCACACCCGTGCGCCTGCTGCCGCGGCTTGCTGCACCAGGTAGTTGTCTAATTCGCGCCGTGGCCAGGCGGTGCCCACATCCCCAAAATGTCCGTTTGGCCACGCGGCGGTCACTGATCCGCCGAAGCCGTGCAGTTTTAATCCCCGGTTGCGGTATCCCGGGTTCACTCCATCCAGAAGCCCTAGCTCTCGGAGTTTCGCCATCGCGCGTGGGGTGAGACCATCGCCGCAGGTTTTATCGCGGGGAAAGGTTGCTTGGTCTACCAATACGACGTCCCATCCGGCGCGTGCGGCATAAATCGCAGCCGCGGCTCCAGCTGGGCCACCGCCAATAACCGCGACTTCGCAGGAGACAGCGTCATTGCCGGTGCTGGAGGCGTCGGCAAGAATTTCGCTTTTCGGAGGTTTCGACGTGGAAGATGCAGTGTGGGACCCGGAATCGGGCCGAGCGGGGGAGTCGTCGGCAAGGCTCATGGGCATTATTGTTGCATGAATAAGCCCCCGGAAGTGTTTTGCCCTGTTTCGTCGGCTACTGTTAGGACGGGAATTATGGGAACGAATAAGCGCAAGGATAAACCTCGGATATGACCACTGGCCAAAACCAGGTTTCTGGTTACACCCCCGCTGTGGATTTGGGGGATGAACAGCTCAATTCGCGCATTGCTGCCGGGATGGAAACGGTCGAAGACCTGCTGCGTTCGGAGCTTTCGCAGGGCGCGGAATTCATCACGGATAAGGTTTTGCATTTAACTACCGCTGGTGGCAAGCGGTTCCGTCCAATGATGGCGCTGCTTGCTGCTGAATATGGCCCGCATGCAGAATCGGACAACGTGTATAAAGCAGCGGGTGTGGTGGAGATTGTGCATTTAGCCACGCTTTACCACGACGATGTGATGGATGAAGCCGATCAGCGGCGTGGGGTCGAATCTGCGAATTCGCGCTGGAGTAATTCGGTGGCGATCTTGTCTGGTGATGTGTTGCTTGCGCACGCGTCTCGGATTATGTCGACGATGGATAGTCTGACTGTGCGCCACTTCGGGGAAACTTTCCAGGAGCTGGTTACTGGGCAGATGCGTGAGACACTTGGCGCGGGTGAGTCCGACCCGGTGGAGCATTACCAGAAGGTGATTGAGGAAAAGACCGCCGTGCTGATCGCCTCGGCTGGGTACTTGGGTGCGTATCATGCGGGTGCGGATGAGCCGACGCAGCGCTCTTTGCAAACCATTGGCGGTGCGATCGGCATGATCTTCCAGATCGTCGACGATATTATTGACCTGTTTTCTGATCCAAAAGATTCTGGCAAGATTCCGGGTACTGACTTGCGTGAAGGCGTGTTGACGCTGCCGGTGTTGTATGCATTGGCAGAAGATAGCGCTGCTGCTAATGAGTTGCGTTCTTTGTTGACCGGCCCATTGGAGGCTGAGGATGATGTGCAGCGTGCGATTGCATTAATTCGGGAGACAGAAGGACGTGCGAAAGCACTTGCCGACGTCCAAGCCCATTTGGATGTTGTCGACCGTGAGTTGGACAAGCTGCCGGATATTGCCGCGACGCGCGCCCTGCGCTTGCTTGCGGAATACACCATGCGCCGGGTGGGCTAGCAGGGTGCTTGCTGGTAATCGTGGCTGTTTCTGGCTGTCGAAACCCTGTTTGTAGTGCTGGTTTGTAGGTTTATTGGGGGTTTATAGTAGGCTAAGAAACCGCACCAAATGGTGCTTGCCAGGTTGCCCGAGCGGCCAAAGGGAGCGGACTGTAAATCCGCCGGCATTGCCTTCAGAAGTTCGAATCTTCTACCTGGCACAGTTTGAAACCTCACGCGAATTATCGCGTGGGGTTTTTGCATGTGGGGGTCTGGGGTTAAGTAGGGGTTAAGTAGCAAAAAATGTGTCTGATCGGCGTGTCGCCAATTCCCTAGATCTGGCCTTTCCGGATACCGAATGAGTGTGTGTATTCAACATCGATGCCCTGGTCGTAGAAGGCTGGCTGACCAGATTACTGGCCAGTGGTGGAACTGGATGCATCCTAAGGCATAACTTGATTTCAGGTCGCATTTCTGTCCGTATAGTCCACAAGGAAGCGTAAAAACAGCCGTGCTGGGTCGGAGAGTCGGTTCTTCGAGCTCCACACCACCCGCAGCGGACGGTCGAAATTGACTCCAACCACCGGAACCTCGAGGTATTCCCCGGTGGCTAACTGCGATGATACCGCGCGCCTCGCGATCACCCCTGGTGCTCCTAGAGTGCCTATCCCGGTACGTTGTGCTCCTAGCGATCCAAACTCTCCTATCGGTGGGGCGAGACCTTCCAGAGCGTCTTCTACGACTTCTCGAGTGCCGCTTCCCTGCTCGCGCAGCACCAAAGGTGTGGATTGCAACTCCTCTTTCGTTATCGGAGCCGTCCCTGTCACTGGTATGGATGCTGAAGGCATATCCAGGTCATTGTGATTGTTTGATTTTGCCCAGGGGTGATGCGCGGGTGCAGCAACGATTAGCTCATCGTGCCCTATCACTCGCTGGTGTAGTTCATGGGCCACCCAGTTACCCTCAACTAGAGCTAGTTCCGCATCTCCCTGGATCACGTGACGTTGGGCCTCCCGACTGTTGAGCTGACGCATGTGCAGATGAGTCTGCGGGTGACGGCGTTGGAAGGCCGCTGCCCACCGGGGGTAGTCTATTTCCGCCACAGTATGAGAAACCACCAGCGTAAGCCCCTCGGTTACAGCGTTGTTGGTGGCTGCTTTCAGACCATGCGCGCAATCGTTGAGTGCCCTTTCTAAGCCCTCAAGCACACGGATCACTTGGTGTCCCACTTTTGTCGTGGAACTGCCCGCGGCGCCACGCCAAAAAATACGTGTATTTAGGTGTTTTTCCAATTTGGCGACGCGTGTGCTGACCGTCTGTTGGGAAACATTGAGATATTTCGCAGCCTGATTCATTCCTCCGTGTCGGGCTACAGCGAGGACGACGTCAACCGTGAGGGCATCGGGAACGTAGCTTCGTCGAACGGAAGAGAACCGAGAGTCATCACCATCTCGTGCGGGGTACATGCTTTCATTGTAACCCTGTACGGATTTTGTGCCCTCCCGTAAACGTTCAGCAGTACATAGCCTGAAGCGCATGCTTAAAATTGAGAATAAAATGGAACTTCCGCCACTCGGACCTGGCTGGGCCGGAGCAGTAATGGGACTAGGGATATCCTCGTCCCTCATTGAGACTCATCTCAGCCCCGTTGTGGGGCATCTCCCCGCGAAGATCATGATTGTTGCCGCAACTCTTCTCGCTCTGGCGCTCTCCATAGGCTTCATTAGGCACCGCAATCCGGGCTTTCGCCCCAATAACATGCCCGCGTGGGGCATGGTCTCTATGGGGATTTTAGCTTTAGGCAGCGCCTACTCGCTTATTTTTAATGCCTGGATGATTCATATTTTGTGTTGGGCAGCCGGAACCATCCTTGGTGTGATTACCTGCCTAAGGTATCTGCAGTTCCTTATTTTTGACCGTTCCGTTGCTCCTGCTTTTACCTTGGGGTTGCCCCTGGTTGCACCGATGGTTTCCGGAACCTCCTCGGCTCAGTTGGTGCCGCACGCGGGGGAGTGGGGGTCGCTGGTGCACGACATTGGCGTAATGTGCTTTGCATTGGCATTGGCTACGTCAGTGCCGACGTTCGCCTTCGTTTATTTGCGTACATTCCCCAATCTTCCCACCAGCTTTGCCGCCACTGCCTGGATTCCGCTGGGCCTTGTCGGCCAGTCCACAGCGAGTGCGCAGTTGATTGCCGGTGAGCAGTGGCATTTCCGGGCAATGATCTATGGAGTTGTGATGCTTAGTCTCGGGATTCCGTTGGCTGGTTATGCCATTGTCAAGCATTGGGGGGCAGTTCTTGGCAGCAGCCCAATGTCGTATAACCCCACGTGGTGGGCCAGCACTTTTCCGGTCGGCACCTGTTGTCTCGGTACGCATACCTTGTCGACGCAACCCGCAGCATTGGAGTGGGGTATGGGATGGATTGATATCGTCAGTGTCGGCCTGCTTGTTCTTCTTTTGCTCCACGTTATGTGGGCATCTTATGGAGCCGTCAGGATTACTGTGTTTAGCCGAGGATGATCCGGAAAGAATCTCGGTACTTCAGCAATGCTGGTCTCGACGTCGGTTAAAATTTGGTCACCTTTCAGCCCCCCGCGCAACGTCGTAGGTTTCTAGTTCTGATACTGCCTGCAGTGACCATAAGGCGGCCTAGTGCCTGTGGCCATCATAGGACAATGACCTGTCGATAATCGTGAACTGTTGAATGTGGATGATTGTTCCAGAAATTCCGTCTTGAACTGCGGATTTGTGTATTTATAATAAACTGAGTTAGGCTGTGTGAGGCTTCAACGGAGCGCAACAAAGTAGATCGAAAGACTGCAAAGTTGGTTTCGAGGCTGCGCCCCCTTAGCTCAGTCGGTAGAGCGTTTCCATGGTAAGGAAAAGGTCGACGGTTCGATTCCGTCAGGGGGCTCTGTTGCTGTTTAGGGCCGAACGCCTTAAACGCTGCAACACCAGGCGGTGTAGCTCAGTGGTAGAGCATACGACTCATAATCGTTGTGTCGCGGGTTCAATTCCCGCCATCGCTACTGGGATTTTTCCCATTACCTCAAGCCTTGTGCTGACCGGTTCCCGGTCTGCTAAGGTGAAGGCTGCTGTAAGTTCAGGTTTCATCTTTGGATCCCTGTTCTTTTACCCAGCACCCTCTAGGGGCGTGGCGCAATTGGTAGCGCAACGGTCTCCAAAACCGTAGGTTGCAGGTTCGAGTCCTGTCGCCCCTGCCATTATTTTTATGAGGTCATTCACCAAGGTCTCCAAGGCCATTGAGGAGTTATTGACGTGAGCGAAGAAAACAACGCTACCGGTGGAGCGGCTCGCCCAGTCGGTAAACGTCAACTCTCGGGTGCTTCCACGACATCCAGCGCTTCCTACGAAGCGAAGCGCGTCGTCAATGTCGATGACTCATCTGTTCGTGATGACAAGCCCGGTGGCGGTCCAACCAGCTTTGTTCCAGAGGTCGTCTCTGAAATGGGTAAGGTTGTCTGGCCTACCGCAAAGCAGATGGTGCAGTACACCATCGTCGTGTTCGCCTTCCTGTTCGTCCTTACTGCGCTGGTTTGGAGTATTGATACTGTTGCCAGCTTGGGAGTTGATGCAGTTCTTAACCCTTAGGTATAGTTGCTATATATCTGGTTGTTATCCCGCTTATCCCTCGTTGGATAAGCGGGATAATTTATGAGACAACCGCACCAGAATTACCCAATGACCCTATGCATAAGGGAGTAGAACGACCGTGAGCGAAGATACGCAGAACGAAAACCTTAACGACAGCGACGTTTTTGAAGACGTCACCCCGGAAGTAGCCAGGGCGAGCGAAGCGGCAGAGCTCGCTGCTGAGGAAGACCGCGAATCGCTTGGTGATGACTACGATGCGGATTCCGATGATTTCGCCAAAGACCACGAAGAGGCCGTCAAGGCTACTGAAGCTGCCGCAAAGTCTGTAGAAGGCGCAGACGATGCCAGCGCAGAGGCTACTAATGATTCCGCTGAGTCTGATGCTTCTGCAACGGAGACGGATGCAGATGCGGATGCTGCCTACCGTATGCGTTTGCGGGAGTTCACGAAAGAGCTGAAGAAGCAGCCGGGGCAGTGGTACATCATTCAGTGCTATTCGGGTTACGAAAACAAGGTGAAAACCAACCTGGATATGCGCATCCAAACTCTTGAGGTTGAGGATTCCATCTTCGACGTCGTAGTTCCGATTGAAAATGTCGTGGAGAAAAAAGACGGCAAGAAAAAGATCGTCAAGAAGAAACTCCTGCCAGGCTACGTTTTGGTTCGCATGGAGATTAACGACCGCGCCTGGTCTGTGGTTCGTGATACCCCGGGTGTAACTTCTTTTGTGGGCAACGAGGGCAATGCGACTGTCGTCAAGACCCGTGAGGTGGCCAAGTTCTTGCTGCCGAAGACCACCGAGGCACGTGAAGAGGCGCCGGCACAGGCAGAAGAAGAGCAGGTGGCAAGCCCGCAGAAGCCAGCCGCATCTGGCATCAATCACGATTACCAGGTTGGCGAAGCCGTCACGATCCTGTCTGGTGCGCTGGCTTCGGTTTCGGCTACTATCTCCGAGATCGACCCAGAAACCGGCAAGATGCAGGCGCTGGTGTCGATCTTTGGTCGCGAAACCCCTGTGGAACTCACCGCAGATCAGGTCGAGCGCATTATGTAGTTTGAGCCTGGCGCCCGGGTTTGGGCTTGGCGCCCGGGTTACAGTACGCTAGGTCTTCGTGTGTGCGTACTGATGCGTGCGCAATCGCGTTTGCAGCAGCACACCGGAAAAGAATTGCACATCCCCGGTTGCCGGCGAAGGCCGGAATCCGGACAGCCCCCGTTATTCATCGTGGCGGGGTGCTGGTACCACGGAATTGAGGTAAAACGATGGCTCCTAAGAAGAAAAAGAAGCAAGCAGGCTTTATTAAGCTGCAGATCCAGGCTGGTCAGGCAAACCCTGCTCCTCCAGTCGGCCCTGCCCTGGGTGCCCACCAGGTCAACATCATGGAATTCTGCAAGGCTTATAACGCCGCTACCGAAGACAAGCGCGGCGAAGTTATCCCTGTAGAAATCACCGTCTACGAGGACCGCTCCTTCGACTTCAAGCTGAAGACCCCACCTGCTGCCAAGTTGCTGCTGAAGGCTGCTGGCGTACAGAAGGGCTCCGGCGTTCCGCACACCCAGAAGGTCGGAACCGTAACCTGGGAACAGTGCAAGGAAATCGGCAAGACCAAGTTCGAAGATCTGAACGCTCGTGACGAGGAAAACGCTGCCCGCATCATCGCTGGTACCGCTCGCTCCATGGGCCTGAACGTTGATGGACACCCAGACGCGTAAGTCGGAGACCTCGCAAGCGTTAAGGTCTGTCGTACCGCAGCCTTGATGTTCGCCATGGCCGCATTCGGATGCGGCCACATCCACCGTGGCAGAGCCAGCTACGGCTCGCTGACCACGACAATCCCCAAACTTAAAGGAATTGAGAAATGAGCACTAAGTCCAAAGCTTTTAAAGAAGCCGCGACCAAGATCTCCCGCGACCACCTGTACCGCCCACTAGAGGCAGTAAAGCTGGCTAAGGATACTTCTTCGAAGAACTTCGATGCCACCATCGACGTCGCTATGCGTCTGGGCGTTGACCCACGTAAGGCTGACCAGTTGGTTCGCGGCACCGTGTCCCTTCCAAATGGCACCGGTAAAGATGTTCGCGTTGCTGTTTTCGCGGCTGGCGAGAAGGCCACCGAAGCTGAGCAGGCTGGCGCCGACATCGTCGGTGTTGATGAGCTGATCTCCCAGGTCACCGAAGGCAAGATCGATTTCGACGTCGCAATTGCTACCCCTGACCAGATGGCTAAGATCGGTCGTATCGCGCGCGTCCTGGGCCCTCGTGGCCTGATGCCAAACCCGAAGACCGGTACCGTCACTAACGACGTCACCAAGGCGATCAAGGAAGTTAAGGGCGGTAAGATCTCTTTCCGTGTTGACAAGGCTTCCAACCTGCACGCCCTGATCGGTAAGGCCTCGTTCAGCGAGCAAGCTCTGGCTGAGAACTACGGCGCATTGTTGGATGAAGTTCTGCGTCTGAAGCCATCGGCTGCAAAGGGTGTTTACCTGAAGAAGGTTACCGTTTCTTCCACCACTGGTCCTGGTGTTCCAGTTGACCCATCGGTGCAGAAGAACTACACCGTAGAGGCTTAAACACCTCCAGGCTTAACCATCCTACGCTTAGGTAGCTCAAGACTTAAGCAACTGAGTGCCCGTGTGTTTTGCCCGAGGATCTCGCGCCCGAAGCACTCGTACTGCACTCCGCCCACCTTCACTCCCGTCCATTGGGATAGTGCAGGTGGGTTTTCTAGTATCCGTCAATTACCCTGCTATTGCCCCCTATTAACTCTGTTGTGCACGGGGTAATCTTGAAAGTACTATGCGGTATCTCTATCTGGCCCTTGGGCTGTTGTGCGTGGGGCTCGGTGCTTTCGGTGCGGTAGTGCCGTTGGTACCGGCGACTCCGTTCGTGCTGCTGGCGTTTTTCTTTTTCACGCGTAGTTCGCAGCGGTTGGAATTCTATATCGTGCACCGCTCACCGCTGCGTAGTTATCTCATTGATTTTTACTCTGGTTCGTTAAGCCGCAGACGTCGGATATACATCATTGCGACGGCCTGGGCCTCAATGATCTTGTCAACGATTTTGGTGGGAAAATTGTGGTTCGCGGTCATGATGGTAGGCATCGGGATGATTGCCGCGACCGTAATTTGGCGCCGCGAGCCCAAACCAGAAAAAGTAGCTCGTTTTTGGCGCCGTTATGAAGAGTCTGCTCGTCTCCAGAAACGTCGCCAGCAGGAACAGCACCAACTGGATCAGCACCAACAGAAACGTCGTCAGAAATGACGCCGCGGATAGGAACGCCGTCAGAAATGACGCCAATACGGTCGCCGCATATCGCAGATGCTTAGATTTAACCTATGAGTTGTGGTTTTGCCCGGTCTTCCTTCGCCCACAATGGCAAGGCCCGGGTCGCCGTGATTGGTGCCGGCCCTAACGGCCTTACTGCTGCAGCAGTTTTAGCGCAGGCTGGCTGCCGGATAGAAGTTTTTGAATCCGCCGACCATATCGGTGGATCAGCACGCACCCACCCTGCGTTCGGGGCGGGGAGCGCGGTTGATTTCGGTGCTGCGGCTCATCCGTTTGGAGTCGTGAGTCCGGTGTTTCGCCAATTAGGCCTCGAAAATTATGGGCTGGAGTGGAAGCATCCGCAGTACCCGATGGCGCACCCGCTTGTCGACGCACCTGCGGTTATCTTGCATCGCGATCTTAAGACCACCGCCGCACAGTTTTCCGACCATGACCGCCGCGTGTGGAACCACCTGCACAAGCCGCTTGTCGACGACGTCGGCAAGCTTGTCAACTCTGTGCTTCCGGTCCGCCCACGTTACCCGCTTGCTCTCGCGCGCTTGGGCCTGCGGGGTGTGTGGCCGGCGAGAAGCTTAACTTCGCGACTGCTTGTTGACGAAGCTGCCCGGGCCTTGCTGGTTGGTTCTGCTGTGCACGCGATTCGCCCGCCGAGCCAGCCAGGTACCGCAGCGTTTGGATTGTTGTTTAATTCACTCGGGATGACCACGGGTTGGCCGGTGGTTTCCGGCGGTACTGGACAATTAGTTAGGGCTTTGGCACGCGTGATTAAGCACTACGGCGGGACAATCAAGACCGGTGCTAAGGTCCAGGATCTTTCTGGTTTTGTAACCTATGACGCTGTGGTGACTACGCAAACTCCGCGGCAGCTACTGGCCTTGCAAGGGCTAGATTTGTCTAGGCCGCGTTCGCGGAGTCTACGACGATGGAAGTACGGTACCGCGGTGTACAAGGTGGACTATTTGGTTAATGGTCCGGTGCGGTGGAATGATCCGCGAGTAGCAGGGGCGGGCACGGTGCACGTGGGTGGAACCGTGTCTGAGATGCAGTTAGCGGAAAGCCAGGCTGCAGCGGGGACGTTGCCGGAGCGCCCATTCGTGATGGTCTGTCAACAACAGACCGCGGACCCTACGCGTTTTTCTGGCAGTTGGCGGTCGTTGGGGGTTGGGAGGGTGCTCTCGGCGCAGATAGATGCAGGGAGAATACCGGAGGATGCCAGGCAACCGCACATCCTCTGGGCCTATGCCCACGTGCCGCATGGTTACCAGGAGCAATTCCCGGGTGAAGTAGCAGGCCTGATAGAAACGCAAATTTCGCGATATGCCTCTGGGTTTTCCGCGCAAATTATCGAACGCCACCAGGCTTCTCCAGTCCAGCTGCAGGAAGCCAACGCGAATCTGATCGGCGGGGATATCGCCGGTGGGGCTATGAATTTGGCGCAGATGGTAAGGCGGCGTCAATACGTTGGCACGCTGACGATGAATCCGGAGGTTCCGGTGGTGCAGGCGAGTGGGGCCAGCCTGCCAGGCGCAGGTGTGCACGGCATGGCCGGGTGGCGAGCAGCCCAAACGATTCTCCGTAGATTTGGTGCTACCGAATTCAGCTGATAGGCTTTTTCCTGAAGTTTGAACGGCTTTTGCCGCGCTCAAGTTTCACCGAAGACCGTCGGTTATCCGCGTAGCGGATCGAAGGTCACCCCACGAGTTGCTCGTGGTGGCGACGACCCACGCAGGAGACACTTGTGCATTCCAACCAGAAGGTTGTATGCGCCCTGTGCTCTTGCACGGGGCTTTTTTGTTGCTAGCTTGCCAGCCCCAGTGGCATGGTCTTGCTAGAAGCAGGGGAGTCTCGTGGTGACACCACTAGGATGTATCGAAAGGAGGCGTGAGTAACCATGGCAAACCCGAAGAATGTTGCGGAATTGGCCAAGCTGAAAAACAAGCTGGCTGAGTCTGACTCGGTAGTTCTGACTGAATACCGTGGTCTGACTGTTCCGCAGATTTCCGAGCTGCGTGATCAGCTGGGTTTCGATGTTGAATACTCCGTCGCCAAGAACACCCTTCTGAAGATTGCCGTTAACGAAGCGGGAATCACTGACCTTGACGAATACTTCCAGGGCCCAACCGCCGTCGCCTTCATTAAGGGCGAGGCTGTTGACGCCGCGAAGGTATTCAAGAAGTTCGGTTCCGAAAACGACGCTCTTGTCGTTAAGGCCGGCTACATGGACGGCAACGCACTGAATGCCGACCAAGTCAAGGCATTGGCTGACCTGGACAGCCGCGAGGTAACCCTTGCGAAGCTGGCCGGCGCTATGAAGGGCAACTTGGCAAAGGCAGCAGCAGTGTTCAACGCACCTGCTACCAAGATGGCTCGCCTCGGCGCTGCTCTCGAAGAGAAGAAGCAGAACGAAGGCTAAAAACCACACGGTGCTGGCCCTCGCGGTTGCAAGACCTGGCTGGATTATCCAGCCCGGCTCGCATGCCGACGATGCGCCGGAACCAACGACAAATTGTGCACTGTGAAGCGCGAAAGCGCAGAACACGCAACTATAGAAAGGAAGCCTGACATGGCTAAGCTCTCCAAGGACGAGCTCATTGAAGCGTTCAAGGAAATGACCCTGATCGAACTTTCCGATTTCGTTAAGGAATTCGAGGAAGTATTCGACGTTGAAGCTGCTGCTCCTGCAGCTGTAGCTGCTGCTCCAGCCGCTGGTGCTGGCGAAGGCGCTGCTGAAGAGAAGGACGAGTTCGACGTTGTCCTGACCGACGCTGGCGCTAAGAAGATCGGCGTTATTAAGGCTGTCCGCGAAATCGTTTCCGGCCTGGGCCTGAAGGAAGCCAAGGAACTCGTAGAGTCCGCTCCAAAGGCTATCATCGAGGGCGCTTCCAAGGACGACGCCGAGGCTGCAAAGACCAAGCTGGAAGAAGCTGGCGCTTCTGTCGAGCTGAAGTAGTCTTTACTACCCCAAGCATTCTTGCCACCGCCGCGAGTCGGTTATAACTCGTAACAATCGCTAACCCGCGGGTTCACCTTTTCGGTGCCCGCGGGTTTTGTTATGGGATTTGGCAGCGTTTCCGGTCGTTTAATCCGATAAACCCCCAATTAACCCTGGCGCGGCTCGGGGTGTTGCCACAACGATGTCACTGGAAGGACAAATATAGTGTGCCCGTCGTCGTGGAATCGGAGTGCCTTATCCCCGAGGTAGATAACGACGGTTGCCGCTACGCGTTGACCTAGCTGTGAGCCAATGGTTTTTAGGTGTTTCCACGCGCGTGCATCGACGTCATGCGAGCTTTTTACTTCGATGAGAATAACCCGCCCGTCGGCAAGCTCAACAACGATATCGATTTCTTCGTTTCTTCGCCGGAAATGAGCGATGGAATACCGCTCGGTAGACCAGGTCTGTTGTTTGCGCAGTTCTCCGACGATGAATGCTGCTAGAAGTGCACCGTATAATTCAAAGCCGCCGGATTGCAGCGATTTTTGCACGGTTAGTCCTGATAAAAACGCGGCGAGCCCTGTATCGGAAACGCTGATTTTTGGGCGTTTCACGCTGCGGTTGGTAAAACCGACGCCCCAGCCGGGAATAGAGTCGACCAGATACATCCGTTCAGCGAGCTGTAGATAGTCGGTAAGTGCAGTTTCGGAGATTCCTAGGTTCCGGGCGACTTTTGCTTTGACAAGTTCAGCTTGTCCTTGGCTTGCCAATATTTTTAACAATGGTTGCAGATATTCTGCGTAGTCACTGCTTCCTGCTAATTCACGTGCGCCATGGGTAGCTAAGCGTTCCAGATATGAAGAAAATCATCGGTCCCGTCGGTGACCAGGCTCTCTCTTTAGTGGCTCTGGGTATCCACCTGCAATAACAATCGATCTTTGCTGCTCAGGGCGAGCAATATTTTCGTGCTGGTAGTGCTCGCCGACGGAGTCGATCGTGGTACTGGAAGTGACAGAAAGGATCCAGTGGACCCAATCTTCTGGGGTTGACCTATTGGCTAATTCTCCCTGACTGAGCCCGTAGAGACGTAGTGATTCCGCTCGTCCGGCAAGAGAATCGGATACCCCGGGGAGAGTGAGCAAATCGGTGGATCCGGTAATGGCATACCTGCCCGGACGGCGGTCTAAGTCAATGACGCGTTTCATGGCCAAAGCGAAATTGGGCGCGCGCTGTGCTTCGTCAATGACAAGAGTCTTGTTTGGTGCTTGTTGTAGAAATCCGATTGGGTCAGCCTGTGCATATTCGCGGTCTACGTCGACATCCAAGGTGACAAAAGCGGCTTCATCGTTGCTGAATGTTTGCCGTAACAGGGTTGATTTGCCGACCTGGCGTGCTCTCTGTACTACCAGTAATGGAGAGTCTTCAATGATCTCTCGAGCGATTACCGTAGGCTATGCCTACGTACTTCGTACGAGAGGTTCTTCATGGCTAAATAATAGTAGGTGAACACGCTGCACGGGGTTTGTGTAGCTCAAGCGCGAGGATTTACCGAAGTTAGCACGGGGAAAAACCAATGATAGCGCAAGGATTAACCACAATAGACGCGAGGATTTTGTCGAACAAGCAGGTGCGGTTCCGGCGGGTGGGAAATCGTTCTGCCGTCGAGTGTGTTCCACACAAGGGCCCTCCACCATTTACTCATACTTTCGGATGATTTTTCGGATCCAGAAGAGGTAAACTAAAGCCTAGTGCTGCCACCACAATTGGCGGCAGCGTCGGCACTGTCGGCATGCTACCCGCGCAGATGCCACCATTTGTGAAGAAAGGATTCCCCATGACTGGCACCCCGAACACCCTTCTCGTTTTCTTTTCTCGTAGCGGTGAAAATCTCTGGGATGGTGGTCGCCGCACACTAGAAATCGGTAACACCAAGCGTGTCGCCGGTATGATCGCCGAACGCATCGAATGCGACATTTTCGAGATCACGGCCGCTGACCCTTATTCCGACGAGTTCGATTCCGTTGACCAGCGCTCGGCACAAGAACTACGCGACAATGCTCGTCCAGCCATCGCTGGCGAATTGCCCGACGTCGGCAAGTATGAGCGCATCATCGTGGGCAGCCCGGTGTGGCACGCAGAACTCCCCATGATTCTGCGCACCTTCTTCGATGAGACCAACGGTCTGGCAGGCAAGGACGTCTATCCGTTTGTGACGTTTACTGGCGGTGCGGGGGCGGCATTGTCGGAGGTGGCTGCGGCATGTCCGAAGGCGACGGTGCACCAGGGGCTGCCGGTTCGCGGTGAGGATGTGGACAATGCAGGGGAAGATGTTGACGCCTGGGTGGCAGTCGAGTTCCACGGTGAGGAGCTTTGAGTAACCACTATGTAGCGCGATCATCTCACATGGTGTGACATGATGCGGCATAGTGCGGGGGCCACCCAGGCGCCTCTCGGTCCCTGGGTACGGTAAACTGCCACACATGCTGCCTGCCTCACGCGTTTTGTCTGCCATTGCGATCGGCATTGGCCTTGCCTTGGTGGTCGGCGCCGGCCTGGCTTCGCGTTTCGTGCACATTGACGCGCGATTACCGCTTGATGTCCAGCACACCACCTTTCGGCTTGTAGACGACGCCACTGGTTACCAGCGCCAGTTGCATTGGGACCTGCTGGAGCCTGCTGATGCAGAATCGGTCGCCGTTCGCGTTGGTTCGACGCTTATACGAAGCACCGAGGAAAACCAAGCAGGCCAGCCCGACGAGCAGCCAGGGGGTAACCACGCGCAAGACAACCCGGACGCAACCGAGCTTGTCGACGCCGACGTTTGGGCCTTCGATATGGACCGTCGGAGCGGGCAAGCGCTGAGTACTGCGCAACTCAGCCACACGTTGGTGACTCCGGCTGCACACGTCGAGATCGATGGCCAGTGGTTAAAATTCCCAGTTGACGCGGAAAAGACCAGCTATGACGTGTTTGACGAAACGCTTCGGGAATCCCACCCGGCGGCGTTTCAGGAGGAAGTTACAGTAGACGGGGTGGAGCTGTACCGTTATCGTCAGGTCATCGATCCGGTGAACGTCGCCTCGAAATACGCGGATGCGCGCAACACTAAACAGGAAGACCCGGTGGTTCCTGATAGAGCTCCTGCAGAAAACGCTGAAGAAGCGCCTGTGAAAACTCCAGAAGAAAACGCAGAAGAAGCGGACGCGCTAGAACAAGTTCCGGCACCCACAATCAGGCGGCAGTTGTATTTGCATCATTCGGCGACGCGTGATTATTTTGTGCATCCACGCACAGGCATGATCGTCGACGTGCACGAAACTGTCGACGATTATTTTGCGACTCACACGGGAGAGCGTATCGAAGACGGCATTGCATATGAGGCGCAGCTTGCCGACGCCGACGTCGAAAAGCTTATTACCCAGGCGGAGTCATTCCCTGACGATGACACAGTGCGTCTTATCCGCTACATTGTGTTGGGACTTGGTGCGCTTATTACAGTGCTGGCGTTGATCGGCGTGTTTGGTGGCTTTCGGCGAGTCCGACAGAACTAGGTCTGAGCAGCAGGTGCTCCGTTAACTCCCTCTGCCACAGTTGCTAATCAGGACTTTACAAAATAAGCAAATTGCAATAGACTGCTACGTTGCGCTGGAATCTGTGGACTAGTGCATGCTTGAGCCTTGTTGATTTTCGTGAAAACGTTCACTTGACAAGGTGATTTTATGCTATCTGATCACGGAATTCCACAGCAATAAAAGATGCTAAAAAATACCAGCGGTTGTAGGGCAGTCACATGCCAGAGTGGCTGAAACCCGCTTCCGCGTGAGGTGCTGGAAGGACCCATCTTGGCAGTCTCCCGCCAGACCAGTTCAGTGGCTAATATTCCCGGAGCCCCGCAACGGTACTCGTTCGCGAAGATTAACGAACCGATCGCCGTCCCGGGGCTTTTAGACCTACAACGAGACTCTTACGATTGGCTCATCGGTACGCCCGAGTGGCGTGAGCGCGAACAAGAACGTCGCGGTGCCGATGCGCAGATTACTTCAGGGCTCGAGGATATCCTGAATGAGCTTTCGCCGATTGAGGATTACTCCGGCAACATGTCTCTTTCGTTGTCTGAGCCCCGTTTCGAACCGGTGAAAAACACCGTCGACGAGGCGAAAGAAAAAGACATTAACTACTCCGCACCACTGTATGTGACTGCGGAATTCATTAATTCCGATACCCAGGAGATCAAGTCCCAGACTGTTTTCATCGGTGATTTCCCGATGATGACCGAAAAGGGCACCTTCATCGTGAACGGTACAGAGCGCGTCATTGTTTCGCAGCTGGTCCGTTCCCCGGGTGTTTACTTTGATCGTTCTATCGACAAATCCACCGAGCGTCCGCTGCATGCGGTGAAGGTTATCCCTTCTCGTGGCGCGTGGCTGGAATTTGACGTTGATAAGCGTGACACCGTCGGCGTGCGTATTGACCGCAAGCGTCGCCAGCCGGTTACTGTGCTGTTGAAGGCTTTGGGTTGGACCGAAGAGAAGATCCGGGACCGTTTCGGCTTCTCCGAACTTATGATGTCCACGCTGGAAGCTGACGGCGTTGCCAATACCGACGAGGCTTTGTTGGAAATCTACCGCAAGCAACGTCCGGGCGAGCAGCCTACCCGCGATCTGGCGCAGTCGCTGCTGGACAATTCTTTCTTCAACCCAAAGCGCTATGACTTGGCACGCGTTGGTCGTTACAAGATCAACCGCAAGTTGGGCTTGGGTGGCGATCATGATGGTCTGAGCACCCTAACTGAAGAAGACATTGCCACCACGCTGGAATATCTGGTGCGTTTGCACACCGGCGAGCGGGAGATGCAATCGCCGGAAGGTCAGCATCTGATGTTGGACACCGACGACATCGACCACTTTGGTAACCGTCGTCTGCGTACTGTCGGTGAGTTGATTCAAAACCAGGTGCGCGTCGGTTTGTCTCGTATGGAGCGCGTCGTACGTGAACGTATGACCACCCAGGATGCAGAGTCGATCACTCCGACTTCTTTGATTAACGTCCGTCCGGTCTCTGCTTCGATTCGCGAATTCTTTGGTACTTCCCAGCTGTCCCAGTTTATGGACCAGAACAACTCACTGTCTGGTCTGACCCACAAGCGTCGTCTCTCCGCGCTGGGTCCTGGCGGTCTGTCGCGCGAGCGCGCCGGCATCGAAGTTCGTGACGTGCACCCTTCGCACTACGGACGCATGTGTCCAATTGAGACCCCGGAAGGTCCGAACATTGGTCTGATCGGTTCATTGGCATCGTACGCTCGAGTGAATTCCTTCGGCTTTATCGAGACCCCATACCGCAAAGTTGTGGATGGTCGCGTTACTGACGAAGTTGAGTACCTGGCTGCCGATGCGGAAGACCGTTATTCCATTGCCCAGGCTGAGGTCCCAACCGCAGAAGACGGCACGATTACCAGTGACCGTATCGAGGTCCGCCAGAAGGATGGCGATATCGCCGTTACCACTGCTGACGGCGTAGATTACGTTGACGTTTCCCCACGACAGATGGTTTCTGTCGCTACCGCGATGATTCCGTTCCTGGAGCACGACGACGCTAACCGTGCTTTGATGGGTGCGAACATGCAGCGCCAGGCGGTTCCTCTGGTCCGTTCCGAGGCACCATATGTTGGCACGGGTATGGAATTGCGCGCCGCTTATGATGCTGGCGACGTAGTCATTACGCCGAAGGCAGGCGTTGTGGAAAACGTCTCTGCGGATCTGATCACCATCATGGATGATGATGGCATTCGCGATACCTACATGCTGCGCAAATTCGAGCGCACCAACCAGGGCACCAACTACAACCAGACTCCACTGGTTAATATTGGAGACCGCGTCGAGGCAGGCCAAGTGCTTGCCGACGGCCCTGGTACCCATAACGGCGAAATGTCGTTGGGCCGCAACATGCTGGTGGCGTTCATGCCGTGGGAAGGCCACAACTACGAGGACGCGATCATTCTGAATCAGTCCATCGTGGAAGATGACTCTTTGACGTCCGTGCACATCGAAGAACACGAAATCGATGCTCGTGACACCAAACTTGGTGCCGAAGAAATTACTCGCGAAATTCCGAATGTTTCGGAAGATGTTCTACGAGACCTCGACGAGCGCGGAATCATCCGCATCGGTGCAGACGTCCGCCCAGGCGACATCCTGGTCGGTAAGGTCACGCCGAAGGGTGAAACTGAGCTGACCCCTGAGGAGCGTTTGCTCCGTGCCATCTTTGGTGAGAAGGCTCGCGAAGTTCGCGATACCTCGATGAAGGTTCCACACGGTGAGACCGGCAAGGTCATTGGCGTGGCGCGCTTCTCTCGTGAGGATGACGATGATCTCTCGCCAGGCGTCAATGAGATGATTCGCGTCTACGTTGCCCAGAAGCGCAAGATCCAGGATGGCGATAAGCTCGCTGGCCGTCACGGTAACAAGGGTGTCGTCGGCAAGATCCTGCCGCCGGAGGATATGCCATTCATGGAAGACGGAACCCCGGTTGACGTCATCCTGAACACCCACGGTGTTCCTCGTCGTATGAACATTGGTCAGGTTTTGGAGATTCACCTGGGTTGGCTGGCACATGCCGGTTGGAAGGTTGATCCCAACGATCCGCAAAACGAAGAACTTATCAAGACCCTGCCGAAGGAACTGTACGACGTTCCAGCCCATTCGCTGACCGCAACCCCGGTTTTCGACGGTGCTTCCAACGAAGAAGTCTCTGGTCTGTTGGCTAACTCCCGTCCAAACCGAGACGGCAATGTCATGGTGGATCGCCATGGTAAGGCTCGTTTGTTTGACGGCCGCTCCGGTGAGCCATTCGAGCACCCGATCTCCGTCGGTTACATGTACATCTTGAAGTTGCACCACCTGATCGACGAGAAGATTCACGCTCGCTCGACTGGTCCTTATTCCATGATTACCCAGCAGCCGCTGGGTGGTAAGGCACAGTTCGGTGGTCAGCGCTTCGGTGAGATGGAGGTGTGGGCAATGCAGGCATACGGTGCCGCCTACACCCTGCAGGAGCTTCTGACGATCAAGTCCGACGATGTGGTTGGACGTGTGAAGGTCTACGAGGCGATCGTGAAGGGCGATAACATTCCGGATCCGGGTATCCCAGAGTCCTTCAAGGTCTTGCTCAAGGAGCTGCAGTCGCTGTGCCTGAACGTTGAGGTTCTTTCCTCTGACGGAACTCCGATGGAGCTGTCTGGCTCTGACGAGGACGACGAAGCCGGACCATCGCTGGGCATTAACTTGTCCCGCGATGAGGGCGCCGCTGCAGACATCTCCTAAACGGCAAAACCAACGCCGAAATACCAAAAGTCCTTAATAGTCATTGCAATCCCTCCTTCATCGGAGGGGAAAGGGTATTTACGTGTTTGACGTAAACCTCTTCGACGAACTCCGCATTGGTCTTGCCACTGCCGACGACATCCGCCGTTGGTCCAAAGGCGAGGTCAAGAAGCCGGAAACCATCAACTACCGCACCCTGAAGCCGGAACGTGACGGCTTGTTCTGTGAGCGCATCTTCGGACCAACCCGCGACTGGGAATGTGCCTGTGGCAAGTACAAGCGTGTCCGCTACAAGGGCATCATTTGTGAGCGCTGTGGCGTTGAGGTGACCAAGTCCAAGGTGCGCCGTGAGCGCATGGGCCACATCGAGCTGGCTGCTCCAGTGACCCACATCTGGTACTTCAAGGGTGTTCCTTCCCGTCTGGGCTACTTGTTGGATTTGGCTCCAAAGGATCTGGAGCGCATCATCTACTTCGCGGCGAACATCATCACTTCAGTAGATGAGGAAGCCCGCCACAACGACTTGTCCACTCTGGAAGCAGAAATGCTTTTGGAAAAGAAGGACGTCGAAGACGACACCAATTCTGAGATCGCCGAGCGGGCTCAGAAGCTCGAGCAGGACCTAGCGGAACTGGAAGAAGCAGGTGCGAAGGCCGACGCACGTCGTAAGGTGCAAAACGCTGCCGAAAAAGAAATGCAGCACATGCGTGAACGCGGCGAGCGCGAAGTTGATCGTCTCGACGAAATCTGGAACCACTTCGTCAAGCTGGCTCCAAAGCAGATGATCATCGACGAGACCATCTACGAAGAACTCGTCGATCGCTACGAGGATTACTTCACCGGTGGCATGGGTGCGGAAGCCATCCAGACTCTGATCCGTAACTTCGATCTTGAAGCTGAGGCTGAAGAGCTTCGCGGCATCATCAATGAAGGCAAAGGCCAGAAGAAGATGCGCGCTCTGAAGCGCCTGAAGGTTGTTGCTGCATTCCTGAATTCTGGTAACGATCCTGCTGGAATGGTTCTGGATTCCATCCCAGTTATTCCGCCAGAGCTTCGTCCAATGGTGCAGTTGGATGGTGGCCGATTCGCTACCTCCGACTTGAACGACCTCTACCGTCGTGTGATCAACCGCAACAACCGTCTGAAGCGCATGCTGGATCTCGGTGCTCCGGAGATCATCGTGAACAACGAGAAGCGCATGCTGCAGGAGTCGGTGGATGCACTGTTCGACAACGGCCGACGCGGCCGTCCTGTCGCTGGCCCGGGTAACCGCCCACTGAAGTCCTTGTCCGACCTCTTGAAGGGTAAGTCGGGTCGTTTCCGTCAGAACCTGCTTGGTAAGCGTGTGGACTACTCCGGCCGTTCGGTTATTATCGTCGGTCCGCAGCTGAAGCTGCACGAGTGTGGTCTGCCGAAGTTGATGGCGTTGGAGCTGTTCAAGCCATTCGTCATGAAGCGCCTGGTGGAAAACGACTATGCGCAGAACATCAAGTCCGCCAAGCGCATGGTTGAGCGTCAACGTCCAGAAGTTTGGGACGTTCTCGAAGAAGCAATTTCGGAGCACCCAGTGCTGCTGAACCGCGCACCAACCCTGCACCGTCTGGGCATTCAGGCATTCGAACCGAAGCTGGTCGAAGGTAAAGCCATCCAGCTGCACCCACTTGCCTGTGAGGCCTTCAACGCCGACTTCGACGGCGACCAGATGGCGGTTCACCTGCCGCTGTCCGCCGAGGCACAGGCCGAAGCTCGCGTGCTGATGCTGTCGTCGAACAACATTTTGTCCCCAGCATCCGGTAAGCCATTGGCCATGCCGCGTCTGGATATGGTCACCGGTCTGTACTTTTTGACCATGAACAAGCGTGCCGACGAACAGGGCGGAGAGGGCCGCTACCAATCTGCCGACGAAAATGGTCCGGCACAGGGCGTGTACTCGTCGTATGCGGAAGCCATCATGGCACGCGACCGCGGCGTTCTGGGCTTGCAGGCGCCTATCAAGGTCCGTATTTCTCACTTGCGTCCACCGCGCGAAATCGAGGAAGCGCAGTTCCCAGAAGGTTGGCAGCGCGGCGATACTTGGTTGGCTGATACCACCCTGGGTCGCATCATGTTCAATGAATTGCTGCCATGGGACTACCCGTACCTTGAAGGCGTCATGGTGCGTAAGGGCGGTGGCTCGGAGAAGATCCTGCTGGGTGATGTCATTAATGACTTGGCCGTAAAGTATCCAATGATCTCCGTCGCACAAACGCTGGACAAGATGAAGGATGCCGGCTTCTACTGGGCAACCCGATCCGGTGTGACCATTACGATGCATGACGTTTTGGTGCTGCCAAACAAGACCGAGATCCTCGAGTCTTATGAGGCCGAAGCAGAGCGTATCGAGCGCAAGTACTGGGAGCAGGGTGCTCTGACCGAGCGCGAGCGCTATGAGCGCTTGGTCGAACTCTGGAAGGATGCGACCGACAAGGTCGGTACTTCTGTTGAGGAGCTGTACCCAGACGACAACCCAATTCCGATGATCGTGAAGTCGGGTGCCGCGGGTAACATGCGTCAGATCTGGACGCTGGCCGGTATGAAGGGCATGGTTGTGAACTCGAAGGGTGACTACATCACCCGTCCGATTAAGACTTCCTTCCGCGAAGGTCTGTCGGTTCTCGAGTACTTCAACAACTCGCACGGTTCCCGTAAGGGTCTGGCCGATACCGCTCTGCGTACCGCAGACTCCGGTTACCTGACCCGTCGTCTGGTCGACGTTGCCCAGGACGTTGTTGTCCGCGAAGAAGACTGTGCGACCCGCCAGGGCGTGCGTGTGCCAATCGGTGAGCAGATCACTGACGACACATACGCAGTGCACGAGCTCTGGGAGACCTCCGCTTCCGGTCGTGTGGTTGCCTCCGATGTCAAGGACGCCAATGGTGAGGTTTTGGTCGCTGGCGGCGACGATTTGACTGAGGAGAACACCCAGAAGCTGGTCGATGCCGGAATCACCGAGATCAAGGTTCGTTCGGTTCTTACTTGCCAGACTCCAGCAGGTGTCTGTGCGAAGTGCTACGGCAAGTCCATGGCTTCCGGCAACTTGGTCGACATCGGCGAGGCCGTCGGTATCGTGGCTGCCCAGTCCATTGGTGAGCCTGGTACCCAGTTGACGATGCGTACCTTCCACCAGGGTGGTGTCGGTGGAGACATTACCGGTGGTCTGCCGCGTGTTCAGGAGCTGTTTGAGGCCCGCAACCCGAAGAACCGTGCCCCAATTGCATCGGTCGCCGGTGAGATCTCGTTGTCGGACGAAGGAAACTTCTGGACCCTGACCATCCACCCAGATGATGGTTCGGACAATGTCGTTTACGAGAAGCTGTCGAAGCGTCAGGGCCTGGCCCAGGTGCGTCGCCCAATGGAATCCAACCCGGATGCCATGATTGAACGCGCACTGCGAGACGGCGACCACGTCGAGGTCGGCGAGCGTTTGCTACGCGGTGCTGCCGATCCGCACGATGTTCTGGAAGTTCTGGGACGTCGTGGCGTCGAAAAGCACCTTATCGACGAAGTGCAAGCCGTGTACCGCACCCAGGGTGTGGCTATCCACGATAAGCACATTGAGATCATCATCCGCCAGATGCTGCGCCGCGGTACGGTCATCGATTCCGGTACTACATCGTTGTTGCCGGGCAACCTGATCGACCTCTCCGAGGCCAAGCAGGTCAACGCGGCCCAGGTCGCAGAGGGCGGACAGCCTGCCGAGATGCGTTCCGAGATCATGGGTATTACCAAGGCCTCCCTGGCTACCGAGTCGTGGCTGTCGGCTGCTTCGTTCCAGGAGACCACCCGCGTTCTTACCGACGCCGCCATTAACAAGCGCTCTGACTCGTTGATCGGTCTGAAGGAAAACGTCATCATCGGTAAGCTCATCCCGGCTGGTACCGGTATTAACCGTTACCGCAACATCACCGTTAAGCCGACGGAGGCTGCTCGCAATGCGGCATACTCTATCCCTACCTATGGTGACTCCATCTACGGCGACGATGGCTACAGTGACTTCACTGGCGCTTCCGTCCCACTGGACGAGACCTTCGAGCTCTAAAGCGCTGTTTGTGTCCCGCAGCTTCCATAGGCGCAGGGACCCACAGCATTAGGACTATTATCGCCACTCGGTGCTAGTCCTAAGCCGTTCTGCAAGGCCCTATCCCTTTTCGGGGTAGGGCCTTTTGCGCGCCCAGATCGTGCTTGGTGTTTAGACTCGAGTGAGCCTTGTGGGCGGGCTGAGCCGAAATTACCGGCATTTCAGACAGGTCAAGGCCGTGCGTGCCTGGTGCACCACCTGGGTGTGGTGATTGTTCCCATAAGTGCTTGGAAAAACTTAGCCTTGGGTATAGCGTAAAGCGGGCTTAGAAACTTAAAAGGATCATTAGAATTTCAGAAAGGCAGCCATGTCTGATCATTCCTCCAATGCGCGCGCGACAGCAGAACCGAAACGTAGCCTGACTTGGCGCCCGATCGACATCGTCATCGTCGCCATCTTGGGTGTGGCGACTGGATTCATCTTCGTAGTCTGGAACAACATCGGTTACGCGTGGTTTACCGCTATGGATAATCTCACGCCAGGGCTGGGTGGTCTGGCGGTGGGCATTTGGCTGCTCGGTGGTGTGCTTGGTGGATTAATTATCCGGAAACCGGGTGCGGCGATCTTCGTCGAGGTTTTTGCGGCCAGTGTTTCTGCAGCTCTGGGTTCGCAATGGGGGCCGGAAACCCTCTATTCCGGTTTGGCACAGGGGTTGGGTGCGGAATTGATCTTCCTTATCTTTGCCTACCGCAAGTTTAATATCGTCGTCGCCACGCTTTCTGGTATCGGGGCAGGTGTTGGCGCCTGGACGTTGGAATTGTTCCTCTCTCCGAACCTGGCAAAATCGCTGGAATTCAACATTATCTACCTCGTATGCGTTGCCATTTCGGGTGCGATCCTGGCTGGCATTCTGGGTTTTTCGTTAATGAAGTCACTGGCGAAAACGAGTGCTCTCGACCGTTTCGCGGCTGGTCGGGAGCACCGCGCATAGAGCTTCCGGACCAAAAACACTAGCTCTCCATCATTCGACACCAATCGCATCCTTATCGATATGTCAGCAACAGCGGTCGAAATTGCTAATTACACCTGGAGGCATGCTGGGCGCGCGAAGCCAGCGATCGACAATCTGAACCTAGAGATTGCGGCCGGCGAACGTGTGCTCATTTGTGGTAATTCGGGTTCAGGGAAATCCACTTTGGTCGCTGCCATCGCTGGTGTGTTGGGCGGTGATGAAGAAGGCGATGAATCTGGCCGGTTGTTGCTTGCAGATGCCAGCGGTAGAAAAGAGCCTGCAGGAACCTCAACACCAGTGGGCCTGGTATTACAGGATCCGGACTCGCAGGTAATAGCTGCACGCGTGGGGGACGACGTCGCATTTGGCTGCGAAAATCTAGGATTGGAGCGCACCGAAATTTGGTCCCGGGTCCGTGAGGCCCTGCCATTGGTGGGTTTGAATCTCCCGTTAGACCATCCGACTGCATTCTTGTCTGGTGGCCAAAAGCAGCGCTTGGCTCTGGCGGGTGTTATTGCCATGCGTCCGGGCATCATCATTTTGGACGAACCCACCGCGAATCTTGACCCCGAAGGCGCGCGTGACGTGGTGCAAGCGGTAACCAACGTTGTAAACCACACTGGAGCGACATTGCTGGTCGTCGAGCATAATTATGACGTTTGGCTGCCATTATTAGAGCGTGGTTTGGAGTTTTCTGCAGGTAAACTTGTCGACGACGCACCGGCCAAAGACATCGTAAACCGGCGCCGCATTGGAAACCTCCCAGAGGCAGCGCCGAAGTTAGCAAACAATGCCGCAGCGCTCACGGCGCATGAGGTCATAGCAGCGGAACAACCTGCTCATTTGCCTGCACGCAGCCTGCACCTGCCTGAACATGCGTCGACGGTGCTTACCGGCGCTAATGGTACTGGTAAGACTACGCTGCTGATGACGCTGGCGGGCTTGCGGCCTCTTGCCTCAGGCCGGATTGATTTGGCAGATTCTATCCGTGATGGCCTACGGGGCAACGTCGCAAAGTGGAAGTCTCGGCAGCTGGCCCAGCGCATTGGATATGTGTTTCAGAACCCGGAGCATCAATTTGTCGCCCGCACGGTATTGGAAGAACTGCAAGTGGGTCCGAAGGTGATGGGTCTGGAGGTCAGTGCGCGCCGCTATGATGAGCTGTTGGAGCGGCTGTCCCTGGCCCATCTTGCACGAGCCAACCCCTTTACCTTGTCCGGTGGAGAAAAGCGGCGCCTTTCTGTGGCTACTGCCTTGATAGCCGCACCGAAATTATTGCTTTTCGACGAGCCGACTTTTGGGCAAGATCCCCATACCTTCGGCGAACTGGTCGCAATTGTGCGTGGTTTGGTTGACGAAGGTGTAACCGTGGCCTCAGTGACGCACGATGAGAACTACCGTAATGCGCTTGGTGATAACCATGTCGAGTTGTTAGCGACAGGGGGTAAGTGAGATGGCTTCCGAGCAGATCCCTTCTGTAACGCTTATCCCTTCTGGGGCGCCGAAGATTAACCCGTTGACCCGCATTTTGATCATGCTGTTGGTGACCACCCCTTTGTTGCTGAGCCTGGATTGGCTAAGCGCCACGGTCTCGTTGGTTATCACTATCGTGGCAGCTCTTATCGGGGGAGTGGGATGGAAGAAACTGGTGGCCACGCTTTGGCCTTTACTGTTGGTCGCGCCGTTGTCGGGCATCTCGATGCTGCTATATGGCGCCGAAGGCGGCGAGGTCTATTTCGAGTTTTGGTTGATGACGATCTCTGACAACTCCATTGAATTGGCCATTGCAATCATGATTCGAATCCTTGCGGTGGCGAGCCCGGTGATTTTGTTGGCCCGGAATATTGATCCCACACGCTTGGGCGATGCGCTGGCACAGATAGTGCGTGTTCCGGACCGCTTTGTCATTGGTTCGGTGGCAGGTGTACGAATGACGGGCTTGTTCAAAGACGATTGGGTGGCGATGAATCGCGCTCGTCGTGCTCGCGGCTTGGGTGATCGGGGAAGAATTGCCCATTTCTTCACTATGGCTTTTGGCCTGTTGGTGCTGGCTTTAAGGCGTGGCGGCAAACTTGCCACCGCCATGGAAGCTCGTGGGTTTGGCCGCCGGCCGCTCTATGGGGAGCACCGATCGTGGGCGCGGCCCTCGCGCTTGCGCACCGCAGATTGGCTGGCTTTGGGGCTTGCCCTCGTGTGTGCCGCAATCCCGGTGGTGGTCGCAGTGATGGTCGGCAGTTGGCGCTGGTTTGGTCTCTAATCTGCTTAGGTATCCGCTGTTCTGGCCGTATTTTGTTGTGCGGGGTGAAGGCCTTTGGACGGTGCTGGTGCGGCACTTGTCGACGCCGCTTGCTAAGGAAATACACTGAGTAAGCCAGTTGAGGGCCCAATCCAGGCCGGAAAATTGTTGCGCTCGGACAAACAGGTGCACTGAGGCAATCTTCTCTGGCAAGGACGGTCCTGGATTGATAGCCCCGCCGATTGAACTCGCGCTTGAGAAGTGCTATCCTACGAGTTGGTTCGTCTCACTTAAGTGGTGGGATGATAAGTCTGATCATCTTCTTGGCGCAGAAACGCCAATGGAGACGTTCTGGACACGCGGAAGGGCCCCGGAAAAGAGCCCCCATTTTTGCGTGTTTGGATGCGTTGTCTAGTCCAGCTCCGGCTGGCGCCACAAAGGTGAAGAAAACTCAACCGACAAGAAAGACTGGTTTATGCCAACTATTCAACAGCTGGTCCGCAAGGGCCGCCACGATAAGAAGTCGAAGGTGGCAACCGCAGCGCTGAAGGGTTCCCCACAGCGTCGTGGTGTCTGCACTCGCGTCTACACCACCACCCCAAAGAAGCCAAACTCGGCGTTGCGTAAGCTTGCTCGTGTTCGTCTGACCTCTGGTGTAGAGGTTTCGGCCTACATTCCAGGTGAGGGTCACAACCTCCAGGAGCACTCCATGGTTCTGGTCCGTGGTGGACGTGTAAAGGACCTTCCAGGTATTCGTTACAAGATCGTCCGTGGCGCTCTTGACACCCAGGGTGTTAAGGACCGTAAGCAGGCTCGTTCCCGTTACGGCGCAAAGAAGGGGTAATAAACAATGCGTAAGAATCAAGCTCCAAAGCGTCCAGTTGTTAAAGACCCGATCTACCAGTCGGAGCAGGTATCCCAGCTGGTCAACAAGGTCCTGCTCGATGGTAAGAAAGCTACCGCTGAACGCATCGTGTATGGCGCTCTAGATAAGTGCAAGGAAAAAACCGGAACTGACCCGTTGGGCACCTTGGAGAAGGCACTGGGCAACATCCGTCCAGACCTTGAGGTCCGTTCCCGCCGTGTCGGTGGCGCTACATACCAGGTTCCAGTAGAAGTACGCCCAAGCCGTGCGAACACTCTGGCCCTGCGCTGGCTGGTTACCTTTACCCGTAAACGTCGCGAGAACACCATGATCGAGCGTCTAGCTAACGAGATCTTGGATGCCTCCAACGGTTTGGGTGCTTCCGTCAAGCGTCGTGAAGACACTCACAAGATGGCTGAAGCCAACCGCGCTTTCGCCCACTACCGCTGGTAATTCGCTGTTTAACCAGACTGCGAAGCTTCTCCCGTTGAGTTATGTCTCGGCACGGAAGCAAACGCAGTCCGGACACGACAGATTGACCCGCAATGCGCCAGCCCAACCTGGAGGATTACGGGTCATTTGTTTAGCAGCCCGCATGCAAAATCGGCGACAAAAGCTTCGGCCAAGACTGTGCAAAGGACGTCGATAATAGCTAAACGGCTGCCAAACGAAACTTTTCGTGGCATTATCGCAATTAACGCGACTATCGCGCGGAAATTTACAGCAACAACTATTTTGATGGGGTAAAACTGTGGCACAAGAAGTGCTTAAGGATCTAAACAAGGTTCGCAATATTGGCATCATGGCCCACATCGATGCTGGTAAAACCACCACCACCGAGCGTATCTTGTTCTATACCGGTATTAACCGCAAGGTTGGTGAAACCCACGACGGTGGTTCGACCACCGACTGGATGGAGCAGGAAAAAGAGCGCGGTATTACCATTACTTCCGCTGCCGTTACCTGTTTCTGGGAAGGCAACCAGGTCAACATCATTGACACGCCTGGCCACGTCGACTTCACCGTCGAGGTTGAGCGTTCCCTGCGTGTGCTCGATGGCGCCGTAGCTGTTTTCGATGGCAAGGAAGGCGTTGAACCGCAGTCCGAACAGGTTTGGCGTCAGGCTGCGAAGTACGACGTTCCGCGTATCTGCTTCGTGAACAAGATGGACAAGCTCGGTGCAGACTTCTACTACACCGTGCAGACCATTATCGATCGTTTGGGTGCCAAGCCACTCGTTATGCAGCTCCCAATCGGCGTTGAGGATGATTTCGACGGCGTCGTCGACCTGCTGCAAATGAAGGCTTATATGTGGCCTGGCAAGGTCGAAGTCGGTGCTGAACCTCAGCTGACTGAGATTCCTGCAGACCTGCAAGAAAAGGCCGAAGAATACCGTGAGAAATTGGTCGAAGCTGTTGCTGAGACTGATGAAGAACTCATGGAAAAGTACTTCGGTGGCGAGGAAATCTCCATCGATGAGTTGAAGGCACAGATTCGTAAGCTGGTTGTTAACTCTGAAATCTACCCGGTTTACTGTGGTACTGCGTACCGCAACAAGGGTGTCCAGCCATTGCTGGACGCTGTCATTGATTTCTTGCCAAACCCAATGGACGTTGGCGAAGTCATTGGCCACGAAATGGGCAACGAAGATGTTGAGATGCGTCGTAAGCCATCGGCTGAAGAACCGTTCTCCGGTCTGGCGTTTAAGATTGCTGCGCACCCATTCTTCGGCCAGCTGACATTCGTTCGCGTTTACTCCGGACGTGTGGAGCCAGGCAACGAAGTTCTGAACTCCACGAAGAATAAGAAGCAGCGAATCGGCAAGATTTTCCAGATGCACGCCAACAAGGAAAACCCTGTTGACGAAGCACTCGCAGGAAACATCTACGCGATTATTGGTCTGAAAGACATCACCACCGGTGACACCATCTGCTCCAAGGAAGACCCAATCATCCTGGAGTCCATGGACTTCCCGGATCCAGTTATCCAGGTTGCAATCGAGCCAAAGACCAAGGCTGACCAAGAGAAGCTATCGACCGCTATCCAGCGTCTCGCTGACGAGGACCCAACCTTTACCGTTAAGCTGGATGAAGAATCCGGCCAGACTGTTATCGGCGGCATGGGCGAGCTGCACTTGGACGTCCTGGTTGACCGCATGAAGCGCGAATTCAAGGTTGAGGCAAACATCGGTAACCCACAGGTTGCCTACCGCGAGACCATCCGTAAGTCGGTTGCTTCCTTGGACTACACCCACAAGAAGCAGACCGGTGGTTCCGGACAGTTCGCTAAGGTTATCGTCTCGATCGAGCCTTATGCTCCAGACGAGAGCGAGCTGGAGGAAGGCGAGAGCCCGTTGTACAAATTCGAGAACGCGGTTACTGGTGGCCGTATTCCGAAGGAGTACATCCCTTCAGTCGACGCAGGTATCCAGGACGCCATGCAGTATGGCTACCTGGCTGGCTACCCGCTCGTCAACATCAAGGCAACCCTTGAAGACGGCGCTTACCACGACGTTGACTCTTCGGAGATGGCCTTCAAGCTGGCCGGATCCCAGGTACTAAAGGAAGCAGTAGCTAAGGCTAAGCCTGTGCTACTGGAGCCATTGATGGCCGTAGAGGTAGTTACGCCCGAAGAATTCATGGGTGACGTCATTGGCGACATCAATGCTCGCCGTGGACAGGTCGAATCCATGGATGACCGTTCCGGCGCCAAGGTCGTTAAGGCCCGCGTGCCGCTGTCCTCTATGTTCGGTTACGTTGGCGATCTGCGTTCCCGTACCCAAGGTCGTGCTAACTACACCATGGTTTTCGACTCCTACGGTGAAGTTCCACAATCTGTTGCAGAAGAAGTTATCGCCGCACGTACCGGCGGTTCCACAAACTAAATCGAGAAGAAGTGGGGAAATGGCTCCCCACCTGAGTCCGGGCGCCAAACATTCGGCAACTAACAACCCTGTTAAGCACCGTTTATTGGGTCGCTCGGCTCAATTCTCGCCGGGTTGCGGCCGCGCTGAGCTCATTACTTTCCGTTCTTTCGCATCGTAGATTATGAACTTTCCTAATCGCGAAGCCATTCGTCTCCGTTGATACAGAGCGGTTCAAGTGTTTAGGACATTGCTAGAATGGGCTGAGCCGGCCGTTACCCGATGGCCGTTGATCTGACTGATATGGTTACTTAAAACCGTTTATATGCATGAACGGTTTGATATATCTGTGCCATAATTCTAGGATCAGGTAACGGGCACACCTGTAAGACGTTGCCTGCCGCTTGTCTGCGACCTAGTCGTAGACGACTTAGTAGGCAAAATATACAAACCACGTGGCTGCGAAGGTCGTAGCCACCGATAAAGTCCAGGAGGACATACAGTGGCAAAGGAGAAGTTCGAGCGTACGAAGCCGCATGTGAACATCGGCACTATCGGACACGTCGACCACGGCAAGACCACCACCACCGCAGCTATCACCAAGGTTCTGTCGGACAAGTATCCTGATGAAAACCAGGCATTCGCGTTCGACATGATCGACAAGGCTCCTGAGGAGAAGGAGCGCGGTATTACCATTAACATCTCCCACGTGGAGTACTCCACCCCTAAGCGCCACTACGCGCACGTGGACGCCCCAGGCCACGCTGACTACATCAAGAACATGATCACTGGTGCCGCTCAGATGGACGGCGCTATCTTGGTTGTTGCAGCTACCGACGGCCCAATGCCACAGACTCGCGAGCACGTTCTGCTGGCTCGCCAGGTTGGCGTTCCTTACATCCTGGTTGCACTAAACAAGTGCGACATGGTTGACGACGAGGAAATCCTCGAGCTCGTCGAGATGGAGATCCGCGAATTGCTGGCTGACCAGGAATTCGACGAAGAAGCTCCAATCGTTCACATCTCCGCAGTCGGCGCCTTGGAAGGCGAAGAGAGGTGGGTTAACGCCATCGTTGAACTGATGGATGCTTGTGACGAGTCGATCCCTGATCCAGACCGTGCTACCGACAAGCCATTCCTGATGCCTATCGAGGACATCTTCACCATTACCGGTCGTGGCACCGTTGTTACGGGTCGTGTTGAGCGTGGTTCCCTGAAGGTCAACGAAGAAGTCGAGATCATCGGCATCAAGGAAAAGTCCCAGAAGACCACCATCACCGGTATCGAAATGTTCCGCAAGATGCTGGACTACACCGAGGCCGGCGACAACGCTGGTCTGCTGCTTCGCGGTACCAAGCGTGAAGACGTTGAGCGTGGACAGGTTATCGTTGCTCCAGGTGCTTACAGCACCCACAAGAAGTTCGAAGGTTCCGTCTACGTTCTTTCCAAGGACGAGGGCGGCCGCCACACCCCGTTCTTCGACAACTACCGTCCTCAGTTCTACTTCCGCACCACCGACGTTACCGGTGTTGTTACCCTGCCTGAGGGCACCGAGATGGTTATGCCTGGCGACAACGTCGACATGTCCGTCGAATTGATTCAGCCAGTCGCTATGGACGAGGGCCTGCGCTTCGCTATCCGCGAAGGTTCCCGTACCGTTGGTGCTGGTGTCGTTAACAAGATCCTGGATTAATTCCTTGACTTGTTGGCGTAGTGTCAACGCCCATGGCGTTCACTAGGCTAGACGCTTTTCGCCGCTACCGAATTTTCGGTAGCGGCTTTTTGCGTGGTGCGGGAGATTGTGTGTTGCAAGTCTATTAGGTTTAGCCGTACGTGCCCGGTTTACGCGGCTATTCGGTTGGAATAGTGGCCGTGGTGCTGCAACGATCCCACCTGGAGTATTGCTGATTTACCTTCCTTGACAGGCGACTCCCTTACTATAGTAGGGTGCTGCGATTGCGTAACCTTATACTTTTTCGCAACGGATCGAAAACAGATGTGATTCTGAAATTGTGGTCACGTATTGATGGCCACGCGAGGGAGAAGGTATTACGAACTCGTCGGGGTGAGGACCAGTTCGTTTTGATGTCTTGTGTTTTGTCAAGCTTTCTTCAACACCCAATGAGGTTTGCTAGGAATGGGGAAATAGCGACGGTTAGTGCTCCTCCTGCCACGAAATAGATGCCGTGTGTTGCTGCATCAATTTGGATTCGATTGCCACGCCGGTGACCGCAACAATGATTGGCAGACCGCTCGCGGAATACATCCCGACTTTCAGCCGCTCGCGCGGATTTGTGATTCCAGAGCCTGTGTTGCTGAATACCTCTCGTAGGTACACCGGCGGGACGTGCGTTACCAAAAATAGAGCGGCTGAGAATAATTCCAGCGGCAAATGGGCCTGGCGCAATAGCGACATTCGAAAGCTGCAGCTACTGCCCTCAGAATAGCCATATTCATTATGATTAGGCGCAAGCTAGTTTGGTTCGTTGCTCCGGCGCCAGATACGAACGCACGCCCGATCCCAGGGATCGCGTGAATTATTGCTGCGGGAGTTGAATGCACTGAAAAATACGCGCCGATACCGCAGCGATGGCGCAGATAACCCAAGTTGATAAGGCGGTTTTGGCTTGCTGGAACGCATCGACTTTAGATCAATTTCGTAACCTGCGAGTAAGAAGACGCGCCCCGGCCTAGCCCTTTACGTATTCCTATGCTCGTATCTTCTGTTGCAAGGTCTAGCACAGGCGGGCCGATAAGCATCCCAAAAAATAATAAAAGTGTGACAGCAGGGATGCGATTAGTGAAGGCGAAGGCCATCAAAGGCGCGAGTAACGCCGCAGCCATGATCCCAGCGAAGGAAACCAGAGCATCGGCATATTCCGTTGCCCCAGCTGTGAGTACTAACGTGCCAGTAGTGTCTATGCTGTCAACTGCCATACGTTGTTGCCTAAGCACTAACTAGGACGAATCATAATCCTGCACTCATCTAATGGCAGGTTTTAGTATTTGGTGAAAAGAAAACCGCGTGTCGGGAACAGACTTCCACACGCGGTCTCTTTAGTCTCGCAAATTCGATGGCGCTGAATAATGTATTTGCGCAGATTTTGCTCTCTAACGGCCTTTCCGTGCCGTGATGTCTTCGTTAGTAGGCGGGTTTTACCTTTTCCATGTGCAGCAAGTAGACAGTATCGATATCAACATCTTCGATTGCATCACGAAGATCTGCCTCGCTCGTTTCAATCATGTCATTGAGCTTGTTTAGATCGGCCTCTGGACGCGCATTAATGGTGAACTCGATAGTTGGCCGTTTTCGGTCGATAGAAACCTTCTGCTTTGCTGAAGTCACGTCGGAGTCTGTCGCTAACTGAGCTGCCACTGCCTGCGCGATATGACTAATGTGCATAGAAATATCGCCCTTTTCGTCGGAAGCTGAAGAACCAACTTGCGAAAAGGTCCGGCGGCGTAAGTTGATGATGATCAGCCACAAACCAATGATAATCGTTCCCGCTAGGATGCCCCAGAGTAGGTATTCATACCAATTTTGGTCTGGCAATGACCGCCAAGCGTCTGGGTCGCGCCAGAGTGCGAGCTCCTTCGCGAACTCTACATCGAAGTGCGCTAACACTGGCCAGAGTCCAAAGAGGATTAGCGTAATCGCGAGCAAGAAGAATATGAAGCGGTCAATGAATGCGGTCAGTTTGCTCATGATACGCCCTCCTGAGAACTGTCACCCTCGACCTGAACCTCGATCTTCGGCTGTTGTTGCAAGAATGCAAACTTAGTTTTGATTGCTTCCTCTACGCGCTGGGGTAACGAGGAGTCGTTGGTATCACCTTCGACAATGACTTGCAACCTCTTCCGCGAAATCTTGGAATGCGCGGAACGCGCACCAGGCAATTGTTGCGCAGTTGCAGAACTGACTCGAGCCAGATCCACGGGACGTACCCAGACCGCCGCATTGCTGTTTAGTATGCGGTGTGTTTGTCTACGTGGTTTGAAGGCAACAATCAGGAGCAACACTCCGAGCACGATCGCGCCCGCGCCCACCCATACGATCCATTCGGGAAGCTCATTCTGTCCAAAGAAGTCCGTAATTGGTGTAATCCAGCTCTGCTGGTCTTGATTCGGTAAGACGAACCAGATTTCCCGGATCATTACGCCGGCTACCGCGAGTAGAAGTAGGCCAAGCAGCACAGCAAGCCCACGGGCGATCGGTGACGCCTTTGGCGCTTGGCCACGATAAGCCTTTTGTTCAGCCACGTGAGCCTCCTCTTAGATCTCGAAGTACTTCCTTTGTGTCTTTCCGGTAGATAGCGCGCAGTGGGGCTGGTTTCGGAACGGTCACCGTTCGGAATGGGTGATCGGCAGGTGCGTAAGGCTTACGCAGTTGTTGTTTCATCGGCGTCCGTACTTTGCGAAGAGCACGGGCCTTGGGGACCTCCGGCTTGCGTGGCTGGCCCCAACTCGCAACATTTATTTCACGCAATGCGTGTTGTTTAGGCGGCTGTATTTTTCGCAGTTTTTTACGTCGAATGTTTACTGGTTGTGGCTTGCGGGGTTTCGGCACTGAAACCGAGCGAAGTTTCCGTTTCCTTGGCGTTTCGACTGACCGTAGAGCGAATGACCGTGTATTGACGTCAATAAGTTCCCGCGGTTGTGGCGAAACCACTTCGCGCAGTGGCTGAGGTTCGGGTGCTTGTACCGAAATGCTTCGCATTTCACCGACGGTAACCGACCGCAAAGCAGCCGGTTGCGGCACGGAAACTTCACGCAACGGGGCTCTTTTCGGAACCGAGATTGCCTTTAACTTCCTTTGCTCCGGTACTGAAGGAGAAAATGGTGTTCGAGGCTTCGGTGCCTCCACCTTTCGCGGACTCGGTAACTCGTTTACCGTGATTTCGGCTAGGGGCCTTGCTTCCGGTGCAGAGACGCGGACGGGCTCCTTGGGGTCATCCACAGAGATAACTCCGAGAGGTTTTGGCCAGGGAGTTTCTACTTTCCTGCGGATAGCTAGTTCGCGGGTCTCAACTGCAGTGAGTTCCGCAAAGCCAGGCGAGATCGTTATCTCCCGCAAAGGAGCAGCTTCTGCCGTCTCAATCTCCCGCAGGGTCTCGGTCTTTGAGGTCACGTGAGGATGCGCAACTTCGAGTTCATTGACTGAAATCGCGCGCGGTGTGAACTCGGAGCGAGCCTCGACGTCATCGCGGGTGATTCGTTGCTTCGACGGCACGGCTTCGCCGATTGTGACATTGACCCGCGTGGCTTCATATCCAATATAAGTGTCAAGCGCTTCGGCTATAGCTTTTCGCACTTCCGCAGCAACCCTCACCGCAGGAGATGGCCAAACCACGGCGATGACAGCATCGACCGAAGCGACCCGGCGCTCTTGATCCAATCGGATATCAAACCTTGGGTAGTTGCGTGATAACAAGCCGCCGTTAATGTCCGTGGTGCCCGGTACTTGGTAAATCGCGCGCTCAACGACGTGTTCGGCGACGCGAGTTTTGTATGTTGTCACGCCTGCAGCCTGCGACGAACCTGAAGACTTGACGGCCTTATGGGCCTGCTCGGTCTTGTCGACGGCGCTGGGGGAAGAAGTCGCAAGTGATTCCGTGGTGGCCGCAGGTTTATCCTGCTTTTCCATTAGCCCTGACCTTTACCCGAAGAGAAGATGTTTGTCAGATCGATACGACCATCGAAATGAGCGCCAATGGCGGCGCCGATCAGGGCAAATGGGATAGCCCAAAGGGAGTACCATCCGGTGATAGCGATCAGCAGCATTATACCGATGCCGACCAGCGCGCCAATCAAAGTGTAACTAATGTTGTTCATAAAACCCGTCCTCAAAAGTCTTACTACTGGGTAGATGTGGAGCTATCGGTGGCATCAGAAAAGATCACGTCCACGCGGCCTAAATCGATGGAGCAGGCTTTCTGAGCAACATCGCGGATGTCAGATGCGAGATCGTGTAAATTCACGCCCGCGGAGAAATCCGCGGTGATGTGAATTTCGATGTGTAGTTCACCTGCACCAGAAACGCGGCGTAGGCCAGAAATGCGTTCTCCGGAGTACAGCAGGGCGACTTCGCCGAAACGGCCGGAGTGTAGCCCAGCGACCCCGTGAACATCTTTAACTTTGGATGCGATGGATCGCGCATCCGCCACCTCAAGCTGGGGTGCTTGAGTTGCGGCCATTTTTAGCGATCCTGGCCAGAAGAGATTGCGGTTTGCTCGTCTTCGTTTTCGTCTTCTTCATCACCAGGAAGCTTGACGTCGTGAACGTTGACATCGACGCCGGAGACGTTCAAACCGGTCATGCGCTCGACGGCGGAAATAACGTTACGGCGGATAGCGTCAGCCAGCTCGTGGATGGCAACACCGTATTCTGCGGTGATTGCAACCTCGACGGAAGCGGTACCTTCTTCTACTTCGACAGAAACGCCTTGCTTGACGTCTTCGCTACCGAAGGTTTGGCGGATAGAGCCCATGACACGCTGAGAAGTCGATCCCAGGGCAGCAACTCCCGAAACTTCGCGGGTAGCCAGGCCAGCAATCTTGCCAACTACACCGTCGTCGATGGTGGTGGTGCCGTGCTCGGTTTCCAAGTTGCTGTTTACCTTGCGAGCAGGGGTGTTGTCAGACGATTGGTTCTGGTTTTGTTTTTGGTCGGCCATTGTGGCGCCTACCTTTCTGCTGTCTCATGGTTAAGAAATGAGACCCCGGTGACTTGCTAGCCGTGGCGGTACCGCCGTTGAGAATATGGAGGTACCCGGGGTGTATTTGAATCTGCCAAGCGGTGGAAATCACACGTTGATGTGTGCCATTTCCCTTGACTGACTTAATCCTACGGAAAAACGTTTATTAGCGTCGTCTCGTAGTGCTGTATATCCTACAGGTGGGGAGGCTGTGGGGGTAAATAGAGGTAGGTTGAGTTTTTCCGAATGACGTGTTTAAATGGCCAAGTTGCTTAAACAGGGTGTATTCCATCTATTGGTGCGCTGTCAGGTGCCGCAATATACGGTATTCCGAGTGCTGCCTCAATAGTCGGAGATGCGCTGTGGTTAAGCAAACATGACACCTTCGCCGTGCATGGCCCCTAAAAAACTCTCAAAACATCAGGGGCTGACACATGTGCACAGAAGGGCTACCAATCGGGCTAGGTTCGTCGTCATAGACAGAGCATCCCGAGAGGTAGTGCCGGAGAAGGGGCATAGCAAGTAAACAGCGGCAGTACACAGTCAGGTTCCATCGGAACGTTTGGCTTCAGTGCGCGCAAGAATTGTGTGCCTGGCCGGATCCGGTGCGTGTCAATATAGACCGAATACTGGCGTTGTTTGCCTTCAGCTAGCCCTGGATGCGGACAACGTTGAAGAGAAATCGAAGAGCGAGCTTTCATCGTCCGATGACGGAAAGCAAGCGAGGAAGAGGATAATCGTGGCGGGACAAAAAATCCGCATTAGGCTAAAAGCCTACGATCATGAGGCAATTGACGTCTCGGCAAAAAAGATTGTCGAGACCGTCACCCGCACCGGCGCCCGCGTGGTTGGGCCTGTGCCGCTGCCGACTGAAAAGAACGTCTATGCCGTTATCGGTTCTCCACACAAGTACACCGATTCGCGTGAACACTTTGAAATGCGCACACACAAGCGCTTGATCGACATTCTCGACCCGACGCCTAAGACCGTTGACGCATTGATGCGCATCGATCTTCCGGCCAGCGTTGATGTCAACATCCAGTAATCGCGAAGCGAACACTACATAAAACTGTCTAAAACTGTCAGTGGAGAACAAATAATGAGCGAAAAAGAGATCAAGGGCATTCTGGGCACCAAGCTCGGCATGACTCAGGTCTTTGACGAGAACAACCGGGTCGTCCCGGTTACCGTCGTCGAAGCTGGTCCTTGCGTGGTTACCCAGATCCGCACAAAAGAAAAAGACGGCTACTCGGCCATCCAGATTGCGTACGGCGAAATCGATCCCCGCAAGACTGCTAAACCACAGGCTGGCCACTTTAAGAAGGCCGGTGTCACCCCGCGCCGTCACGTAGCTGAAATCCGTATGGATGACACTTCGTCCTACGAGGTCGGTCAAGAAGTTACCGTCGACATCTTCGAGGGAGTTAACCTCGTTGACGTGACCGGCATCACTAAAGGTAAGGGCTACGCCGGCGCTATGAAACGCCACGGCTTTGCAGGTCAGGGTGCTGCACACGGTAACCAGGCCGCCCACCGTCGCGTCGGTGGTATCGGTGGTGCTGCAACCCCAGGCCGCGTATTCAAAGGAAAGCGTATGGCCGGGCGCATGGGTCGTGACCGCGTCACCACTCAAAACCTGAAAATCCAAAAGATTGACGCAGAATCCAACCTGTTGCTCATCAAGGGCGCTATCCCAGGTGTCAACAAGGGCGTCGTCACCGTTAAGACTGCTGTGAAGGGTGGTGCATAAGCATGAGTAACCTCACGCTAGATGTACAGACCGCTGAAGGCTCCACCAACGGTACCGTTGACCTACCAGCAGAAATCTTTGACGTGACCACCTCGGTTGCCACCATGCACCAGGTAGTTACCGCTCAGCTTGCTGCCGGTCGAGCCGGTACCCACAAGGTAAAGACCCGCGGAGAAGTCCGTGGTGGTGGCCGTAAGCCATTCCGTCAAAAGGGAACCGGTCGTGCTCGCCAGGGTTCGATTCGTGCTCCTCACTACACCGGTGGTGGCATTGTGCACGGTCCAGTCCCACGTGACTACGCACAGCGCACCCCTAAGAAGATGATCAAGGCTGCTCTCTTTGGCGCACTATCCGATCGTGCTCGTAACGGTCGTATTCACGTCATCGACGAATTGGTTCCAGGTCAAGAGCCTTCCACCAAGAAGGCCAAGGCATTCCTGGAGCGCGTTTCATCCAACAAGAAGATCTTGCTGGTAATCAACCGCGAAGATTTGAACGCTCAGCGCAGCGCCAACAACTTGCCGAACGTGCATATTTTGGACTCCGGCCAGCTCAACACATATGACGTTTTGAACGCTGACGACGTTGTCTTCTCGGCCGCAGCCCTGCATACCTTCATCAACCGCGGCGCAGAAGCAGCCGTTGCAGGGGAGGAAAACTAACATGGCTAAAATCGTAAACCCACGCGATATCATCATCGCACCGGTTGTTTCCGAGAAGTCCTATGGCCTTATGGAGCAGAACACCTACACGTTCTACGTCGCCAAGGACTCCAATAAGAACCAGATCAAGAATGCCGTTGAAGAAATCTTCGGCGTGCAGGTCGCATCCGTCAACACTCTGAACCGTGAGGGAAAGCGCAAGCGTACTCGCACTGGTTTCGGGCGTCGGAAGGCAACCAAGCGCGCCTACGTAACTCTTCGCGAGGGCAGCGACTCCATCGATATCTTCGGCGCTAACGCCTAAGACTTCGGAAGGTAAGGAAGAATTATGGCTATTCGTAAATACAAGCCGACAACTCCGGGTCGCCGCGCGAGCTCCGTTTCCGAATTCGAGGAACTGACCCGTTCCACCCCGGAAAAGTCACTTTTGCGTCCACTGCACAAAACCGGTGGTCGTAACGTACACGGACACATCACCGCTCGGCACATTGGTGGCGGTCACAAGCGCCGCTACCGTCTGATCGACTTCCGTCGCAACGACAAAGATGGCATCCAGGCCAAGGTTGCGCACATTGAGTACGATCCAAACCGCACCGCGAACATCGCGTTGTTGCACTACGCCGACGGTGAAAAGCGCTACATCATCGCCCCTAAAGGCTTGAAGCAGCACACCATCGTTGAATCCGGCCCTGACGCCGACATCAAGGTAGGTAACAACCTACCTTTGCGCAACATTCCAACCGGTACTACGATTCACGCAGTTGAACTGAAGCCAGGTGCGGGCGCCAAACTTGCACGCTCCGCTGGTTCCTCGATTCAGTTGCTGGGTAAGGAAGGCAAGTACGCCATCCTCCGTATGCCGTCTTCGGAAATTCGTCGCGTAGATATCCGCTGTCGCGCTACTGTGGGTACCGTAGGCAACGCTGATCAGATGAACATCCGTTGGGGTAAAGCTGGACGTATGCGCTGGAAAGGCGTTCGTCCAACCGTTCGTGGTGTCGTGATGAACCCGATCGACCACCCACACGGTGGTGGTGAAGGTAAGTCTTCCGGTGGTCGTCACCCTGTGTCCCCATGGGGCAAGAAGGAAGGTCGCACCCGCAACCCGAACCGCTATTCCAACAACATGATCGTGCGCCGTCGTCGCCCGAACAAGAAACGCTAAGAGGAGGTAAAACGATATGCCACGCAGCCTAAAGAAAGGCCCGTTCGTCGATGAGCACCTCCTCAACAAGGTGGACGCTCAGAACGAAAAGGGCACCAAACAGGTAATCAAGACCTGGTCCCGCCGTTCCACCATTTTGCCGGATTTCATCGGACACACCTTCGCGGTGCACGATGGCCGCAAGCACGTTCCCGTCTTCGTAGAAGACTCAATGGTCGGACACAAACTCGGCGAATTTGCACCTACCAAGACCTTCAAGGGTCACGTCAAAGAAGATAAGAAGAGGCGATAAGCGATGAGTGACGTTATCACCAGCGCAACCGCCACTGCTCGGTACGTGCGTGTAACCCCAATGAAGGCACGTCGCGTCATCGACCTGGTGCGCGGAAAGTCAGTATCTGAGGCTCTAGCCATCCTGAAGTACGCACCACAGGCCGCTGCGAAGCCAGTTGCAAAGGTCGTTGCCTCGGCCGCGGCTAACGCAGAAAACAACTTCGGGCTGAATCCTCGCACATTGGTTATCTCCGAGGCATACGCCAACGAAGGACCAACTATGCGTCGTTTCCAACCGCGTGCTCAGGGTCGTGCGTTCATGATCCGCAAGCGCACCAGCCACATCACTGTGGTAGTCGAAAGCCAGGAAGAAGGTGCCAAGTAAATGGGTAACAAGATCCATCCACACGGCCTACGTTTGGGAATTACCGCTAACTGGAATACCCACTGGTTTGCTGAAAAAGACTACGCAGACTACGTGGCCGAAGACATCAAGATCCGCAACTTCTTGTCCAAAGGACTAGACCGCGCGGGTATCGCAGATGTGGTCATCGAACGCACTCGCGATCGCGTTCGCGTCGACATCCACACTGCCCGCCCAGGCATCGTTATTGGCCGCCGTGGTGCAGAAGCCGACCGCATTCGTCGCGAGCTCGAAAAGCTGACCGGCAAGATGGTCGCGCTAAATATTCTTGAAGTTAAGCAGGTCGATGCCAACGCAACCTTGGTTGCCCAGTCGATCGCTGAACAGCTCGTGAACCGCGTTGCTTTCCGTCGTGCTATGCGCAAGGCAATCCAGTCCGCGATGCGTCAGCCTCAGGTCAAGGGCATTAAAGTCATGTGCTCGGGCCGCCTCGCTGGTGCCGACATGTCCCGCGTTGAGCGCTACCACGAAGGCCGTGTTCCCCTGCACACCCTTCGTGCAGAGATTGACTACGGAACCGCCGAAGCCCACACCACCTTTGGCCGCATCGGCATCAAAGTGTGGATCTACAAGGGCGACGTCGTCGGCGGCGTACGGGAATCCGAACTGAACGCACCATCCGAGCGTCGTGGCCGGGGCGATCGTCGTCCTCGCCGTGGTGGCCAACGCCGCCAGCGCGCTCAGCAGAAGAAGGACTAAAGCATGCTTATTCCTAAGCGCGTGAAATTCCGTCGCCAACACCGCCCAAACCGTAGCGGTGTCTCGAAGGGCGGAAACCGCATTAACTTCGGTGACTACGCGATCCAGGCCCTCGAGCCAGCGTATGTGACCAACCGCCAGATCGAATCCGCACGTATCGCCATCAACCGCCACGTTAAACGTGGAGGTAAAGTGTGGATCAACATCTTCCCGGACCGTCCGCTGACCCAAAAGCCACTCGGTGTACGTATGGGTTCCGGTAAGGGACCTGTCGAAAAGTGGGTAGCTAACGTTAAGCCGGGCCGCGTACTTTTCGAAATGTCGTACCCGAACGAGGCAGTTGCGGTTGAGGCTCTGCGTCGTGCCAGCCAAAAGCTGCCATGTAAGGTCCGCATCATCAAGAAGGAGGACCAGCTCTAATGGCAACCGGTACCCCTGCATCCGAGTTCCGCGAGCTCGACGAAAAAGAGCTCAAGCAGCGTCTAAGCGACGCTAAGGAAGAACTATTCAACCTGCGTTTCCAACTGGCAACCGGTCAGCTGACGAACAACCGCCGCATCGGCGTCGTCAAGCGCGACATTGCCCGCGTTTACACCGTGCTTCGGGAACGTGAGTTGGGTATGACCGAAACTCCAGGAGCTGAGGCATAACTATGAGTGAGGCAACTGTGACAGATTCCACCAAGGGCCCTACCCCGAAGAAAGAAAAGGAAAAGGGCGCCCGCAAGGTTCGGATCGGCTACGTCGTATCTGACAAAATGCAAAAGACCATTGTCGTCGAGCTCGAAGACCGTAAGCAGCACGCGCTGTACGGCAAGATTATGCGCTCGAACAGCAAGGTTAAGGCTCACGACGAAGACGAGATCGCCGGCATTGGTGACCGCGTCCGCATCGTCGAGACCCGTCCGCTGTCGAAAGACAAGCACTACCGTCTCGCAGAGATCGTCGAAAAGGCTAAGTAGTCCAACAACGGACAGAACTTATACCTGTCGACGGCGACACTCGTTTGAGGCGCCTGGTCGTTAGCTAACTTACGACCTACCCGAATGCCCCGCATTGGCTTGCCTTTGCGGGGTCTTTCTGTAACTTAGGGCATCCATATCATGATAGGCTAATCTGAGTTGACTTCAGCCGATTTCAACGAAACACGACGAAAGGTGAATGGATGTTCCGCCGTTTTAGCATCAAAACCGCAGTAACCGCGAGCCTGGCCGGCTTTGCATTGCTCGCTGCAGGATGCTCGAACTCGCAAGACTCTGCCGACAGCGCAGATAGCTCTGACGAAAAGATGGAGGCCACTTCGGAAGAACGAATTGCGGCAGTCGGCCTGGGCGATGCCGATACGGTCCTGGCTCTCGGCGAGACCCCAGTCGCGATTGCCCCGTGGGCAGGCTCCAACGATGGGGTAGGACCGTGGTCGGAAGATCTATTGGGTGACGCTGAGCCTACCCTGATCCGCGATACTTCCGCCGGCTTCGATCAACAGCACATCGAGACGATAGCGGCAACTGACCCCACGAAGATCATCGCGGTCAACCACTCAATTGATGACGAAACCAAGAAGAGATTCGAAACCATTGCGCCGACCACGCTGCACTCCGCAGAAGATAGCGATTGGCAAATTCCGTGGGAAAAGCAAGTAGAAACCATCGCCAAGGCATTGGACAAAGAAGACGAAGGCCAAAAGCTTATCGACGAGACGAATGCTGCCTTCGAGAACTTCCGGGAGGACCACCCAGAACTGCAGGGCAAAACCGCGGCCATCGCATTGCCATCCGACAACCAGCTGAGCCTGTACACCTCTGGTGATGGTCGTGGGCAATTCATCGAAGACCTTGGCTTTGTCATTCCGGAGGATCTGCAAGAAACCGACGGCGAATTCTACCGGACCATCGCGGCTGAAAATTTCAGCGAATATAACCAGGTCGACTACCTGTTCATCGTGGACTGGGAAGGTGCAGCCGACAAGATTAAGTCCCTGGAGGCATTCCAAAACATCGATGCCGTGAAAAACGGCAACGTCTTTTACTTCGATGACCTCACCGGGACCGCCATGTCCTTGCCGAACCCTCGCACCATCCCATATTCCATCAGTAAATTCACTGAGAAGCTCACTGAAAAGCCCAGTGATAGCACGAAATAGACTCGCGCTAGCGAGGCTTTCGGGGGTCCAACGGGCACACGGACGGTGTGCCCGTGACGGGGTCGGGGACCACCATTGCCGCTAAACCGTAGACGTCTTCGACCAATTGGGCGTCTAATACTTCACTGGGGGCCCCGGTGGTCACGATCTCGCCTTTTTTCATCACGATCAAATGATCGGCATACCGTGCTGCTTGATTTAAATCGTGCAATACCGCGACGATAGTTTTTCCTCTTTCGTGGAAATCGCGCATGAGCTCCATCAATTCGTACTGGTGCGCAATATCCAGAAACGTAGTTGGCTCGTCCAGCAACATGATCGGAGTTTGCTGCGCCAACAACATGGCAATCCACACGCGCTGGCGCTGCCCACCCGATAATTCAGCTACCAATTTCCCTGAAATATCTTCCAAACGAGTAGCGGCCAGTGCCTCAGCGACAGCCTGCTCATCCTGCTTGCTCCACTGGTGAAACAGGCTCTGATAAGGAGCACGCCCACGCGCAATCAAATCAGCCACCCGAATTCCATCTGGCGAACTAGAAGACTGCGGCAATAGCCCCAACTGTCGCGCGACCTGTTTAGCGGGCAAGCTGGCGATGGCTTTGCCATCAAGAAGCACCTCACCTTGCGATGGGGTGAGTACCCGCGAAAATGCGCGCAGCAAGGTTGATTTACCACAACCATTCGGGCCGATGATTGCGGTGAAGGAATTATCCGGGATATCGACGTTGATATCGCGGGAAATGGTGGCGGTGTCATAACCGACGGTGGCATTGACGACGCGGAGACGTGGAGCAGTAGAGTTCATCGTTATTGCTTCTCAGAGTGGGGGAGTATGTGTGGGGGAGTTCGCGTGGGTTAGTGAGTGGACAGCAAGGTGTGAGCCGAGGTGGATCCTTCTTTGTCAGCCGGTGCCGTAATGTCGCTTAGATTCGCGTATCAGTAGCCACAACATGTACATGCCGCCGATGACGACGGTGATCAAGCCGACCGGAATTTGCCGGTAGAACGTGGCAATAATCAACGACAATACGTGCGCTCCGGTTAACAACACCGCGCCCATAGCGGCGGCGCCGAGGAGAGAAACCCCAGCGGTGTGCATTAATCGGCGCGCGATTTGCGGTGCGACCAATGCAATAAACGAAATTGGTCCGGCAGCTGCTGTCACGAGCGCAGTGGTAGCAACCCCCACCACGATTAGCAGCAGGCGCGCACGGTTGACTTCGAAGCCTTGCGTCGTCGCGGCGTCGTCGCCAAGCTCTAAGTGCCGTAGCGGACGCGACAGTATTGCAGCACCGATGATGACGATTACGCCGAGCACCAGCGTGGGCAGCAGACCTTGCCAGGTCACTTTCGTGATGGATCCGGCTGCCCAAAAACCAACCTGCATGCCTTCTTCCACATCGGCGCGGGTGATGAGATACGAATTCAACGATGTCAACATGGCGGAGATGCCAATGCCGACGATGATCAACCGGAACCCCTGTACGCCTTTACGCCACGCCAAGACGTAGACCGCTAAGGCGGTGATGATGCCACCGATAATGGAGGCGGCGGCGATCGACCAAAAACTACTCGTGCCGATCACCAGCATCGTGATGACGACGGCGGTATAAGCACCCGCATCGAAGCCGATGATGTCCGGCGAGCCGAGCGGATTGCGGGTCAGTGATTGGAAAATTGCCCCGCCGATGCCAAGTAACGCACCGAAGGCGACGGCGGCTACGGCGATGGGTAAGCGCCATTCGCGCACGATGGTGGTATCGAAACCATCTCCGCCGCTGAACAAGGCGGTTATCACTTCGCCCAAATCCAGTGGATATTCGCCGAGAGTGATGGCCGCGATCGCTCCGATCACAGCTAGGGCGAACAAGCCCAGCGCGGTCAGTAGCAGGCGGGTAGGGAAGTGCAGTGAGACCCACCTGGTGCGCACGACGAGTTTGCGGTAGCCAGGGTCCACCGACGCAGGTGCTTGTGTGTCCTGAGACTGTGTACTCATAGTCCACTCGCTTTCCGACGGCGTACCAGCATGATCAGCACTGGTGCGCCGACCACTGCAGTGATGATGCCGACTTCAATTTCTCCAGGACGCGCGATGATGCGGCCGATGACGTCGGAAGCCAACACCAGCACGGGTGCTGCCAGCGCTGAATAAATAATGATCCAGCGCTGATCCGGGCCGACTATCCACCGTACGACGTGGGGAACCATCAGACCGACGAAAGCCAGACCGCCCGTCAGTGCGGTGGCACCACCTGCCAGCAGCGTGACTGCAATGATGCCCAGCACGCGGGTACGCACGACTTTGGTGCCAAGTGAAGCAGCGAGGTCGTCGCCAAGCGCAATCGAATTCAGTGACGACGAAATCGCCAGCGCGAGAACCAAACCTGCCGCGAGGAATGGTGCGACGAGAGCGGTATCAGAGAGGTCAGCGCGGGCAACAGACCCCAAGCTCCAGTTGCGGATGGCTTGGAAAGTGTCGGGGTCGATCAGGGTAAGAAACTGTGTGATTCCAGAAAGCACCGCCGCCAAAGCCACACCGGCTAGCACCAACGTCGCGGGGTTTGCCTTGCCGCTCGCGCCTAACGATGCGCCAGAGCCAATGAAATAAACCACCACGGTGGTGATCGCTGCGCCCAGGAAGGCGAACCAGATATACCCGCTGATGCTGGTCAATCCGAAAAACCCGACGCCTAAGGTGACCGCGAATCCGGCGCCGGCATTGACTCCGAGGATGCCGGGATCGGCCAGTGGGTTGCGTGTTAACGCCTGGATGAGAGCACCCGCCACGCCGAAGGCCGCGCCGGTCGCGATCGCCACGACGGTGCGGGGGATGCGCAGGGTCCAGACAATGATGGCGGCTTCGGAGTTATCGCGGGCGAGCAGGCCATTCCAGACTTCACCCCAGGGCAAAGGGTTAGCGCCGAGGGCGATGCTGAAGCAGATCATCACCACGATGGCGGCGAGTATCGCCAGCATGCCCAGCGTACGGCGGGCAAAAAGTGCAGGTGCCTGCATGAACCATCCTTCGTTTTTAGCAGGCCGGAGAGTTTTTGACCGTCGAGACCTGCCACCGAAATGCTTTCAACTTGGACAGCCTACCCTCTCAGGAGTGGATTAGCCATGCCTAGGCTATTTGTTTGATTTAGATATGCGTTATCGCGCATCGATTGCGCAAATTATCCCGGACGCGACCACCGGCACGGCCGCAGCTACAAGTCGCGAACTGAGTTGAACAATCATCCCAGGCTGTGGTTGAATGGCAGGGTTGCCGATGCAGGTCGGCGGATTTGTGATGCGTTTCCGAATCGCAACCGCCGAGACCCTTCGACCGTCACTGACTTTTTCTGTGGTGTGTTCGTCGACAAGCATCAGGTAGCTGCAAGAACAAGACCGAGTGCGATCAGGACGGAAATCTTTTCGCACATTAATCCAGGTCAGGAGACCAACTGTGATTCAACAAGAATCGCGCCTGAAGGTCGCCGACAACTCCGGTGCACGAGAAATTCTCGTCATCCGGGCCCTCGGCGGATCCGTGCGACGCTTCGCAGGCATTGGTGACATCGTTGTCGCTACTGTCAAAGAAGCAGTCCCAGGCGGAAACGTGAAAGAAGGTGACGTCGTTCGCGCCGTCATCGTTCGCGCAAAGAAGGAAACCCGTCGTGCGGACGGTTCCTACATTGCTTTCGACGAAAACGCTGCTGTCATTCTTCGTTCCAACGATAATGACCCACGCGGTACCCGTATCTTCGGGCCTGTCGCTCGTGAGCTGCGTGAGAAGAAGTTCATGAAGATTGTTTCTCTCGCACCGGAGGTGATCTAGGTGAAGGTACATAAGGGCGATATGGTCCAGGTCATTTCGGGCCCAGATAAGGGCGCGCAAGGCAAGGTCATTGAGGCATACCCAAAGACCAACAAGGTTTTGGTTGAGGGCGTCAACCGCATCAAGAAGCACGTTGCGAACTCTGCGCCGGAGCGCGGCGCCGAGTCTGGCGGAATCGTTACCCAGGAAGCACCAATCCACGTCTCGAACGTCGCGGTGCTGGATTCTGACGGTAACCCAACTCGCGTTGGCTACCGCTTTGACGAGAACGGCAAGAAAGTCCGCATTGCTCGTCGCAACGGGAAGGATATTTAAGGCATGAGCGACAACTACACTCCACGTCTGAAAACCCGTTACCGCGACGAAATCAAGAACAAGCTGAATGACGAATTCTCTTACGAGAACGTCATGGAGATCCCTGGTGTTGTCAAGGTTGTTGTCAACATGGGTGTTGGCGACGCTGCTCGCGACTCCAAGCTGATCAACGGTGCGGTTGAGGACCTGACTCTGATTACTGGTCAGAAGCCACAGCTGCGTCGCGCTAAGAAGTCCATCGCGAACTTCAAGCTGCGCGAAGGTATGCCAATTGGCGTGCGCGTCACCATGCGTGGCGACCGCATGTGGGAGTTCTTGGACCGTTTGTTGACTATCGCGCTGCCACGTATTCGTGACTTCCGCGGCTTGTCCGATCAGCAGTTCGATGGCCACGGAAACTACACCTTCGGTCTGTCTGAGCAGACTATGTTCTACGAGATCGACATCGACAAGGTTGATCGTCCACGTGGTATGGATATCACCGTTGTTACCAGCGCTACCAACGACGATGAAGGTCGCGCACTACTTCGTGAGCTGGGATTCCCATTCAAAAAGTAGTTTTGCAGTACTGAATAAGTCTGTTTGTTAAGAACTTTAACCCCTCCGACATGAAACCGGAGGGGTTAAAGTCATTTTTTGGTGTCCTTGGGTTGTTTTCTTCTTGGGTAGAAATACCATGCAGCTAGAAAAGCGATGAGGCTGGGGATGACGGCGATGATTAACTCAGAAGAATCTCGTATGAAGTACAACAACCAGTGAAAAAGACCGAGCAACATCAGCGTTGTAAAACAAATCCAATCATCGCGCCGTTTTTTATCTTTTGTCGCCACAGTACGCGTACCTCCTTATCGCGCCAGTGCAACGGCAACCTGCTATGCAATGGATCTGGCGGTCATTGTCAAATTAATCACCTGCGTGTATTGCTAGAATAGCTACAATCGCTATTTAGAGTGGTGATGCAAGAAACCTACAAGGAGCCAATAACTATGTCTACAATCCCAAGCATTCTTCTCCGCGCTATCCCAGGTGCCCTCATCGCGGATTCTGGCATTTCCAAGTTGGGTATGGATGCAGAATCCTCGAAAGGTCTACAGGACTTTGCTGCTACGGGCATTCCGCAGGTGAAGGAACTGCCGTCCGATAAGTTTGGCACTATCATCGGTGCTTCCGAAGTCGCTGTCGGTGGCGCGCTGTTGGCGCCATTCGTTTCCAACCGCCTTGCCGGTCTCGCGCTGACCACCTTTGGCGCAGGTCTGTTGAGCATTTACTTCCGTAACGACGATATGACCCGCGAGGATGGCATCCGCCCAACTCAAGATGGCATGTCTATCGCAAAGGATTCCATGATGGTTGCGATTGGCACAGGGCTGATCGCTCTGGATCAGCAGGATCGTATCTCTGGTGTACTGCAGGAACGCAAGATTGCTAAGGCAGAAAAGAAAGCTGCCAAGAAGGCCGCACGAAAGGCTAAGAAAGACGCAAGGAGAAACTCCTAAAGCTAATTTGCCGGTGACATTGGCACGCAGAGTCGGCTAAGCGTTCTAATGGTTGGCCGAATCGCCTCAATCCTGCTAGGGTTGGGGCGTCTTGTGCTTTTTGGGATACGTGTGTCTAAAACACCGTAGCCTGAATAGAGATTTAGCGTCGGCGGGAAGAACCGTTTTAGCGTTTACTCTGCACGCACAGACTTGCAAGTTTTTCCTACGTTTGTTGTAGGCCCCTCGCCATCATGGCGACCGAGCTTCATTGAGGTAGCGAGCAAACATGCTATTGAGCATGGGAGCGTTAAGTTGCCCAAAACAGCCCGGTAACGCCCTTAAGGTGAGTTCGGGAACCGCAACGAGAAAGGTTCAAGGTCAACACATGACCATGACTGACCCGATTGCAGACATGCTCTCACGGGTGCGCAACGCTAACCACGCGCAGCACGACACCGTGTCCATGCCTGCATCCAAGATCAAGGCGAATATCGCTGGAATCCTGAAGCAAGAAGGCTACATTTCCGATTATTCCGTGGAAGGCGAAAAGGCAAAGAAGACCTTGTCGCTGGACCTGAAGTACAACGGCCGCGAGCGCGCTCTGTCTGGCCTGCGTCGCGTTTCGAAGCCAGGTTTGCGTGTCTACGCAAAGGCTACGGAGCTCCCTAAGGTTCTGGGCGGACTGGGTGTGGCTATCATTTCCACCTCCCACGGCCTGTTGACCGACCGCGAGGCTGAGCAGAAAGGCGTAGGCGGAGAAGTCATCGCCTACGTCTGGTAAGGGAAGGGTGATTATTAATGTCACGAGTTGGTTTGGCACCAATCGCCGTCCCTAGCGGCGTCGAGGTAAAAATCGATGGCCAGAACGTTTCTGTCAAGGGCCCAAAGGGCACCTTGGAGGTGGACGTTCCAGAGCCAATTTCCATCGTCCAGGAAGACGGTGAACTTCGCGTTTCACGCCCGGACAACCACCGCAAGAACCGTTCTCTGCATGGTCTTGCACGTTCTTTGGTGAACAACTGCGTTATCGGTGTAACCGAAGGCTACGAAATCAAGATGGAAATCCACGGTGTTGGTTACCGTGTGCAGCAAAAGGGTAAGGACCTGGAGTTCGCTCTGGGCTACTCGCACTCCGTACCAGTCAAGGCTGATGAAGGCATCACCTTCGCTGTAGACGGCAACACCAAGTTCTCTATCTCTGGTATCGACAAGCAACAGGTTGGCCAAGTTGCGGCGAACATCCGTCGTCTGCGTAAGCACGATCCTTACAAGGGTAAGGGCATCCGCTACGTCGGCGAACAGGTACGTCGCAAGGTCGGAAAGACGGGTAAGTAAGCAATGTCTAATTCTGAAAACACCAAGCGCACTCCGGTCGGTAAGGATATTTCCTCCCGCCGTCGTGAAGCACGTGCCCGCCGTCATTTCCGTATTCGTAAGACGCTGCGTGGAACCCCACAGACCCCACGTTTGGTCGTTCACCGCACCGCGCGTCACCTGCACGCCCAGCTGATCGACGACCTCGCCGGCCACACCCTGGCTGCCGCATCTACCATGGAGATCCGCGACGCAGAGGGCGACAAGAAGGCACGTGGTGCCGAGGTCGGCAAGCTTATCGCACAGCGTGCCCAAGAAGCAGGCATCGAAGCAGTTGTATTCGACCGCGCCGGTTACAAGTACCACGGTCGCGTTGCTGCTTTCGCTGACGCCGCACGTGAAGGTGGTCTGAAGTTCTAATGATCAACGCAGTTGCACACACCAACGGAAAGGACGCGTAATGTCGGATCGTGATCAGCGCGACGGCGGACGCTCCGCCGACAACAAGAAGAACGATCGCAACAATCGTCGTAACGATCGTCGCAATCAAGACAACGAGCGCGATAAGTACATCGAGCGCGTTGTAGCCATCAACCGGGTTTCCAAGACTGTCAAGGGTGGCCGCAACATGAGCTTCACCGCTCTGGTCATCGTCGGTGACGGCGAAGGTATGGTCGGAGTTGGCTATGGCAAGGCCAAGGAAGTTCCAGCAGCAATCCAGAAGGGTGCTGAAGAAGCCCGCAAGAACTTCTTCCGCGTCCCAATGGTGGGCGGAACTATCACCCACCCAGTACAGGGTGAAGACGCAGCAGGCGTCGTTATGCTGAAGCCTGCAGCTCCAGGTACTGGTGTCATCGCTGGTGGCGCCGCACGTCCAGTACTGGAGTGCGCTGGTGTACAGGACATCCTGTCCAAGTCGCTGGGCTCGGACAACGCTCTAAACGTCGTTCGCGCCACTGTGGACGGCCTAAAGCAGCTGGTGCGCCCTGAGGAAGTTGCCGCACGTCGTGGCAAATCCGTCGAAGAGGTTGCTCCAGCCCGTATGCTGCGCGCTCGCGCAGGACAGGAGGCATAAACCGTGGCTCTGAAGATTACTCAAACACGTGGCTTGGTCGGTAGCACGCCGAACCAGAAGGCCAACATGGAAGCACTGGGCCTGAAGCGTATTCGCCATTCTGTTGTCCAGAAGGACACGCCGGCGATCCGTGGCATCATTCAGAAGGTGCGCCACCTGGTCACCGTAGAAGAAGTGGCAGGGGAGTAGATACACCATGAGCGATATCATCAAACTGCACGACTTGCGCCCAGAAAAGGGTGCGAATAAGGCTAAGCGTCGCGTCGGCCGCGGTGAAGGCGGCAAGCGCGGTAAGACAGCTGGTCGTGGTACCAAGGGTACAAAAGCACGTAAGCAGGTAGCAGCAAACTTCGAGGGTGGCCAAATGCCAATCCAGATGCGTTTGCCAAAGCTGCGTGGGTTCAAAAACCCGAACAAGGTTGTATTCCAGGTTGTTAACGTTACCGATCTGGAAAAGGCCTTCCCACAAGGTGGCGACATCACCGTCGCTGACTTGGTCAACAACGGTTTGGTTCGCAAAAATCAGCCGGTTAAGGTCTTGGGCAACGGCGAGATCTCTGTCAAGGTCAACGTTACCGCGCAGAAATTCTCTAAATCGGCCGTCGAAAAGATTGAAGCCGCTGGCGGATCTACCACCAAGGCATAATTTCTATGCGATGACTAGCTTATGGGCTTCCCAAAGAATGCTCTAAGCATCGCTATCGCCTAACGCCCCTGAGGCTGCACTACGCAGTGTCAGGGGCTTTGTTATACCCGCACCCTGGGTCGTTTTCCCAAGAATGATTAAGGTTGTCCTATCACACATCGACGCGAGGTGTTTTCAGTTAGAGAAGACTGGTAGGCTACTAGGGTCACGCGCGCATAAGCTTGCACGCAGGTATTTGGATTTAGTCGGCGACGGCTAACCCTCAAATGCACACAAATAAGAACTAATCGGTTGCCTTTGCGTCACTTTCCACGGTGGCAGTAGTTGGGCTAGGAGGCTTTAGTGTCTGCCATCATTCAGGCTTTTAAGGATGCGGATCTTCGGCGCAAGATTTTGTTCACGATTCTTTTGATCGTGATCTACCGCGTCGGCGCGCAGATCCCATCACCGGGCGTGGATTATCAAAACATTTCTGGGCGACTCCATGAGTTGACCCAAGAAAATGACAGCTTGTATTCCGTCATTAACCTGTTTTCCGGTGGCGCACTGCTGCAGCTATCGATATTTGCCATCGGCATCATGCCGTACATTACGGCCTCCATTATTTCGCAGTTGCTCACCGTCGTGATTCCACATTTTGAGCAGTTGAAAAAAGAGGGCCAATCCGGCCAAGCGAAGATGACCCAATACACCAGGTACATGACGCTTGCCCTGGCGCTGTTGCAATCGGCGGGCATCGTCGCCTTGGCGGACAGGAACCAGCTGCTGGGGCAGGGTGTAGAGGTTTTGGATCCTGACCGCACCGTTTTTGACCTCGTTCTTCTCGTGACGGTGATGACTACCGGCGCGATTTTCGTGATGTGGCTTGGTGAGCTCATCACCGAAAAAGGCATTGGAAACGGCATGTCGTTGCTCATTTTCGCCGGTATCGCAACACGCCTTCCTACCGATGGTTACAGGATCTTGCAGGACAACGGCGGAGTCGTTTTTGCGGTCGTATGCGCAGCTGTGGTGGCGCTCGTTGTCGGTATTACCTTCATGGAGCAAGGCCAGCGTCGGATTCCGGTTCAATACGCAAAGCGGATGGTCGGCCGTCGTCAGTACGGTGGATCTTCGACTTACCTGCCACTGAAGGTCAACCAGGCCGGAGTTATCCCGGTTATCTTCGCTTCGTCGTTGATTTACATGCCGGTTTTAATCACCGAGATTGTGAACTCTTCGAACCCGACACCACCTGACAACTGGTGGATGCGCAATGTAATTGCGAATCTGCAATCGCCATCGTCGTATGTCTATATCGCGGTTTATGTCACGCTGATTATCTTCTTCTCTTATTTCTATACCTCGATTCAGTATGACCCGAATGAGCAAGCAGAAAACATGAAGAAGTACGGCGGCTTCATTCCTGGTATCCGCCCAGGCCGCCCAACCGCGATGTACTTGAGCTTCGTCATGAACCGGCTTCTGTTCGTTGGTTCTATTTATCTCGCGTTCATTGCGATCCTTCCGAACCTTGCGCTTGACTTGGGGGTTGGCTCCAATGATTCCGCAGGCATGACTGCGTTTGGTGGTACTGCTATCCTGATTATGGTATCTGTGGCTCTTACCACAGTGAAGCAAATCGAATCCCAACTTCTGCAATCCAACTATGAAGGGCTGCTCAAATAATGCGATTGGTACTCCTTGGCCCAGCTGGCGCCGGTAAAGGCACCCAGGCTGAAATCCTCAGTGAAAAACTTAATGTTCCGCATATCTCTACTGGTGATATCTTCCGGGCAAATATCTCAGAAGGCACACCGCTCGGCGTCGAAGCCAAGGAATACATCGACGCCGGAAAGCTGGTCCCTACTGACGTTACAGCTCGGATGGTTGAGTCCCGCTTGGAAGAGCCGGATACCGAGGAAGGATTCCTTCTTGATGGTTTCCCGAGGACCGTGGAACAAGCTCAGATTCTGGAAGACTTGCTCGGCAAGAAAAATCTGCGGCTCGATCACGTAGTCAACTTCGAAGTTTCGGAGGATGTTGTCGTTCAGCGCATGAAGGCACGCGGGCGTGCTGACGACACGGAGGACGTAATCCGCACACGGTTGGAGGTATACCGTGACGAAGTAGTCCCGCTGATTAAACACTACGGTGACAACGTCATCAATGTGCAAGCCGAGGGAGAAGTCTCGGAAATTAACCAACGCACCATGCAGGCGCTCGGGAAATAGCCAGCTATCCGATAAGCTATGGGGGATCGCCAGCAGGCGTCCCGTTTTATTAAAAGGACAACTCTTCCATGACTACACGCAAAATCGTTGCCGGCCTCGTAGGCAGCTTGGCAATGTTGGTATCCGTTATGCTTCCGGGCGTCTCCGCGCAAGCACAGCCACTGCCAGGCTCGTCGGCGGCTATTGACCGGTTCCAAGCCCCGCAATTCCCAGACTTCAATCAGCTGGTCCAACAGTTTGATCAAGGCAACCGAGACGGTGCTTGGCATTTGCGAACACAACTCGTGCATCAGGCTAACATCTTGAACCCTCAATTTGCAGCGGGTCTTGCGCAGACCATCGACCAAGCGCTGGAGTTCGTATTCCCGGGGCTGATCGCCCAAAAGCAACAAGCCGCTCGTGGTCCCGCGGAGCCAATGACCCCGGCCCCGTCACGCGGCCCGCACATCGACACCGGAGCATGTCCGGCTGACGCTCGCGTTTGTGTGGATATCGACGGCCGACGCACTTGGCTGCAAGATGGTCATGGATCTGTCACCCATGTCGCGTCCGCGATGGCTCCCGGTAAACCAGGTCAGGACACCCCTCGAGGTACTTTCCACGTAAACCGTAAGGTTAAGGACGAGATCTCTTACGAGTTTAATAACGCCCCGATGCCATACGCGATTTATTTCACCAATAACGGACATGCGTTCCACGAAGGTTCTCCGGCTTACGATTCCGCCGGATGCGTACGTCTTCCAAATCAGGATGCGATCACCTTCTGGAACCACTTGAATATCGGAGACAAGGTCTTCATTTACTAAAATCGCCTTAAGCTTCCTGACAGGCAGGCTCCGTCTGAACTGAGCGAAAGCACAAGCAAACCTGGAAAAGTTTGTTTTTGCTGCTAGTGCTCTGTATAGTTGGAGCTTGGTCTGTCAAGGTTTAGTCTTGCTGCGTTTGACCAGCATGACGCGACTCAATGACACCGGCCGCGGCCGGTGTTTTTGCATTTATAAGACTCTTTCAGGCCGGTAAAGCATTAGACAAGCAATCGGCGCAGTTCGCCCTGTGCCAGGAAGCCGGAGGATATGGCTAAGGAAGGCGCAATTGAGGTTGAAGGTCGGGTAACCGAGCCTTTGCCAAACGCAATGTTCAAAGTCGAGCTAGACAACGGACATGAGGTGCTTGCTCATATTTCGGGTAAGATGCGCCAGCACTACATCCGTATCCTTCCCGAGGATCGGGTCGTCGTGGAGTTGTCTCCATATGACCTGAACCGTGGCCGTATTGTCTATCGCTACAAGTAAAGACTGTAAGCCTCCCTACTCAAAACAATCTGTCCGCAAATAACTCTGCGGACAATTGTTCGTATACCTCAGGCCGCGGTGGCCCGAGCCTGGTGTGCATTACGGCGCAATATTTTGCGTCTACGCCGCACGATCCAGGGCGGGTAGGGAGAAAACCACCGTACATACCCCGAAAGGACTCGCCTTATGGCACGTCTCGCTGGTGTGGATCTCCCACGCAACAAGCGTATGGAGATCGCTCTCACCTACATTTACGGCATCGGTCCAACCCGTGCCACCGAGTTGCTGGAAGCTACCGGCATCTCTCCTGATTTGCGTACCGACGCCCTCACAGACGATCAGGTGTCCTCGTTGCGCGACCAGATCGAGGCTCAGTACACCGTCGAAGGTGACCTTCGTCGTGAAGTCCAGGCCAACATCCGTCGCAAGATCGAGATTGGAAGCTACCAAGGTTTGCGCCACCGCCGTGGTCTGCCAGTCCGTGGTCAGCGCACCAAGACCAATGCTCGTACTCGCAAGGGTCCAAAGAAGACGATCGCAGGAAAGAAGAAGTAGTTTATGCCTCCAAAGACTCGCTCTGGCGCACGCCGTGGCCGTCGCGTCGTAAAGAAGAATGTGGCCCATGGCCACGCCTACATCAAGTCGACCTTCAACAACACCATCGTGTCTATTACTGACCCTGCCGGTGCTGTTATTGCATGGGCTTCGTCTGGTCATGTTGGTTTCAAGGGCTCCCGTAAGTCCACCCCATTCGCCGCACAGATGGCTGCTGAAAACGCCGCCCGCAAGGCAATGGATCACAACATGAAGAAGGTTGACGTTTTCGTCAAGGGTCCGGGCTCTGGCCGTGAGACCGCCATTCGTTCCCTGCAGGCTGCAGGCCTTGAGGTCAACTCCATCACTGATGGCACACCGCACCCATTCAATGGCTGCCGCCCACCGAAAAAGCGTAAGTTCTAGGGGAAGGAAGAGGTTTAAAACATGGCTCGTTATATTGGCCCCGCAACCCGCGTATCCCGCCGTCTGCGCGTCGACCTAGTCGGCGGAGACTTGGCATTCGAGCGTCGTCCTTACCCACCAGGACACGCTGGACGCAACCGCATTAAAGAATCTGAATACCTGCTGCAGCTGCAGGAAAAGCAGAAGGCGAAGTACACCTACGGTGTTTTGGAACGCCAGTTCCGTCGTTACTACACCGAGGCTAACCGCCTGAACGGCAAGACTGGTGACAACCTCGTCATCTTGCTCGAATCCCGCCTGGATAACGTCGTCTACCGTGCAGGTCTGGCCAAGACCCGTCGTCAGGCACGTCAGTTGGTTTCCCACGGACACTTCACCGTGAATGGCAAGAACATCGACATCCCGTCCTACTCGGTTACCCAGTACGACATCATCGACGTTCGCCCACGTTCGCAGAAGATGCAGTGGTTCGAAGAAGCCCAGGACTCCCTTGCCGACGCCGTCGTTCCGGCTTGGTTGCAGGTAGTCCCTGATACCTTGCGCATCCTCGTGCACCAGTTGCCCGAGCGCGCTCAGATCGACGTTCCGCTGCAAGAACAGCTCATCGTCGAGCTTTACTCGAAGTAATCTGGCTTCGGATCTGCAGCTTTACATTCCTCATTGTTGTCCTAGCCGGCGTCAAATAGCGGGCGCCAAAGGAGAAAATTCATGCTTATTTCACAGCGTCCCCAGCTGAGCGAAGAATTTATCGATTCTTCCCGCTCCAAGTTCGTCATTGAACCATTGGAGCCGGGGTTCGGCTACACGCTGGGTAACTCGCTGCGTCGTACGTTGCTGTCCTCGATCCCTGGGGCGGCGGTCACCTCCGTCAAAATTGATGGCGTACTCCACGAGTTCACGACCATTAACGGCGTTAAGGAAGACGTTTCTGAAATCATTCTCAACGTCAAAGACCTTGTGCTGTCCTCGGATTCGGACGAGCCGGTAGTGATGTACGTCTCCCAGCAGGGGGCGGGCACTATTACGGCCGGTGACATCCAGCCACCAGCGGGTGTGGAGATCCACAACCCGGATCTGCACATCGCAACGCTGAACGACGATGCTCGTTTTGAAATGGAGCTCGTTGTTGAACGCGGTCGTGGCTACGTACCTGCTGCGGCTACCTCGGGAGACATCGGACGCATCCCAGTAGATCAAATCTACTCGCCAGTGCTGAAGGTGTCCTACAAGGTGGAAGCAACTCGTGTTGAGCAGCGTACTGACTTCGATAAGCTGATCATCGACGTCGAGACGAAAAACTCGATTTCCGCTCGGGACGCGCTCGCTTCCGCCGGCGGTACCCTGGTCGAGTTGTTCGGTCTGGCGCGCGAACTTAACACGCAGGCAGAAGGCATTGAGATTGGACCATCCCCACAGGAATCCGAATACATTGCCGCTTACGGTATGCCTATTGAGGAGTTGAACTTCTCTGTTCGCTCGTATAACTGCCTGAAGCGTCAGGAAATCCACACTGTTGGTGAGCTCGCCGAGTGCACCGAGTCTGATTTGTTGGATATCCGCAACTTCGGCCAGAAGTCGATCAATGAGGTCAAGATCAAGCTGGCGAATCTGAATCTGACTCTGAAGGACGCACCTGAAGATTTCGACCCAACTGTGTTGGAAGGCTACGACGCAGAAACCGGCGACTTCAAGGATCCTGCAGAAGATTCCGAGTAAAGCGCATATGTTCTGGCAGGTTCACTGTTTAGTGAATACTGTGCCGACACTGCAAGCACAGTTCCCTAGTGTCCCTGCTTACGCGCTCACTTAAATAATACGAGGAGAAACACTATGCCTACTCCAAAACGAGGCGCCCGAATTGGAGGCTCGGCTCGCAACCAGCGTCACATTCTGTCGAATCTGGCCGCTGCACTGTTCGAGCACGACTCCATCAAGACCACCGACGCCAAAGCTAAGCTGCTGCGTCCATACGCAGAGAAGCTGATCACCAAGGCCCGTTCCGGCACCTTGGCTGACCGTCGTGAGGTACTCGCACAGGTTCCGCAAAAGGAAGCTGTTGCTCGTCTATTCAACGAACTTGCTCCAAAGTTCGAAAAACGCGATGGCGGCTACACCCGCATGGTGAAGCTGGAAAACCGTACCGGTGACAACGCTCCTATGACCCAGATTTCCCTGGTTCTGGAAGAGACCGTGTCCGCTTCCGCAGAACGCACCACTCAGGCTGCTGCTGCGAAGGCCGATTCCGACTCCACCGATCCATCTGACGAATCCAACATGGATTCTGAAGGTGCCGCTGCTAACACCGAAGCAGACTCCGAGGAGAAGTAATCTCGCGGCTTTCTAGCGGTGGGCTAGTGGTTTGTTATTTATGACCAACTGCTAGCTCTCGGTACCTTATCTGCAGCACACCAACACGGTTGTGTGTAATGAAGATCACTAAGCTCTATTTCCTTGACGAAGAGGAAATAGAGCTTTTGTGCATTAAAGTGAAGTTATGAAACGCAACGAATCTAACCAAGACCGTGGAATCCGTGCTGTAGTCGGCATTATTGCTTTGCTCATTGGGCTGTTTGCAGTAGGCGGTTTCCTCCGCGCACTGTTGATCATCGTCGGCCTCGTTCTGGTGATCACCGCAGCAGTGGGCTTCTGCCCGCTGTACCGCCTGCTGGGAATCAATACCTGCAAAGTGCGGCGTTAACAAAGCCTGGCGTTAACACATACTGGTATTAACATAGTCCGGCATCAAACCAGGGCGGCGTTTACCTAGCGGCGGTCTAGCCTAGGCAAAAGCGGGAGCACGTTTGCGACCGTGCCGCCCCAAAGACATTGAGCCGAGCGCCGCCACCAAGAGCAGGGCATAAGCGAGGGTGATTGCCACAGCCGCGGGGATGTCTATGCGATACGCGCTCCAGAATCCCACCAGGCTGCCTATTAGTGCAATCACGACGGCACTGCCCAGAATTTGGGTCAGCATGGAAATGCCCGGTAGGCGAAAAGTGACAGCGAAGATTCGCCCGGTAGCCGCAGGCAATACCATCATCGCGATCACCAGCATCACACCGGCGGCGTAAAAACTCGCAGTGACCGTCAAAGAGGTTAAGGCGAGCGTCGTCAAGCGCAATGCCCGTACCGGTACGCCAGCGACTTTGGCGGCACGGTCGTCGAAGGCACAAGCTCCAAGCAGGGGGAGGAGCCAGCCGACGAAGACGATGTTCGCCAGCATGATCGGCACTAGCGTCCATAGATAAGACGGTTGCGAAAGTGCGGCCAGATTGAGATTGCCGACTAACACGGTGTGCACGTCGAAGTGCACGTTCGAGAAATTCAAGCTTAGCAGCACGATCCCGACGGCGAACATGGAGGGAAAAACCAACCCCAGTGCGCCGCCTTCTGCGATTAACCCGGTGTCAGCTAACCACCTCGTGCCCAAAGCCACCAGAAACGCCGCGGCTCCCGCGAATAAAACGAGTAACGGGGACTGCACTGATCCGGAAATCAGCGCGCCCACCACGATTCCTGGGAGCACGGCGTGCCCCATGCCGTCGAGAAGCATTGCATCCTTGTTTGCCACCACGATCACCCCAGGAATCGCGCAGGTAATAGCGGTAACGACGGCCAAAATACTGACGGTGACGACGAAACTCATTGGGAAAACACCAATCCGCGCTTAGGGGCGAAAATCAAAGAGACGAGGGCGAAGCAGGCCTGCACAACGGCGATAAGTGGGCCGGTAGGGATCGAGCCAATGACCACGGCCAAGTAGACCCCGATTAAGCAACTAGCAGCACCGATCACAGCGGCAAGGACCGTGACGACGCCGAGCTGATTAGACCATTGCCGTGCGGCCACGCAGGGGGCGATGATGAACGAGACCATCAAGATCACGCCGACGACTTTGATGCCGTTGACGACCACTAATGCGAAAGCGGTCATGGCGACGATGTGCAGCAGGCGGGTGTGTACCCCGGAGGTTGTGGCGAAGGTTGGGTCGAAAAGCCAGCATTTCAGCGTGGGGAAGTACCAGATGAGTCCGCTGAGAATAACCAGGCTGAGTACGACGGAAATCCGTAAATCTGCGATGGTTACCGAGCTAGCATTACCCAACAGATAGTCTTGAATTCCGCCTTTGCCGGGCAGTGGCTGCTTGGTGATGATGAACAACCCCAGCATGCCTAAGGCAAAAGACACGCTGAGTGAGATGGCCATGCCGGTATCGACCGACAACGGCGTGTGGTGAAACAACCAGTGGGACAGGCCGACGGCTAGTAATGCGGTCAGCAACGCACCAGCCGCTAAAAACAGCGGGTTGCGCGTCGGCAAGTTGAGGTACGCGGCGATAAGAAACGCGAAGGTAATTCCCGGTAAACTGGCGTGGGAAATCACGTCGGAAATCAGTGCTTGCTTGCGGAAATACACCACGGGGGACAATGCACCGGCTGCGACGCCGATGACCATGGTGCCGAGCACCGCCATGAGATACGTGTGGGTGGTCAGCAATTCCCATGGTGTGATCATGACACCGACCTGCGATCCCGCGTGAGGTTCGCGGAGAAGTTGCCCGGCAGATTATAAGCGTCGCTGATGGCGGTGTCGGTGAGAGTTTTGTGCGTTGGTCCGTTAGCGGATACCTTGCCGTTGGCTAACAACGTCACGTGGTCGCAGTATTCGGCGACTTCTGCCAGGTTGTGGTGAACCATGATGATGGTGGTCCCTGACTGGTGTAGTTCGCGGAGGATGTCGACGATTGTTTCTTGGCTAAATGCGTCGATGCCCTGGAAAGGTTCATCAAGGACCAGCAGCTCCGGGCTGTTGACGAGCGTGCGGGCTAATAGTGCGCGTTGCCTCTGCCCACCGGAGAGTGCGCCAATCGCTGCGCCGGAATATTTCTGCAAGCCGACGGCGGCAACGGCCTGGCGCGCAGCTTTTTTATCTGCCGAATTTGGCCAAGGCCACCACGAGCGTTTGCTAGCAGTACGCCCCATCAAGGCCACGTCCAGGACAGTGGCCGGAAAGTCCCAGTCCACCTGTTGACTTTGCGGCATATAGCCGAGATCTGTCCGGATGGCACGCAGCGGCTTGCCAAAAAATTCCACCTGTGCCTGCCCCCGGGTGGCTTTGGGCAATAACCCCAGGCAGGCTTGCAACAACGTGGACTTGCCGCTCCCGTTTGCGCCGACGATGCCGGCGAAACTACCGCGCGGGATTTTGACGTCCAGCTCATCCAAGATGACGCCGGTGCCGTAATTGACTGTCAGGCCACGTACCGACAATGCAGTGGTGGTAGTGGGGGCGGGTGCAAGCATGGCGGTCTCCTGGACGGTGGTTGAAACCTTGATTTTCTTGATTACTGGGGCCGGTGCACACTGTGACCGGTGGTGCTATGACCGGTGGGTGCTGTGAATGCTGGGTACATAGCCCAGAGTTGCTGGTTCGGTCTACTTCAGTGCGGCAGCGATTGCTTCGAAGTTGTGGCGGAATGCGCCAAGGTAAGTATCAACTGGGGCTTCGGCTCCGAGGCTATCGGCGAACAGTTCCTCATCAGAGATTTCGACATCCCATCCGCGCGCCGCGATGGCTTCGCTCAACGCGTTGATGGCCTGTGGGTTGACCTGGTTATCGTAGAAGATCGTCGGAACCTTGGCTTCTGCGATCTTTTCGGCCAACTCATCGAGTTCACTGGCAGATTTCTCGGCTTCGGTGGACACGAAGTCGGTTGCTTCCACATCTAGGTCGTAGGTATCGCCGAGGTAGTTGAAGGCATCGTGGCCGGTGACCAACAGACGAGAGGACAAATCGCTGAGCGCATCTTTGGCTTCTTGGTGCAACGTCGCGATTTCGTCGTTGTACTTCTCGGCGGCCTCGTGGTAACCCTCGCTGCCGTCTGGGTCGATTTCCGAGATATGGTCGGCGACGATATCGACGACTTCTTGCCACAGTTCCGGCGAGTTCCAAATGTGTGGGTCGTATTCTGGTTCGCCTTCTTCCTCAGCTTCTGGCCAAGGTAGCAACTTGGTTTCGTCGAGCTGATCACCAACGGCAACTTGCTTATCACCGAGGGCTTCTAGCTGCTTATCCATCTGGGCTTCGAGGTGCAGGCCGTTCCACAACACAACATCGGACTTTTGCATTGTGTCGATGTCTTGCGTGGTGGGCTGGTAGGTGTGTGGGTCGCCGCCAGGGCCAACCAGGGTGATCACCTCGGCATCTGGTGCGATGTGCTGGGCGGCGTCGGCAAGGTAGCCGGTAGTGGCGAAGATGGTCAGTTGTTCGTCTGCGCCGTTGCTGCCATTAGTGCCGCTGGCATTGGAATCGGAGTCATTGCTGCATGCAGCCAAGCCGCCTAAGCAGGCTAAGGCTGTGCCGATGGTGGCGGCGGTGCGGATGGATTTGCGTGTCATGCTTACCTTTCGTGGATGAATCTTATTTTATGAAAGTATGCTTAAAAAAGTTCAGCAATATGGATAATTGAAATCCTAGACACTGGTGTTTGAATCTTCAACTGAGTTTCTGTGCCTACCTGCCCTAACAGTGACGTGGCAGGTATTTGCCAGCTAGAATGGCCGCATGCATATTGGTGAGCTGCCGCAACGGACCCAGGAATATCTGAAATTGCTGTGGGGGATCTCAGAACGTTCCGGTGAATCCGGGGGTCAAGCATCGGTAAGCCTTTCCGAATTATCCCGTCGTGCGCAGCAAAAGAATTCCACTACTTCTGAGGCCATCAAACGCCTGCAGGCTCGTGGCCTGGTGGAACACGAACCTTATTCTGGGGTGAAGCTCACTGAACTGGGCGCACGGTTGGCACTTGTGATGATCCGCCGCCACCGCTTGATCGAAACGTTCCTGGTGGAAACCCTTGGTTATACCTGGGATGAAATTCATACCGACGCCGACCTGCTGGAACACGCAGCCTCGGACCGTTTTATCAACCGCATTGATGCGCTGTTGGATTTTCCAACTCGTGATCCGCATGGCGACCCGATTCCGTCTGCCGACGGTCAGGTGGAAGATCTTGGTGTGATGAGCCTAGCGGAGTGCGAGCCTGGATTACCGGTGGTCATCGAACAGGTTAATGATGAAGATCCTGAATTGCTGCGGTATTTGGCCGCGCATGACATCGCACCGGGTTCTCGAGTCCGGGTGACGAGTCCGTCGGTGGCAGGTTTGGTGCACGTGCAGGTGCTTTCGTCGACGACTGATGAACCGGCAGGCGATCCGGTGGCGTTGGCTGTGAAAGCGGCTGCAGATGTAAAAATTAGTGTGGATAACGATTCGCTTGCCGACGTGCACCCCACTGCCGAAGACTCTATTGCAGAGCCCATTGCAGAACGTCACTCTAATGAAAACTAGTACTGAATTGTCTCGCGAGAAGTGTTCTGACAAGGTGCGCCTGCGTATCGACCTGGCCTATGACGGCACAGATTTTCACGGTTGGGCCCGACAAAAACCACAAGACGGCCAAGAATTGCGCACTGTGCAAGGCGTTGTCGAAGATGCCTTGTCCTTGGTGCTGCGTGCGCCGTTACAACTGACGGTGGCAGGGCGTACAGATGCCGGGGTGCATTCGGCGGGCCAAGTGTGTCATGTCGACGTGCCCGTGGACGCTCTGCAACAGCGCTCAATTGATGGCCAGCCGTGCAAACTGGTGCGGCGCTTGTCGCGGCTGTTACCGGAGGATATTCGCATTAATGCGGTGGAGTTTGCACCCACAGGTTTTGATGCCCGGTTTTCTGCGTTGCGCCGTCATTATGAATATCGTGTGACTGCGCATCCGGGTGGGGTGCTGCCGACGCGGGCACGTGATACTGCGTTATGGGGTGCAACAGTTGACCTTGCTGCCATGCAGGATGCCGCAGATGCGCTGGTGGGTTTTCATGATTTCGCTGCGTTTTGTAAAGCGAAGCCACATGCCACCACGGTGCGGGATCTGCAAATTTTTCAGTGGGAAGATGTCTCTACTGCCACTGAGCCGGCGACGTATCTCGCGCACGTAGTTGCTGATGCGTTTTGCTGGTCAATGGTGCGCAGTCTCGTCGGCACGTGCCTGCAGGTGGGGTCCGGGAAACGTGATGTGGATTTCGCCGCGACGTTGTTGGGGCAGGATTCGCGTAGCTCGAAGATCCAGGTGGCGCCGGCAAATGGGCTGAGTTTGGTACGCGTGGATTATCCGGCCGACGCGGAACTGGCGGCGCGTGCTATTGAAACTAGGCAGCGCCGTGACTAGGCAGTGGCGCGAATCGTGATGTAGCATACTGGCGTCTGTATGAACTTTCGGGGAGGGGACGTTCTATGGCCGCGGGGGATAATAACGAGAATTTGCAGAGTCCTGGCCGTGCTCTGGCGAGTAACGATGGTGGGCAGAAGAAAAGCGGTGCGCCGCAGACCATGCTGCCGACGACGAAAGCGCAAGTTAGTGGGCATAAGTTTTTGCGTCGCCGGGTGGAACATGGGGTGGTTACTGGCGATATCCGGATGATTCATGATCCGCTGGCCACGCGTCGGCGAGCGTTGATTTTTGGTACTGTCGCCACGGTGCTCATCGGTGCTGGTGCTGGCGTGTTGGCGTGGTTGTCGCCGGAACCAGATCCGGGCGATGCTGTGATCGTGCGCAGTGAGCACGGGCAGCTCTACACGCTGCTGGATGGGCGTTATCATCCGACGACGAATCTGGCCTCGGCCCGGTTGCTGGCTGGCAGCCCCGAGGACCCGGTGGCGATCGGTGCAGATAACCTCGCGCAGCGCCCGCACGGCATCCCGGTGGGTATTGTCGATGCACCAAATAATTTGCCAACGGCTGATGATCTTGCCGACGCCGCAGCTGGCGGTAGTTTTGCAGGTCGTATGCCTGTATCCGGTTCTGATGCTTCTGATTCACCAGCTCCCAGCCCGTGGGCGGGGTGTATTGATTTTGCATCCGCTGCGTTGAGCGTGGTCGCCGATAATCCGGAAGAGGCATTCTTGCTGGATACGGTCGACGACGATGCCGCCGCACTCGTCGAACATGATGGCGTACAGTGGCTGGTCAGCGCCGATGGGCGTGTAGAACTCCCGGATGGTGCAGATCAGTTTTCGCGTGCCGTGCGGCGCGGCCTAGGCGTGAACCACGACTCTGCCGTGTGGGAGGCGCCGCCGGAATTACTCGCGAATTGGACAGCAAAGCCAGCTTTTTCTGTGCCACCGGCTGAAGAACTTCCTGAGGTTTTAGAGGTAAAAGCCCCAGCCCCGGATGCCAATCAGTGGTGGGCGTTGCTTGAGGCTGGTGGCACCCCACAAGAATCACGCGGCATCACTCCGTTAAGCCAGCTAGAAGCGCAGATCTTGCAGGATATGGGTGCACAATCGCGCCGCACAGATTCCGCTGAGGTGCACCGTTACCCGGATGCGCAGCCAGCGGCTGTGAATTGGAATCTGCCTGAATTCAGGCCGGATTTGCTTGACGACGCTCACGGCCAAGTGTGTGCTGGTGGTAACGGAGAATTGGTGGTGCTGAATCACGTTACAGAACCTGATCCCGATGATCCCAGTGCTCCTAGTGATCTCCGTGAGCCAGGTGCTCCCAGCGCCGAGGCCTCGGATCCGGTCCAGGTCAGCACGGTAGAAATTTCTGGCGCCGCGGCCGCGGATTATTTTGTCTCCACGCGAACCTTCAGCCATGGTGTTGCCAGCGAACACGGCTATCATGTGTTGACGCCTTCGGGTCGGATACATGATGTCGATGGTGCAGAAGCTATGCAGGCTGTGGGCGCGCCGGTGGTGCAGGATGAGCTGCTCGTGGAAGAAGTTTCTTGGGACTTGCTGCGTCTTTTGCCGGAAGGCCCGAGCCTGGATGAGCGGTCCGCACGGCAAGCTAGGGAATAACCTGGCTATCCTGGCCCCTGAAGCGGGAACCCTGCTGGCAGTTAAAACCCTGTTCGCGACTGAAACCCTGTGCGCAATGGAGATTCTGTGCACAGGGTTTTTCGTGAGTGGAGGCACCGACTACGTCTGCTCGTTTCTCCGCATGCGTGCCGAAATCCCGAAGGCCAGCAAGGTGACAACAAGCGCGCCGGTAAGTACCACAACGGCCAGTGCCACCAGGCTTCGAGCTGTAACCAGGGTTTCATTACCCGGTGGACCAGCCATTACCATGCGCGGCTGCGCGACAGCAGCCTGGTCGTGCTCGGAGGGCGCACCAGCATTCTGAGCACTGTCACCACCGGCACCACCGTCATCATCGTTACCAGCAGGTTCTACACCTGGGGCGGGGTGCGTGAGCACGCGCACCGGGTCGATAAAACCATGCTGTGGGTAGCTAGCAGTAACCAAAAGCTCCCGGATTTCTGCTGCACTGGCATGCGGATAGCGTTCCCGCAGCAAAGCCACGGTTCCGGTCACCACCGGGGCCGCGAAACTCGTGCCATGCAGCCCGGATGGTTGCCCATTACGGATGATCCCGGACGCCCAGGCCTGCGATTTTGGTGATAGTCCAACAGAAACTCGGCCCGGCGCGGAAAGTGCCACGTCGTTCGGGCCGCCGGAGTTGTACGCGGCATCCCCGTCGTCCCTGGCATCCCCGCCATCTCCGTCACCTGCGCCGGTCGGGTGACCAAGCTGCGGCATGGAATATTCGGCGTGCTCGTGTGGGGTGGCGAGTGCACCGACGGTAACGACGGTTTCGTTGTTTCCTGGAAAAACGATTGAGCCGCGTTCGCACCCCTGTCCGGCATTTCCGGCGGCAGCGACGACGGGAACTTGCTGGTGTTCGGCGCGGGCGAGTGCGTCGTCAAGGGCTTGTGTGTGTAGATGCTCTGCGTGTTCCGGTGGGATGCAGGAAACCACTGAGGCGTTGATGACCTGTGCGTCATGGTCAATCGCGGTGTGGATGGCTTGGGCAAAACTGCTGAGAGTGCCGGTGAGCTCTGGTTCCTCGGCATCGGGTGCGTGCTGATGGTCTGGCGTGTTGTTCGACTGGCGGGAGCTGTAGTGCGCCGAGGATTGTCGGATGGACAAGATCTGTGCGTTCGGTGCAACGCCCGATTGTTCGGCTCCGATGATGCCCGCGACGATGGTGCCGTGCCCGTCGCAGTCGAGTAGTGGGTTGTTCTCAGCCGGGGAAACCAAATCGGCGACCGGTTCCACGTGCAACTGTTCGTGGTCGAAAACTCCGGTGTCAATAACTGCCACGCGTACCCCGGCTCCGGTGGCGAATTGGTGGGCGGTGCGGTAATCCGTGCCGACGGTGAGCGGCTGTTGGTGGTGTGTGGGCTCGGATCCTGTCTGTTCCGTGCGGCCATAATGGTCTGGCGCAGAACCGGGGGAGCTGCCAAAAGCATCCTGCCAGGGCCTCGAAAATTCAGCCTCGGCTCCCGGAGCCGCCGGAGTTGGTGCCGGAGCCACAATGGGGTCAACGCAGTCAACGGTGCGGCGGACCTCGACGTCGTCACGAGTTTGTGCCTGCGCGGTCGCGGAACCCGTGCTGCCTCCAACCGGGAAGAACATAAAACCATGTAGCCCGAGAGCACCGGCGGTGCTTGCCACTAAAAGCTGCTGTACTTTCTGCATTAACCCAACCCCCGAATCATGGCGAATACTCCGATGACCTGCAGAGCGAGTGGCAAGCATGCGGCAACGGCAAGCGATTCTGCTCGTTCCAGCCACACCATTGTGGTCGGTTCCAGGTCTTGTACTTTTGGCACCCACACCGGGCTTGCCGACGCTGCCACCATGACCACCAACGCCACGCCGATCGCGCCGGGGTGGTCTAGCCCGGCCCAAATGCTGCTGCCGATGGCAATGACTGCGGCTGCGACTACCAGCAGCAATGCCCACACCGCAGCGCCGTGGTGGTGCCGGGCGGCGTGCAAACAGACTGCACCAGCTACTGCGAGGCACAGCATCTGTGCAAAAATTTCGCCTTCCATGCCTACTGCCAATAGCGCGGGCACCACCATTGCCGCAATGCCGCTGACGATTCCTGCGTGCACATCGTGAGTTCGCTGGGCTAATGTGAGAGATTTTTCTTCGTCCGACCGCGTCCGCGCAGCAGCATGGTCAGTGGTGGACAGCTCCTGCCCGGCGGTGGGCAAGCGTGGAATAGGAATGCCGGAAAATTTGGTTGCGAGCATCGGTGCGAGTGCTAAACCGAGGACCCCGCAAGCGATGAGTGCGCCCGCAAAAGCGCTGGTAATGCTTGCCGACGGCAATGACAGCGCAGAACTAGCCAGCACGAGCAACACCGCCGCGGTTGTGAGTGCGGCAACCGTGCGCATGGGTAAAGCGCGGTAAATGATCATAAGCACCAGCAATAATGCTGCCACCGCCACGCCGGATAATAACGCCCATGCGGTATCGGCAACGGAAAGTTGTGCTATCAGATCCGCTGGTGCTCCAGCAGGCTGTAGCCCCCAGGCAACGAGAAAACCACCGGCTAGTCCGGCGGAAATAATCGAAGAGAGTGCAACTGCAGAACTGTCACCATCGACAGTCTTGTGCCGTATGCGCTGCTGCCAAGGCACGATGACCACCCCGATAAACGCAGCCACCGCAAACGCCAGCCACCACCACGCCAACCCGGCGGTCAGAAGTGCTGCCCCGGTTTGCGCGGCAAGTACCACCGCGGACAGCTGCCGACCACCACGATTGCCGTGTGCGGTGGCAGCCAGTGATTCTGCAGAATCCCGCACCACCGGCGAGCGCAATTCCGCTCGTGGGTGCACCAGGATGGTGTCGCCGTCGGCAAGCCCAATTTCTCCCACCGGCGAGCCCATATCCAGTGGTTGGCCCACCACGGTAGAGGCCTGCCATGGCTTGGAAATTCGTGGTGCCTGGCACAGCTGCGTGCAGCGCGGCAACAACTCCAGTATTGATGCGTGCCGCGGGATTGCGACATCGACCTCGCGGGAAAATTCCCCGACAACAAAACACAAAGAAACACGCAAACACTGCGTGAGAGACATAGAATTCCCCTCCCGAAATTCCCCTCCCGAATGCGGGTACGCGGTCACTGGGGGCGTACCCGCCCCTACATCACCCCCATGCTGCAATTGTGACCTACAATGTGGTCTGTGTCTAATGATCGGGGGAGAGACATAATTCGGGGAGGGGTTATGAATTCTGCGTATCCGACAACCACGGAAGCAAGTAACACAGCTGCCATTAACCAAGCAGCCAGTGATAATGCTGTTGCGGCTGCCGTGGGCACTCGGCAACCCACAATAGGCCCGCAAGAGTTTACGGTGGAGCCAATAACGCAAGCCCAGCGTGATCCGTTGCCGCCGTTACCGCAGGGCAGTCTGCGTGTCGACGCGGTTCCGGCTGCACAAAAACCACAAGCAGTGCCCATGCTGCGGATTCTGTTGCCGGTGGTGATGATCGCGGTACTGGTGCTACTGGTCGGCGTGATGTTCTTCGGTGGCGGTTCGGTCAGTGGGGTGGGCATGTCACCGATGCTGCTGATCTTTCCGCTGATGATGGTGATGTCGATGGGCATGATGTTCATGCCGCAGGGCCAGCAGGCCGACGCCGACGATACGCGGCGGACCTATCTGCGCCACTTGGATGTCATCCGGGATAAAGCAGAAAACAATGCCGATAAACAGCGTGCACACCAGTTGGCCCGCCATCCGCACCCGGAGGATCTGCACGCACGGCTGAGCACTAGACGGCTGTGGGAGCGCGCTGGCGATGACGACGATGTGTTGCAGGTGCGGCTTGGACTCGGCGAAGCGGAGCTGTGCACCCCGGTGGAAGTCAGCGAATCGGGTGCTCCGGAAGATCTGGATCCGGTGTGTGCGGTGAGCGTACGTCGTACGGTTGACCAGGTCTCGCAGGTTGCGGAGCTGCCCATCGTCGTCCAGTTGCAGGCTTTTGGCTGCATTGGGGTATCAGGTATTCGGGCGCGCGCACTGGCTCGTGCGCTGCTGGCGCAGTTGGTTGTTCACCACGGCCCGGAAACCGTTGGCATCAGTGTGGTGGACAACAGCACAGCACAGAACTGGGAATGGCTGAAGTGGCTACCACATACTCGCAGGCCAGAAGATGCGCAGTATCGAATTCTGCTGGTTGACGACGTGCCGACCACCGGAACTGAGGATTTTTTGGTCGACGATGAGTGGACCACCATTATCGACATCAACTCGCGGAGCACCACTGCGCTGGGGATCCGTGCCGAAATGGAAGGCCTATTGCTGTTTGCCGACGACGAACTGGCGGTGCAAACAGAAGCCGGCTTGGAAAATCTTGGGTTAGCCGATGGGCTTGCCGACGGTCAGCTGTATGCATTAGCGAAAGGTCTGGCGAAATATTCCCGGCCTTATGCCACAGGCAGCGCCGGAGAGACCACGCGCAATGAGATGGGCTCACTGCTCGGCATCGATGATCTGCGGCAGTTGGATAATTCCACAATGTGGCCAGAACGTGAACGCGATGACCGCCGCCTGACCGTGCCGATCGGTCTCGGGCCAGATAAGACCCCGGTGCAACTGGATTTGAAGGAATCTGCCCACGGTGGCATGGGGCCGCACGGTTTATGCATTGGCGCCACCGGGTCCGGAAAATCCGAGTTGTTGCGAACACTGGTCACAGCATTGGCTGCCACCCACAGCCCGGAAGAACTCAATTTCGTGTTGGTTGATTTCAAAGGTGGCGCGACTTTCTTGGGGTTGGACTCTTTGCCGCATACCTCTGCCGTGATCACCAACCTGGAAGATGAAGCCGTGCTGGTGGACCGCATGTTCGACGCCCTGTCCGGAGAGATGAACCGGCGGCAGGAGGTACTGCGTAAGGCCGGGAATTTCGCCAACGTCGGTGAATATAACCAGGCGCGCCGGAGTGGCCGGGATGATCTGGAGCCGTTGCCTGCTCTGGTGATCATCGTCGACGAATTTTCTGAGTTACTTGGGCAGTTCCCAGATTTCGCTGACCTGTTCGTGGCTATTGGGAGGCTGGGGCGTTCATTGCATGTGCATTTGTTGTTGGCTTCGCAGCGGTTGGAAGAAGGCCGGTTGCGGGGGCTGGATTCCCACTTGTCGTATCGCATCGGCCTAAAGACATTTTCGGCGATGGAATCACGTCAGGTGTTGGGTAGTGCTGACGCCTATCATTTGCCTGGCCAACCTGGTGCGGGGTATGTGAAAACTGATGCGGAAGAGTTGCAGCGTTTCCAGGCGGCGTATGTTTCTGGCCCGTTGGAGGTTCCGGCAACAGCTGGTTCCGGAACAACCGCCAGGTTGGGCCGTTCGGGAGCTGGTGAACTCGAGCAGGAAACTGCTGATGCGCAGGTTATTGAATTTTCTTGCTGGGCTGATATTGACCAGCCGTTGGCATCAGAACGCGATCCGATTGCTGATCCCGCAGGCGAATTGAAATCTGCCGGAGACGTGGAAGCTGCCGATGCACTGGAACCTGCCGATGCGGCAGAACCAACGAATATGGACACACTTGCCGTCGCCAGTGAGCCCGCGGGTACCACCATGGACGCCGTGGTTGATGCTGCTGTGGCCACGGCGCGCACTAGGGGCCAGGAGGCACACCAAATTTGGTTACCGCCGTTGCCGAAATCCATTGAGCTGGCCAGCGTAGCAGAACGCAGCGCACACCTTACCGCGGGCATCGGAATTATCGACCAGCCGTATCACCAGCGCCAAGATTTGTTGGAGATTGATTTCTCAGCCCACGGTGGCCACGTCGCATTGTGCGGCGGTCCGCAAATGGGTAAATCAACCGCCTTGCGCACTATGGTGGCGTCGCTAGCTGCGACCCATTCCACCGCGGAGGCACGTTTTTATGTCATCGATCTTGGTGGTGGACAACTAGAAACCTTGTCGCGGCTGCCGCACGTGGCCGGGGTCGCTGGACGTCATCAGCCAGAACGTATTCGTCGTGTCGTTGACGAAGTCTCTGGTCTGCTCAGTGATAACACCCAAGCCCACAGCACAGTGAAAACCCAGCAGCAGACTTTTCTGGTGGTCGACGGTTGGCACAATATCGGTACCTCTACCGCGGAGTTCGAGGACCTCGCTGAACCAATTACCCAAATTGCCGCCGATGGTCCGAGTGCTGGAATTCATCTACTGGTTGCGACCCCGCGGTGGAATACGCTGCGCCCGGCGATCCGCGATCTCATCGGCACACGCCTGGAGCTGAAACTCGCAGAATCCATGGATTCGCTGTGTGATCGCAAGATGCAAGACAAACTGCCGGCGCTTCCGGGGCGCGGACTGAGCGTCGACAAGAAATACTTGCTGATTGCGCAAAGCTCGAATCAAGACCTGGCACATATCGCTGCGGTCAGCGCTGAGCGTGGCGACGAGCCGGTTGCTGCGCTGCGAGTGCTGCCGGAGAAGATCGAGCGCACAGAACTTACAGCCGCTGGCACGCTTGCCGACGCCGACCCCTCCGGCACCGCTGCAGTGCCCGGCTTGCCAGTTGCGGTGGGAGGTCCGAGGCTGTCGACGTTGGCCTGGGATCCGTCGACAAGCGATCACTTCTTGTGTGTGGCTGCGCGCGGAATGGGTAAAACCACCACGCTGCGCACCGTCATGGCTGGCATTAGTGACTTAGGCCGCGAGCAGGCGCGGATGGTCGCGATTGACCACCGGCGCGCACACCTGGGAACGATCGATCAAGACATGCTGGCGGCCTATTCGCATTCCGCACCGCAGACAGAAAAAGTTCTGGCCGATGCCGTGACTACGCTGCGCCAGCGCCTGCCTTCGGCTGATATTTCCCCGGAACAACTTGCCCGTCGTGACTGGTGGGACGGCCCAGAGATCTACCTGGTTATCGATGACTATGACTTGGTTGCCGATAATGTGCTGCACCCGCTGATCGAACTGATCCCACACGCTCGGGATATTGGCATGCACTTGGTGGTTGCGCGGAAGGCTGGTGGGTTTAATCGTGCTGCCTTCGGGCCGGTGCTCAGCGCGATCCGCGATTCACAACCATGCGTCGTGGTTTTGGGCGCAGATAAAGACGACGGCCCTTTCTTCGGTATTAAACCAGCGCCGCAACCTTCCAGCGGACCACTCCCAGGGCGGGGTATTTGGCACGACGACGGTTCGACGGTCGGCACTTGTCACGTTGCCGTGCCGGGGCCTGCTTCCTCTGCAGACGGGCCTGAAATTGAGTCGCAATCTGTACCCGTGAATGGATTGGCAACCACGAATGTAAGCTCCGCTGCTGATTTAGAGGTGGAGTCATGATCCGAGCAGACTACGAGACAGAAAGTCAGCCACAGCATTCCGGGGCGCAGGTCTCGGTATATTTCTACGATGATGCCACCGTCTTCGGTATCGCGGGCACTGATGAGACTATCGTGCGCTACGACCTTCCCGCACGCGGAATTACCGAGGGATGGACGGTATCTGCCGTGTTGGAACAGACTGAGGCAATGGCTGAAGAAGAATGGCCACAAATCGATGTAGAAATTTTTGCGGCTGATGCCGAAGTTTACGACGATTTCGCCCGCGTACTCACCCAACATGGCGTGCGGGTGCTTGCCGACGACGTTGGAGCCGTTGCTGCAGAACCGGACAACGCTTCGCATGTTACGGATGCTGCGCACTCCGCCCCGATGCACAGCGACGAGGATGCTTTCGCTGCTGCCCGCGCCGGGGTGAGCCAGCGTGCTACGGAAAACCAGTCGGTGGGGTCGAATTTTGTGCAGCTGATTGCGCGTAAGCCGAAGCGTCGTCGGCACGCGAAGGCTGGTTGGCGGCCCAGCCCGTTTCAAATTTTGGTGGCTGCGGGTATAGCGGTGACTGGTTTGTCTGGGTGGTGGGTATTGGATCGCTATGGCGGTGCTGTTGGTGTCGATGAGGTAAATGCAGTGATCACTGCTGATAGTGCCGGTGGTGCTGGCTCTGCCGAGACCACTGACTCCGAGACCACTGACGTTGAGACTCCTGATGCTGAGACTACTGACGTTGAGTCGGCTGGTGTTGGCGAGAGTGCCGCTTCTCTGCGTCCTGCGGAAAGGCCCCAAATGGTGCACGAGCATTCTGGGATGCGGCTGGTCACACCACGTGGTTTTGCTATTGGTGATAGTTCACAACCCGGGGTGTTTGCTGCGACGGGGGAGGACCCGAATTTACGCATTTATGTCACTGCCGATCAGTTGCATGACGACGCCGCAGCTCAGATCAATCATGATGAGGTGTTGACTGACATCATGCAGACGGTTGTCAGCAGCCCGGACTTGCAAGAAGGGCGCCGTGAACACGAACCACGCGAACAAGTTCGTTATGTGGAAAACCCGGGTGATGGATCGCGTATTGCCTGGACTAGTTGGGTGGAAGAAAACCAGCAGTTGACCGTCGGGTGTCACAGTAGGCACACAGCAACAGCAGAACACAAGCAGGCATGTGAGCTGGTCGTCGGGAGTTTAGAACGAATTTAAAAAATTATTTGCTTGTATTGGGAACCACAGTCGGTTATACGCAGTCCAATGACAATGAGAGCGATGAGATGACGACGGCAGGATGCCGGGATCTCTTATCGTTCGGGCAAAATTTTTTTAGACTTCTAATCCGGGGAGGGGATTTTTTATGGCACAACAATTTGCCACCGAAGCAGATGTCATGGTCGCAACCGCAGGCCGTGTAGATACCGTCAACAATGAGGTGCAGTCTGAGTTAACGCGCCTGCAGGGCACAGTCGATGGGGTACGTGCTAATTGGCAGGGCGCGGCACAGGTCTCGTTTGACAACCTGATGCAGCGTTATCAACAGTCGGCAAACGAACTACAGAATGCGCTGGCCTCTATCAGCGACAATATCCGTAATAACGCGCACCACTTTGACGACATGGAAGCGCAAAACGCGCAGGCGTTCAACAACGTTGGTGGCGGAGGCCTGGCTCTCTAACGCCAGCCTGCTGCAACCATGAGTGCTATTGCGTGAGCACGTTATCAGAAACTCCGTGAGCATCACGGAAACAGAGAAAGGCGAAAATTCAATGTCACAGATCAAATACCAATTCGGTGCCATCCAGGCTGCTGCGGCAGATATCAATTCCACCTCGGCTCGTATCAATGGGCAGCTCGATGACTTGAAAGCACAGCTGCAGCCGATGGTTTCGACCTGGGAAGGCGAATCAAGCATTGCTTATCAGGAAGCGCAGGCCCGTTGGGACCAGGCAGCGGCAGAACTCAACCAGGTCTTGGCGACAATCTCGCGCACGGTGACTTCTGGCAATGACGCCATGAGTGATGTCAACCGCGCAGCTGCAGCTTCCTGGAGCTAACGGCTGGTCTAAATCCAAGTCTCTTTTCGTCTGCTGCACTCCCGTATTTGCTGCGGGAGTGTTTTTCTGTGCGGTTAGGGCTTGGATTCTCAGGGTCGTTGCACAGGTTGTTATAGCTGTGCGTTTCCAGTAGAGTTATCTAGCTGTGTGCCCTGCTGGCTCATAAGCGATTTCGTCAGAAAATGCAACAGGTGTTTTCTTGACGTAATCATTATGTGAGACGGCAACGCTACCTGCAGGTCTCCACCGGCCGCTGTGGGGTAGTGCTGAGGCATTCGATAGAAGTTGGCCGGCAGTCCAAGACAGACTTTCAAGGAGTCATTGTGTCTACATTCCACCCAAAAAGTGGTGACATTACCCGCAAGTGGTATGTCATCGACGCCACCGACGTGGTGCTGGGTAAGCTTGCTTCCACCGTCGCAGACGTCTTGCGCGGTAAGCACAAGCCACAGTTCGCACCAAACGTTGATACCGGCGATCATGTCATCATCGTTAACGCTGACAAGGTTCACATCTCCGCTAACAAGCGTGAGCGTGAGATGCGCTACCGTCACTCCGGCTACCCAGGTGGTCTGAAGACCATGACCCTTGGTCAGTCGCTGGATAACCACCCGGAGCGCACCGTCGAAGAAGCTATCCGTGGCATGATGCCGCACAACAAGCTTTCCGGTGAATCCATCAAGAAGCTCCACGTTTTCGCTGGTTCCGAGCACCCATATGGTGGCCAGAAGCCAGAAAAATTCGAATTTAAGCAGGTGGCACAGTAATGACTGATCAGAACTTTGAAGAAAACACCGTCGCTGACGCTTCCGACATTGCTGCTGCAACCGCAGCTACCGAGCAGTTCACCAACACCATTGGTGATTCCCTGGCTCCGGAGGTTTCCGACGAGGTAGAAACCGCTGCTCCAGAAATCCACGAGGGCCCAATCCAGACCGTCGGTCGCCGTAAGCGCGCCGTCGCTCGTGTACGCCTGGTGGAAGGTTCTGGCCAGATTGTTGTTAATGGTCGTAGCTTCGAGGATTACTTCCCATCTAAGCTGCACCAGCAGGACATTATGACCCCGCTGACTTTGCTCGAGCGAGAGAACCAGTTCGACATCAAGGTTACCCTTCACGGCGGTGGCCCAACCGGTCAGTCCGGTGCACTGCGTCTGGCTATTGCCCGCGCACTGAACGTTTACAACCCTGCTGAGCGTGACCAGCTGAAGAAGGCTGGCCTGCTCACCCGTGATGCTCGTGCCGTTGAGCGTAAGAAGGTTGGTCTGCACAAGGCACGTCGTGCCCCGCAGTACTCCAAGCGTTAAATTTTCTTTTACGCTTTTCTATCTCGTTGTCCGCCCGGCGCACCCTGCGGTGCACGGGCCGCGAGAAAAGCCAAGCCGTCGCTTCCAATTCGGAAGCGGCGGCTTATTTGCTATTTAGAACGCGGAGGCCAACGACGAGGGTGGAGGAGTGGGTGGTGCTATCATTTGCGGGCTACTGGTTTAAGCGTAGTAGCAAGAATAGCCTGTGGAGGGGTTTTAGCGCTGATTGCAATGTTCGGATGTGAAGAAGCGAAAAAGCGAGTTTGTCGTAATGCGAGAGGGTAAACTCTTCCATTGCATGAGCATAGAAGTTCTTTCTTCAGAAAGGCATCCGATTTCATGACTGATGGCACCCGTGCGACTGAAAAAATTACTTTTCCGAGGGTATTATACGTACTGGTTTTACTTGCTATATCCTCGCTTTTTGGTCTATTTTTATTTTTTGCTACGTATCGAAACATGTTGGCAAGCTTTTTAGTGGTTATAGCCATTCTCTTATTATGGCTGGGGTGGGAGAGACTGTCTCGTAAAAATCTTGTGTATGCACATCAAGAGGTGAATGCACAGAAAATGCCTTTGCCGAAAAGGCTTGTAACCGTTAGCTTGCCATTTCTGTTCTTCATTATCAGTCAACTTGGGCCAGAACAGAATTTATTTGCAGCGACGACGGCTGTGCTTGGAATGATAGCAGTATTTAGTATATCGCTAGTTAATAGCTAACTGAATAAGTTGTACTATTATGAATGTTTGCTGAGGATACTTGGCGAGTTTCAACGGTACCGATGTCTGGGCCTAGCGAGGGTATCTGATTTTTTGTGTGCGGGGCTTTGGTTTACAAATAGTCCGCGAATTGATCCGGGTAAGCCACGGCTAGTTGGTTAATGGATTGTTTCCACCCGGTGGCTTTCGCTCCTTCAATATAGCCGTTGCATTCGATCTCGCACTTGGCTTTCTTCGCTTGCTGGGCAGCACGCTTGTCTTCGATGTTGCAGATCATCAGCCACAGCGTCTTTAGTGCGGCAGTATCGTTCGGGAATTAACCCCGGTTACGGGTAGCTTTACGCAGTTTAAGCGTTGAGCGATTCGATCGAGTTGGTGGTGTAGAGCACTCGCAGCGCTGCTGGCGGGAACTGCAGAAACGGCCGCGAGCCGCTCCCATGCGTCGCGCCAGACTTTGACCGACTGGGGGTATTTCCGGCCAAGTTCACTGGCTTTAAAAGCATCCAGGCTGGTACGTGCGGTGTCCTCGTTAGCGGGAGACTGCTTTGCGGTCCTGGTAGGACACCCACCGATTCGCAGCCCGAATCAGGTGCACAATACAAGTCTGCACCATAGAATTCGGCCAGGTTGCCTCTACTGCTTCTGGAAGGCCTTTGAGCCCGTCGCAGCACACGATGAACACGTCGTTAACGCCACGGTTAGCCAAATCTGTGCACACTGATGCCCAGAATGCAGCATCTTCGCTGTCATCGATCCATAATCCCAGGATGTGCTTGATGCCGTCGATGTCACCACCGACCGCCATGTAGCAGGCCTTGTTGATCACGCGGTGACCATCACGGGTTTTCACTCGTAACGCGTCGAGGAAGATCACGGGGTAAAACTCATCATATTGGCGGTTTTGCCATACCTAGAATTGACGGTCTTGGTCTACGCCCCGTTGCGGTGATTGCTGCTCTGTGCGGTTTCCACCTGGGCTTTGGCCTTGCGGTCGGAATGGCTATAGCCCAAATGTGCATCCATCTCTGCCTGCAGACCAGCGTTGATCGATGCCTGCAGCAGGCCTTTGACCAGTTCGCTGGCGTCATCTGTGGACGTTGTTAGCTCGCTTATCAGGCTGGCGAGCTTGAGGGTTTTTCATGAGCTTCTTGCTGATTTCGGTGACCCTTGTCGGGTCATGGCTTTTCTTCGGTGACACGGTAGTCATTATCGGTGAAACTCCTTTTAGATCGAGCCTCACACACAAACTTCCTGACACCCTCAACAAAACTTGGGACACTTCAGTTTGTCGCACTGTAGCCAATCGCAAACGTAACTAGTCCCGCGAATCCAAGGCCTATTGCGGGCGCCATATGTCCTTGGAAGAGGTAAAACGCTGAAGTGAGGTAAAAAATCGTAGCTATGCAAAATGAGCATACGCCTATTTTTGATGGTCTTTCTACCGATGGGTGCTTAGGGTTTTGCTTCCCTGCAGAATACGCAGCACTACCAGACAATATTGCTGCACTCGCTACGACTAACAGAGGAAACCACATATTATCCACATTTCTTTAATTTACTTACCGCAGTTGCTTACCTTTTTGTTCCGGGAGCTGGAATGCAGCAACGGCAGCGATTGCGAAGCTCAGCCCGAACAACGCGAATAACAAGCCTTGCCCGCTGAGATTCAGAACAACCGGCACCAACAGCGGAGCTAGGATCGATGCTAGGCGGCCGAACCCAGCAGCGGCACCAGTTCCTGTCCCGCGCAGCGCCGTCGGGTAGAGCTCCGGCCCAATCGCGTACAGCGCGCCCCAGGCACCCAAGTTAAAGAAACTGAGTAAGCATCCTGCGATAATGATCGTCGCTTCGGTGGAGCTGAAACCATACAACCCAGCTGCCGCAGCGGAACCCGCTAAAAACGTCGCCAAGGTTGCCCGCCTGCCCCAACGTTCAATCAACCAAGCCGCTACCGCATAGCCGGGAAGCTGTGCCAAGGTGATAATCAGCGTGAATCCGAAAGATTTCACCAGGCTAAAGCCTTGTTCATGAAGCAGTGACGGAATCCAAATAAAGGCGCCATAATACGACAAGTTGATGCAGAACCAGATGATCCATAGGTTGCGGGTACGCGACCGCAAAGATGGCGACCAAATGGATTTTCCACCCCGCACCCCGGCGTTTTCTTGGACGTCGTCGGTACGCTTGGGCAAGCGCTTGGCTTGCCATTTCAGCCGTGGGGAATCCTCAAATTCCTGCACTACTTTTTCGGCTTCGCGTGTTTTCCCGCGGCTTTCCAAGTAGCGCACGGATTCTGGCAGTGCCATTCGGATCACCAGGCCATAGATGGCTGGGATGCATCCTAACGCCAGTGCCCAACGCCAACCGTTGTCGCCAGAAGCCACCACGAATGTGCCGATCACCGCAGCGAGAATCCAGCCCACGGCCCAGAAAGCTTCCAGGATCACCACCATGCGTCCGCGGATAGAACGCGGCGCGAATTCGGCCACGTAGGTCGAGGCCACAGGCAGTTCTGCACCCAGACCGAGTCCGACGATAAAACGCAAAATGATCAACACCGCCAGCGAACCAGCCAGGGCAGACGCGCCCGTCGCCAAGCCATAAAGCAACAGCGTGGCGGCAAAGACTTGCCGTCGGCCGAATTTATCCGCCAACAATCCGCCGAGCGTAGCGCCAATGGCCATGCCCACAAACCCGATGGAGCCCAACCACGATGCTTGCCCAGGCGATAGTCCCCACTGGGCGACGAGCGCGGCCATCACGAACGAGATCAGACCAACATCCATGGCATCGAGTGCCCAACCAATACCGGAGCCGCCGAGTAGTTTTCCGTGCGCACGCGTCAAAGGCAGTTGCTCAAGCCGTTGGCTTCGGGTGAGTTGTTGTGCGCTCGCCGTGGCCTTGCCAGATTTCCCATCGGAGCTGGAGGAGGAATTCATGGCTTATAGGCTACTCCAACGGTATGCCTGTACTGCGCGGGGATCTCAGGGCTAAAGCCAGCAGATAGGTCGCGATCTTGGCTAAGGGTGCATAATTGAGGGCATGACTCGTCTATTTGGAACCGATGGTGTCCGTGGTCACGCTAATGAGGTACTCACAGCTCCGCTGGCTCTGCGTTTGGGCGCAGCAGCGGCAGAAGTACTGACTTCGCAACGCGATAGGCAGGGGCGTCGCCCAACTGCCATCATTGGCCGTGACCCGCGTGTTTCCGGAGAGATGCTCGCTGCTGCGATGGCTGCAGGCATGGCTTCTCGTGGGGTGGATGTGTTGCGCGTAGGCGTACTTCCCACACCCGCGGTGGCGTTTCTTACCGACGACTACGGCGCGGATATGGGCGTGATGATTTCTGCTTCGCACAACCCGATGCCGGATAACGGCATCAAATTTTTCTCCGCTGGTGGGCGCAAGCTGCCGGATCACGTGGAAGACGAAATTGAAGCGCGCATGAATGTATTAGAGGAGTCCGGCCCTACTGGCTCTGCCATCGGGCGCGTGGTTGAGGAATCCCCGGATGCACACGAACGATACCTGACGCATTTGCAAGAAATTTGTGCGACGGATCTTAGCGGCCTGCACGTTGTCGTCGACTGTGCAAATGGCGCCGCTTCTAAGATCGCTCCTGAAGCCTATGCGGCAGCTGGGGCTCGCGTCGATGCGATTTACAACGCGCCTAATGCCTACAACATCAATGATGACTGCGGTTCTACGCACATCGAGAAGGCACAGGCAGCCGTGAAGGAATATGGTGCGGATTTGGCCTTATCGCACGACGGTGATGCGGATCGCTGCTTGGCTGTCGATGCCGAAGGCAATGTCGTCGACGGCGATCAGATCATGGCGATTTTGGCCGTTGGCATGAAAAATGACTCTGACCTTCGCCACAACACGTTGGTAGCCACGGTCATGTCGAATCTCGGACTGAGCCTGGCTATGGAGCAGCAAGGAATTGAGATGATCCAGACCAAGGTCGGCGACCGTTACGTTGTGGAGGCACTGCATGACGGTGGGTTCGCCTTGGGCGGAGAGCAATCCGGGCACATCGTTCTGCCAGAGCACTGCACGACTGGTGACGGCACTTTGACTGGTTTGCTGTTGATGTCGCAAATGGTCAAAACCGGCAAGAGCTTACAAGAACTTGCTGGGGTCATGACGGTGCTTCCGCAGGTGCTGATTAACGTTCCGGTCTCGGATAAATCTGTGATCATGGGCAACGACGACGTCCGAGCGGCTATTGCCAAGGCTGAAGAAGAGCTGGGCAACGGCGGGCGTGTGTTGTTACGGCCTTCTGGTACCGAGGAATTATTCCGGGTGATGGTGGAAGCAGAACAAGAAGAAACTGCACGGAAAGTCGCAGGTCAACTCGCGGCTGTGGTCTCTGCAGTATAAAACTTCCCCGAAAATATTTCTCCGGGAACCGCACCTCTACTTCTGCAGTCCAATATGGGCGAGAGAAAACGTTGGATGATTCTGCTCGTCTTTCTGGGTAAATAGTGCACATTACGTGCCCCCAGATTTGCAGTGGAGAAAAGGAGGTGCGGTTTTTCATGTCTAATGTCGATTTTGACTATGAGGCATTGCGTGAGGGATTCCGCCACGTAGTTCATGCTGATAATGAGCACCAGCACGCGCATGCTGCTGACCGGCCGGTTTATCCCTCTCAGGCTGCTGGTCAGGGTTTTAGCCATTATGGTGCGCGTATTGCAGCAGCACTCGAAGCTGTGCATGCGCAGGGGAGTGCACGGATCTACCGACGCCAGCAAACTGCGCAGTCGGGCATCGTAGAATGCGATAATTTCTGCGTCCGAGATGACCACAATGCAGCACCATTTAGTGCACAGCAGGTGGGACGGGTTCGATGAGCGTAGCGATTAATCGATTACTTAATGATTTTCAGCAGTGTTTGGCAGAACTTTCTGTAGTATCCGGCGGTAGTTATCAGCCACCGGTGGGAGTCGTGGATACCATGCGGGAAGCTGCTGGCAGGGTAGATGGACTGGATTCTTCGCAACTGGTAGCTCAGTCCTCGGCAGCATCTGGTGCAAAACGAGATAAGGGCGATGGATTCAGCTACGTCTTAGACATCTTGACTTCCGGTTCGGGGATGCAGCTTGCCGGAGGTGGTCTGGAAGAAAGGTTGCGCGACTTTCAGTCGGATCACGAAGAAGATGAAGTAGCGAGCAAGAAGTTTGCCGATGATGCTCAGTCCTGCGGCACTGCCGTGGACGATATCCGCGATAGTTCAGAAATTGGTTTATCAGAGATTCTGGGGTCGGTGATACCAATCATTCAGTTGGTGACCCGTTTGCTGCGCCTGCATCCGATCATGCGGATTACCGGCATGGTGGGAACGTTGGCCAGTATGGTGATCGAACCTGCGGTCTCGGCGTTCATGCGCATGATTGGTGATCGAGATGATGCTATCTGTGGCTGTTACGAAGAGTTTTTGCGTAGGTGTGAGCAGCTATGTGAAAAAGAACTCGTCGACCCACCAGCGCAGGCGTCGGAAGCATCCAGCCCGGCAATAGGCGGCAAACAAAAAACTGCAGAATCTACTTCTGTAGTGGAAAATCCAGGAGGCGCTCCGCCAATCTCAACTGCTTCGTGCGAACCTGGGACACCAAGTCATCCGAGTCACCCAGTTGGCCAAGCGGAAGGTAAGACGGCCACAGAGCAGAAACTAGGGCTGACCGGGACAAGCGGCTCCGCTGCTGAGTACTGCGAAACGTCCGGGGTTTCCGAGAAGGTCACCGATGAACGGTTACGGACAGAGTGCGTGCCAAACGCACCCGAGCCACAACCCACTCCGCTGCCAGAGCCTGAGCAGCTGGATCCCGCAGCACCACCAACGCATACGGCTAGTTCCGTGCAGTTTGGTTGCGAGGTTGCCAAGTCATGCGTCGGTGAATTGGCCCGGGCAGGTCTAGGGATGGCAGTGATGGGGGCACAGCTGGTGCAAGAAATGGCTACTGAATGTTTGGAGCAGCTTCGTTGCGAGGCCGGTCCATCCCAGTCAGAGCCCAAAGGTATAGAGCCTGACTATTCGTCAGCGCAGGAACCACAAACGGTGCAAGCTGCTGAGCCTTGTGCTCCTTCTACGTCGTGTGAAACTGAAACTGCACCAGAACCGGAACCTGAGCGTCTACCTGAACCAGAGTGCGCACCCGCACCAGAACCAGAGCCGGAACCAGATTGCCCTCCCGAGGAAAAGCCGGAACCACAACCGGAGCCTGAGCCAAAACCAGAGCCGGAACCAAAAGACGAGGTTATTGAAAAACCAATGCCGGAACACTCTGTGGACAAAAAGCAGTTCCATTCTGGTCCAGCACAGGTAGCACCGGAGACGCAGTCGAAACCAGAACCTGCACCAGAGCCGGTGCAACCAGCGCAACCTGCAACCCCAGCCCCGCAACCCGAACCCGAGACACCTGCAGAGCCCGAACACTCCGCTGCTTATGAGCCAGGTGATGGAGAAAACGAAGCTGAGAAAGCAGGCGGCAACACGCACAGAATGGGACAATGGTAATGGAATTTCAAGAATTCGCTGAAAAATTCCGGGAGCGCACAGCCAAGCGCCTGCTGGAATTTGAGAACAAGTTAGAAAAAGCCCAGCAAGATTTAGAGAAACAGGCAGAAACGCAGGCTAAAAAACCGTCTGGTCCGCAGCAGGGGCGTGGTCGGACTAGCGGCGAGTACGGTTCGCCGCAGAACCCACAGCAGGCTCAGACAAAACGAGCGAGCCCAACGGCGAATCGAATAAGCCACATGCGGGATGCGGCCGGAGCTGCTAGGCCGCGACAAGTGAAATCTGTGTTGCGTCGCGGACCTGGCTAAAGATGAGGGATTACTGGATTAGAACAGCTTGCCCAACAACCCAGAGGGTTTTTTCTCTTCTTCCAGCTCATCGCCGGTAGCGCTGCTGAATCCTTTTCCATCCGCTTCTGGATCAGAAAAATCGGAGTATTGCTTGTCGCCGTTGAGCTGGTGCAACAAAAAGCCAGTGACCAGGCCGCGCGCGGTTTCTACGGCAGAAGCTTTTCCTATGCCAATGCCTAAGAAAAACTTCCGTAGGGTGTCTTCACTAAACGTTGCTTGCTTGCCATTATCAACTGCGCGGTAGCAGACTGGGCCGTTCCAGTTCTGTGCCATCTGCGGTGGGTTACCAGCGGAGAAAATATCGGTATCTTCTGGGCCGATGATTAAGCCTGGCTTGTCAATATATTTAGCTGCGTCTTGTGAAGAAGGTGAGGTTTGCGCAGGGTACAGCGCGGCTACGCATTGCACCTTTTCATTTTCCAAGGCGGCAAGCACAGCGGCACCGCCGCCCATTCCGTGGCCGATTACACCTAACTTGTTTGGGCTGACAGTGATATTGCCCTGGCCTAGTTTCACGCCGGCAGCAATTTGTAACGAAGTTTCTAAATCAGATGCGAAATCTCGGTGATCTGGCCACATACCCATTTCGGTTTCAGGTGCGACCACTACAATGCCCCAACTAGCCAAATGCCGCAGGGTATGGCGGTAGTGTTTCAGCGAAATCCGCCAGTCATGCCCAAAAGCTACGGCAGGCAGAGAATTGCCTTCGGCTGGGGCATAAACTTTGCCGGGTAGGCCGGCATAATCTAAATCGCCGACCAGCACACGGTGCGGGCCACGCTTGGACACGTTTGCTAGCTGCTTTTTAAGACTCACACAGAACAGCCTAATGTATAGCTTCCTGTATAGCGACGATGCAGCGGTGGCGCGCCATCACGATTTTTCTGCGTAATGTAGTATCCAGCTCATGTGTGGAATCGTTGGATATGTGGGACACCCTGGCGCTGACCGTGAGTTTTATGCTCTTGACGTGGTGATGGAAGGCCTATCACGCCTGGAATACCGCGGCTATGATTCCGCTGGTGTTGCAGTTTATGCAGACGGTCAGATCGCCTGGCGTAAAAAAGCTGGCAAAGTTGCTTCCCTGGAAGCAGAATTGAAGAAGCGACCGCTGCCGGATTCCATTCTCGGCATCGGTCATACGCGCTGGGCTACCCATGGCGGCCCCAGTGACGTCAATGCGCACCCACACGTGGTGGGCAACGGCAAAGTCGCCGTCGTACACAATGGCATCGTCGAAAACTTTGCGGAAATCAAACGCGAGTTAAAAGACAAAGGCTATAACTTCGTCTCAGACACGGACACCGAGGTCGCTGGCACCTTGCTTGCCGACGTTTTCGCTACCGAGGCCAACGGAGATCTGGCAGAAGCGATGCGTCGTACCGCTAGCCGGTTTGCGGGTGCATTCACCTTGTTGGCCATGCACGTTGATCAACCTGACCGGATTGTGGCTGCCCGTCGTGACTCGCCGTTGCTGATTGGTCGTGGCGAAGGCCAGAATTTCCTGGGCTCTGATGTTTCCGGATTTATTGACTATTCCAAAGACGCTGTGATCATTGACAATGATCAGGTGGTTACTGTTACTGCCGATGACATCGAGATCACCGACTATGACGGCAACGTCGTCGAGCCGCGCGAATTCAAAGTGGAGTGGGATGCAGAATCCGCAGAAAAGGGTGGCTATGCCTCGTTCATGGACAAAGAAATCCATGACCAGCCCGCTGCGGTTCGTGATACCCTGATGGGCCGTTTCGACGAAAATGGCCAGCTCTCGTTGGATGAGGTGCGCATCGACGAGTCGATTTTGAAATCAGTCGACAAGATCATCGTGATTGCCTGCGGCACCGCAGCTTATGCCGGGCACGTTGCTCGCTACGCGATTGAACACTGGTGCCGCATTCCGACCGAGGTTGAATTGGCGCACGAGTTCCGTTATCGCGACCCGATTGTCAATGAAAAGACCCTCGTCGTTGCCCTGTCACAGTCTGGTGAAACTATGGACACGCTCATGGCTGTGCGCCACGCCCGCCAGCAAGGGGCCAAGGTTATCGCGATTTCGAATACGCGGGGATCCTCGATCCCGCGTGAATCTGACGCAGCGCTTTACACGCACGCCGGCCCGGAAATTGCGGTTGCTTCCACCAAAGCCTTCCTGGCGAAGATTGCCGCAACCTATTTGTTTGGTCTCTACCTGGCGCAGTTGCGCGGCAATATGTTCTCTGATGAGGTACATGCCGTGCTCAACGAGCTGCGCCAGATGCCGGAAAAGATTCAGCAGGTCATTGATGCTGAGGGTGATGTGAAATCTATCGCGGAGAAGATGCACGATGCGCGCACCGTGTTGTTCTTGGGCCGTCACGTCGGTTTCCCGGTTGCGCTTGAGGGTGCGTTGAAGCTGAAAGAGATCGCCTACTTGCACTCCGAAGGTTTCGCTGCAGGTGAGCTCAAACACGGGCCCATTGCCTTGGTAGAAGAAGGCCAGCCGGTTTTCGTTATTGTGCCATCACCACGTGGACGCGATGTGCTGCATTCTAAGGTTGTCTCGAACATCCAGGAGATCCGAGCCCGCGGTGCAGTAACTATTGTGATTGCCGAGGAAGGCGATACTGCCGTGGAGGATTACGCTAACCACATCATTCGCATCCCGCAGTCGCCGACACTTATGCAGCCATTGCTGGCCACCGTGCCGCTGCAGATTTTTGCCTGCGCGGTGGCTGAAGCAAAAGGTTATGACGTCGACCAGCCACGTAACTTGGCGAAGTCCGTCACCGTGGAATAGATCTGCACAGTGGAATAAGCCTGCACCGTGGAATAGATCTGGTGTGTATAAACCTGAGTTAAGCAACCCGCCGTCGCCGGAAAGAGCAAAGCCGAACGTATGAACATGCTGCGCAGTCGCATCGACTTGGATGCCATCGCCCACAATGTCCGTGTGCTTAAGCGGGCGGCAGGCGAAGCGCAGCTGATGTGCGTCGTCAAGGCTGACGCTTACGGTCACGGCATGGAGCGCGTGGTTCCGGTAATGGAAAAATCAGGCGCTGACCTTTTTGGTGTGGCCACGATCGCCGAAGCCCAACGCTTGCGTGAACTCGGTACAGAACTACCGGTCATGGCGTGGTTGTGGGATGCCGCGAGCCAGGATGCTGCACAGGTAGTTGCAGATGCTCTTGCCGACGACATCCAGTTGGCTGCGCCGTCATTAGATCACCTGGCCGTGCTCGTTAACGCTGGCATCCCTGCGACGATCACGCTGAAAGTTGAAACAGGGATGCATCGCAATGGCATTGATCCCACTGATTGGCAGCGTGCCTTCGAGATGGCGAAAAATGCCCCACACCTGGCCGTGCGCGGGTTGATGTCACATCTGGCGTGTGCGGATGAGCCGGATAATCCTGCTAATGCCGCGCAGCTTGAGCAATTCCGCGCCGCAATTAGGCAAGCACGCGCCATGGGCTTGGAGGTTCCGGTCAACCATATAGCTAATTCGGCCGCGACCGTGCAGCTTCCTGATGCTCATTTTCAACAAGTTCGCCCGGGCATTGCCTGCTATGGGTTGCAACCCGCTGCTGGTTTTGCACATGATCTACGCCCGGCGATGACTTGGGCAAGTACTGTCGTTAACGTCAAGCCCATTACCGCAGGTGAAGCCGTCTCCTATGGCTTGACTTGGCGGGCAGGAAAGACTGGGTATTTGGCGGTTATCCCTTGTGGCTACGCTGATGGTTTGCCACGCAGTATCCAGGGGCATCTTGTGGTGGGCATTTCTGGGAAGTGTTATCCGCAGGTTGGGCGAGTATGCATGGATCAGATTTTGCTGGATCTTGGCGAAAACCCCTTCGGCGTGCAACCGGGTGATGAAGCAGTGTTGTTTGGGGAAGGTGGCATGTCTGCCACGGAGTTGGCCGATGCTACGGGAACTATTAATTATGAGATCGTGACTCGCCCTGGCGGGCGCACTGTTCGGGAGTATGAAGGGGGAATCCAGCTATGAGTGCATTCTCGCTATTAGATTTTTCGCAGTCTGGCACCGTCGAGTTGCCCACCACTGATGCCACTCGTGAGTTCGGCGCATATCTCGGCTCCACGCTGGTCGCTGGTGATGTCGTTATCTTGGCCGGTGCGCTCGGCGCCGGAAAAACTACGCTCACTCAGGGCATTGCACAAGGGATGGATGTGCGTGGCAGGGTGACAAGTCCCACCTTTACTATTGCGCGCGTGCATCGGGCGCGGCGGTCAGAGGCCCCAGATTTAGTGCATGTCGACGCTTACCGTTTGCTCGGTGAATCTGCTCACCAGCCCGTGTCTTCAGCCACCGAATCACCTGTGGGGCAAGAGCTAGATGGTAGCACTGCTGCAGCTGATCCTTGGGGAGAGCTGGACGCACTAGATCTGGATACTGATTTAGAAACTTCCGTCGTGGTTGCGGAATGGGGAGCGGGGTTGGTGGAAGCTCTGACTCGTCGTTATTTATTGGTTGAGCTGGACCGCGAAACCGCAGCGGTGAGCGATCCGGATTCTGAAACGCGTATCATTACCTGGCGTTGGGTGGAAAACTAAGAAGTTGTCGCCACAATGTTGCTAAGGGGATGTTAGGCGGAAACCCCGTTTCTTGGAGCTGTTGGGCTACGCGCTATCCTTGAGACAGATTGCACGGCAAAGACCCCATGTCTGTTTTATTTTTAAGGAGCTTGTATGCCGAAAAACGGCGGAGCCATCATCGGTACCCTTGTTGCACTGTTCTGTCTGGCCTTGGCAACTATGGTTGGGGCAGCTGCATTGGCACAAGACGATTCCGCGCCGAAGGAATCGTTCGCTGGGACTCTACATAAGGTAGAACAGCAAGGTTTGTCGACCACCGGCATTTCGCCAGCCGATCTTTTCGGCGAGGAATGGGTTGCTGGAACCTTCGTATGCCCCGGTGTTACGGAGCAGGAATTGTTGGTTAGTGGTTTGAACCCGGCAGAGTTCAACCTGGTCAACGGTGAGATTGACAAGCACGATAACTACTTGCTGGTAGCGAAAGAAAACGGTGAGTACCACGTGGAGAAGATGTCCATTCACAACGTCAACCTCTGCACCATTCCGTTGCAGGGGCCATTCCAAACCCAGGCAATCATCCACGTGGAAAAAGATGAAGAAGGAACCTGGAACTTCATCGGGTAATTATGTCGTTTAGTCCTTCCACATCGTCTTCTCGGGGTACCGCGGATCACCGTGTGCTAGCCCTGGATACTTCGACGCCCACTCTGGTGACAGGCTTGGTGCGCACGCTTGCCGACGGCGGCAGTGATGCCACTGAGAACACGGTGGAAAACACCCGCGCGCACAATGAGCTGCTGATGCCAACGATTTTCCAGTTATTGGAATCCAGCGGAAGTGAATTGCACGAACTTACGGCCGTTGTGGTTGGCTGCGGGCCCGGGCCATTTAGTGGTTTGCGTGTGGGCATGGCGACGGCTTCTGGTCTCGGTCATGCTTTGCAGGTGCCGGTGTATGGTGTTTGTTCGCATGATGCGATTGCCTGGCGCGCCCAGGACGCTTCTGCTTCAGCAGAAGAGCATTTATTGGTCGCCACTGATGCGCGTCGTCGAGAGACTTACTGGGCGACCTATCGTGGTGCTCAACGTGTCACGGGACCGGAAGTCGGGCCCGCCGAAATCTTGCAGCCGGAAGTTTCCCGTGTGCTGGCTAACCCGACTATTGCTGCGCGGCTGCCGGATCGTTTGCGGGCGCTTGCTCAGCAAGAAGAGGTTCCGGCGGTTCCTAGTGCTCGTGGGCTGGTTGCGGTGGCGGATTTCGCAGTTGCCCCGCAGCCGTTGACTCCGTTGTATCTTCGGCGCCCAGATGCGAAAGAACCAGCCGCCAAACCGGTTTCTGCCGCGTTGCGTTGGGCTGAGCAGAACAATAAATGAGCAGAAACAACTGATGAGCAGAGCAACCAATGACGGATAGACAAGGTGGCGGGAACTCGGCCCGCAAGCGCCCGAGCGCACAATCCGCTGGCCCTGCGAGCCTGGCTTTGGAACAGCTGCGTCTCCGTGAATTAGGTCCGGCTGATGCGCACCGGTGCGCGCAGCTAGAACGTGAGTTGTTTGCTAATGAAGGCCCCTGGACGGAAGCTGATTTCCGCGCGGAGTTTGCCTCGGCGCATACCTTTTACTTGGGGGTGGAAGGCGTGGCGAGCCAAGAATCGGGCAAGCCTCCGGCGCGCGTTCTAGTGGGGTATGCAGGTTTGGCGCAATTGGGGCCGAGTGATGATCCAGAGTTTGAAATTCATACCATCGGAGTTGATCCACGAGCGCAGCGTCGCGGTGTGGCCCGGTTACTCATGGATAATTTTTGTTATGTTGCGGATCGCGTCTCGGCGCCGGTGTTTTTAGAGGTCCGTACTGACAACGAACCCGCGATTGGCCTGTATCGAGCCTATGGATTCGACACCCTGGGGCTTCGAAAAAACTATTATGCGGGTGGCGGTGATGCTTATACGATGCGTCGGCCAGCGAACTCAGCGGAATTGCAGCGAAAGGACGCTCCATGATTATTGCCGGAATTGAATCCTCATGTGATGAAACTGGCGTCGGCATCGTCCGCTTGCACACTGATGACGGAAGCGCTGCCAGCACCCAACCGCGCATTGAGGTTTTGGCCAATGTAGTCGCAAGTTCTATGGAACAACACGCGCGTTTTGGTGGTGTCGTCCCAGAAATTGCGTCTCGGGCGCACCTGGAAGCCCTGCCGCAGGTGATGCAACAAGCATTGGATGAAGCTGGCATCGACAAGCCCGATGCCGTGGCTGCCACCATTGGCCCGGGTTTGGCGGGTGCTTTGTTGGTTGGTGTCGCTGGTGCGAAGGCATACGCTGCGGGGTGGGGTGTTCCGTTTTATGGCGTGAACCATCTGGCCGGCCATGTTGCGGTAGCGAATTTGGAAGGCGAGCAGCTCCCGCATGCCGTCGCCCTGTTGGTTTCGGGTGGGCATACTTCTTTGTTGGAGGTTGATGCTGCGAAACAGCAGTACCGGGAACTGGGTGCCACGCTAGACGACGCTGCTGGTGAGGCTTACGATAAAGTCTCGCGGTTGCTTGGTCTGGGGTATCCGGGTGGACCATTGATTGACAAGTTGGCGCGAAAAGGCACGGTCACCGTTGATTTCCCACGGGGGTTGTCCCGGGCGGAGGATTTGCGCGGCGAGCATCGTTATGATTTCTCCTTTTCCGGTGTGAAGACTTCGGTGGCGCGGTTCGTGGAAAAAGCTGAGCGCAATGGTGAATCGATCAATGCTGAAGATTTGTGTGCTTCTTTCCAAGAAGCTGTCTGCGACGTGCTGACCAAAAAAGCTGTGCTGGCGTGTAAAGACACTGGTGCTAACACGCTATTACTTGGTGGTGGAGTGGTCGCGAACTCACGTCTGCGGGAGCTGGCGCAGCGGCGTTGTGATTCTGCAGGTATTAGCTTGCGAATTCCACGGTTTGAATACTGCACGGACAACGGTTTGATGATTGCTGCAGCGGCTGCACAGCAAATTGCGCATGGTATGCAGCCCGCAAACTGGGATATTGCCACTGATCCAGCGTTAGAATTAGGTGCATAGTAGCGCTTAGTGCCTGTGCAGTGTCATGCCGGCCGTTGCCACACTCCAGTCACACTCCGGCTGCGAAGCGAGTTCGGGCCAGCTGTCGGCAAGGCACCGGCACCCCGTCGGCAAGCGATTGGCAAGCGGGAGGCAAGTTGCTAGCACTACGCTCAAGATAGTTGTCACTTAGCACCCGGGTAGGTAGAGTGCTAATAGGTTGTTTGACCCACAGTTGTTCACCCGCGACGACGGCTGTGCTGGACATCCACAACCGGCACATAACAGCTTCGCGTGCTGGTCACATAGGTGATCGCGCGCATTGGACCTGATTTCACGAAAGGAATCATCGTGGCAAACATCAAACCGCTCGAAGACAAAGTTCTGGTGCAGATTAAAGAAGCAGAAACCACCACCGCATCCGGCCTGGTCATCCCAGACTCTGCTAAGGAAAAGCCGCAGGAAGCCACCGTCATCGCTGTTGGCCCAGGCCGCACCGACGACAAGGGTGAGCGCGTAAAACCAGACGTCAATGAAGGTGACACCGTCATCTTCTCCAAGTTCGGCGGCACTGAGCTGAAGTACGACGGCCAGGAATACCTGTTGCTTTCGGCTCGTGACCTGCTGGCAGTCATCGAAAAGTAAGGGGGAGTAAGCCACTATGGCAAAACTCATTGCTTTTGATCAACAGGCGCGGGAGCATCTGCAAGCGGGCGTCGACACGCTTGCAGATACCGTTAAGGTCACTCTCGGCCCTCGTGGTCGCAACGTCGTGCTGGATAAAGCATTTGGTGGCCCACTGGTCACCAATGACGGCGTGACTATCGCCCGGGATATTGATCTCTCAGAGCCTTTTGAGAACCTCGGCGCGCAGCTGGTGAAATCCGTTGCGGTGAAAACCAACGATGTTGCCGGTGACGGTACCACCACCGCTACGCTGTTGGCCCAGGCTCTGATTTTCGAGGGCCTGCGCAACGTTGCTTCCGGTGCCAACCCCGTGGAACTGAACCGCGGCATTGCTGCAGCTGCAGAAAAAACCGTGGAAGAGCTGAAGGCTCGTGCCACTCAGGTTAATTCCAGCGCAGAAATTGCCCAGGTCGCTACCGTTTCCTCTCGTGACAGTGAAGTCGGCGAGATGGTTGCTGGCGCGATGGACAAGGTCGGCAAAGACGGCGTGGTCACTGTGGAAGAATCGCAGTCCATGGATTCCTCTGTCGAGGTCACCGAAGGCGTAGCCTTCGATAAGGGATTCTTGTCGCCATATTTCGTGACGGACCAGGAAACTCAGCAGGCCGTCTTGGATGATCCATACGTGCTGCTGGTGCGCAACAAGATTTCTTCGTTGCCGGATTTCTTGCCGTTGCTGGAAAAGATCGCTGAGGCTGGCAAGCCGGTGCTGATCGTCGCCGAAGATGTCGAGGGCGAAGCCCTGCAGGCGCTGGTGGTCAACGCTATCCGCAAGACTCTCAAGGTCGCTGCCGTGAAGGCACCATATTTTGGTGATCGTCGGAAAGCGTTCATGGATGACTTGGCAGTGGTTACCGATGCCACCGTGGTTGACCCTGAAATTGGTGTCAATCTACATGAGGCAGGCCTGGAAGTGCTGGGCTCTGCTCGTCGTGTCACCGTCGAGAAGGACGAGACCGTGCTTGTCGACGGCGCCGGTTCCGATGCTGCCTTGGAGGAGCGCCGCGAGAAGATTCGCCGCGAGATCGAAGCCACCGACTCCACCTGGGATAAAGAAAAGGCGGAAGAACGCCTGGCTAAGCTTTCCGGTGGCGTCGCTGTAATCCGCATCGGTGCTGCTACTGAGACCGAGGTGAACGAGCGAAAGTTGCGCGTAGAAGACGCCATCAATGCCGCACGTGCGGCGGTGGAAGAAGGCGTGATCGCTGGTGGTGGTTCTGCGCTCGTGCAGATCGCTGAGTCGCTGAAGTCTTATGCTGAGCAGTTCGAAGGCGAAGCTCGCGTGGGTGTGGAATCGGTAGCCCGGGCGCTGACCAAGCCGGCTTTCTGGATCGCCCACAATGCTGGTGAAGACGGCGCCGTGGTCGTTTCCCGCGTTGCGGAAATGGCTAATGGCGAAGGCTTTAATGCCGCCAACCTGGAATATGGCAATCTGATTGAAAGCGGCATCATTGATCCCGTAAAGGTTGCGCATTCTGCTGTGGTTAACGCTTCTTCGGTTGCCCGTATGGTGCTGACCACGGAGGCGTCGGTTGTTGACAAACCTGCAGAGTCGGAGAACTCTGAGGCTGGCCACAGCCATCATCATCACTAAGCCGCTGCTTGCTAGCCGGTTGTGCACGATCTGTCGGCTGTGCTAGCAATCTTTCTAGCGGGAATTTTCCTGAACCGCCGGAAGCGCCAGGGTAATAACCTGGTTCTTTCGGCGGTTTTCCGGTTTTGCAGTTCCCTTATGACAGTGGAGGCAATGCCCAGACTATCGCTGGCGGAAGAAAATATTCTCTGTGGTGGGCCGGTAAAAATAGGGTCGAATAAATTATCGAAATTCGAGCAATTAATTTAACACGTGTTCGCACGCGGTTATATGATGGGACGAGAGTTTAGGTCGGCTTCGGCCGGAATGCCGCGCATGCACTTGTGTCGGCAAATTGGCCTGCAGTCAACGAAAGATTTGGGACGTGAGCGATTCTGATGAAGAACTCGCGCGGCTGGTTCCACTGGCAGTAGATGGGGATCGCCGTGCCATGCAGCAAGTCATGCGGATTATTCATCCGCAGGTGCTGCGCTATTGCCGCGCCCGTATCGGTGGCGGAAAAACTCCTACAGCCGAAGACGTGGCTCAAGAAGTCTGCCTGGCGGTAGCTAGTTCGGTGCAGAAGTTTGTGGACCGTGGCCGACCATTCATGGCGTTTGTTTACGGGATTGCTTTTAATAAAGTTGCCGATGCCCATCGCTTCATGGGCAAAGACCGGCTGCACCCTTCAGAGGAAATACCAGAAGAGCTGGATCTGATGCCCACCCCGGAGGATGCGGCTTTGGAATCTGATGGTTGTAACACAGTCCGCGGGATGCTCGATACTTTAAATGACAAAGCTCGTAATATTATCATCCTGCGCGTATTCGTGGGGCTGACGGCCGAGGAAACAGCACAAGCCTTGGGCAGCACTCCTGGCGCGGTACGGGTGGCGCAACATCGCGCGCTTGCGCAACTTCGCAAGCGTATGGAAAACGAGGATTCAAGGGAGTAAACGTGAACCAACGCGACTGGGAGAAAGACGATTTCTTCCTGGACCAGCTGGCGCAGGGCCAAGACCCTTCGCAGGGGAAGGACCCCCTAGCGGCAGCATTGTTGGGTTTGCGTACAGAAATCGAATCCGAGATGCCAGCTGCGCCAAAGCTTCCTGCAGATTGGGCAGTGGAACCCCACGCTGCGCAACCTCACGCCGCGCAGTCTCACGCTGCGCAACCCCAAGCTGATGCTCCTGATGAGTTGGCTGACGCCCGCCGTCGCCGAGCTGCTCGCGGAACCCACCGGGCCCCAAGGAGAGGTTTCGGTTTTGGCACTGGTGCCGTTGCTAGCCGACGTTTTGGGTGGACTAGTGCCTTGGTGGGCGCCGCGGCCGCCACAGCATTGTTTGCGGTTGGAAGTTTGAGCGTTTATCACGCGACCCCGAATTCTCCGCTGTGGGGAATGCACCAGGCGCTGTTTGATGATGAAAAAGCAGCTCGTATTGAGCTTGCCAGTACCTTGCAACAGCTGGAAGACAGCGCTAACCGGGGTGATGAGGAAGCCACCCGGAAACTGATCGCTGAGGCCCGCACTTTGCTGGAAAATCTGCGTGAGCGCAAAGAAGCCAAGCAGAGCAAAGGCGCGGGAGAGAATAAAGACCGCGGTGAGCAAGCGGACGCTGACGGTAAAGCGGCGAAAACCAAAACCACCGTTACCCGCGTGCGGCCGCAGCCGGAAGGTGAATCAGAACCGCAAACGGTCACAGAAACCAAGGAAGTTACCGTCACGAAGACTGTGGCTCCGGCACAGCAAAACCCACAGACAGTGCCGGGTGGTGGCGGTCCGGAGCCACAATCACGCCCGTCGGGTGAGCCGTCTATTGGTGAACAACCGCCTGCACAGCCACAGCAACCGTTGTCTCCAACGCAACCGGACGTCGAGTCGCGGGAAGACGGACAACGCGGCCAGGGCGGTCAGGGTGCAGGCGTATCCCCTGGAAATGACCACGCCGCCCCGGCTGGCCCGGAACACCAGGCGAGCACACGGGGCGGCGCGTCTTAAAATGAGTACTTGTTAATTCAAGTGCTTGCGGTTCAACCCATCAAAGAAACCAACTGCGTATTCCCAAGGGGTGTAGCGGTCGGTATTCGGTTGCGCGGAGGGCTCATGTACCGGCGCTAATTCACCAGAGAGGGTGGAGCGCATATTAGCGGCCATGATGTCCCAGTCGTAGTAGTGCTGTTCTTCGCAGTCCTCGCAGATGAAAAATATGCCATCGATGCCGAATTCCGGCAGGGTCTGTGCCATTTTGCGCACCATGCGTAGATCATGTTCTAGCATGAGGCGTTCTTCGTCAGAAAGCTCTGGCATGGGCTCGTCAGCGTCGAGGAACGACGCCGGATCGTTCGGATCATCTGCGAAGGGATCGCGGGGCATATTCGAATCAAAGTCCACATAGCACACACTATTGTCAAAACCATTCATATTCAATTCCCCTTTCCGTTCCCTCCCGGCTACCCCTTTTTCTTGGCCAGCCATTACGATATAAGGACATAGCTAGACAGCTAGCAGCGGATGACAGCGGTCTGACAAACGTGAAGCTGGAAAAGGAGAATCTTGGGAATGACTGATCAACGCGTACACACTGGTGGAGATGACCCAAACAAGGTTGCATTGTATGGCCTGACCTTTGACGACGTGTTGCTGCTCCCCGCAGAATCGAACGTTATTCCCTCTGAGGTTAATGTTTCTACGCGGTTTAGCCGCAATGTGAACTTGGGCCTGCCAATAGCGTCCGCGGCGATGGACACGGTTACCGAAGCCCGCATGGCCATTGCGATGGCGCGGCAGGGCGGTATTGGCGTGCTGCATCGCAACCTCTCCATTGATGAGCAAGCACAGCAGGTTGAGATTGTGAAACGCTCCGAATCCGGCATGGTTACTGATCCGGTGACTGCCCGCCCGGATATGACAATCACTGAGGTGGACGACCTCTGCGGGCGTTTCCGCATCTCCGGCCTGCCTGTGGTCGACGCCGACGGTCGCTTGGTCGGGATTTGCACGAACCGTGATATGCGCTTTGAAGCAGACCCGAACCGCCTGGTGCAGGATGTTATGACGCCGACTCCACTGGTGGTGGCGAAAGAGGGCGTCAGCAAACAAGAAGCATTGAGCTTGCTTAGCGAAAACAAGGTAGAAAAGCTGCCTATCGTTAATGAGGACAATAAGCTCGTTGGCCTGATCACGGTGAAAGACTTTGTGAAGACTGAGCAATTCCCGCACGCCTCCAAGGACAAGGAAGGTCGTCTGTTGGTCGCTGCCGGTATCGGCACGGGTGCAGAGTCTTTCCAGCGCGCCGAGGCTTTGGTGGAAGCTGGCGTCGACGTGCTTGTGGTTGACTCCGCGCACGCACACAACAACCGCGTGTTGCAGATGGTCTCGGACGTGAAAAAGGCCTTCCCGCAGGTCGACGTCGTTGGCGGTAACTTGGCAACGCGTGAGGCCGCGCAGGCCATGATCGATGCGGGAGCTGACGGCATCAAGGTGGGCATTGGCCCAGGTTCGATTTGCACCACCCGCGTGGTTGCTGGTGTGGGCGCTCCACAGATCACCGCCATTTTGGAAGCAGCCTCTGTTGCTGGCCCAGCTGGCATTCCCGTGATTGCCGACGGTGGCATGCAGTACTCCGGTGATATCGCCAAGGCCCTGGCTGCTGGCGCGGACTGCGTCATGCTGGGTTCCATGCTGGCCGGAACCAAGGAATCGCCTGGCGATATCGTTGTTGTGGGCGGTAAGCAGTACAAGCGCTACCGTGGCATGGGTTCGATGGGGGCGATGCAGGGGCGCGGCCTGACTGGCGAGAAGCGTTCCTACTCCAAGGACCGTTACTTCCAGTCCGACGTGCGCAGTGAGGACAAGCTGGTGCCAGAAGGAGTGGAAGGCAAAGTTCCGTACCGCGGTGAGATCGACGCGATCACCCACCAGATCATCGGTGGTCTCCGCGCTTCGATGGGCTACACCGGTTCTGCTTCCATTGCGGATCTGAAGACCAAGCGCTTCGTGCAAATTACCGCGGCAGGCTTGGCGGAATCGCACCCGCACCACTTGCAGCAAACCATGGAAGCTCCGAACTACCGCTAGAGCTACCTCGAGAAGCTCACGCATAACGTTGTCGTTATAGGAAGGTTTATTCAGTGCGCGAATATGCAGAGATAGGGATCGGCCGTGAGGCGCGCCGTACCTACGGGCTTGAGGATATTTCCATCATCCCGACCCGTCGTACCCGCTCCTCGAAGGACGTCGATACTACCTGGAGCATCGACGCTTATCACTTCGATATCCCGGTCTGCTCGCATGCTTCTGATGCGTTGGCTAGCCCGGAGTTCATCATTGAGATGGGCAAGCAAGGTGGTCTGGGCATCATCAATGCGGAAGGGCTGTGGGGGCGTGTCGACGACCTCGCTGGCGCCGTCGAGGCCGTAACCAAGGCGGAAAACCCTACTGAGCACCTGCAAAAGCTGCATGCGCTGCCACTCGATGTGGAGCTGCTGGCGCGCCGTATCGCTGAGGTCCGGGAATCTGGTGTGACCGTTGCAGTGCGTGTTTCGCCACAGCGTGCGCGGGAGTTGGCGCCGACGGTCATTAGCGCGGGTACGGAAATCCTGGTGATCCAGGGAACATTGATTTCTGCTGAGCATGTCTCTGCCAACGGCGAACCGCTGAACTTGAAGGAGTTCATTGGTTCGTTGGAAGTCCCCGTTATTGCTGGTGGCGCGGTGGATTACACGACTGCGCTGCATTTGATGCGCACGGGCGCGGCGGGCGTGATCGTCGGCGGCGGCGTGAATACCAACGATATTTCGTTGGGTATCAATGTCCCGAAAGCCACCGCGATCGCCGATATTGCTGCGGCGCGCCGGGATTATTTGGATGAGACCGGTGGCCGTTACGTGCATATTCTTGCCGACGGCATGCTGGCGAATGCTGGCGATATTGTTAAGGCAATCGCGTGCGGCGCCGACGCCGTCGTCCTCGGCCCGTTGTTGGCACAGGCTGAGGAAGCGCCTGCGGGTGGTTGGTTCTGGCCGTCGGTGGCTGGCCACCCAAGCTTCCCGCGCGGATATGTGGAAATCTATAGCGATATTGAACTAGGCGAGGGCGTTACTGGGGAAGATCAAGCTTTCGATCCCACGACGGTTGTTTCCAAAAATTCCCCGCTGGAAGTTGTGTTGCACGGCCCGTCGTCCGATCCATTTGGGCGGCAGAATTTGGTCGGTGGTTTGCGTCGTGCGATGGCAAAGTGTGGGTACACCGATTTGAAGGCTTTCCAAAAAGTCGACTTGGCTGTGCATTAGCGGCTCGTGGCTGTGCATTAGTCGCTATGGCGACGTCGTGGCACAACTTTTCTGCCAACGTCCTGTAGCTTTTTCAGCTTCGACCGGGGCGCGCCATCCGCGCCAGAACCCCCGGTTCCGACGGTTTGTACTACGGATGCTGCGATAACCACGCCGATGGCTACTAGTTTCAGCGTGCTGATGTTTTGCGCGAGCAGTAGCCACCCGAAGAATGCGGCGAAGACGGGTTCGAGGGAAATCAGAATAGAAAAGACATTGGGGGCCAGCCCGCGCAGCGCGATCAATTCCAAGGAATACGGCACCAGGGACCCCAAGATTCCGGTGCCGATGGCAAACCACAAGGTATCGGTGGAGGTCACCAGGTTCCATGCGCCGCCAGCGCCCATTGGTAGCATCGCGACGCCGCCAACGATGAATGCCACGGCCAGCCCGCCCTGGCCGGGCACCAGCGCACCGGCGTTTTTATTCGCCAGGATATAAATGGCCCAGAACAAGGCTGCCCCCAGCAAGAATGCGACGCCCAGTGGGTTGAGCGGGTTACCGTTGAAAGCATCCAGGCCCAGTAGTGCCATGCCGGTCATGGCGAGGATGACGCAGATGCCGTCGCGCAGAGACCGCGATAAAAATGCTGCCAGGAGCAGTGGGCCTAAGAACTCGATGGTCACGGCGGGTCCGAGGGGTACTAGGTCAATTCCGGCGTAGAAAAATCCGTTCATCAGCCCCAGCGATAGTCCAAGTCCGAGTACCCCGGCCCATTGTTGCCGGTTCCATTCGTGTACCCGCGGGCGCGTGATGGCCAGTAATACCACTGCCGCGACGAGTAGCCGCACCGCCGAGGTACCCCAGGTGCCGCCGTCGTCGAAAAGCTTCACTGCCAGCGCAGATCCCAGTTGCAGCGAGATGCACGAGCCGATGATACACAGCACAGAGATGGGGTTTGCCGAAGATGCCATGGCAGTGATTATTCCGTCTGCATGATTTTTGCGTCCAATAGTCCAACCCACTAGTACCCGCTAGTTTGCAGCGCGCATCATCTGGGTTGTGTATCGGTTGGGTTATGTGCCGTCTGGGTTGTGGCCGTGAGTTAAACTATGGGGCGTGACTGATGCAGCAACTCCACGTCCTGTCCTTGTCGTCGACTTCGGTGCGCAATACGCGCAGCTGATCGCGCGTCGTGTGCGCGAGGCGCAGATGTATTCCGAGGTCATCGCCCACGATGCGCCGATTGCGCAGTTCCGGGAGAAAAACCCGGCTGCGCTGGTGCTCACCGGTGGCCCGAGCTCCGTGTATGCCGATGGTGCACCGTCGTTGCAGCCAGAATTGCTGGAGCTCGGGGTGCCGGTTTTCGGTATTTGCTACGGCTTCCAGGCGATGACGCACGCGTTGGGCGGCACTGTCGCCCAGACCGGTAAGCGCGAGTATGGCCGTACGGATTTGACGCTTGCCGACGGCTGCGGTGTGCTGCACGAGGGCCTGGCAGAGACCCACAAGGTGTGGATGTCGCATGGCGATTCTGTCTCAAAGGCTCCGGAAGGCTTCGACGTTACTGCTACTTCTGAGGGTGCGCCGGTGGCGGCGTTCGAGTGCTTGGAAAAGAAGATGGCCGGTGTGCAGTACCACCCTGAGGTGTTGCACAGCCCGCATGGTCAGCAAGTGCTGGAGCGTTTTTTGACGCAGGTTGCGGGCTTGCAGCCGACGTGGACCCCGGGTGCTATTGCGGAGTCTTTGGTGGCTGATGTTCGCGCCCAGATCGGCGAAGGCCGCGCTATTTGCGGTCTGTCCGGTGGCGTGGATTCCGCGGTGGCTGCGGCACTGGTGCAGCGCGCGATTGGTGACCGTCTGACTTGTGTGTTCGTTGATCATGGTTTGTTGCGTTCCGGTGAGCGTGAGCAGGTGGAGCAGGACTTCGTTGCCGCTACCGGTGCGCGCCTGGTGACCGTCGACGAACGCGAGGCTTTCTTGCGCAAGCTGGCCGGTGTGACTGAGCCGGAGGCCAAACGCAAGGCGATTGGTGCGGAATTCATCCGTTCCTTCGAGCGCGCGGTGGCAGGCGTGCTGGATGATGCTCCAGAGGGCGCTTCCGTGGACTACTTAGTGCAGGGCACGTTGTATCCGGATGTTGTGGAATCCGGCGGGGGATCGGGTACTGCGAATATTAAATCGCACCACAACGTCGGTGGTTTGCCAGATGACGTGGAATTCGAGCTGGTGGAGCCGCTGCGTTTGCTGTTTAAGGACGAGGTTCGCGCTGTGGGCCGCGAGTTGGGCTTGCCGGATGAGATTGTTTCGCGCCAGCCGTTCCCGGGCCCTGGTTTGGGCATCCGCATCATTGGCGAGGTCACCGCGGATCGTTTGGAAACCTTGCGTGCTGCCGATCTGATTGCCCGTGAGGAGTTGACTGCCGCCGGTATGGATGCCGAGATCTGGCAGTGTCCGGTGGTCTTGCTTGCCGACGTGCGCTCTGTCGGTGTGCAGGGCGATGGCCGTACCTACGGTCACCCGATTGTGCTGCGCCCGGTGTCGTCGGAGGATGCGATGACTGCCGACTGGACTCGCGTGCCGTATGAGGTGTTGGAGACGATCTCGACGCGCATTACCAACGAGGTTGCGGAGGTTAACCGAGTGGTCGTCGACGTGACCTCGAAGCCACCGGGAACCATCGAGTGGGAATAAGGAGTAGTTGAAAATGCTGGGCCTGAAGCTAGTTTAGATCTCAGCTTTCTTCAGGCATTTGGCGTTAGCGCTTTCGAGTCTCAGCTCCGGAGATGAACACGATCAGTGCTAGTGTCGCTATTGCCATCGTCGCTAATGTCGAAGCTATTTCGGTAATAGTCAATATGATAGCAATTAACGCTAGCACTATGGATGCAATGTTATGAATCCGCATTTTTTTTAAAAGCAATTCTCACGAATTCCCGAAATTTCGGCATGAGCCTGGCTTTGAATAGTACCAAAAGATACTGCCGCCACTAGATTTCTCATTTTTCCTCCCAGTCAGTGGGCTTGACAACGCTGTGCTTATGCAGAAACCCCTCTTGGGTAAGATTATTTTATTAAACTTTGCCTAATCTTTTCAATAATTAAACTTTAGGTAAGGATAGGGTGTATGGAAAATAATCTGATTTTCTGGGTCTACACATTGGAAATGTGAGATTCTTGATAGCCCCAGGGTTACTTAATGTCTTATTTTGACTGATCGCTAAGATGCAGCACTCGTTGTCATGTAGATCCATCAGGCTAAGATAGCTTGTCCATTTATCTAGGTGTGATACCCCCAAGTGTTCGAACATGATTGCGCGTTTAGAAAACCTGTGCCATACTGTCGCTATGGCTCAAACAGGTATTCGTGCGCAAGGTGGGCGGTTGCAGGATGGTTCTGTGGCTGTTCCTGCCGACGTGCGTGCGGAGCGTGTGGCGTCATTACGGAATAGAATTGCTGGTTTAGAGTCCGCAGCAAACTTAACTCCTGTTCAACAAAAACCGCGTCTGCTCAGTAATGATTCCGTTTCTGATGGAAATGAATCTTCTGCAGATCTATATCGTGTGGTGGAATTGTCTGGTCAGCTCGCTGGTGTTATTTCCACCGGTGGGTTGCCGAAAAACTCTGTATCTCATTGTAGTGATTGCCCTGCACTCGTCTCTGAACTTATCGCACAAATTAGCGCACAGGGAAAAACAATCGCTATTGTGAACTGGTCAGAACTTTCCCTGGCACAGGTCGCGGAAAGCGGGGATCTCTCCAAAATCATCACGGTTCCCAACCCGGGTAGGGAGTGGATCACGGTGCTCGGCGTGCTGGCAGAAGGTGTAGATGTGCTGATTTACCGCAGCCCGCGCACCCAGACTTTGAGTCCTACGCAAGCACGCCCGTTGCTGGCGAAAGTCCGCAAGGGTGGGGCGGCTGTGCTCACTGTTGGTGTACAAGTACCCTCACCGGCACTGACAATTAATGCTCAGGTCACTGGTTTTTCTGGCATCGGTTGCGGTACTGGGCGCATCCGAAATACAGAAATTGCGGTCAGCTCCTACAGCAAAACCCACAGGAATGGGCCTGTCATGCTCACGTGTGGTGCGCGCTCCAGCGCCGTACCTAGCAGCGCCGAACCACTACAGGCGGTGCAGTAAATGACTGCCGCGGTTCCGTCTCGCATTCAGCCTGCAGTAGAGAGACAACAGCATGCCCGCAGGGGAGACAACCGCATCGCCGTGCTGTGGTTTCCGGACTGGCCCGTCCAGGCAGCGCTTTTGGAAGAAACTCGCCACGGTATCAGCCCAGAAAGCCCGGCTATTGCACTGGCTAGTAATCACCGCATCACAGCGTGCTGCGATAAAGCCCGCGGTCATGGGGTGCGCCGGGGCATGAAATTGCGGGCAGCTCAAGCGCTCTGTCCATCTATGGTGGTGCGTGATACTGACCCGCAACGCGACGGGCGCTTGTTTAGCACCATTGTCGAGGAACTGGAGAATGTCTCTGCATCCCTTGAGGTGCTACGCCCGGGGATGGTTGCACTGAATCTGACTGCCGCCACGCGTTTCTACGGCAGTGAGCAAGCTGCCTTGGAACATTTCATTGATGCTGCTGCACACGAGGGAATCGATGCCACCGCTGGGGCTGCCGACGAGTTACCCACTGCCATTATTGCTGCCCGGCACCGTGTGCTTGGAGCCGTCGTTCAACCCGGTGATTCTGTTGCATTCTTATACCAGCAACCGTTGTCCGTCCTGCTCGCAGAACCTGCATTGGGCTGTCAAAAAGACACTGTAGAAACCCTTGCTGGACTCGGCATTTCTACCCTGGGTGAGCTCACCGAACTGCCAACCACTGCCATTAGTACTCGTTTTGGCAGCGCAGGGTTGCACTGCCATCGCATCGCTAGCGCACAACAACAACGCAAAGTTGCTCCTGGTGCAGTGGAACTGGATTTGTCAGCTTCTATCACACCGGAAGCACCCATCACACGCGTCGACGAAGCAGCCTTCATCGCGCGCATGCTCGCCGACCAGGTGCACCAACAGCTGGCCACGCAGGGGCTGAATTGCGTGCGCATCAAGATTGCTGCAGAAACCGACGACGGTACGACGATCTCGAAGATTTGGCGCACCACCACTGCGCTGACAGAGCATGCCACTGCCGAACGCGTACGTTGGCAGCTTGATGGGTGGCTCTCCAGTGGCGGCGCCGGAGCAATCGTGGAATTGTCTTTGACTCCACTAGAAACTCAAATACCAACAAACACCGGATCTATCATCGAAGCCGATACCGCTGTGGCAGAAGAAACCACCGTGACCGTGGTTTCTCGTTTGCAGTCAATGCTCGGTTTTGATGCCGTACAACAACCGCATGCTGTTGGCGGCAGGGGAGTTGCCGAGCGGGTGCGCTTTTTGCCCTATGGGCAGGCTGCAGAAAATATTCGGGAACCTGGCCGGCACAGTGCAGAATGGATCGGTGCCATCCCCTCCCCATTACCAACGCGACTGGGCGGCGGGCTGGACCACCCCGTCAGCCGAGTGCGCTTGGTGGATAAACACGGAAACCCGGTTTTTGTCACCGCAGAGGCACTATTGAGTGCCGATCCCGCCGGCATGTCCTGGGGAAAAAAGAAATTCCAGGTGCTTGGTTGGTCGGTGCCATGGCCCGTGGATACCGGATGGTGGGAAAGCGAGATTTTTGATGAAAGCCAGCGGCTAGCGCGGATGCAGCTCGTCGGCAAGAACACCGGTGATCAGCATCCAAAAGCGTGGCTCTTAGTGTGGCAACACCGTGCTTGGCGTATCGAAGCCATGTACTAATGCAAAATATCAATGACCAGCCGCGTCGGTCCCCGTAAAACCTGTACCGAAAATGGCTGTTTCATATCCAACCCCAGGAAATACTGGGCACGGCCGTCATGCATACCACCAGGGATGAACTCCTTGACGACGCCGAGCTGCTTGCCCAGATCAGACTCTAATTTGGCTACCTCCGCATAATCTGGGCTGGGAAGATCCTTTGCAACCTCATCCGAGCGCACCACGCCGTCGATATTGATGTTCAAGGCCACCAAATGCTCCATATCCACAGTGCGGCCGGAGCCTTGGTAGAAGGGCTGTTCGGTATAAGAGACGTACCAGCCCGGCATGCCGTTGCCCGCCATTTCAAAAACCACACGATCGAAATCATCATGCCCAGCAATGCGGATATCCGTGACAGCCAATTGGGCCGGTGCCTCCAAACGCTCCGTTTTTGGCGCGCCATTAGTATCGCCAAGAGCCGTCAAACCAGCCGGTGCCGAATGCTCAGGCTGTGGCGAGGCTGGAGTTCGTGGGGTAAGCGCACCGTCGGAACTTGAGCTTCCTTTCTGCGCTTTACCAGAAGCATCCGTGTGTGCGGGATGTGAATTCACAGAATCGTTATCAGGCCGGTGCCCCCCGAACCCCATCCCGGCAACATTCGTCCCGGAATCCGTGCACGCGCCCAACAGCATACAGCTTGCTACCGCAGTAGCTAAGCCTGGCACGTATCGCTTCCGGGAAACCATATTCATTACCGTAGTCGCCCACAATACTGGGGGCCAAGACAATCAGCGTACAAGAGCAAAGCGATAGAAAGACTCAACCAAATCGTTGCCTAATTGTGTTCTAGGCTGGGGGTATGACTGAACCTGAATCCCGGAACCACAATCCACGATGTTCTGATGTGCAAATAGAACCATTGCCCGGTACCGCTAAACGCGACCGGATGTATGTGGTTTTTGAATGGCCCGCCGGTTGGAGTCATGACGTACTTGATGGTGATACCTTCGGCGCGGAGCTCTCCAAGAAAATCAAAGAGCACTTGGGTTCTGGGGTCGGTTTTCAGCTCATCCGCAAACCTGGTCGCGCCGGGCACCAGATGCCCCGACAGCACCGGGTGTACTTGGTGTATCCGGAACAGGCATATACGGAGCTGCTTTATATCAGTGGGCCGGAAGATCTTCTGCACCTGGATCTGACAGGGCCGGGGAACAATAAACAATTTGCTGCCCGCCCCAGCAGTGAACCACTGCTCCTGGTATGCACGCACGCTAAACGCGACGTTTGCTGCGCGGTGAAAGGGCGTCCGCTGGCTGCATACTTGGAAACGAAATCGTCTGCCGGTGATGTGGTTTGGGAAACCTCACACACTAAAGGCCACCGGTTTGCACCGGCGATGCTGTTGCTGCCGTGGGGCTATAGCTTTGGACGGCTGAATGAGCAGGCTGGTGGTGAACTTTTACAGGCGGCACTGAAAGGCAAGTATTTTCATCCCGCCAACCGTGGGCGGGGAATTTACGATGAGCCGAGCCAGGCAGCGGAAGTAGCGGTGGCCGGTGAATTGTTAGCCGCCGGTGAGTATTTGTCCTACCAGGACTTGGTTTATGCTCGGCAGGTTGCAGAACGTGCCACCGGTGCCCCCGGCGAATCCAGCGGGACCGGTGGCCCCGGTGCAGACTCGCGCGTGGTGGAAGTTGCACACCGCGACGGCCGTACCTGGCGGGTTGCGTTGGAACAGCAGCTTTTCGACGGTGTCGTGGCTTCCTGCGGGAAAAACCCTGCGACGAAGCCGGGCTGGGTGGTCACTGATTTAGCGGCGTCCTGATATTTTCGCGCCGGCTATTTCACTTCTTTCCCGAATGTGGTTGCGATTTTCCGTGCGGTTTCTTTGGCGAAGGGGCCGACTCCGGTGATCGTTGCTGACCCGGGGCCAGTCCAGTCACCGTAACCGACTAAGTGTAGATCGGTATATTTTGGTGTCGTGCCATTGAGCAGATGGCGAATCGGTTTTAGTGCTGGGCGGAAACCTGTGCACCAAATAAGGTGATCGGTGCTTACCTCATCGAGTGAGTCGAACATGGGGGTTGCCTGCAACCGCCCGGAATCACGAGCCTCGCGCACTTTCGGCAGTGCGACGATGTCGCCCAGGTTGCTATCAGCCCCAGGGTCTTTGTCACCGCGTTGCATGGCTAGGGCTCGTTTTCTGTTGCGGCGAAATAACACGCGGCCATCGACATCATCAGGCATCCACCGTGGTTCATGCCGGGTGTACCAGGTGACATCGGCATAGTCGGTGAGTTCGGCGGCTATTTGTGCCGCAGAGTTTCCGGCACCTACTACAGCTACAGAAGAATCGCGGAAGGGTTCCGGACCGGGATAATTCGCGGAATGCCACTGGGTGCCGTCAAACGTGCCTGGGTAATGCGGAACAAAAGGGCTAGACCAGGTTCCAGTGGCAGCGACGATGTGTGTTGCGGTCCAGGACTGCCCGCCAGCAAAAACCTGGTAGCCGTCGTCTTTTCGTTCTACCTGGTCAACGTGTACAGGGCGCTCGACGGGGACCCGGTAGCGCTGCTCATATTCGTCCAAATAAGCAACGACGTGCTCAGCCGGAGGGAAGCCATCGTATTCTGGCATGGGTTTGCCCGGAAGATTAGAAAAACTCGCGGTGGAAAACAACGTCATGGACGGCCATACGTGACGCCATGCCCCACCAGGGGCGTCTTGATCATCCAGAACGAGCGTATCAACCCCAGCGCGCAGTAGATAGTATGCGGTAGCTAGGCCGGCTTGGCCCCCTCCAATAATGATGGCTTCGTGGTGGTCAATGTTGGGGTTGCGTTCGTGAGCGCGTGTGCCGGTCGTATTCATAGATTTTGTCCCTTGCGATGTCTTGCCTTCCATCGTGTCGCCGTTGCTGTTTGCTTAGTTCTATCCGATCTGCAGGACGGTACGTAGTTCTGCGAAAAGCTGTGGACGCACGCGGTGGGTGACCGTACGGCCGATTCGTACCTTGGTCAATAAGCCGACCTCGGTTAAGCGTGCTAAATGATGGGATACGGTAGGTTGGCTCAACCCTGATAATTCTGTTAACTCTGCGACGCTAACTGGTTCGCATCCCTCCGCAGCTAGCCGCGAGAGTAATCGTAGGCGGGTGGGATCGGACAGCGCTGTGAACAGAATGGAATAGCGTTCAGCTTCACTTTTGGTCAAAAGGCCAGATCCCAGGGAACAACAGGAGGTGAGATCAGTCAGCGGGAGAGTCTCTGGGGAGGTCATAACAACTATTTTATATTGACGGCTATCGATATAAAATATTGATAGCTATCGATATAAGTTTAGGATTCTGGCTTGATGCTCAGAATTGTTTTTAAGGAGTTTTATGACCGTTGCCCAACGTCCGCGTATGTCCTGGTTGAATCGATTTTTACCGGTATGGATCCTCGTCGCGATGGGTGTTGGACTACTCCTGGGGCGCACGATGCCGGGAATCGGAGAAACGCTGGCGCGGCTAGAAGTAGGTGGTATTTCTTTGCCTATTACACTCGGTTTGCTGGTGATGATGTACCCGCCTCTAGCGAAAGTTCGTTACGATAAAACCCGCAAGATCGTTGCAGATAAGCGGTTGATGACAGTATCAATCGTGCTTAATTGGCTGGTGGGGCCAGCCTTCATGTTTGCATTGGCGTGGTTTTTCTTACCTGATCAGCCGGAACTTCGTACTGGATTAATCATCGTTGGCTTGGCCAGGTGCATTGCAATGGTGCTGGTGTGGTCAGATCTATCCTGTGGTGACCGGGAAGCTACAGCTGTTTTGGTGGCTATTAACTCTGTATTTCAGGTACTTATGTTCGGGCTGCTTGGCTGGTTTTATCTGCAAGTATTACCCCAATGGTTGGGGCTGGGTGCCAGCGAAGTGGAGTTTTCCTTCTGGACCATCGTGAGTTCTGTGTTGGTGTTCCTCGGAGTGCCTCTGGTTGCTGGTGCTTTGTCCCGGGGTGTGGGAGAAAATATCAAAGGGCGGCAGTGGTATGAAACGAAATTTTTGCCAGCTATTTCACCATTGGCGCTGCTTGGGCTGTTGTACACCATCGTTTTATTGTTTTCCCTGCAGGGTGAACACATTGCAGCGCAACCGACGGCAGTAGTTCGTGTAGCCGTCCCATTGCTGCTTTATTTTGTTGGGATGTTTGCTGTGTCGTTGGTTGTTTCAAAACTGGTGGGGATGAATTATGCGCAGTCTTCGTCGGTGTCGTTTACAGCTGCCGGAAATAATTTCGAATTGGCTATTGCCGTATCCATCGGTACTTTCGGAGCGCATTCCGCACAAGCGTTAGCTGGAACAATAGGTCCGATGGTCGAGATTCCTGTGCTTGTCGGGTTGGTTTACGTCATGTTGTGGGTTGGGCCAAGGCTTTTCCCTGGTGACGCAACCTTGCCGGGTATGACCACGCCGACTACCGGACAGTAACCTGACTGCAGTTGTGTTTAATGACGTGCTGTTCGTATGGAAAAAGCCCGGCGATTAAGCCGGGCTGGGTGGTAGTAAAGGGACGGACACTAGCGGTGCATGATCTAGCGCCAGATGATTTAGCGGCGCATGATCTTTTTGGACAACCAGTTGCCGAAGAACTGCGCGGCCTGCACCATCAGGATGATCACAGCAGTAGCAACCAGTGTGACCTCGTAGTTGAAGGCGCGGTGTCCGTAGACGATGGCGAAGTCACCCAAACCACCGCCGCCGACGTAACCGGCCATGGCGGACATGTCGACAATCGCGATGAAGATGAAGGTGTAACCCAGGACCAATGGCCCCAGGGCTTCGGGGAGGATCACGCGGGTGATGATTCGCCACGGGCCAGCACCCATTGCGCGGGCAGCTTCGATAATGCCGGGATCGATCGCGACTAGGTTCTGTTCGACGATACGGGCGACGGCGAAGGTTGCGGCAATCCCCATCACAAATGCCGCGGATTCGCGGCCAATGGAGGAGCCGATCACTCCCACAGTCACTGGTTGTAGCAACGCCAGCAAAATGATGAAGGGGATTGGGCGGACGAAGTTCACCAGGATGTTTAGGACCGTGTAGAAGAATTTGTTCTGCAGGATCCCGCCTTCGCGGGTGGTGAATAAGAAAACGCCGGTGACTAGGCCGAGGATGCCGCCGACAGCCATGGCGAAAGCAACCATGACCACTGTGTCGACGATTGCGTCGGAAAACATGGGGCCCAGGCGGTCCCAGTTGGTATCAGCTGCGGAAATCATCGCTTAATCTCCTCAATGTGGGTGCGCTGGGATAGGGTGCGGTAGAACTCATCGATGGTGTCATCAGAGCCGTTGAGACGCACAGTCATTTTGCCAAAGGACTGCTGCTGCAGGGTGGTGACGCCACCGTGCACGATATTGATGGAACCACCGCCTGAACGCAGCGTGGCGGCGGCTTCAAAGAACCCGGAGTTTTCGGTCAGCTCGATGGTGAACAGGCGCCCGTCGTGGGCCAGTAGGTCATCGGCTTCAATAGAGTCCGGTTCATTGCGTAGGGCAGTAGCGACGAATCGCTTGGCGACGTCCGTTTTCGGCGCAGAAAAGATTTCGTAAATCTCGCCGTATTCCACGACGGAGCCGTTTTCCATCACCGCGACTTTGTCCGCGATGGAGCGCACGACTTCCATTTCGTGGGTAATCACCACGATGGTGATCCCGAATTCTTGGTTGACTTTCCGCAATACTTCCAAGATCTCTTGAGTAGTCTCTGGGTCGAGTGCGGAGGTGGCTTCGTCGGCAAGCAACAGCGACGGGTTTGTCGCCAGGGCGCGGGCAATGCCGACGCGCTGTTTTTGTCCGCCGGATAGCTGCTCGGGGTAGGAGTTGCCACGTTCGCCGAGACCGACGAATTCGAGTAGCTCTTGCACGCGTTTTTTGCGTTCGGCTTTTGCGATACCGGCGAGCTTCAGTGGGAACTCGATATTTGCAGCTGCGGTACGGGAATTAAAGAGGTTGAATTGCTGGAAGATCATCCCGATATTGCGGCGTAGTCCGCGCATTTTTGCTTCGGACATGCCGACGATCTCTGTGCCGTCGAGTTTTAGCGAACCGGAAGTCGGTGAATCTAGGCCGTTGATCAGGCGCACCAGGGTGGATTTACCTGCGCCGGAATAGCCGATGATGCCGATGACTTCACCGGACTCAACGGTCAAGGTGACATCGTCGACGGCGGTGACCTTCGCAGAGCCTTTCTTCTTGCTCGCAAAGACTTTCTCGACGTTGGTGAATTCGATGCGGGTGCCGCGGCGTTCGCCACTTCCGCTAGTAGGGCTTTGGCCCGAGTGTTTTACCACGAAAAACCATCATTTCTTCTTAGACGGAAAACGCTTAGTCGCAGCTATGTTAGCCGTGACTAAGCGTATTTCGTTACTAGCCTGGTTAGAAATATTCGGATGAGTCCCGAATGTGCTCCGAATTAGCCCTGCTGTAGTTCCTCTTCCAGCTTGTCCAGGATCTCTTGCAGTTCTGCGCGTGGACGCTTGATTTGCACGGCGGTGCCGCCGGATTCTTCGCGTACAGCTTCTGCGACGCGCTCGTCGTGCCACAGTTCTGCCAGCTCGTTCAGTACAGCATCGTCGACGTTGTCGGCACGCACGGCCCATAGGTTGATGTACGGCTCGGCGCCTTCACCATTTGGATCATCTTCGAAGATGGCTTCCTTTGGATCAATGTTGGCCTTCTCCAGGAAGGAGTTGTTGATCACAGCAGGGCGGCCTTCGCCGTACAAGCGTGCGGTCTGGGCAGCGTCGATCGGGGTGACGGTGACCTTGGAAGCGTCTTTGTCGATATCAGCCGGGGTTGGGGTGTACTTGGAATCGCCGGTCAGCTTGATCAGGCCAGCTTCCTGTAGCAGCAACAGCGCACGACCCTGGTTCACGGTGTCGTTCGGGATGGCGATTTCTTCGCCCTCGATCTGGTCAACGTCGAGCTTTTCGGCGTCCTTCCAGTACAGGCCCAATGGGTAGATCTCTGTGGAAACCAGTGGCGCCAGGTCGTCGCCGGAGCCAATGTTGTGCTGTGCCAAGTACATCAGGTGCTGGAATTTGTTGGTATCCAGTTCACCCTGGGTTAGCGCTGGGTTTGGGGTGGAATATTCCGCGAAGTTGCGCAGATCGATGTTGAAGCCGTGCTCTTCTGCGACTTCTTCGAATACTGCCCACGATGGCATCGAAGCATCGGTGGTGCCGATAACGATGGTGTCGTCTTTGGAGTATCCGCCTTCACCGTTAGCGGAATTGGCGGAGTCATCGCTGGAGCAGGCAACCAGGGTGGCTGCGGTCAGTGCAGCGGTGCTGCCTGCAATAATACGGCGGATCTTCATAGGGTGTGGGGTCCTTTCATGGGAGTTTCCAGCATGCAGTTTTGGCCCTTGGTGCATGCGGATGCAATGACGTGGAATCTAGCAGACGCTATACAGCTTTGTCTACATTTTTGTTCAACTGCTGCTGTTTAAGGGTGTGTAGATTTTGCTTTGTTCGAAAATGTATACGTACCCGTGCGGCTTTCTGTGTAGGGTTGCACTCATGAATTTCAATGGTGGTGCGGGCCTGCCGTGGTCCCGTTTGGAAAGGATCTTATCTGGGCATCCAGTGCCTGCCCCCGTATTGCTGCCCGCACGTGCTGATATTGTCTCTAACTCGCAAGATTCTGCAGGATATAAGTTTGCCGACGGCCCAGCCTTTGCGGAATTAACTGCGGTGAGCTCCTATAGCTTCCTTGTGGGGGCTTCGGATCCAGAAGCCCTGGTGGAACGTGCCTGTCAACTGGGCTTGACCGCGTTGGGTATCTGCGATCACGACGGATTTTATGGTTCCATCGTCTTTGCGGAAGCTGCAGCTAAAGCTGGTTTACCGACCATTTTTGGTGCTCGGCTGAGTCTGGATCATGGCAGTCTTACCGTCCTGGTGCGCACCCCGGAAGGCTACCGTCTGTTGTCTCGGGTGATGGCGGCTGCGCATATGGCTAGTGATGATCGGCGCCCGCGGTATCCAAGCTTGGAATCTTTGGCCAAACAATTGGCCGGGCAATGCTATATTCTCGTGGATTATTCTTGGCTTAGTATGCTCGATACCTTGATCGAATGCTTCGGAATAGACAGCTTGGTTCTACACTATGAATCTAAGTTATTACCGGAAGACGCTGATCACTTTGCTGCTTTGGATTCCGCTGCTGCGGCGGTGAAAACTGCAGAATCTGAGAATTTGGTGCAAATAGCTGCCGCACAAGGTCTTAAAACACGTGGAACTAACGGGGAAACTACGCGGAGAAGGCCGCGCCTTCGTGCCATCATTAGCGCCAGCCCACATGCTGCTACCCGTAAGGAAACTCGTCTAGCTAGTGCGAAAGCTGCGTTGGCGCAGCGCGAATCACTGGACACCGCTAGTTGGCACACGCACCCGATGGGGGCGCAGTGGTTGCGTGATGGCCGTGGCATGCTGCGTTTAGCTCCGGGGCGGGAACAGCTGCTGCAAGAAACCGTCGATATTGCTGCAGAATGTGCTTTTAGTTGGGATATCGTGGCTCCGCGCTTACCGCATTTTGCTGTACCCGACGGAGAAACTGAAATGAGCTGGCTAAGGCAGCTGACCTTTGAGCGGGCCCGGCAACGCTACCAGGCGTATCCGGAACAGGTCTATCAGAAAGCTAAAAACCAGATTGCGCATGAGCTCAGGGTTATCGAGAAACTCGGGTTTCCTGGCTATTTTTTGATCGTGATGGATATTGTTGATTTCTGTGTGAAACAGAACATCTTGGCCCAGGGCAGGGGGTCGGCAGCTAATTCCGTGGTGTGTTTTAGCCTGGGGATCACCAACGCGGAACCAATCAGTGCGCAGCTGCTATTCGAACGCTTCTTGTCGGCAGATCGCGATGGTCCACCAGATATTGACCTTGATATTGAATCCACTTGCAGGGAAGAAGTCATCCAATACGTCTATGCCACGTACGGGCGTGACCGTGCCGCGCAGGTGGCTAATGTGATTACTTACCGCCGGAAAGGTGCGGTTCGTGATGCTGCGCGGGCGTTGGGGTTCCCACAAGGCACCGCAGATAGCTGGGCGCAAGGCAAAACAGAGCCTCCGGATAATGTGGTGGCTCTTTCCGAGCAATTCCTGGGACAACCACGCCATTTGGGGATTCATTCCGGGGGCATGGTTTTGTGCGACCGGCCAGTCACCGACGTGGTGCCCACGCAGTGGGCGGCGATGGAAGGCCGCAGCGTCGTGCAATGGGACAAAGACAGCTGCGCGGGCGCAGGCTTGGTGAAATTCGACTTGCTGGGGCTGGGCATGCTGGAAGCTTTGCACCACATGATTGACCTGGTGCAGGAGCAACACGGGCATACCGTGAATCTTTGGGAAATCGATTTAGCAGACCACAATGTTTATGACATGCTGTGCCGGGCTGATGCCGTGGGCGTATTTCAGGTGGAATCACGTGCGCAATTGAACACCCTGCCGCGGTTAAAACCTCGCTGTTTTTTCGATTTGGTGGTGGAAGTCGCACTGATCCGCCCTGGGCCGATCCAAGGCGGTTCCGTGCACCCGTACTTACGACGGCGGGATGGCCTGGAAAAGATCACCTATGACCACCCGGTGCTGGAAAAAGCTTTGGCGAAAACCCTGGGAATTCCATTATTTCAGGAACAATTAATGCATATCGCGGTTGATGCCGCAGGTTTTAGTGGCACAGAAGCCGATGACCTCCGCCGGGCGATGGGATCGAAGCGCTCACCTGAGCGCATGGCCGCGCTGCAAGAACGCTTTTTGCGCGGATGTTGGGAAACCAACCAGATCGAGGCAGAAATAGCCTATAAGCTGTGGTCAAAGATTGTAGCCTTTGCAGCTTATGGGTTTCCGGAATCGCATTCGCAGTCTTTTGCCTCACTGGTGTTTTTCTCTGCCTGGTTCAAGTGCTACTATCCGGCAGAATTTTGTGTGGGGCTGCTGCGCGCCCAGCCGATGGGTTTTTATTCTCCGCAGTCGCTGATTCAGGATGCCCGCCGCCACGGGGTGCAGATCCTGCCAGTTTCGGTGTTGGATTCGCAGGTAGAAGCCAGCGTGACCAGCGGGGCCATCCGTTTGGGGCTTGGTTCTGTGAAAGGCTTGTCGACGTCTACCGCCGAAGCTATCGTCACCGCGCAACCCGCGTTGTCTCGACAGTCTTCGGTAGCCGATCTGGTGCGCCGAACCGGGGCATCAGTACGCGAGGTCGAAGCACTCGCCCGCGCTGGGGCATTGGAAATACTCGGGCTGGATCGTCGGCAAGCGCAATGGGTGGCTGGTGTGGCTGCTACCGAACAGCCGGGTATGTTGCCGGGGCTTTCGGCGATTGCTGCACCGGCGCTTCCCGGAATGAGTGGTTTTGAAATGCTGGTGGCAGATCTTGCCAGCACCGGAGTAACCCCGGATACCCAGCCGATGGAGTTGCTGCGGCATGCGTTGGCAGGCCAACAGGTGCTGCGTGCTGCGGACTTGTTGCGGGTTACGGATGGTAAACGTATCCGTGTGGCAGGCATGGTTACCCACCGGCAGCGCCCGAATACCGCTAGCGGGTCGACGTTTCTGGGAATGGAAGATGAAACCGGGCTGATTAACGTTATTGTTTCGCCGGGGTTGTGGAAGAGGCAGAAAAGACTAGCGCGCACCGCCAAAGCTTTGGTGGTGCGCGGGATAGTGCAAAACGCCAGCGGGGCAGCCACCGTGGTGGCCGACCGGCTGGAGCCCCTAGAAATCAGTGAGTTGCTTGCGGTGCGCTCGCGGGATTTTCAGTAGCTGAGCTTATGCAGCCGAGCTGTACTTATGCAGTGAAAGCCCAGATCATGCAGCCGGGTCGAGCGCATCAGTTGAGCTTATTTGCTGTCTGCATCCAGCATTTCTAGCAGCTCTTCAATGACATCAAGGGCGTGCATTGCGGAGTAATAAGCGCCTTCATGGGTCTGCTCATCAGAGCGGACCACGGCCTCGTTCTTCACCGCTGGAATCTTGCCGAACTGTGCATTCGACTGCAGCGATTGCCAGACGGACTTCTCGTTGACCAGGGCCACCAAGGCGTCGACGTCGGCAAGCTCATCGCCAATCTCATCGACAGAGTACTTGCCAGTGACACCCTCCAGGGCTTCGTTGAATGCCTTCGAAGGTTCCGCGCCGAGATCCTGCAGCATCTGCGAGAGCAAACGGGTTCCGTTGATGACGAACTCTTCGCCGTCGTAGCTGACCGGGGCGAACTTGTTGTCCGCCAGGACCTTGGCATACTTATCCGACAGCTTGCCGACGCGTTTCTCATAATCGGCAATCAGGCTGCCACCCTCTTTTTCAGTACCGGTGGCAGACGCAACCAGCATCAGATCATCTTGCCAGGTAGCGGTGGAAAAATCACCGATTGGCAGAACCGGGGCGATCTCTTTGAGTTCGTCGTGGATCGGGGTGACATCCTGGACCGCACCGATGATTAGGTCCGGGTCGGCTTTTTTAACAGCGTCGATGTCTACTTCTTCATCACCAGCGGTGTACAGCGTTTCTGCGCCATCTTCGTCGGCTTGTTTGATTTCTGCAGCCAATGGCGAATCCAAATCAAACGCCTCTGGTGCCTTCGGATAACCGGTGACCGGCAGCTCCAAAGATAGAGCAATATCGAGGTCGCGGCTGCCAGTCAGCACCACGACGGATTTCACATCGGCAGGTACTTCTACCTCGCCGAGTTCGGTATCCACAGTGCGGGATTCGCCATCCTTGTTGGCGGTTTTCTCGGTGTCCGAAGCAACCGAGGATGCGGTGCTTGCTGCTTCCGAGGCTGCGTCTTTGACAGAATCAGCGGCTTCGTCAGCAGAAGAGCACGCGCTCAGGGTCAAGGCAGCAGCTACACATAGCGGAACAATCTTTTTCATAATTATTACGTTAGCAAAAAAATCTGCTGCCAAAACTCTAGAAATTACATCTTGGATTCGATGTACGTTACGTGGGTTTCGACGAATTCCATGATGCCGTGCTTGCCATCGGCACCGCCGATACCAGAGTTGCGACGGCCAGCGTGGAAGCCCTGCATTGCTTCGAAGTTTTCGCGGTTGATGTAGGTCTCGCCGTAGAGCAGCTCGCGGGCAGCCTTGTGGGCTTTGTGCACGTTCTCGGTATATACCGACGAGGTCAAGCCGTATTCCGAGCTGTTCGCGAACTCAATGGCCTCATCCAAATCCTTGACGGTAACCACCGGTAGAACAGGACCGAAGACTTCTTCGCGGGTAATCGCAGCGCCTTTTTCTACGCCGTCCAACAGCGTTGGCTGGTAGAAGAAGCCTTTGCCTTTATCCTCAGCAGCGGCACCGCCACACACCACCTGGGCGCCGGCGTCGACGGCGGCTTGCACCATTTCGCTGACATTCGTCAATCCGGCCTGGTTGATCAGTGGGCCCATGTCCAGCTCGTCCTCGGTGGAAGTATCGCCGTAGCGGGTGGACTCGAATTTGTCCTTCAGCTTGGCGACGAGCTCATCATGCACGGCTTCTTCCACGAGCACGACTTCCGCGCAGTTGCATACCTGGCCGGTGTTGATCACGCGTGAGTTCCAGATGGCGGTGGCTGCCAGGTCCAGGTCGGCGTCAGCAAGCACGATCGCTGGTGCCTTACCGCCGAGTTCTAGGTTGACGCGGGTGAGGTTTTCCGCAGCAGCTGCCATGATCTTCTTGCCGGTTGCTACCGATCCCGTCATCGAGATCATGTCGACGTCTTTGTGGCGGGTCAATGCATCACCCACGACAGATCCGCGGCCACCGACCATGTTGAATACGCCCTTAGGCAGGCCGATGCCGTCGACCAGTTTGGCGAACTCGAAGGCGTTGATGGGGGTTTCGTCTGAAGGCTTGATGACGATGGTGTTGCCGGTGACCAGGGCCGGAGCCATTTTGCGCACGATGAGGAAGAACGGGAAGTTCCATGGCAAGATGCCACCGACGACGCCAATGGGTTGGTAGGTCAGGAAAATGGACTCGTTGGGACGATCCGATGGGATGACTTCGCCTTCAATGCGACGGGCAAAACCAGCCATGTAGTCGAGGTAATCGGCAGTGAAGCTGACCTCGACTTTGGCCAGGCCACGGGCTTTACCTTGCTCACGCACCAAGTAATCAGCGAAACGGTCGACGTGGTTGCGTAGTTCTGCTGCGATCTTGGTCAAATACCCGGCACGCTCAATGGCAGGTAGCTTTGCCCATTCCACCTGGGCGGCCTTGGCTGCCTGGACTGCTTGATCTACTGCTGCGGCATCGGAAGCTGGTGCCTGGGCGATGACCTCACCCGTTGACGGGTTGAGAACGTCGTGGAATTCGGCTGGGGCGACGAATTCGTTGTTGATGTAGTTCTGGTAGCTGGACATGAAAACTCCTTGGTTGGTGTAACTACTGGGTTAGTTGCACTACTGCGTTAGCTGCGAGCAGTGTCAATGAGTCGAGCAATTTCTTCCTGCTGTGCTCTTGTTAGCTCGATATATGGCTCATGCGTGGCGGTACTGAAATCTGCGCCGCTGGCATAACGCACAGCGTGTTTTATGGTGTGGATGAAGTGATCACCTACCTCGTAGACAGACATCAGAGCAGCAATCTTTTCCGCATTCTGTGCTGCAGCGGCTAAATCACCAGACTCATATGCGCGGTGCATGTCGCCGAAAATCTCCGGAACGACATTGGTGAGTCCACACAAAACGCCCTGGCCCCCTGCGATGCGGTTAGGGAAATAGTACTCGTCGAAACCGGAAAGCACGGAAAAACTATCTGGGGTATCTCGGATTACCCGTCTAGTGTGGGCTGCGGAATCCACGGTGTCTTTTACCCCGACGATATTTGGGTGTGCCTGTGCAATCCGGCTGATAAGTTCTGCCGAAAGATCATTGCCTGTGCGGTCGGGGAAGTTGTACAGCACGATGGGCAACTCAGAAGCGTCGGCAAGCTCAGTGAAATATTGCACTGCAAGTTCATCGCTGGGGCCAAAATAATATGGGCTGACGACAACTGCAGCATCGGCCCCATGTTTCAGACCATGGGCATTGAGTTCTTTGACTTCTTCTATTCGGGCGCTGCCCGAGCCAATAAAGAAATGCATGCGGCCTTGGACAACCTGGCTAACAAATTCGATAGCCTGCTTCTTTTGTTCCGTGCTCAACGCATAGAACTCACCGATGCTGCCGAAGATTAAAACACCGGAAATGCCTCCGGAAATCAGTCGCTCGAGATGGGCTTCCCAAGCCTGAAAATCAATGCTGCCGTCGCTGTGAAATGGAGTTATTGACGGGCAGTAAACTCCTGTAAACATTTATTTTCCTTTCAAGTTATAAACGGAACGGGCAGTACTGGAAAACACATCAGGATCATCGCCAAACACTTTCCGTATTGCGGTGATATGCGTATGTAACTCGGTATAAATACCGATGACCGGCCAGTTTGATGCAAACATGAGTCTTTGCGGGCCGAAGATCTCGCCGAGAAACTCCAATAGCCGGTAGGCATCTGCTGTGGATTCGTAACTTAGCCCTGAGAGTTTGCAGTACACATTGGGGTGTTCGGCTAGAGCTCTCATATTGCTGGCAAACTCGCCATTGAGATGTTGGGCATTGCCGCAATGGTCAATAACAACGCGGGTATTTGCACACTCTGCATAGGTTGTCGAGAAATCTCCTAATTCCGGGGTGCGCATGCAGAGATCGAAAACCTTTGCTTGGCTAGATAAGTTCCTGCAACCCGCGGCGAAGCTGTTTTCTAAGCAGCGGCCTCGGGGTACGTTATCGTTATGCAACACTTCCCGCACTCCGGCGGCACCTAGAGTAACCTGCAAATCTTTGTGTAAATAAGCGTGCGTAACGAAGCCTTTTAGTAACGGTTCCTGCTGCATTAAGGATGTAATGCGAGCGTCTTCGTCAACAGGATCAGCGACGTCGGCTTCCACATGCAGTGCACCGACTAGTTCGACGTCCTCCAGACCTTTGTCGTGCAGGTTGTTGTAAGCCTGCTTAAGGTCAGAAAAACTGAAAGACCTATGCAACATGGAATCTACGCCCTGCAGCCAGTCGAGCTGTTGGGCTGCAAGATCCCACACATGAATGTGAGAATCGAAAATCTTCAGATTAGTCATTTCCCGTACCGTTTTCGCGATTACAGCTGTCGTTGCAACCTGCTTTACAAAGCCCGGTCTAAGTGCACGTAGCCACCATCCGGATGGATCCACTGGCCGGTAGTGTGCGAAGACCGGTCCGACAGTAAGAACACTGCTGTATCAGCGAGCTCTTCGACCGTGGTCATGCGGTTGTGCAGGGGAATTTCGTTGGTGATGAGCTGTAGACGCTTCTGTTGAGCCTCTTCATCGCCAAAAGATTTAATCCACTTCTCGTACAAAGGGGTCCATGCTTCTGCGACGACGAGTGCGTTCACGCGCACCCCATGGGGAGCTAATGCAGCAGCCCATTCACGGGTCAGGCCTAGGATGGCACCTTTAGCGGCTGCGTAGGCTGAGGTTTTTCCTTGGCCGGTCAGCGCGGTTTTCGAGCCGATATTGAGAATGGCTCCGGCAGATTCTTGCAGGTATCTTTGAGCTGCGTGAACGGTCTCGTAGTAATGCGTGAGATTGCTATGCAAAGATTGTTCAAACTCACGCCAGGAAGTTTCTTCGAGCGCTTTATTATCGTTGGCACCCGCATTGTTTACGATGCCGTCGATATGTCCATAACGCTGGTAGGCATCATCGATAATGCCTGCTATGTCGTCGGTGTTATTCAGATCAATCTCGTAGGCAGCGTAATCTGCCGTGAGATTTTCGATTTCGGTTCTGTATTCGTCGTTGAGGGGAGTGCGATCAAGGATGACCGGAACCGCACCTTCGCGCGCGAGCGCAAATACGATTGCTTTGCCGATTCCGCCCATGCCACCGGTGACGACGAAAACTTTTTTGTCGAGGTGAAGGTCCATGCTGCACCATCCTTTGGTTCTATGGTGTGAAACCCTGTTTCATGTTTTTTCTCATAGTACCCCAAGAAAATGTGAGATGGAACCCGCAATATCAATTAGTGTGATCTAGCTGGAATATTTCGTCGTATGTGCACCCAAATTATGTGATATTTCGGCTGCGGCTTCGGTGATCAACGGCGCAAACCGTTCCACCTGCTTCAATGTGTTTTCCATTGCCAGGGAGGTGAGGGAAATCCCGTATGTAGCTTTCCCGGAGTGGTTGAAGATCGGTGCACCAATGCAGCGAATTCCGGGGACATTTTCTTCATCATCGAAGCTGTAGCCACGGGTGCGTACGACCGCGATTTCCTGGTCGAGGTCTTCTGGGGTGGTAATGGTGTTTGGGGTTAGTGCAGCGAGTCCTGCTTGCCTGATGGCGCTTTCTAGTTCTGACTTATCCATGCCGGCGAGTAGGCACTTTCCAATTGCAGTCGAGTGGAGTGGAAGGCGTTTGCCGATTGTGGATGGGATCTCGTAGGGGGTTGGGCCTTGGCGTTTGGCGACGTAAATTGCCTCATTGACGTTGAGCGCACCAACGTGCAAGGTGTATCCAGTTTCTTCGGCAAGCTGTGTCAGTACTGGGTTGGCAACTTCGGAAATGTCAATCGAATTAAACGCTCGGCTGGCGAGGCGAAGTGAGGTGACACCAGGCGCATAAGTCCCATCATTTGCGAGGTAGACAAATTCGTAGTCAAGTAGCGTTTGCAGGATTCGGTGCACCGTAGCCTTGGCGAATCCGGTAGCTGTGACGATGTCTGAAAAGCGTTCGTGCTCAATGGCGGCTTGTAAAACAAGCAACGTTTTGTCGGCGGCAGTGAGGCGAGCGTTCGGCGCAGTCATTATTGGGGGTGCTCCTCGCGGATATTGGCAGGCATGGGGTGAAAATTACTTCATCAGTAGCTGGGCTAATGCCTATTGTCGCACGATTGTTATGGGTGGTTTGTGCGTGAGGTTGAACGTAATTTGTATAACCCCTTGCGTATGTTCGTGACTTGAACTACATTCCTAACTACACAATTTAGGAACTAGGTTCTGTCATGTGAAACTTCACGCTTCATGGTGCGCGCAGAGCCATCCGGTAAGGAGGGCACAATTGTCCAGAATCACGCAGATAAAAACCTACGATTTTAGATTTCCAACCTCGCAGTCACTCTCCGGCTCTGACGCGATGAACCCCGACCCGGATTATTCTTCTGCGTACGTAGAAATTTCGACGGACGCAGACGACGGGCATACTGGTATCGGCTTCGTTTTCACCATCGGACGTGGTAACGACGTCGTGTGTAAAGCTATTGAGTCGCTTAGCCAACGATTTATTGGGCAAGAGATAGAACCATACCTCGACAATATGAAGCGTGCCTGGGATGACCTGGTGCATGATTCCCAACTGCGCTGGCTGGGCCCAGAAAAAGGCGTCGAGCATATGGCTATCGGTGCAGTGCTGAATGCGTTCTGGGACCTGAAAGCTAAACGTGCAGAGGTGCCACTCTGGCGGTTATTAGCGGAGATGGATCCAGCCGACTTGGTGGCGACTCTCGATTTCCGGTATCTCACGGATGCTTTAACTCCAGAAGAAGCTATTGATTTCCTAAAAGATGGTAAAAGAGGCCAGCAAGAGCGAATCGATAATCTTTTGGCTCACGGCTACCCGGGATATTCCACGGCGGCCGGATGGCTGGGCTATTCCGATGACAAGATGGTCAGGTTGGCGAAAACGGAAAGCCAGGACAAAGGCTTCCAGCTGATCAAACTCAAAGTCGGCCAGAACCTTGATGACGATTTGCGTCGGTTGGCCCTAGCCAGGGAAGCAATCGGTCCCAACGTTCGCTTGGCAGTGGACGCCAATCAGGTATGGGACGTCCCACAGGCAATTGATTGGATTAAACAATTCCACGAATTCGATCTCGCGTTTGTGGAAGAACCGACCAGCCCTGATGATGTGCTCGGGCACGCTGCGATTGCCCGCGCCGTGGACCCAATCCCCGTAGCAACCGGCGAGCAGATGCAATCCCGAATCCTCTATAAGCAATTTTTGCAGGCTAATGCCTTCGGAATTATGCAGGTAGATGCTACCCGGGTGGCGGGGCCACAAGAACTCCTCATCGAGTATTTGCTGGCACATAAATTTAACAAGCCTGTGGTGCCGCATGCTGGCGGTGTGGGTTTGTGCGAGGCCGTGCAACATTTTGCGATGTTCGATTATCTGTCAGTGTCATGCACATTGGAAAACCGGCTGATCGAATATGTCGATAACCAACACGAGCATTTCGTGGACCCGGTCGTGATCAAAAACGGTAACTACATGCCGCCACTGTTACCGGGAAACAGTTGTGAAATGACTCTGGCCAGCACAGAGAAATATCTTTACACGCCTGGTGCCTAACAGGATAAATCGCCACCACCCAGAGCCACTACCCAAGGCCTAAGCCTTCATTTTCTAAGGATGCGATATGAATGGAAAATCAAATCTGAACCCAGCGAATAGCGCGGGAACAGAAGCTACAGGAACGCAAAAATCTACTGGAACGAAGAAAAACGAATCCGGTGGATTCCTTTACCCAGGGTTGCTGCTTCCCTTCGTCCTGATCGTTTCGTGTTTCGCGGCGTGGGGAATTTCGACTGACCTCACCGCTCCAATGGTTAACGTGTTCAGCTCGGTTTTCGATATGAACGCGTTTCAATCAGCTCTCGTACAGTTTGCATACTTCGGGGCATATTTCTTACTTGCCATCCCGGCAGCCATAATCAATACCAAGCTGGGATTCAAAGGCGGAGTTGTCCTGGGCATGAGCATGGCAGCACTGGGCGCCTTCATGTTCTTCCCTGCGTCACAAATTATGACCTACGGGGTATTCCTTGCGGCACTGTTTATTCTTGCCGGTGGATTGTCGATTGTTGAAACTTCAGCGAATCCGTACGTAATGTCACTGGGGCCGGAGAAGAATGCGACTCGACGCCTGAACTTTGCGCAGGCCTTCAACCCGATCGGTGCCAACATCGGCGTTTTGATGGCCACCCTGTTGGTAGCACCTCATATTCGTGAATCCGTCGACAAGTCCGGACTTAGCGAAGACCAGTTGCTCGAGCAAACCTCCCAGGAACTGGAAAAGGTGATGATTCCATACATCATCCTGGGCGTGTTGTACGTAGCGCTGGCGCTATCGATCTTCTTCGTTAAAGTTCCAAAGAACAAAGCGATGGAAGAAACCGACTTCTCCAATGTTCCGAAGGGCGTTGTTGGGCGCCTGTGGAACAACGGAACCTATCGTTTCGGCGTCGTCGCGCAGTTCTTTAATGTGGCGGCACAGACTTGTATCTGGACTTTCATTCCGTTTTATATCCAGTACACGCTCGATGCAGACCTAAAAACTGCTGGTTGGTGGCTGCAGATCTCACTCGTGTTCTTCTTGGTTGCCAGGTTCGTCATGGTCTGGTTGATGGGGAAAATCGAAGGTCGCTACCTGTTGACCATAATGTGTGGTCTAGGTGTGGTATTCACGATCATCGGCATCCTTTCCGGAAACGTCTTGGGTGCATTGTGCATTGTCGCTTTGTCCGCGTGCATTTCGCTGCTGTTCCCAACCATTTACGGAATTTCTTTGACTGGAGTGGGGCGCGATACCAAATTCGCTTCCTCGGGTCTGGTGATGGCGATCATTGGTGGTGCAATCGCGCCAATGATCCAAGGTGCGATCCAAGACGCGACTAACCCGCAAGTTGGTTTCACTTTCGTTCTGCTGTGCTTCATCGTTATCGGTGCCTTCGGTTTGTACGCCATCAAGCACCAGAAATCTGATGATATTGAGGCAGCACCAACGATGGGGAAGAAATAACAATGTTGCGCGGAATATCGCCCTTACTGACTCCCGAATTATTGTCAGCACTATCCGCAATGGGGCATGGTGACGAGATAACGCTTGCCGACGCCCATTATCCCCGGTTCGGTGATGGGCAGCGTGCCATCCGCATGGATGGACTAGGAATCCCTGCTTTGCTTGAGGCAATCATGCCTTTGTTTAAACTCGATCAATACGAGGATAAACAATATTTGCTCATGGCACCGGTAGCAGGTGATTCTGACGCTCCGGTCTGGGACAGCTATCGCAAGATAATTTCGGCGTATGACCCAGGTGCAGAACCAGAATTTTTAGAGCGGTTTCGCTTCTATGAGCGCGCACAGAGTTCATATTTAACAGTCGTGACTGGTGAAACCGCCCAATACGGCAATATCATTTTGCGGAAAGGCGTAATTCTCGGTTAAGTCGCCCCGGTAGGCTGGCTGCCATGTGCGCAACGTATGGGCTCGATTCGACCATGGAACTGCCGAATTACGAGCCGTTGTTTTAACCAGTGCAGTTCTAACCAGTGCAGCGGTGCCACTGGTTCCGTGTGACCACTAATGCAGCGCGCCGGGTCGCCGGGTTGTTTAGCAGTGGGAATCGCTTTTGCTCAACCCCGCGCGTTCCCACGCATTCAAGAAGGCATCGGCTTCTTGTTCGCTAGTCACGGAAATACGTACGCCTTCGTCGCCGTAGCGGCGGATGATCACGCCTTCATCAAAGATGCGTTGTTCCACGTCCGCCGCATCCGCGCGTGGTAGCCACACGAAGTTGCCTTGCGATGGTGCCGCGCCGATAGCTTGTGCAATGCGATCACGCTGGCGCTTGGATTCTTCCACCCGCGGGCTAAAAGCTTCGCGGTGTGCCAGGGCAGCAATTGCTGCCTGTTCCGCCATTCCGGTCACGGCCAGTGGCAGTGCCACCAAGTTCAGCGCTTTTGCCAATTCTGGCTGGGCAAAGCCGTAGCCAACCCGCATGCCGGCCAAACCGAAGGCCTTGGAAAAGGTCCGTGCGCCAATCAGGTTTGGGTAATCCTGAATTTCCTGCACTGCATCTGGGCGCTCCGGGTCATCGTTAAATTCCCAGTAAGCTTCGTCGATCAGCACCACAAGATCATCCGGGATCATATCCATGAACTCGCGGAATTCTGCGCGGCTAAAAGTCGTGCCGGTAGGGTTGTTCGGGTTGCACAAGATCACCAGTTTGGTCTTGTCCGTGATGGCTTTGGCACAGGCACGCAAATCGATGCTGTAGTCGTCGGCAAGCGGGACCGTGACTGGAACGGCGCCAGCCATGCGCACATACAGCGGGTAGGCCTCGAAGCTGCGCCAAGGAAAGACCACCTCATCGCCGGTATTACAGGTGATGCGGACGGCGCGTTGCACGATGGATGAAGCGCCAGGGCCAACGCAAAGATTGTCCTCGCTCAACCCAAGGTATTCCGCAAGCGCTGCTGTGAGCTCCGGGGACCTGAATTCGCCATAGCGGTTGCCATACTGCACAGCAGCGTGGATGGCATCTTGCACGAATGATGGTGGGGCGTAGTCGGCTTCGTTGGATGAAAGCTTTACTTTCCCCTCGGCGCTTTTGCCCGGGCGATAATACGGGAACTCGCCAAGATCTTTGCGCAGCATGTGGCTGACCTCCTAAAAATGCGGGGATGAAGAATTAGAACAGATCCCAGATGGTGATGAGCATAATGACCACACCGAGTCCAAGAACGAAATAGTTCGCTTTGTCCTTGCGGAAGTGCTTGTACACATCCAGGTTGCGGAACATATAGACCGGCAACAAGTAGACCATAAAGACCACGAAAACGCCGGCGACCAGAGATGCCAAGGTAACGATCGACGGGTTGAACACAGCGACCAGCGTCGTGGTCACGAAAGCGAAGACGTAGATGCCGATGAGCAGGTTGCGGCGTGGAATGCGCTCGGCAGTTTTTGGTGCCACGGTTTTGAAGAGGTATTCGGTACCTTCCTCGCTGCCCAACAGGTGGCCGAAGTACGACGAGACGATCGCACAGACCACAACCATTGGCGCAATCGCGGCCATGATGGGAGTTCCAGTGACGTTGGCGAAATAGGACAGCACCGGAATATTTTGTTCACGCGCCTCGCGCATACCGTCCGCGCCAAGAGCCAACACGCACGACCACACGAAGACCATGGTGAATACGACCAGCAGAATCGCGGTGTAGAACTCAATTTTGGACACACGCTTTTCCGTATTTTTGCCATATGCCGGTTGCATGTCAACGGACAGCTGTGAGAGTGCTGCCATATGGGAGAAAGCAAAGACCATCACCGGCAGGATCAGCAAAACACCCTTGACGACGGACAAGAAACCGCCGTCGCCATATTCGAATTCCAAGAAGCTGGAAATATCCCAGCGTGGAATGAGGTAAATCGAGGTGATCGCTAGGAAACCGATCAGCGGGTAGACCAACATTTGCGCGAGCCACAGCATAGGTTTGCGGCCGAAGGCAAAACCGGCGGTCATCAAACCAACACACAGCGTCGCCAAGACCCAACGGTTAATGGAGGGCCCGCCCATTTGGTGCACGATGAAGCTATCGACGGCATTGGTGATGGAAACCCCGTAGATGAGCACAGTGGAAAATACTGAGATCCAGTACAGGATGGCGATGGCTACACCACCACGCCGTCCCAGGTATTGCGTGCAGAGTTCTAAAACATCTTTGCCGTGGTCTTTTTCCGGTGCGCCGGAGACGATGCGTGCGTAGGTGCGGTGCGAATAATAGACCAGTGGAAATGCGATGATCGTGGCGAACAGCAGCGGGATGAAACCGAAAGAACCAGCGTTGATAGGCAAAAACAGAATGCCCGCGCCCACGGCGGTGCCGAACAACGTGATTACCCAGGTGGAAGTAGAACCGGCTGGCTCTGCCTTCTTCTTTTTCCGTTGCTTCGTGCTGGTGGGGCTAGCTTGGCTAACCCCGTCGGGGTGCACGCCGGTGTTGCTGGCGTTCTGGTTGTTTGTGCTCATAGCGGTTGCTTTCTTGTTTGAGCTGGGTACTGGGTGCTGGGTTCTAGTGGTTGGGTTCTAGTTGTTGAAGTCTAGTTATTGGGCGCTGTTTGTTGGCTGCTAGTTGTTTGGGTGACGAATTGTACTCGTCGTAATGCTACTCCTCAGTGTTTTGCCGAATGGTGGGGATGGAAAGTGCTTGGTCGGTAATCACGTTAATTAATGCCGGTTTCCCTTCACGCACCGCGGCCAGGGCGCGCTTGACTGCGCTGGTGGCGTCCTGGTCAGAGGTGACGGTTTCGCCATGTGCGCCGAAGGCCGCGGCGGCGGCAGCGAAATCTGGGTTCGCCAGTTGCGTGCCGGATACTCGCTTGGGGTAGTGGTTGAGTTGGTGGGTGCGGATGGTGCCGAACTCCGCGTTGCTCATGACCACCACCAGAAAGGCCCCGCCGGCTTGCACCGCGGTGGCAAGTTCTTGCCCGTTCATCAGATATTCGCCGTCGCCAGCAATGGTGATGACGGTGCGTTCCGGGAACTGCAACGAGGCCGCGACGGCTGAGGGAATGGAATAGCCCATTGAACCGTTACGCACGCTGAGCTGCGAAGGGTATGTTTCCGTGCGTAGGTAGCGCTGCGCCCACAAGCAGTGGTTTCCCGCGCCAAAGGTGTACAACGCATCGTATGGGGCCTGTTCCTGGATTGCAGCCATGATGGCTGCCATGTGTGCGGTGCCTTTTGCGGTGGCGGGCCAATCTTCTGGCTTGCCGACGTGCGAGAACGCTAGGTGTTTGCGGTGGGCAGCGGTGAACCATTCGTGCTGCGCGGCGGAGATAGCAGCATCTGTGCTGTCGCTGGTGCCCGTGCTAGCTTCACTGCCAGCGGTGACCCGCTCTTCGGAGCCGATGCGCTTGGCCAGTTCCTCGGTAACCTGCGCGAACGCTTGCGGGCTGGCCAGAATGTGGTGGCTGACGGCCGCGGAATTCCCCAACAAAGTGGTATCGGTAGTGATTACGATATTTTTCGCGTCCAAGTTCTGGCGCAGTGTGTAGCCATCGGTAGGGACATCTGTGAGGACGGCGCCGAGTTCTACGACCAAGTCTGCTTCGCATAGCAATTCAGCGGCGGCATCGTTGCGGCCATAGCCCAACCAGCCGGCATTTGCTGGCGAGGAAAACGCGGTGCGGTCGCTGGCGCGCCAGTCGTGCACTACCGGGATCTGCTGTTGCTCAGCGAATTTTTGTACGGCTGCGCTGGTTTCCGGGCTCCAGTGCGCGCCACCGGCAAAGATCAGCGGTTTTTCTGCTGTTCGGAGCTCGGAAGCGAGGTAATCGAGGTCGGCATCGCTGAACGCGCCATGGCTGGCAGGTAGAGGATTGCAGAGATCGCCGGTGAATTCTTGGTGTAGGACGTCTTCCGGTAGGCCGATGACCACCGGGCCGGGGCGGCCCTGGGTGGCTAGATGGAAGGCTTCGGCGACGACGCGGCTGGCGCGGGAGGCGTCGTCAAGCACATAAACGCGCTTTGCTTGGGTGCCGAACCACGCTTTGATGTCGAATTCCTGGAAGGATTCGCGGTCGCGGTCGTTGGTGGGTACCAGCCCTACGAACAGTACCAGGGGAGTAGCGTCCTGCCAGGCGGTGTGGATGCCGACGAACGCATTCGCGGCGCCCGGGCCGCGGGTGACCATGGCGACGCCGGGCTGTCCCGTGGCTTTGCCGTGGGCTTCTGCCATATAACAGGCGCCGCCTTCTTGGCGGCACACGATGGTGTCGATGGATGATTCGTAAAGACCATCCAGTACCGGAAGGAAGCTTTCGCCTGGTACCTGGAAGATTCGTGGGACGTCGTGGAGTTCAAGACTACGGGCGATTGCTGTGCCCACGTGGCCTACGTTCATGCTGTTACCTCGTGATGTAGCAGGGATATTAGTCAGCGACCATTCTAGTGATCTGAAGCAAATTGCCCTTGTGTGTAGAGACGATCGGCCTGCGTAGTTATGCCTGGTTTCTCCGTGTTTTCCGTGAGTTTTCTGCGGGGGTTTTGTGGGTTTTTGTGCTAGCTGGGCGCTTCTTATGCGGTTGCTTTCGCAGCAAACGGAATACAAAAAGCCGCATGGCGGGTAACAACGCCATGCGGCCGGAGCCGGGGGAGTTGAGCCAGTAGTTACTTGCTACTAGCGACCGGCTACTAGTGGGGATTAGCGCTCGGAATATAGAGCGAGAACCCTCCAATTACCATCGGGCCCCTTCGCAATGCCGATGCCGGTTTGTGTTGCTTGCTCGTTCGCCATGTTCGCGTGATGTCCTGGACTATTGGCCCAGCCGCGCACTATTGTTGGCGCGAAATCGAAGCCATCGGAGAGTTGAAAAATATTTTCACTGACTCCGCCGTGGTTTGCTACAAGCGAGCCAAGCTCGAAGTGATGGAAAGCGTTGTTCCGCGCAAGCTCTTCGGCGCGACGTTGTGCTTCGGCATTAAGCGCAGGGTTGCTCTGCAGCGGTTGTGCCCCTTGCTGTGCGCGGAACTTATTCGTTTCTGCGATGACTGCTGCCCGTTTAGCTTCCACGCTAGATGGGGTAGAAGGCTTGCTCGGTGCACCAGGGGTTCCAGGCGTGCTCGGCCGGTGCTGCGTACCAGGCGTGCTTGGGGTTCCCGGCTGCTGTGGCGTCGGCAGGCTAGAAGAAAGCGGGATGCTGCTTGTAGGCAAGTTGAAAGCTTGTGCCTGAGAGCTAGCTGGTGCAGCGATCATTCCAGCGAAAACTCCGGCAGCAGCAAAAGTTGCCGCGAATGTACGGGTGGAAAACTTCACGGTAATCTCCTTAACTCTGTAAAGAGCTCAGTAAACAAGCTGTTCTAAACAGCCCAGTAAACAGGGAAACGCGGGGGAGCGTTCATTTCAACGATGCCACACGAGCGCGTTGGGATGCCCTGAATTTCGATATTTTATTCATGTTAGGAGCAATTTATGACAGACAGTGCACGTATTTTTGGTCCGCGTAGCCCGCATAATCCGCGTATGAGCCGACGTCGTGGTGTACAAGTCATCGCAGCACTCTGGGCAAGTGCTATTGCCCTGGCGGGATGTTCGCAGGCTGATGACGCCGCTGATGCAGCAAACAACGCGGCCGACAGTGCTAGTGAAATCGTAGAAAGCGCAACTGAAGCCGCCACTACTGGGAAGGAAGAAAAGTTGACCTTTGAAAAACAGCAGGTTGCAGACCTGGACGTGCAGGCGAACCCCGTACCAGCAGCGGCGGCGAAATTGCCGCAAGGGTTTGATTTGCAGTCACACCGTTTTGGGCGTGGCGAATGGATCGAGTCTTCGCGTGAGGGCTTGGTTAATTCCCTGAAAATGGGCGTGACCACCCTTGAATTCGACATCGAGTTGTCTGCGGATGGGGTCCCTGTCGTCTGGCACGATACGGAGATCGATGCCGAGAAATGCCAGGACACCAAGCCTGTTACCGAGGGTGATCCACAGTTCCCGTACGTCGGCAAGCTGGTCCACGATCTGACTTTCGCACAGCTGTCCACGCTGAACTGCAATAAGAACCTGGACGATTTCCCGGACGCTGCCCCGCAGGACGACAACCGTTTGCTGCAACTCTCTGAGGTCTTCGAGATCGCCGCAGATTACCCGGATGTGCACTTCAATATCGAAACCAAGCTGGAGCCGGAGCACCGCGAACAAACGGCATCCCCACAGGAATTCGTCGATGCGATCATGGATGAGGTGGAGAATGCTGATGTCGCGGATCGCACCATGATTCAGTCCTTCGATTGGGCATCGCTGCCGCTGGTGCGTGAACGCGATGCTGAGATTCCGCTGGTCTTGTTGTGGGACGAAACTACATGGAAATCGGGCTCGGCCTGGATTGGCGATGTTGATTATGATGCCGTCGACGGTGACATCGTAGAAGCCGCAAAACAGTTAGGCGTGCAGGTGCTTTCGCCTGGACATGCGGTTCCTTATGGGCAAACCCCGCGTGACGACGACTACCACCCGGTCGCTACACCGGAGCTGATTACTCAGGCGCACAAGGCGGGCATGGCGGTGGTGCCGTGGACTGTCAATGATGAAGACACTATGCGTGAGCAGATTGCTGCCGGCGTAGATGGCCTCATCACCGATTATCCAAGCAAAGGCCAGGCGGTACTGCAGGAGAAGTAGCGCGCTAGTGAGAGCAGTAGCGCACGTGATAAGAACGCGATGAGCTAAGAAATCTTTGCCGTATTCGGGTGGACTAATTTCGCGCTCTGCGTAGCGGTGGAGTTCAATATTGCTTATGTCTGAAGTAGATCCGCTCATTGAATCCTTGTACCGCTGGTCTGATGTCAGCGGCGTGCTGCTGATGGGAATTATCGGCGGCACTATCGCTCGGAAAAGCGGCTATGACATCATCGGGTTCTTTTTTATCGCGATGTTCTCCTCGCTGGGTGGCGGTATGGTGCGCGACGTGCTCATTAACCAGGGCACCGTCGCGGCAATGAGTGAGCCAGAATATCTGTACCTGGCTTTTACTGGTGCGCTGATTGCACGCTTTGTCTATTTCAAGGGTAAAACCTGGGATTATATCCAGGCGCATGGCGACGCCGTCGTCTCTGGCCTGTGGGCAGGAACTGGTGCGGTGAAGGCTATTACCTACGGTCTGCCGTTGATTCCGTGCATCATGATGGGCGTGTTTACCGCTACGGGTGGTTCCATGATTCGTGATATTTCCATGGGGCGGGAGCCAGCTGTTTTTGGCAATAATCAGCCCACGGTCATTCCGGCGATTGCCTGTGCCAGCATTGTGCTCATCGGTAATCACTTCGGCATGCTGGCCGTCGGCATGGTCGTCGGCCCGTTAGTTTCTATTTTCCTTGCACTGTTGGGTATTTGGGCTGGTTGGCGCGTGCCTGCCCACCAGGATTGGGCACCAATCAATGACACCGCGGCGCAGGTGAAAGTGCTGGCTAAGAAGGCTGAGCATAAAAGCCGCGCGGTGGGGCGCAAGCTGGAACCACACCGCGTGCGTTCTTGGAGGCACCGGCAGATGGAAGCAGCGCTGCAGCGTCGTATGGAAAAAGAGGCACGCTCGGGCAAGCACAAGAAGATGACGGAAGAAGAAGTCAGCGACTTTATGGATTCTTTTGATTCTGATGTGGATCAACTCAGCGCTAGTACCGACTCTGGCGCTGCTGACGAGACCGACTTCGGCATGGACTTGAGCGGTGATTCTTATGACACCGAAGAGCCGGTATCCACGGAAGAATCGCAGCGGTTGCTTGATGCCATTTTGGCGGATGACAAGCTCACAGATGAACTCATTGAACGTTTGATGAGCCGCTATAATTCCCGCGATTAAAAGTAGCTTACGGGGTTTAGAAAGCTTAAAACTTAGAAAACATGCCAATTTACAGTGCACAACCAGATCTGGAAATCCCGAATAGCACTGTCTACGACGTGTTGTTTGGCAACCTGACCGATGAAGATCGTGACCACATCGCTATCACCGATGATGCGACCGGTTCCACAACCACCTACGCGGAACTCAAAGCGCTTGTCGACGCATTTGCTGGTGCGCTCACGCACCGGGGAATAAAACCGGGAGATGTTATCGGGCTGCACTGCCCGAATAGTCTTGCTTTTGCCGTGGCATTCCACGGAAGTTTGCGCGCCGGGGCGAGCGTAACCACGTTGGGCGCACTGTTGAACACCGCGGATATTGCGCAGCAGCTCAAAGATTCTGCTGCGAGCTACTTGTTCACCACCAGCATGCTGGGGCAAGCTGGCTTTGCCGGAGCTGAAGAGGCTGGAATCGTTGCTCAGAACATTGTGGATCTTACTGATGAGAACACCGGTGTGCAGGCTCTCGTGGCTGCAGGGTATGCCCCGCCGGATCTTGATATTGATCCTGCCACGCATGTGGCTGCGCTGCCTTATTCTTCAGGAACCACGGGGCTTCCGAAGGGCGTGCGTCTTAGCCACCGGAACTTGGTGGCGAATATTGTGCAGATGAGTGCGCGGCTACAAGCTAACGGGGTGCACCGCGATTCTGTGCTTATGTGCGTGCTGCCGTTTTCGCATATATATGGCATGAATGTGTTGTTGAACGTTGGTTTGCGTTTACGTTCGCACATCGTGGCTATGCCGAAGTTTGAATTGGGAAGTTTCTTGGCCGCGCACCAAAAATATGGGGTGACTTTTACTTTTATCGCTCCGCCGATTGCTGTGGCGTTAGCTAAGCATCCGTTGGTTGCTGATTTTGACATCAGCGCTTTAGAAACTGTGCTCTCCGGGGCGGCCTCCCTGGATGGTGAGTTAGCGCGCGCCGTTGCTGATCGCTTGGGGGTTAACGTTATTCAGGGGTTTGGTATGACAGAAACCAGCCCGGTCACAAACGTCGGCGATATCGGCGTGACCCCACTGGATTCCATCGGGCTGCCGGTAGCTAATACGGAAATCAAGGTGGTAGACGTTAACTCTGCCGCTTGCGAGGAAATTCTACCGCCAGCGCGTGCGGGCCAGCGTTCGGCCGACGGTGAGTTGTGGGTGCGTGGCCCACAAGTGATGCTGGGGTATCTCAACAATGAGGCGGCGACCCGCAGGATCATGCTTGACGACGGCTGGCTGCGCACCGGTGATATCGCAAACCTGGATCACCGTGGCAACGTTTACGTGGTTGATCGCTTGAAAGAATTGATCAAGTACAAGGGCTATCAGGTTGCGCCTGCGGAGTTGGAGGCGCTGTTGATGACGCATGAGGCCATTGCCGATGCCGCGGTAGTGGGGCACCGGCGTGAATCTGCTGGGGAAGAGCTACCGCGTGCGTTTGTGGTGCTGCAGCAGGGCGTTGATGCTGCTGATCCAGCTGTTAGTGCCGAGGCTTTACTGGAATGGGTGGCGCAGCGTGTGACACCATACAAAAAGATCCGCATGATGGAGTTCATCGACGTGATTCCGAAATCAAGCACCGGGAAGATCCTGCGCAAGGAGCTGCGGAACCTCCCTGTGACTGAGACTGAACGCTGAGAAGAACTGAAAGGAAGCAAAATTCATCATGGCCTTGCTCGACATACTCATTACTAATGCCCGTATCTGGACTGGCGTCCGCGAGAATCCGTCGGCAAGCGCAGTTGGCATTGTTGGTGACCGGTTTTTCATCCTCGATGAGGCCCAAGCCCATCAGTTGGGTGCGCGCCGCCGCTTTGATGCGAACAACGCGTTTATCGCGCCGGGCTTTAACGATGCGCACTGCCACTCGGTGTGGTTTGGGCTGACTCTGGCAGAGATTGATCTGAGTGATTGCCACAGCGCACAGGATGTGTATGACACTTTGGCCCAGGCAGAGAAGGAGCGCCCAGACCAGGATTGGTTGATTGCTTCGAATTTCCGTCCGTCGAAAATGGGTGGGGAAGAACTGGACATCGCTGAGCTGGACCGCGCCACCAACAACCGCAAACTGGCCATCAAGCACAATTCTGGCCACAGCATGACGGTCAACACTGCGGGCCTGCAAGCTGGTGGCATCAATGTCGACGATCCGGAGCAGCCCGAAGGCGGCCAGGTGGTGCTTGACGACGATGGCAACCCGACCGGCTTGCTGGAAGAAAACGCCATGCGTGCAATTAACGATCAGCTCAGCCCGGAATCTGTCGACGAGCTTGCCTATGCGTTGCAGCTGGCACACCGTCGTTATGTAGAAGAAGGCCTGACCTCGGTGACTGATGCCGGAATCGCCGGTGGCTGGATCGGACACAGCCCGCGCGAGATGGCCGCGTACCAGCAAGCCGCGGCGGCTGGGGACCTGCTGGCCCGTACCCAAGCGATGATCACCAGCGACGTTTTGCACCCGCTCGACGGGCACGCTGATGATCCGGAGGGGCACGGTCTAGATGCGGGCATCCGCACTGGTTTGGGTAACGAGCGCTTGCAGATCGGCCCGGTGAAGCTGTTTACCGACGGCTCAATGTTGGGTACCACCGCGGCGATGACTGAAGCCTACTGTGGCTGCAAGCACCGCAAGGGCTATTTGCAGGGAGATCCGGAAGATATGGCTGCGCAAGCCATCAAAGCTGCTGGAAATGGTTGGTCGCTGGCCTTACATGCCATTGGCGATGCCGCGGTAGATTTGGCGCTCGACATCATCGAAGAAGCTACCGAAAAATACGGCGCACCGGAGATGCCGCACCGCATCGAACACGGCGGGGTAGTGCGTGCCGATCAAATTGAGCGGCTGGCGAAAAATAATATCGTGGTGGCCCCGCAGCCGCGGTTCATCCCGGAATTCGGTGGGATCATGGCAGAAATGCTCGGCGAAGAGCGCACGAAACTGGCTTACCCGGCCAAGCGTCTGCTGGAAGCAGGCATGATCTTGCCGGGAAGCTCGGACCGCCCGGTTGCCGATGGCGAACCACTCAAGGTTATTCAGGCATTCGTGCAGCGTAAAACAGAAAACGGGGAAGAGTTCGGCCCAGCAGAAATCATCACCGTCGACGACGCGCTCTACGCATACACCGTGGGGTCTGCGGCAGCGACCGGCTGGGCTGGCCGCAAGGGGCAGATCGCGCCGGGCCAGTTAGCAGACTTGGTGGTGCTTGCCGACGACCCCCGGGAGGTGGATCCGGATACCATCAGCGATATCCAGATCCTGGCCACCATGGTCGGCGGTGAATTCGTCCACGGTGGGCTGGAAGAAGTGTAGTTTTACTGCAATCTGCAGCGGGCCTCGCCTATTATACCCGCTGCAGATCAGCTGTTAAACCTGCTGTTTTCCGGCGCCCATGGATGTCACGGTGAGGCCGGAGGCCCGAATCAGGAATTGGATGCCGTCGGTGTCGCCGAGAACTATTTACCAGTGTGTATTCGCAAGGGCTGGGTAATGAGTAGCCGGAACCGTTGATTAGATATGTTATTAAACACAATCGTCAATAGTTTTTATTTGTTCTTTGCGGAGGCGCCGTGCCCATCACTATTACCGCCGAATTTAAAGATGCCCTGGATATTATTGAGCAGGGGCGGAATGTTTTGATTACTGGCAAGGCGGGTACTGGTAAATCCACCTTATTGCGGCATTTTTTGGACAGCCACAGCGATAAAGAAATTCTAGTAACCGCGCCTACTGGAGTGGCTGCACTGAACATAGATGGGTTTACCATACATAAGTCCTTTGGGTTCCGTCCGGGAATGTATCCGGATGCGCTCGCACCTGGTGGTGAGTGGAGTGCGTCGAGCAGAGTTTCTAAGGTGCTGAAAGCTATCGACGTGCTCGTGGTTGATGAAATTTCCATGGTGCGCGCGGACATTTTCGACATGATGGATATCGCACTGCGGAAAATTCGCGGTCGTGATGTTTCGTTCGGCGGAGTACAACTGGTGTTAGTAGGCGATCTACTCCAGCTTCCACCTGTTGTGACGAGCAAGGAAGCAGATCTGTTCAACAGCGTGTGGGATACGCCGTACTTCTTTTCCGCGAAATCTTATGCTGAACTGCAGTTAAAGGAGATTAACCTGACGACGATTTGGCGCCAAGCAGATTCCACGTTCGTCGATATCCTCAATGAGGTGCGCGAAGGCGTGGTTGGCAGTGAAGCTTTAGAAATCCTGAACCAGCGAGTAGACCCAGATTTTGTCGCTCCGGATGGTTGGGTTACGTTGACGTCACGTAAAGCTACGGTTGCAGCGATCAACCAAACGCGGCTGAGCCAGCTGCCTGGCCGTCGTTACGTTTCTTACGCCGAAAAGAACGGATACGCGGATGTCCACTCCTTTAGCGGCAGCGAAGAACTGCATTATGCTGTGGGGGCTCGGGTAATGACGGTGGTTAATGATGCCCACGGGCGTTATGTGAACGGCAGTTTTGGTGAGATAGTCGGCGCAACGGATAAAGAGATTATGGTGCGTATCGACGACACCGGCCAACTAGTGAAGATTGTCCGTTATACCTGGGAGATTAAACAGCCTGCTGTTGAGGGCGGGCGTTTGGTGAGTGTTCGAGTTGGTGCGGTGACGCAATTTCCGATTATTTTAGCTTGGGCGATCACGATCCATAAGAGCCAAGGCAAGACGATTCCGCGACTTTTCATTAATTTGAAAGGCGGAACTGCTACCGATGGGCAATTTTATGTCGCGTTGTCGCGGGCGGTTGATTTGGAGAATCTGCGGTTCTCGGCACCGGTGGAGCCCCGGCATATTCGGGCGAATAATGCGTTGGTGCGCAAGGTGCGACGGGAAGTGAGCGCCGGGATCAATGCTAGCCGCGTGGTGTTTTTGTCATTTAATGGAGTGAATTTTGGGCTTAGCCAGCACGTGGCACGTATTCACGCGATTATTTACCAAGATGGACGGCGGGTAGCTGATTTTGGTTCGTGGATTAATCCGATGGCAGACTTGGGTGATTTTGGCCGACAGCACAACATTCCAGCCAGGGGCTTAGCGATGGTGCCAACACTCGGCGATTTTTGGCCGTTGTTGCTGCGCCAGGCACAGGGAGGAATTGTTATTGGTGATCGCCTTGCGATGTTAGAAGGCGCAGTACGCCATCAAGAACCAGGCATGGATGTAGCGTTGGGTATCGGTTATGAAACTGGCGATTTTCAGTTTGAGGCGCAAGGCGAAACAGTGGTAGAGCGTTGCGAATCGATGGCCCGGGCTTACGAACAAGGCAAACTTGTGCCTGAACGTGGGCAGCTCGTCCCAAACGCAAACAAGGATGCGGAAGGTGCTGTGTATCGACCGCAGTGGGCGCCGAACTTCCCGATGATTTTGGATAATTCGCAGGCTACAGATTCCGATATCGCGTGGGCAGCAATGTCGGGAGGTGGTGCACAGCCGCAGGATTTTGCTGAAGTAGCAGAATGTGCCGAGCTTTTGTCCGCGTGGGCACTGTCGCGTGGTGCTTGGACCACGACGTTGGAGCATGAGATCAAACAGCGAGTTGCTCGTATTGATTCGCGTCCGGTTTCGCTCCCACCAGTGGAAGACGAAGTCGTGGACCTTTCTCAGCTGCTGCGCCCGGGCACCCGGGTGGCGTTTACGGGAGTCACCAGCTTGTTGGGCGGGTCTGCGAACGATGAAAGATCAGCAGAAATCTGTGCCGAAAAGGGGCTGGAGTACAAGAAGAATATGTCGAAGACGCGGTGCGACGTGGTTGTTGCCGCTGACATCGCTTCAATGTCGCGGAAGGCACAGGCTGCCCGCGAGTTTGGTAAACCGATTATTGCCCAAGAAGATTTTGAAGACTGGTACTACAACAACGATCATGCGCAGGAGACACAAACTCCGAACTACGTTGCGGTTTCTGCGCCTGCCCCTGAGCCAAAGGCTCCGGTAGTCGAAAAATTTGTTGCAGATTCACAACACTACCCGTATGGCCAGCAGCCGGAGACGGAAAAATCTGCTCTTCAGGTAGTTCGAGCAGACGAAGCTCTTGTCGAAGGCACCCGGGTTGCCTTCCGCGGTTCCACTGTCGTCAATGGTGAGTTGTACCCGCACGGGGATTCTCTGCAAAGGCTGTGCGCGATGCTTGGCCTGGACTACAAGCAGGCTGTTACTAAGACGCGTTGCGACGTCCTGGTTTCTGATGACATTACGGCTGAAGACGGTAAAACAGGGTTGGCCCGTCGTTATGGGAAGCCAGTTGTTACCGCAGCTGATTTTGCGCAGTGGGCGGAGCTCCAACTCGATGTGTCTTTTGCAGATGAGGCTTTTGCTACAGAAGAGGCCGAGGTTGACGAGCTTGCAGAACTAGCACAGCCTCTAGAACAGCAAGCTAGCGATGAGCGTAGAGTGCTTAACGACGAAGGCCAGCGCATCTGTAGCGCCGACCGCATTACTCGTGCGACACACAGGAACGAGGAAGCTACTCCACAACCACGGTCTATGCAGGCAGCGCGGGAAAATCTGGATCCAGAAATTGATGATGAGATTGGTGAGCAGCTGCTAGCCCAGGCACGTGCTTTGCGCTATGGCCCGATAAATGACGGCAGGGGCACTGATGCTGCACCAGTGCAATATCAGGCAAGTCATTCTGCAGAGCCTGCTAAACAAGCACAACCGCGGAAAGCGCCTCGCAGACTGAAACAGTCAGCGTTGACACTGGGTGGCATAACCGCAGTGACTATCGTTGCGGCTATTGCGGAAGCCCCAGCTGCGGTAGGGGGAGTGCTTATGCTCGGTTGGATGGCAGCCCTGGTCTGTGTAGTCGTGTTCGGAATCCTGGCGTTGGTGACGAAGAAATAACGATTGCCGAGGAACCAGGAACTTTGGGGGCCAGTTCAGAAAATGCTGCTCCATAATTCTGGAGACTAGTACCGCAACTGCAGTAGCAGTGGGATAACTGTTGTAACGATAATTCGATTCGATCAAGGGAAAGCTGCGAGGAGGCATCATGTCAGCACCATTATCGACTCCACGTTCAACGGAGGAGCTTCGCAGCGATCGTAACCAGGTCGAAAAAGAAATGTATCCTTACACAGTGGCGATGTTGCGGCGACTCCGAGAAGCAGACGCTCTCGAATTCAAAGAAGAAGAACTGCTCGATCGCTATGAAGCACTTTCGTGGCTCATTGAAGACTAATTTCTGTGGACACCAGCTAGTTATTATCGTTGCCTGCCCCGTCGAGGGGGCCGCAGCATCAGTCACGGGGTCGATTGGGAAGTAGACGTGGAAGCGGGGTATCGCCGACTGGGGTCCGGGGTCCTTTCGCCCTCTGGTGGTTCCTGCTGGTGGCGGTCATCAACGCCACACCCGCCATCCGCTTAGCCAGCGATTCCGGGGTGACCCATTCAGCCAGGTCCTCGGTGTGGGAGTTGTCGACATTCATGACCAGGCAGTTCGAGGTCACGAAACTGCCCGCCCAGCGCCTACGGCGTAGGTATTCGGCAACCACATGAACCAACCTGGCGACCGCCTCCAGGTCTACCGCAGTGGTCACAGTGTGCGGGTTTGGGTAGTGGCGTTGTTTTGCTGGACTGCCACCTGCCTGGTGAACATCGTCATTGCCCTCGTAGGGTGACTTCCTCAAAATCAACGTCTAAATAGGTGATCGGCAGCTCGAGGTGGTGGGCCCATTCGATCTCGGCGCGCTGGAGATTCTTCAGCGCTTTGAACACGGTGGGGTCTGGGTAGCCCTCCGTGTTGTGGGGCGAGAAACCGAGGTCGATGTTGACAGCAGTCGTCGTCATGCCGCACCGCTGTCCTGCTCGATGACCGGCAGCAGGCCGTACTGCTTCTTCAGCAAGTCGTAGACGAAGAGCCGTCCCTTCTGGGTCCAGTACATGTGCGTGCGGGTCTTACGCCAGCTCATGCAGGATTTTTTGGAGCGCACCAGTCCAGTACATGTGCGTGCGGGTCTTACCCTTGTCGTACTCGTGGGTCTTGGACTGCGTGTAGCTCTGCTCGGCGAACCGGGCGTAGAGAAACCAGCGGCCGGACTGCCTGAACTGCACCCCGGCGTCGTGCAGCAGCAAGTTCAGCTTCTTTGCCGACAATCCATAGTCTTTGGCGATTTCCGTGATGGTCAGCAGCGAGTCCGACTGGAGCACCACGTCGTAGTAGGAGACCTTCGGGGCGGACTCAAGCAGGACCTGGGTTGATGTGAATTCCAGCAAGCCACGGGTGCGGCCGCTTTGGGCTCTCACGCATACGCCCCTGAGTCCACGCGAATCCGGACACCCCGACAGCAGCAACTTTGTATCCGTTGGGAGAGGTGCTGTATAGTAGGTTGCAATAGATCCCCGGTCAGGCCTCTTCCCCGTGAGGGAATGCACAAATGACCGGGGCCTTTCATTTCTATGGAGGCATACCCGATGCCGAAGGATTGGTTGAGCTACGAGCAACAAGTAGAGCTACTCGGTCGGCGCGGCATGCACATCGATGACGAGGCATCTGCAGCTGAATTTCTCGCGCGGGTCAACTACTATCGCTTCTCCGGATACTTCCGGCATTGGCAGCATGACCCAGCACGGGGCGACAATCAGTTCTTCAAGGGCGCCTCATTTGAGACGATTCGCGCTCTCTATGACGCAGAGCAGGAGCTGGTGGCTGTCTGTGATGAGCTCCTGCACCCCCTTGAGGTTCTCTTACGCACCCGGTTCGCCTATGCCTATGGTTGCCGTGTCGGTGTAACCGGGATGTTTGCACACGGCGAAGGTTTTACTCAATCACCTCACCCTGATGCTGAACGTGTCGAAGAGCACGCCCTTTCGAACCTTGATCGCAGTAAAGAGGCTTTCGTCGCCCACTACCGCGATGAAATCAAACAAGGCCATACCTACAAGCCTGAAGCCTATGACCGCATGCCAATCTGGGTCGCCGTGGAAGCTTTTTCTTTCGGTAGCCTGTCACGCCTCATCGAGGCATCCAGCTTGTCTGGAGTGTTGGATGACATTGCAGACTCGATGAATACCTCTCGCAGACTACTGCCTGGCCAAGTGAAGTCATTCGTGTACTTACGTAACCGGATAGCTCATTGTGCTCAATTATGGAACCACCGAGTGCTCGATGTTCCCGGCCTGCAGCCGAAGACCACCAGACGCATCAAACAGGACTACCGAAAATTCTCGGACCATTCGATTTACAAAATCCTTGTTGCACTCGACGACGTAGCTACCCGTTCTGGAATTTCGACCGGCTGGCTGTCAGAGACCATCGAGCCGATATTGGACAAGCATCGGTTGCTCGCGAAAGGAATCGCTGAACCGGCACGATACGGAGAACTATCTCCCGATACCCTTATCGACTAGTCCCTTTGGTAGAACTCGCACGAGTGGGGTTGCCCGCAAATCGTGGACACGTTGTTAAGCTCCTTAGGGGTTAAGCAGCGGCCTTCTTATTATCAATTTGATCAGCGAGCTGGGCTTCGAAATCGAAGAGGCTGATCATCCCGATGAACGAGTGGCAACGGCGCCGGTTGTGCAATCCCTAGTCGCTGGCAGACATTCCACAATTGTTCACTCGTGAACTGAGTGCCACGATCTGCGTGGAATACCAAGCCATCGGGTACGTCACCACGCAGGATCTAAGCCATGCGCAGTGCACGTTCAACCAGGTAAGAATCCTGCACACTATCCATAGACTATCCTAGGACTCGGCGGGAGTATCCATCGCGGATAACGCATAGGTACAGCCAGCCCTGGCTCGTGCGTAGATAGGTAATATCCGACATCCACACTCGATTAAGCTGCCCTTGATCACATAGACGTTTCACCAGGTCTGCAAGCGTGGACTTCCGCTTGGATTGAATCGTTGTTACGGGAACAAACGCCCTGGGTGGAATACCCTCAATACCCATCATCCGCATGCGTTTGGCCACGGTTTTGCGATTTATAGTAGCCAGAACGGGAAACCTCTAATAACCTGCTCATTGTTTTTATGCTGTGGTTCGCCTTGCTCTGGCTGTATTAGCTCAAGTTTTTCCGATTGCGTTGTTTCAAAGCGAAAAAGGCGGTGGCTTGTGACAAGAACTCATTATCCATTTTGGCCTCAGCTAACTCACGACGCAGGCGAGCGTTTTCGGCTCGTATATCGGCATCACTACGGCCATCTACCGAGCCTTGGCGTTCCCGCTCGAGTTTGACCACCAGCCTAAAAGGCCTGGTCCGACGCAAATCTCCTTTGACACATGAGCGATTGGGCGCTGCGACTCGATTACTAGGTTCGCGGCTTCACGTCGATACTCAGGTGTGTATTTCTTTCGCTGTTGACTCACAATGAACATCCGCTCTTACGGACACAGGATCCTTATTAATAGGGTGTCCACTACTCGAGGATAACCTCACGTTGAGCCTGAAGATACTCGCGAGATCATTGACATCAAAGAGCTCATTGCGGAGATTGAAAGTATTGTGATGCGCCAATCTCAGCTTCGCGATGCCATCGACGAGATCGTTAAGGACTTGGTAGAAGAATTCGTCGATTCCGTTACCGTAACGACCGCCGTTGATGAGGCCTGGCCAGCATACGTGCGCCGCAAAATGGCGCAAGAACTGAACCGCATTATTGAAGGCGAAAAATTAAAAGCAGACGCCACCTGGGATGTGGTACCCGCTGCTTTCGGTAGTGGAGCGGCCTACCTGGGCGGGGCGAAGATCGCGAAACTGCTTCCCCCGATGTCGCGGTTTAGCCGCGGCGGCGAGGACCGGAAAGAAAAACAATCGCGGGTTGAACAGAAACTACACGAGTTATTGGTGCGGTTTGATCCGCTGTTTGTGGAGGACGGGTCTGCTGAGCTCATGCAGATGCGTGGGGCGTAGTGATTTGCGCTTGCGAAGTTGGCCTGGGGTTGATGCCCAGGTGTTTAATCCTTAATCCTTTACTTCGACTGCTGTTTTTGCAGGGAACAACGGATAAATTCGAATGAAATAAGGCTCGTAATGATGCTGTGCGCGAATAAAGCTGGCGACTTTTTCGCATGGTGCCATCTCATCGAAGCATCCATTCCAATAGCTTTCCCACCAACGCAATTGGGCGTTATATCGAAAAGGAAATTGGCTGTCCATTGGTGGGGAATGCCGGAAATGTATTCTGGCGGCAAGAGTTTCAAAGGCAAATCCTGCTGTGCGTGCCAGAAGTTCTTGTTCGCTTCGGCAATACATGGACTGATTTGGCCACGGAAATTCATACATATACCCGTAAAAGCCGACTAGTTCTGGTTTTTGGCCTTGTGGTTTTTCTATTTCAATATCTGGATTGAAATGGACTGGGCGGCCTAGATTTAGTGCGGGGTCGACTGTGTGGGCATAACGTTTGATCCATTCGAGTAGGGAGGCATCGTCGAAAATTTCGAATTGGAGATATATGTGGTGGTGTAGAAATGGGGTAATTTGGGTGGCGATTTGGGATATTTTTGCGTCTACGATGCACCGTTGTATTGCTGCTTGGTAGAGGGGGTCAAAAAATGCGGCTTTATAAGCATCGTAGGCTTCTTTGAGAGCGGTCTTGTCTAGTTTTCCTGCAGCCTCGAAAGATAGAATCGAACCGTACAAGAATGAATGGGTTTTGAACGCAAGTTGGTCCCGCGAAGGCCATGGGCCCATGACAATGTAGCAGCTCCATGAGTTCGGGGCTAGCGTGTAAACACATATTGACCTGGCATGATTCATAGTAGGTGTCCTAAGCGTTTCCATTGGTTGACGTGATCGGGGCATCTCGACACATAGGGCTCTGACCTTCTGATTCCAGCTGGGTTGCACCATGCGGTAATGAGTCCGTTAGCCCACTTGGCGGTTGTTCCTGTGTAGTTTTTTGGCTTGAATGGATCGAAGATCACGGTTATTTCTTCTGGATCATAGACTTGTTTACAGTTATTGCGCGTGAAGCTAGGGCCTCCGCATGAATAAAAGTAAACGATTTTATCGAATCGGAAGTAATCTTTGTCAGGGTCAGAACTGTAGCCGATTGGAGAATGTTTGGACACTGCCTCCATCATTTTGTAATTTGAGAAGTTATGTTTGCAAAGTGCTTTTAACTGACCCCATCCGTCCATCATAGAGGCATCATAAAATCCCTTACGGATCATAAACCTAAATTCGTCTGGGTAGTCCCGTGAGTTTGTTTTGCCTTTAATGACAGCCCCTATTTTTACGGCGAAGTTTTCGTTTTTCTTTTGCTCTGAAACTGGCGGCAAGCTGCTGCATAAATTCGCCGAGCGGGACATTCCTGGGGAAATATGCGAGTCAGCATCCATGGTTAGACCCGCAGTGCGGGTGGCGATTTCATTGGGCCAGTATTCTTCGTCGGAAGGGATCCAAGCGAGACTGTCAGATGAGCCAAGGACGGTACCCTTTGTAAAGTCTTGGTGGATTGAGTCATGCATAGATTCGAGAGAGGGGATCGGCCACCCCAAATCATTTGGGGTGCCACGATGCTGAATCCATAGGTTAAATAATTGTCCCTGGAGTTCACGTGCACCTAAAAGGTTATTCCAGGCAATGACACCGCGATCGCCAAAGTTGACTAGATGAAAAACTCCGGCATGTTCGGCGACTTCATCAGTCTCCGGAAATCCCAGTGTTCCTGTTTCCCGGCCTAATGATTCCCAGACCCTACGAGCAGGCAAATACATATAGTGGCTGCGTCGACTACTGCGCTGCCACGTCATTACTCCGTTTGAAAAATTATTAAATCGATATTCATCGGTATTAGACAACTCATTACTAACTGGAATGCCAATCGGATGAGATGGGCCACCTATTGCATCATAACGCTGTTTCAGGTCGCCCCAAATTGCACCTCCAGTGACCGGTGAGTAATAGGTGTCTCCACCTTGGAAATTTTGGTACTGAGCGACTGGCAATGGGCTAATATTTTTTGGCCCGGATGTTGGATACCCAAGGACTCCTTGCTCCCAACCTAATGAACCCCATTGACGCATACCATCGTTTGTGATGGCGTGTGCTCCAGTTTCGGGATGCCAATAGATAGCACCGCCAAGAAAAGTAGATCGATAACCGACTTGATCGGGGTTACGTACTTCTCCGCTTGTTGGTGGTCCTAGCCATGATAGTGCTCCGCCGATTTCCTTATATTTAGCTTTAATTGCGCCGCACACAGAAAAGCGTGTTGGCCATACCCTTTCGCAAGCACTTCTGGATTCCCCTATTGATGCAGGGTCCTCAGGATTTCCTAAGGATTGCACTGGAGTTGTGGTTGTTTGGAGTTCGTATTCAGTAACTGTTTCCGGGTGCTCGAGCGCAAATTGTTTTATTTCATCCTCAGGCGAGGGTTGGTCACGATCTGCAACATAATCCTGGGTTTGAGTTTCTAAAGCTATAGCTTCATCGGTGAGGACATCGTCGCTGACGGCACTGACCTGTGCGGATGCAACCTCTGAGTTGAAAACTGCGAGCAGCGTGATTAGAGGAATGGCCAATATGGCTGTGTAGTGTTTGCGTCTCAATCTGATCAGTCCCTTTTGATCTCGTAGATCCTCGCAGATCTAAACGGTGAAGTGCACCCATTTTAGCAGAAAGTGACATAAATCGCTTATGTGATTGTGTGCAGTAAATTAGTGTGAGTTGACTAGTGGAGTTATCTAGCGTTCCCCTCAGCGTTTAATCCTTGACCTCGGATGATTGTTTTGCAGGGAACAATGGATAAATTCGGATGAAATGAGGCTCGTACCTACGCTTCGCGCGAATAAAGCTTGCGACTTTTTCGCATGGTGCCATCTCATCGAAGCAGCCATTCCAATAGCTTTCCCACCAACGCAATTGGGCGTTGTATCGAAAAGGAAATTGGCTGTCCATTGGTGGGGAATGCCGGAATTGTATGGTGCCGGCAAGTTCTTCAAAGGCCATTCCTGCTGTGCGCGCCAGAAGTTCTTGTTCATTTCGGTAAAATCCGGATACATTCGGCAATGGAAATCCATACATATACGCGTAAAAGCCGATTAGTTCTGGTTTTTGTCCTTGGGGTGTTTCTATTTCAAAATCTGGATTGAAATGGACTGGGCGGCCTAGATTTAGTGTGGGATCAATTGTGTGGGCATATTGTTTGATCCATTCCAGTAGGGAGTCGTCGTCGAATATTTCGGGTTGCAGATATAGGTGGTGGTGGAGAAATGGTGTAATTTGGGTGGCGATTTGGGATATTTTTGCGTGTATGATGCATCGCTGTATTGCTGCTTGGTAGCGGGGGTCAAAAAATGCGGCTTTATAAGCATCGTAGGCTTTTTTGAGAGCGGTCTTGCCTAGTTTTCCTGTTACCTCCTCGGAGAATTGGATATTATTGAACAAGAGTGAATGGGTTTTGAATGCAAGTTGGTCTCGCAGATGCGATGGGCCTTCGACAAAGTAGTGGCCCCATGCTCTGGAGATTAGTGTGTAAACGCATATTGAACTGGCATGATTCATAGTAGGTGTCCTAAGCGTTTCCATTGGTTGACGTGATCGGGGCATCTCGACACAACGGTGCTTTGTGACCCATAGTATTCCTGAATACCAGATTACGGATTGCTAGTGATCCTCCCACTGAGGATGCGGGGCAGAGCCTCCGCAGCGGTGGCTGTGACAATCACGCTGGCTAGCTGTGATAAATCCGTCGGCTGTGGGCTGACCTCCACGATCGGAATACCACGCCTATACGCCGTCACAGGCAGCCCGGCGGCAGGGTAGACCACCCCAGAAGTTCCCACGATGAGCAGCGCGTCCGCCGTGGACATCCGACGTTCCGCCTTTACCCACTCATTTTGTGGCAACGGCTCGCCAAACCAGACTACGCCCGGCCGAATGAGCCCACCGCACTCCCTGCATTCTGGTGGCGTAATCTTGTCCACTGGTCTGGTAGGCAGGGCAATCTGCTCACGATAAGGCGTTGCGCAATCCGTGCAGCGGAATTCGAACAAAGAACCATGCAAGTGGGCAACATCTTCACTGCCTGCGCGTTCATGCAGATTATCAATGTTTTGCGTTGTCACGGTCACTTTTCGTGCTGCTGCGAGGGCGCGGTGTCCGGCGTTGGGCTCGGCGCGTTGTGCCAAGTGTGCGCGCCATAAGTACCAGGCAAACATGGTTTCTGGATCGCGATGCCAGGCATCGATCGAAGCCATCGCCTGCGGGTCCACGTTCTCCCACAAGCCGGTCTGCGCATCCCGGTAAGTGGCGATCCCACTATCCGCACTCATGCCCGCGCCAGTAAACACTTCCACCTGTTTGGCGTCGGCAAGAATCTCGTGGGCGTCGATAAGCGATTGCTTCATGCCACAAGCCTACGGTGTGGTGCGAGTTAGCCACCGCGATCAGGCTCAAGAGTGCATGTAATTCGCTACCTAGCTCACGGCAGATTTGTCCTGTTCGCGCTGCGAGTTACTTTGCGTGCCATCACCCTGCACGCGTTGTTTCCGGTTGGATAGCCACAGCCAGATCACCAGGATGAGCAGAAAACTCAGCACTGCAAATGCCACGAATGCCAAAGAGATCACCACGGTATTGCGCGGCTCGTCGAAAAAGATCATGACCACGACCGAGGCTGCGAAGATTGCAGCGAAGAAAGTGATCAGCCAATTCTTTTTCGTGTGCTCCTTGAAGGACATGGTTTTAATTTTAATGGGGGAGCGTTTTGGAGACAATTTTTACCGCACCACAACAATCACACTGCTTGCTCAACTGGCTGTTTATCGACCTACATCTTTTGAAGGAACCTATTAGTAACCCCGCCGGTCATGAATTATTTTCCGACTATTTTATGAGGTATTTATAGGACTGTACACAGGTTATCTGTGCGAAGTCTTATAGATGGGATTTGGGTCATCATGTCTGAAGTTCAGCGCGCGTCCTTGGCAGAGGACACAGAAGATCGGTCGAAGCCGGTCCTCGCATTCAATAGTGCATGGGTGCAAGGTGTTGCACTGACCATGCTTTTCGGCTTTTTCGTCATGGGTTTTTTGGCGTATCGAACTTACGATGCCTCCATGCCGCAGCCGGAAAAGATTGTTTCGCAGGAGTCCGGTGAGACCATCCTGACTTCTGAAGAGATCACCCATGGCCAGGAATTGTTCCAGGCCCGCGGCCTGCAACAATATGGCTCTGTGATGGGGCACGGTGCATACCTGGGCCCTGATTTCACCGCGGAGTATCTGCGCATGGCCACTGAGCATGCCAAAGAGCAGAACTCAGCAAACGGCATCCCAGGCTTCATCTCGCCGGAGTCAACGGAAGATGAAGCCATTGTCGAGGAATTCCGCACCAACCGGTTCGACGAACAAACTGGTGTGCTGGAGTGGACCCCGAACCAAATCTCGGCATTCGAAGAAGCGCAAAAACACTACCTGGACTATTTCGGTACTAACTCCGATGTTCACGGTCTGCCGAAGGAGTTCATCAACAACGAAGACGAAATTCACGACCTCACCGGCTTTTTCGCTTGGACCGCATGGGCTTCTGCTGCAGAACGCCCAGGCCATGATTATTCCTACACAAACAACTGGCCAGCAGAGCCACGTGTGAACAACACTCCGACGGCTGACTTAGTTGTGTGGTCGGTGCTCTCGCTAATTGCACTGATCGGTGGTATCGGTCTGATCTTCGCCATCTACGGCCGCTGGTCGCGCCAGATTGGCTGGCACGCTGAAGAGACCCCAAACCTCGATTTCAAACAACCCGGGGAAGTAAAACTGTCCAAATCGCAAAAAGTGGTTGCCTGGTTCGTTCTGGTCACCATGCTGCTGTTCCTCATCCAAGCGCTGCTGGGTGCCGCAGTACAGCATTACCGCGTGGAAATCGAAGGCTTCTTCGGAATCCCGCTGCAAGAAATCTTGCCGTACAACGTCGCGCGTACATGGCACCTGCAATTATCCCTGCTGTGGACTGCCGGTGGTTTGCTGGCCGCCGGTATCTTCCTGGCACCATTCATTGCCCGCCGCGAACCTAAAAAACAAAGCTGGCTGACATGGGCTCTGCTGGGCGCCATCGCCTTTGTCGTCTTCGGTTCCATGGCCTTTGAATGGCTCTCGTCCTTCGGCATCGTGCCAGAAGGCAGCATTTGGTCGCAGCAGTGGGAGTTTTTGGATCTGCCACGCTTCTTCCAGATCCTGCTGACCATCGGCATGTTCCTATGGATCTTCATGATCTTCCGAACCCTGCACGGTCGCCTGAAAACCGAGCACAAGTCGAACATGCCGTGGTTGTTCTTCTTCTCCGGGCTGACCATCCCAGGTTTCTACGCCGTCGGCATGCTTGCAGGCTCGTCGACGCACCTGACTGTTGCAGAGTTCTGGCGTTTCTGGGTTGTCCACCTTTGGGTCGAAGACTTCCTGGAACTCTTTACGACGATCATGGTTGCCTATGTCTTCGTGTTGCTGGGTGTTATTCGCGAAAAGATCGCCCTGGGCATCATCTACTTGGACATCATTTTGTATTCCATTGGTGGCGTGATCGGCACCATGCACCACCTGTATTTCTCCGGTACTCCGGTTGAGCACATGGCGCTGGGGTCGTTCTTCTCTGCCGCCGAGGTGGTCCCGCTGACATTGTTGACCGTCGAAGCCTGGACGTTCATGCAGCTTGGATCTAAACAGCGTGCGACCGGCAAGCGGCCATTCCCACACCGTTGGGCTGTGATGTTCCTGGTTGCCGTTGGTTTTTGGAACTTCTTGGGTGCCGGCATCTTCGGATTCTTGGTCAACTTGCCAATCGTGTCATACTTCCAGATCGGTACCGCCCTGACGGCGAACCACGCGCACGGCGCGATGATGGGTGTTTACGGATTCCTTGCCGTCGGCCTAGGCGTGTTCGCGCTCCGTTACCTGACACCTCCGAAGTACTGGTCGGATAAGTCGATGCAGTGGAGCTTCTGGCTGCTCAACATTGGCCTGCTGTGGATGGTCTTTATTTCGCTGCTGCCGTTGGGCACATTGCAGCTCTACCATTCGGTTGCCGAAGGTTATGTTGAAGCTCGTTCGCTGGGATACATCACCCAGCCGGATAACGCGCTGATCGAATGGCTGCGCCTGCCTGGCGACGTGATCTTCATGGCCGGTATTCCTGGCTTGATCTGGGGAGCATTCAAGGCCGTGCGTCACAGCGGTGAGATACCAACGATGGAAGATGAGCAAGAATTCCCGGTCACGCCACTGTTTAGCAAGGTGGAATCCGAAGAAAACCTGGAGCCCGTTGGTACTGGAGCACAAGGCCAAGGCTCTCCGGTTGGATTGGTCTCCGGTGGCCATGGCCGCGTCGACAACCGCACGGGCGCAGAAGTCTCGGATACACTGGATAAGCACAAGTCCAACAGCTCCACCAAGTGGGGCGGTAGCTACAGCTCCGACAAGCGTGACGACGACAGCAAGTAAGCAAGCGAGATAGCAATGGAATTACCTGCGGTATTTACCATCCTCAGTTCCATCTATGGTCTGTTCCTGCTCGCCGTGGCGTGGGGCTTTGACCGGATGGCTCGGTCGGCATCCAATCGCACCAATGGCGATCAGACCGGTGGATTCCGCTATATGGAGTCCCACGATGCTTGGCAGTGCCCGGAAGACCAATGGCTGTGGCCTTCCAGCTTCGACCCAGAAAACCGCGTCATGCGTTACCGGGGTAACCCGACCGTGTGCAACACCTGCCCGGTCAAGCAATCCTGCACGATCAGTGCGAAAGGCCGCGAGGTTACTCGTCAGCTTGACCCGTGGCCACATTCGGAGACCGGACGTTTCCACCGTGGGGTTTCTTTGGCGGTGGCGTTGATGGGCTTTATTTTGCCACTCATGTCATTGCTTGTGCATTCGTCGACCGCAGATTTGGTGTTGACTGGTGGAGTGCTGGTCGTGCTGGTCGGTGGCACTATCCCTTTGGCGCGTCACCTGTGGTCTACCCCGTCGAACTTCCCCGAAGAGCTGCCATCGATGGATAATATCGAAGCCGAGGTTAATGCAGCCGTAGCTGATAAATACGGCGTGAAGTACCGTTCGACGAAAGAAGCCATCGCCGGTGTGCGTGACGACGAAGTCTCGCGCCTTGCGAAGAAATACGGCTCCGAGCGCATTCGCGCAACCGGCGAAAACCACGACGAAGTAATTGCTGCAAAATACAAGCACCACTATCGTTCGGATAGCCGATCGCAGCGTCGGTCGCGCAACAAACCAGTGGAAAACTCCTAAAACACACAAACCTCATTAGGCATAAAGGGTAAGGCACAGGCGAACTTTTCATGAGCGCACTAGTATTTTGGCCGATCATGGCATTGCTGGCATTGGGAGTGCTGGTGGTGATCATCAGCTATTCGTTTAAGGTCATCAAACAATACGAAAGGGGAGTGGCCTTCCGGTTTGGGCACTTGCGCCCGTTGATGGAACCGGGCGGGCATTGGATCATCCCGGTGATTGACAAGATGGAACGCGTCGACCAGCGCGTGGTTACGTTGACCATCCCGCCACAGGAGATCATCACGAAAGACAACGTCTCGGTGCGTGTGAATGCCGTTGTCATGTTTGAGGTGACCGATTCGATCAAAGCTGTGCTGCAGGTAGAAAACTATGCGGTCGCGACCTCGCAGATCGCGCAGACGACGCTGCGTTCGCTGCTGGGACGTGCCAGTTTGGACGATTTGTTGGCGCACCGCGATGAGCTTAATGAGGATCTTCGACGCATCATCAATGGTCAAACACACCGTTGGGGTGTAGAAACTCGGATTGTCGAAATCAAGGACGTGGAAATTCCGGAACTCATGCAGCGCGCCCTCGCGCGTGAGGCAGAGGCCGAGCGTGAGCGCCGTGCGAAAGTCATTTCGGCACACGGTGAACTGCAATCGTCGAAAGAGCTGCGTGAAGCGGCTGAGGAATTACAAAAGGCGCCAGCCGCTCTGCAGTTACGCTACTTGCAGACCATCTTGGAGCTGGGTGCTGACCAGAACTCTACCGTGGTGTTCCCATTGCCCATCGATATTCTGGGTGGGTTCATGGACAACATGGGCAAGTTCCAGCAGGGTTTTAGTGATTTGAACCAAAACCTCAGCTCATTGGTGGGCAATAAAGCTGATGAGTCGCCAACGAGTGACAACGACGACTCGTCAGCGGACAACAACTCCGATAGTGGCAAGCAGGCTGGTGAATTCACCTCATTGGATCTGCGGCCAGAGACTGCCGAATACAAGCTTGACGACGGGTATGGCAAGGGCGTCGACGGCGAGAAGGGCGACGATAAAACCGTCGACAAAGAGTAATCGCGCACCGTGTTATTCGCAGGCTACGCCGTCCTTGTCTCGGTCTAGCTGTGAGCGATAACCGGGATCGCCTGCGTGCAGGGGAGCGGCACCGGCTGCACGAGCGGCCGCGCAATTCTGGAAATACGTATCGCCGCCGGGTGCCGCCGGCGGGGCAGCAGGAGCATCGACGTGCGCCGGCGCCACCGGGTGCTCGTTCATCTCGGGATTCTCCCCCGGAGCCTCCGGTGCTGGTGGCTGATCTGCTGGTGCTTCCTGAGCACGCGGGAAGCGTTCGTCGTAACGTTCCGGGAGCACAGTGCCATTGCCACGCCCAGAATGCTCGTGCGCGTTGACTTTGGCTGGGTTTTCCGCTGCGTCTTCAGCACGTGCTTCTTCCATGGATTCTGCCGACGCGGTTGCAGTTTCCGTAAAGGTTTCCGTTGACGTTTCGGTAACCATTGCTTGGTCTGCTGAAGAATCCACATCCGTGCATGATGCTAAGAGGATGCACGTGGTAGAAAGCGTCGCTAAGAGTGTTTTGCGCAGGGAATTCACATGTGGAGATATTTCCTGATGGCTAGCTCTAAAGCAACTCCTACGTTGTTCAAAAACTAATCGTGCATATAATGTGCTCATGACTATTACAAAGACCTCTCGTCGCCGTACGCTCCGTTCCGCAGCCCTGGGCATCACCGCCGCATCCGCACTGGTGCTGGCCAGCTGCTCTTCTGAAGAAGTTAAAGACACCGCGGCATCGGTAACCTCCGAGGCTGCCGACGCCGCAGAATCCGCTACCAAGGCGGCTGGCGATGCTGCTGAATCCGCCACCGAAAAGGCCAAAGAAGCCGGGGACAAAGCAATGCAGGCCATTGACGCTGAAATGCGCGTGACCCCGGACCCAGAAGCTGGTGTGGAAGCAGACAGCGAACTGCAGATTGAACTGTCTGGGCTGAACCCGGATCAGGGCTACTACGTCGCCATTTGTGCTGACGACGAAAACGACTCTGAAGGTCGTCCACCACTATGCACCGGTGAGCATGGCGACGAAGCCACCCAGGCTTGGGTCAAGACTGAGGGTGGCACCGTGGACATGAAGGAAGATGGCACCGCTGTTGTCACCTTGCGCGCGACCCCAACCGGCGAAGGCGTCGACTGCACCACCCAGGACTGCAACGTGCAGTTGTTCGGTGACCACACCGAAGGCTTCAAGCGCGTCGAAGAAACCGAGATCAAGTTCGTTTAAGAACATAGATATGGCGGAACTCTAGCAAGCTACGGTAACTAAGCCGCAATCTCGTTTTGCATTGCCTTCCGCATTCTCTTCGCACAGCCATGCTGGTCATGATGACCGGCATGGCTGTTTTTGCGTTTGCGCAAGGCTGCACAACGAAAGGTAACCTGGGTTGCCATGAACCCAGTGTCGAGGAAACTGATCAAAGCGCGTTATCTTTCAGGTCTGCCCTGGGCCGTATTATTTATTGGTGGCTCTGTCGCGGCCGCGGTGTTCTGGAGCAATTGGCTGTGGATTGCCACTGCCGTCATAGCCGCCTTCGTCCTCTTTCGCATATGGCTCATTCCACGGCAGGTAAAACTACTCGGGTGGAAGGAAACTGAGGATGAACTTCTCATCACCCGCGGCAAAATCTGGCACACCTTCACCGTCGTACCGTACGGGCGGATTCAATTCGTGGATGTTTCTGCCGGCCCCATCGATAAACTCTTCGGCTTAAAAAACGTGAAGCTACATACGGCTTCGTCTTCGTCCGACTCCGATGTCCCCGGGTTAGAAGCTGCCGACGCAGATGCATTACGTCAGCGCCTGTCCGAAAAAGCCCGTGAGAGGATGAGCGGCCTATGAGTTCAGCAGAAAACCCTCAGCCGCACGATCAGCACCCCACGGCTTCGTACCCAACTGCCGCAGAACCAGCAGCCACACACCCACTGGCTGAGGCACAAACCAACCAGCAGCAGTGGCACCGAGTCCATTTCCTCACCCCGATCCTGGAATTCTGGTCGGTGTTGGTTGGTTTGGCCGTCATCATTTTCGTCAACATCAATTCGACGATTATCAACACGGTCTCCAGTTGGGCAGATGGCGAGGTCCTGACCGACTTGCTCATTGGAACCGCGATTCTGCTTGGCATCGCGGTGCTCGTCGTGGGGCTATCGTATTTCTGGTGGCGAGCCATGGGCTTCCGGCTTGACAACGAAGAAATCGCGCGCAAAAAGGGCGTGTTTTCTACCCAAGTGCGCTCGGCACGGTTCAATCGCATCCAAGCCGTCGACATCGTCGAGCCGTTCGTCGCCCGCATCTTTGGCCTCGCGAAAGTCCGCGTCGAGACCGCCGGCGGCTCGGATTCTGTGATTGAAGTCGAATATCTGCGCAAGAAACAGGCAGAACGCCTACGCGTGGAAGTTCTGCAGCGCGTGCGTGGTGAAAAATCACCCGAGCCTGATACCTCGCACCCAAGCATCACAGAGCCCGGTGCACCGGAAGCGACGCCAGCAGAAACCCCAGCCGGTGATGCCGCGCAAACACACAAGCCTGGTCTCGCCCATCCGGCTCATTCGACTGACCAACCGAACCGCGTAATCATCCCGCCGATCCCCACCGGACGGGTGCTCGGCTCAATGGTGCTGCGTCCCAGCACCATGATCGCGATTATCGTCGTGCTTTCTCAGCTGTTTACCGCTCTGAATATCTTCTCCAGTTTCGTCATCGTCCTTGCCGCCCTGGGCGCGTTGCTTGGCCACATCAACAATGCGTGGCAATTCACCGCCACGCTCAACGAGACCGGCGGGCCGAACAACTCGCCGTCCCTCGACATCGCGTATGGGCTCACCAGCAGGCGTCGGCAATCAGTGCCACTGAACCGCATCCATGCCGTCGAAATCCGCCAACCCGTCCTGTGGCGGCTGACCGGCTGGTGGATCGTGCAGGTAGATGTCGCAGGTTATGGCGCACTATCTGGCAAAGATTCCGGCTCCACGATGATCCTGCCCGTCGGCAGCAAACAACAGGCCCAACAGATTGCCGCGCTGGTCACCCCGCTTGCCGACGAGCACCTCACCGAATTTGCCCGGCCAGACGGTTTCACCCGCCCCCGGTACACCTCGCCGAAGCAAGCGCGCTGGTGCTCGCCGATTGATTACCAACAACAGGGCGTCACGCTTGTCGACGACGCCGTGATCATCCACCACGGTCGTATCGGCCGGAGCGTTGCGGTTGTCGCCGAGCCGCACATCCAAGAGCTCTCGTTGCGCAGAGGACCGATACAGGCGCTGCTTGGTTTGCGCAGTTTACGCCTGGACCTGGTCGGCGGGCCAGTGAGCATGGTAGGCGCGGATCTTTCCCCAGACGATGCCGAGGAACTCCTGGAATACTTGCGCCAGCGCACGTTGCCAGAACTAGAACAGGCGGGGACTTTTCACTAGACCCCACCGGCAAAGCCGAGCTGTCGCCACGCCTCAAACACCGCGACGGCAGCAGAATTCGACAAATTCATCGACCGCCGCGCTGGCAGCATGGGGATGCGCACCTGCTCGGTTATCCGCGGGTGCGCTAGCGCCTCGGCAGGCAGCCCGGTGGGTTCTGTGCCAAAAAGCAAAATGTCGCCGTCTTGGTAGTTCACCTCAGTGTGAAAGGTTTTGGCACCAGTGCTAAAAGCAAACACCCGGCCGTCGCCAAGCGATTCCAAACACGCGTCCAAGTTGGGGTGGATCTGCAGATCCGCTAGATCGTGATAATCCAGCCCCGCGCGTTTCAAATGTTTATCGTCGAAATTGAACCCCAGCGGCTCCACCAAATGCAGGTGGGCCCCGGTTACCGCAGCTAAACGGATCGCGTTGCCGGTATTCGAGGGGATCACCGGATTATCAAAGACAACATGCAAATCGGCCATGGCAAGAGTCTAGAATGGTAGCCGTGACTGCATTGACATTGGATGGAAAACTCTACCGAGACGAAATCTTCGACGACTTGAAAAAGCGCGTCGACAAGCTACGCGACAAGGGCATTACCCCTGGTCTGGCCACCGTGTTGGTGGGTGATGATCCAGGCTCGCACAGCTACGTCAAAATGAAGCACCGCGACTGTGAAGCTCTGGGCATCAACTCAATCCGTCGTGACCTGCCCGGCGATATCAGCCAGGAAGAATTGCTCGCTGTCATCGATGAACTCAACGCGGACCCAGCCTGTACAGGTTATATCGTGCAGTTGCCGTTGCCGAAGCACCTCAACGAGAACGAGGTGCTGGAGCGTATCGACCCCGAAAAGGACGCCGACGGCCTGCACCCAGTGAACCTGGGCAAGCTGGTGCTCAACGAGGACGCGCCTCTGCCATGCACCCCGAATGGTTGCATTTCGCTGCTACGCCGTTTCGACGTCGAGCTTGCTGGCGCAAAAGTTGTGGTGATCGGCCGTGGCGTGACCGTGGGCCGCCCAATCGGTCTGATGCTGACGCGTCGCAGCGAAAACTCCACTGTCACCCTGTGCCACACCGGAACCAAAGACCTGGCCGCAGAAACCAAAGCTGCTGATGTCATCATCGCGGCTGCCGGCGTGCCGCATATGCTCACCGCAGACATGGTGAAAGAAGGTGCTGCAGTGCTGGACGTAGGCGTTTCGCGTGTCGACGGCAAACTCGCCGGAGATGTGGCCCCCGATGTTTGGGAGAAAGCCGGTGCGGTCTCGCCCAACCCCGGCGGTGTGGGCCCGCTGACCCGTGCCTTCCTGGTGCACAACGTGGTGGAGCGCGCAGAATTGCATGCCGGATAAACCACACTCGCACCAGGCTGGGCGTCGCACTGGCCAACCAGTCACTGGCGGTGCGCAATCCCTGACGACCCGCCAAAAGAAGGCAGACCGCAGCGGCCTGGCCAACCCACACGACCTGAACCTGGCTGCCTCCTGCGTGCCTGGTTGGTTGCAATGGTCTGGCATGGCTGCGTTTATCGTGCTGCTGGCCGCCGCCGCGTGGTTTTTGTTCGCGGATCATTGGCGCCGAGCCACGTTTGCCCTGGGCGTGGCGATGCTCTGGCTGGCAGCACTGCGCCTGACCTGTGACTCTGCGAAGTTGGGCGTCTTTGCTGTGCGTTCGCGCCGGTTCGACGCCGCTTTCAGCGCTGTTGCCGGGGCAGCGCTGATGTTTTTATCCGCCTCAGTCGACGCACTGGGTAGTTAGTTGTGCGGTGCAGTTAGTTGTGCGCCGCAAATAGTAGAAAGTTGCACCAATGTCACCAATGGATACTTGGGAGCCCACACTGGGCACAGCACCGCTTTTAGCCATCGCCGCGGCAGCCGTCGCAACGATTTTGGTGCTGGTGATTTATTTCCGCATCCACGCGTTCATCACCCTGATCACCGTCTCCGCACTGACGGCCTTGGCGACGGGTATCCCATTAGCAGGCGTCGTCCCGACCATGACCGACGGCTTCGGCTCCACCTTGGCATCGGTGGCCTTGTTGGTCGGTCTGGGGGCGATGCTTGGTCGCTTGGTAGAAAACTCCGGTGGCGCGCAGTCGCTGGCGGAATTGCTGGTGCGTAAATTCGGCGAAAAGCGTGCCCCGTTTGCCCTGGGCGTGGCATCGCTGCTGATGGGCTTTCCCATTTTCTTCGACGCCGGGCTCATCGTTATGCTGCCGGTCATCTTTGCGGTCGCACGGCGCCTGGATGGCCCGATTCTGGCTTACGGCATCCCGGCAGCCGGCGCGTTTTCTGTCACCCACGTTTTCTTGCCACCGCACCCAGGGCCGGTAGCAGCTGCCGAATTCTACAATGCGGATATCGGGCTGATCTTGCTGTTCGGCCTGCTTATCGCGTTGCCGACGTGGTATATCTCTGGCTATGTGTGGGGGCAGTTCCTGGGCCGCAAATTCCCGCTGCCGGTACCTGATTTGCTGTTGGGCGCGCGCTCCGAGGCTCCGAAGAACCCGGCGGGTGCTGGTTCCGTCGCTACGATCCTGCTGCTGCCGATGCTCCTGATTTTCGGCAACACCGGCGCGAACACCGCCGCCACCGCAGGCTGGATCGACGGTGATTCTGGGCTTGTGCAGTTCCTACGTTTCCTCGGACAAACCCCAATCGCCCTGCTGATTACCGCATTCGCAGCCATCGCTGTGTTGGGATTGCGTAGGGGAGTAAGCCGCGAAGCCATTGAAAAATCCATGGACGGCGCGCTCGGTCCTATCTGTTCCGTCGTGCTGATCACCGGCGCTGGCGGCATGTTCGGTGGCGTATTGCGTACCTCGGGCATTGGTGACGCGCTCGCCGAATCCATGGAAGGCATGGGCATCCCGCTGATTCTCGCCGCCTACCTGATTGCTGCCGCACTCCGCGTTGCCCAAGGCTCGGCGACCGTCGCCTTGACGACGGCCGCAGCCCTGATGGCACCGGGCGTGGCTGCCGCGGATTACTCCGAAGTCGCGCTAGCACTGATCGTCTTGGCGACGGCCGCCGGTTCTGTCATTGCCTCCCACGTCAACGATTCTGGCTTCTGGCTGGTGGGCCGACTGATGGGCATGGATACCGCGACTACTCTGAAGACCTGGACGGTGAATCAAACACTGATCTCCGTTATCGGTTTCGCTCTGGTTATGGTGATCTACGGCGTCAGCGCGCTGTAATCCAGTCCTTCATTGCCTCCGCCACCAGGGTTGGTGGTTCGGCGACATCAAAACTCGCTCCGGGTTCATCCGCACGCAGCGGCTCCAAAGTAGCCAGCTGCGAGTCCAGCAAATGCGCCGGCATGAAATGCTTAGTCCGCTCCAGCATGCGTTGCTCCAGCAGTTCGCGTGAGCCTGTGCAGTGCACAAACACGGTGCCCGGGCACTCAGAGAGCAATACCTCGCGGTAGCTGTGCTTCAACGCGCTGCACGCAACGATCGCGCCGTGTTCTTGTTCGGCGAGCCAATTGCCGACGCGCCGCAACCACGGCCAGCGGTCGGCGTCGTCAAGCGGGATGCCGCTGGCCATTTTGTCGATATTGGCTTGCGGGTGAAAATCATCCCCGTCGAGGTAAACCAGCCCTAAAAGGTTTGCCAGTTCCGTGCCGACGGTGGTCTTCCCGCTCCCAGAAACCCCCATCACTACGATGTGATGGGGCAGTGGTGTATCCGGTGCATGTTCAGGCATGTTGGTGATCCTAACACCTGCCGGGAACCTCACTGGCGGCTGTGTTGTTGTGACTCAGCGTTGTTGTGTGGTGGCAAGCCCAAACTTGCTGCGTACGACGTAATCGCACTCGCTTGCGCCGGTGCCGCGATCGAGATGACGTCGCGCAGGTACGGCCACAGACGCGGGTGGTCTTTGCCGTAGTAGCCTTCTGCCAAGAACGCGAAATTCACGCAGTAGTCTATGCCGGTGTGGCCCAGTGCTTTCTCGGCAGCGTAGATGGGCAGACGTGGCGTAATATCTTCGCTGAAAAAATAGGTCCAGGTTATCCACCGCGCGATTTCCGCCCCAGCAGACGCATTCGCTGAGCTCACCACAGCCTTGGCTGCGGATAAATGCAGGGCAAGAGCATCGTTCAGCGTATTTTTCGCAGCCTTACTTCCTGCCAGGCTCAGCGTACGGTTGCTGGCAAGTTGCTTTATGAATTCCTCGAGGTACGGAAGCATCAATTCTGTATGCCCATGGTCAAGGAAATGCCGAAAAATCACCATCATTTCTTCAAACCGAGCAGTTTGTTCGTGCTTGCCGACGCCCGCGTTCAGACTTGAGTGCGCACCAGCCCCAGATGGCGGGCTGCTTTCTGTCCACCGCGGCGGCAGAAAGCTCCCGATGGCTTTGCCAAGGTGATCTTCGAGAAACTCCGAAATGCTCACGGTCGTGCCAGTATGCGCCAAGACATGTAGCTGTAGCGGGAGCTGGACCTGTGGTTCCCACTGAAAAATTTTCCGGAATGCACTAACGATTTCACTAGGGCTCGCGGTGTCGACGAAGTTTTCTAGGAAACGATCCTCAGGCGCTTGAAATAATGCGATGCTGCGTAAACCGACGGCGACGCAGTGCTTGCACCATTGGTGCTGCACAGGGCAGGTGCAATAGGTGATGGGCGTTCCTTCGACCAGCTTGATGTGCACCTCATAGGGATGGATTGCCGATCCCTGCACGAAAGCTTTAATAGATTTGTCGGTCACTGTGTGGCCGGAAATTGCTGTGGAATCAATTTTTGATCCCTTGTGGAAGCTTCCCGAATCTGTGTGGGCGGCGATGTAAGTACGAGTAAGGAGGTTAATTAAATAAGACTGCTGTGGCAACGACATAACTTAAGAATAAGATGCTGCTGCACACAGCGGTCCACGGTATCGAACTTGATTGCTAATCAATGAATATTCTCACACCCGCGGAGCCCTATGGCGGATAGACCGACCGGGGACGGGCAAGTTTAAATACTGTAGGGCTCCGGCAAAGACAACTTGAAAAACTTCCGGAAAATGCGATCTAACTGCCGGGTTTCCGTTAGGAACGCGTCGTGGCCAACCGGCGAGACAATCTTCGCCATACCCAAGAAGTTGCCAATATTCCGCGAGAGATGTTCCTGCTGGTGATACGGGTACAAAATGTCCGTGTCGACGCCAATGATCATTGTCGGCACGGTCGAACGTCCGAGGGCGCGATTGAGACCGCCACGCCCGCGCCCAATATCGTGCCGGTTAAGCGCCTCGGTGAGCGCGACGTAGGAACCGGCATCGAAGCGTTCCGACAGCTTGATGCCCTGGTATTCCAGGTAGCTATTGACCGCGAAGCGCTGGGTAGGGTCACGGAATTCGCCGAAGGGGTTTTCGTCTTCGTTCGCATCGGAACCGAAGCGTTCGTCGATCTCCTGCTCGCCACGGTAAGTCAGGTGTGCGATCCGGCGGGCGGCGCACAGACCTTCGAGAGGGTAGTCGTCGGTGTCGTAGTAGTCGCCACCGTGCCAGTTGATGTCGCGCTCAATGGCGGAAATCTGTGCGCACTGAATGCCAATCTGCCAACCAGAAGCACGGGCGGATACCGCCAGGATGCATACCGCATCCATCATTTCTGGGTAGAGTAGTGACCACTCGAGCGCGCGGGCACCGCCCATGGAGCCGCCAATAACGGCGTGGACCTTTTCCAACCCGAGCTTGTCGAGCAGCCGACGTTCCGCGGCGACAATATCCCGGATCGATACTGCCGGGAAGCGCGAACCCCATGCCCGGCCGTCGGAGGCAATGCTGGATGGGCCGGTGGAACCGTGGCAGCCGCCCAGCGCATTGACACAGATGAAGCACCAGCGCGAAGTATCGAGAGCTCGCCCGGGGCCGAGCAATTCACCCCACCAATCCGCGACGTCGGAGGAGCCAGTCAGGGCATGCTCGATCAGGATGACGTTATTGGGTCCGTCCAACTCACCCCGGAAAGCTCCAAAGACGTGATATCCCAGCGTGACCTCATCCATCATGGCGCCAGCTTCCGTGCGGAATTCGCCGATGCTGGCGTGGTTCAGCGTGGAGGTTGGGCCAAAAGGCGTGGTGTGAGGCATATCTGTCGCTTTCCGACGTGGACGGTAACTTGCTTCACACAGTCTAGATGAACAGAGCTGTCTACTTATAGAATTATATTCTGCTTCCGCGGCGGTGTTCGTCGGCAAGTCAGATGTAGCTGATGTAGTTGTGTTTCAGATCTGGTTTTCCATTCTTGTGATGTGGCTGACATAATGGTGTGGACTGCTCAACAATCTGTGATTATTAATAATCATTCTTGACGACGGAAAGGCTCCAGCTCGTGAGCGAAAAACACACTCCCGCTTCAGCGCAAACCGAAACCGCAGGCGGCCAAGGTACAGCTGGCGACCCCGGGACAACAACCGATCCTGGCCACGATCAGGACGTCCGTGGCGAAAAGCCAAACAATGCGAAGTGGGCCCTGGCGCTGTTTGGTACTGCCGTAGGTGCCGGTATCCTTTTCTTACCTATTAACGCCGGTAGTTTCGGTTTCTGGCCGCTGCTGGTGGCCACACTCATAATCGGCCCCATGGCATTTCTGTCACACCGTGCCTACGCGCGCATGCTCAGTGGCTCCTCGCAACAAGGCCAAGACGTGCTGGAAGTGGTCACGGGCTTCTTCGGCAAAAACATCGGTATTCTGATCGCTCTGATCTACTGGTTCACGGTGTTCCCGATCGTCATGATCTACGGCATTTCCATCACCAACACCGTCGACAGCTTCATCCAAAACCAGCTGAACGGACCAGAAATCTCGCGCCCAATCTTGGCGACGCTCTGCGTTGGCTTGATGACACTCGGCTTCGCCTTGGGCCGCAACGCTGCGTTGCTAGTCGCGCAATTTGTGATCTACCCGTTGATCGTGGCGCTGGCCGCTGTCTCGCTGTATTTGATCCCGCAGTGGGATTTCAGCTCGTTCTACCACTACAGCGCCGACGGTTTCGTCGCTAACCTTGGCGATATCATCCTGATCATGCCCGTGTTGGTGTTTTCGTTTAGCTTCCTGGCGGCAATTTCGCAGTTCGTGCTGGATACAGAGCGCTTTTACGGCGACGACGCCGAAAAGCAATCGTCGAAGATCGTCCTAATTGCTACCGCGCTGCTGACGGTTTTCACCATGTTTTTCGTCTGGTCTTCGGCACTTGCGCTGGGCGCTGATGGCATGGAGGAAGCCTACGAGCAGAACATTCCGGTGCTGTCTTATCTGGCAAACGAAACTGGCACGCAATTCTTGGCCTATATTGCACCAATCGTGGTTATCTGTGCGATCGTCTCGTCCTACTTCGGCCACCTGCTGGCGACGGTGGAAGGCACCCGGTACTTTGGCAAACTTGTGGCCCCAAGGCTCATGCGGGATACCAAACCACGCACCGTGGCCATTGCTATCTACCTGTTCGTTTTTATCGTGGTCACGGCCGTGGCGATCATCAACCCATCCATTTTGGACATGATCACCTTGATCGGTGGTATTTTCATGGGCTTCATGACTTACTTGCTGCCAGTGTGGGCCATCTACCGCATCGATGCGCTCAAGCGTTTCCGGCCGGTAGTCAGCAACTGGTTTGTGGTCATCATCGGTGTGGTTGTGATGGTCGGAACCTTCTGGGACGTGTTGCGCAACCTGGTGGGTTAAGCAAGGCTGCGGGGCGTGGGTTCCGCGAAAGTCCAGGTGAAAACTTTTGTAGGCCGAAGCTAGTGGTGTGTTTTTACAAATAGGCGCGAAAAAAGCCCCTGTTTTGCTGCACTATTTGTAAAAACGCACCAAACCGCGAATAACCAAGCAGTATCCAGGCATTATCCAGCGCGTCATTATCCGGCCAGCACCAAACCGCGAGCAACCGGGCACCAAAAAGCGCCCGAGGCAAAACCCTGCCTCGGGCGCTTTAAGCTTTAAATGTGTGTCTGCGCCGGATATCCGGCGCAGACACCGCAGCTACTCGTGAGGTTTTACTTCTTCAGATCTTCCATCAGCTGGTTGTAGGTAGCCGATGGGCGCATGACCTTGGAAGCCTTATCGTCGGATGGCTGGAAGTAGCCACCCAAATCAGCGCTGTCGCCCTGAACTTCCATAAGCTCGGCATCGATCTTGTCAGCAGCTTCGGAGAACTTCTCTGCGATTGGGGCGAAGTGCTCAGCCAGCTCAGAATCCTCCGACTGTGCTGCTAGTTCCTGAGCCCAGTACATCGCCAGGTAGAAGTGAGAACCACGGTTGTCGATTTCGCCTACCTTGCGGGAAGGCGACTTGCCCTCGTCGAGAAGCTTCTCGGTGGCCTTGTCCAGCGTCGAGGCCAAAACAGAGGCCTTCGCGTTGTCGTTCTTGGAAGCCTCGTGACGGAAGGACTCCGCCAACGCCAGGAATTCACCCAGGGAGTCCCAGCGCAGGTGGTTTTCTTCCAGAACCTGCTGCACGTGCTTCGGAGCGGAACCGCCAGCACCGGTCTCAAACAGTCCGCCGCCAGCCATCAGCGGAACTACCGACAGCATCTTCGCGGAAGTACCCAGTTCCAAGATAGGGAACAGGTCGGTGTTGTAATCACGCAGCACGTTACCGGTTACGGAGATGGTGTCCTCACCGTTGCGCATGCGCTCGACGGACTTCTTGGTGGCAGAGACCGGATCCATGATGGTGATGTCCAAGCCCTCGGTGTCGTGATCTTCGAGGTACTTTTTCACCAGCTTGATCAGGGTGGCGTCGTGGCCGCGGTTTTCATCCAACCAGAAGATGGCTGGCATGCCGGAAGTACGCGCACGGGAAACAGCCAGCTTGACCCAGTCCTGGATTGGCTCGTCCTTGGTTTGGGTGGCGCGCCAGATATCGTTTTCTTCCACGTCGTGGGAGATCAGAACCTCACCGGCGCTGTTGCGCACCTCGACGGTGCCTGCAGAAGGGATCTTGAAGGTCTTGTCGTGGGAGCCGTATTCTTCGGCCTTCTTGGCCATCAGGCCCACGTTTGGAACGGTACCCAGGGTGGTTGGGTCGTACTGGCCGTTCGCCTGGGAATCCTCGATGACGGTCTGGTACACACCGGCGTAGGAAGAATCCGGGATGATAGCCAAGGCGTCCTGGGTTTCGTCGTTCTTGTTCCACATCTGGCCGCCGGTCTTCATCATCGCAGGCATGGAAGCGTCCACGATGACATCCGAAGGCACGTGCAAGGCGGTGATTCCCTTGTGGGAATTGACGTAAGCCAGCGGGGCGCCGTCTTCCTGCGCCTTGTCGAAGGCCTGCTTGATCTCGTCGCCGTTGTCCAGCTTGTCCAGGTTTTCCAGGATATGGCCCAGGCCGTTCTCGCCATTCAGCCCGGCTTCGATCAGCTCTTCGCCGTACTTCTCAAAAACTTCGTGGAAGTACGCACGTACCACGTGGCCGAATAGAATCGGGTCGGAGACCTTCATCATGGTGGCCTTCAAGTGAGCCGAGAACAGAAGGTTATTTTCCTTGGCGTAAGCGACCTGCTCGCGCAAGAAATCATCCAAGGCTTTCGCAGACATGAAGGTGGCGTCGACTACTTCGCGGTCTTCAACCTTCAGACCTTCCTTCAGTACCTTTTCGGAGCCGTCGGCGGCCTTGAGGACAAACTTCAATTCGTCGTCGCCGTCGATGATGACGGACTTCTCGTTGTGTGCGAAGTCGTTGGCATCCATGGTGGCCACGGCGGACTTGGAATCTGTTGGCCAGTCCTGCATGGAGTGCGGGTGCTTCTTGGTGAAGTTCTTGACAGCCTGTGGTGCGCGGCGGTCAGAGTTGCCCTCGCGTAGCACTGGGTTTACGGCAGAACCCTTCACCGAGTCATAGCGGTTGCGGATGTCTTCTTCTTCGGCGTTAGCGGGCTTGTCTGGGTAATCAGGAAGGTCGTAGCCGCCTTCCTGGAGTTCCTTGATGGCGTTCTTTAGCTGCACGAGGGAAGCTGAGATATTTGGCAGCTTGATGATGTTCGCTTCTGGCTTCTGAGCCAGTTCGCCGAGTTGTGCCAGGGCGTCGTCCATTTTCTGCTCTTCAGTCAAACGCTCTGGGAACTGGGAGATGATACGACCAGCCAGGGAGATATCGGCAGTTTCAACATCAATATTCGCAGTGGAAGCAAAAGCCTCGACTACTGGCTTGAATGAGTAGGTTGCCAGCAGAGGGGCTTCGTCGGTACGGGTCCAAATAATCTTCGCCATCTCAGACTCCTTAAAATTTTCGTCACTAAAATGTCGCGGTACCAGGTTACCTACAAAAGCAATCGTCTGCCGTAAAGGCCATAAAGATTGTCAGCCATAAACGCCATGAAGCTGGCCCAACGCCGTGTGTTGTCGTGGCGCATAACACACAACAAACGGGAAACTAGGCACCTGCATGTTTTTCGGCGTAGGGTCACATGCGTGCCACACCTGAGTCATTTGCGCAAGATTGCTTCTGCCCCTCGTCGTCGAGCCCTGCCACGGCAAACTGAGATCACAGAGAAACGACGTTATATCGTCATGGTTGCCCTGGGGCTGGGTGGATTCGGTATTGGAGTTACCGAATTCGTGTCCATGGGTTTGTTGTCGCTGATCGCCGAGGATTTCGGGGTCACGGAAGACTCTGCGGGACGCATCATTTCCCTGTACGCGTTGGGCGTCGTCATCGGTGCGCCGGCGATCACTGCTGTCACAGGAAAGATTCCCCGGCGACGGTTGCTGCTTCTGCTGGTTGGTGCGTTCATCGCAGGAAACTTCTTGTCGGTCATCGCGCCGAGCTATGAATTCTTACTTGCAGCCCGTTTTCTTGCGGGTTTGCCACATGGCGCATATTTCTCGGTGGCGGGTTTGGCCGCGGCTTCGATGGCGCCGGAGGGTGAACGCGGACGTGCGATTTCCTTTGTCTCGATGGGGCTGTCCTTTGCCACCGTCGGCGGTGTTCCTGCAGCACAGGCGCTGGGGCAAGCCTTTGGCTGGCACGCGTCGTACGTTTTCGTCACGGCTGTTGGCGTTATTACGCTGCTGTCGTTGTGGTACCTGATGCCGCACATGGTGCGCATGGGTGCGACCTCGGTTCGTACGGAGTTGGGCGCATTGCAGCGTGGCCAGGTATGGCTCACCCTGGCGATGGGCACCGTTGGTTTCGGCGGCATGTTCGCGGTCTACACCTACATCTCCTGGACGATGACCGAACAAGCTGGGCTGGATCCGTCACTGATGTGGGTGGTCCTCATGGCTTACGGCATTGGTATGGTTGCGGGCACTTGGTTCGGTGGGCGCGTTGCTGACTGGAACTTGGAAAAAGGCATCCTGTTTGCTTTGGCGATGATCTGCCTGGTGCTGGTTGCGTTCTATTTCACCTCGTCGAATCCGTGGTTAGGTACCATCAACTTCGGCCTGGTAGGTTTTTTCGGTTCGACGCTGGTGCCATCGCTGCAGATTCGTTTGATGGATACCGCTGGCGACGCGCAGACTCTGGCTGCTGCGTTGAACCATTCCGCACTGAACATGGCGAATGCTGCGGGTGCTGCGCTGGGTGGTGCGGTGATTTCCGCCGGTTACAGCTACAGTGCTCCATCGCTTGCTGGTGCCGCTTTGGCCATTGCTGCAATCGTTATTTGGTTTCCGACTATTTGGTTGCGCCACAAGTCGTTCACTAAAACGGGACAAGCTGTTCACTAAGACCGGTTAGTTTCCACACTGTGACGCCCACCCTATACAGTGGGTGCCATGTCTGAACCTCAACTGACGATAGCCACAGTTAACGTCAACGGCATCCGCGCCGCCTGCAAGAAACGTAACGACGATAACCTGGGGATGAATCACTGGTTGGAAAATACCAGTGCCGACGTCGTCCTCATGCAGGAAGTCCGCGCGACCCCGGAACAAACCGAAAAGGCATTAGCCCCTGCGCTGGAATCTGGCTGGCACCTGGTAGTGGCTGATGCCGAGGCCAAGGGCCGCGCCGGGGTGGGAATTTTATCGCGGAGTCCGCTTGCCGACGTCCAGGTGGGCTTTGGCGGCGACAGTGCGTTTAATAATGCTGGTCGTTGGGTCGAAGGCACTCTGGGTTCTAGCTTTGGTGATGTCCGCGTCGCCTCGCTGTATTTGCCTTCCGGCGCACAGGGGACAGCTAAGCAAGACGAAAAATATGCTTTCTTGGATGAATTTGATTCGATTTTGAACCAGCGTGCAGCTGCACACGAGAACATGGTCATCGGTGGGGACTGGAATATTTGCCACCGCAGCCAAGATCTGAAAAACAACAAGCCTAATGAAAAGGTCTCCGGCCATTTGCCGGAAGAACGCGCCTTTTTTGATTCCGTCTTCGGGGCGTTTCCTGATGCTGCCCCGCAAGAGAAGAAGTTTCTTGGTGACTACCAAGGCGTAGTTGATTATTCGGCACACACCCGACGTGAACCGACCACCGACCCGCAGTGGTTTGACCTGGCGCGTCGTCTCAACCCAGATCCGGAACAAGACGGCCCGTATACCTGGTGGACCTACCGCGGTCAGGCTTTTAACAACAACGCGGGATGGCGCATTGATTATCAGGCTGCTACTCGCGCCATGCTGGAACGCGCGCAACGAACCTGGGTAGAAAAGGCCCCGACGGTCGAGCAACGTTGGTCGGATCACTCGCCGTTGTTGGTGGAATTTCACTAAGTTCGGCTTGGAGCTCCAGCTGCGTTCTAGCGCAGCCCCAGCGCCGCTCTAATGCAGCCCCAGCTTCGATTCCAGCTCATGTAAAGGACGTGCATCAATGACCGTGACGACGTTATTGACCGCGACATATGTCGTCGGTATTTCCGCAGAGGCCATGACCGCAGCTTTGTCTGCTGGCCGCCAGCGCCTGGATTTTTTCGCCGTCTCGCTGCTCGCCGCTATCACTGCCTTCGGTGGGGGAACAGTGCGTGACGTGTTACTTGGGCATTACCCGCTGGTGTGGGTGGAAAATCCGGTGTATTTGATTGTCGTACTGGCAGCTGCGGCGATCACTGTTTCGCTGTCGTTTTTCATGCACTATTTCCGTTCGCTCTTTTTGGCGCTTGATGCGGTGGGGTTGGCCGCCTTCACGGTGTTGGGTACCCAGGTGGCGTTGTCGGAAGGCCATGGGCCATTGATCGCTATCGTGGCCGCGATTTGTACCGGTGTCTTCGGCGGAATTTTGCGCGATATCTTAAGCGACCGTGTGCCGCTAGTATTCATGGGCGATTTGTATGCAGCCTGCGCACTGATCGGCTCGGTGACTTATATGGTCTTGGAACAATTAGGTGCCCCACCGGCAGTGGTGATTCCCGCGGGGCTGATCGTGACCTTTGCCGTGCGCATGTGGGCAGTGAAGTACAACAAGTCCATGCCAATTTTCGCGTATAACGACGAAAACCAGCCGGTGGATCCGCGCCTGCGCCTATCGGCGCAGTTTGTGCGCGAAACCGCGCGGAAAGCGAAATCGAAGGTCGCTAGGGGGATCAAACCGGAGGCGTCGAAGAAAACTAAGAACCCTGATAATAAGCAGCCAAAATCGTCGGAAAGCGACTAACCTGCTAGCATAAAAGGAACTTAACTTCTGACGCTGAGCGGAAAGAGAATTCAGTATGATTCGCGTTTTATCCTGGCTGATCATCGGCATCGCCATTTTGGCCGGTTCGATTGTCTGGTACCTGAACGTGCAGTATTCCATGGCAGGGCTGGTTTCAGGTATCACCATGGGTGTAGGCGGCGCGTTCCTCGTTGCTGCTTTCGCCACTGCGCTGGATCTCTATGATCCAACTTCGCGCAAGGTTTAGCTGAATACCTACTAGCTACCGTTAGCTTCGCGCCCTGCTGGTTGCACTCCCGCCAGCAGGGTTTTTGCGTGCCAGAAACCATTCGTTTTTTCAGTAAAGGATAAGAAGATGACTGCATCGGTGCCTACAACCGACAAACCACGCGTGCTGTCTGGCATTCAGCCAACCGCAGACTCATATCATCTGGGTAATTATCTCGGAGCGCTCAAGCAGTGGATTGAGCTGCAAAATGACTTCGACGCGTTTTATTTCATCCCAGATATGCACGCATTGACGGTGGAGCAGGATCCGAAACAGCTGCGCGAGCGTACTTTCGCTGGTGTCGCGCAATTGATCGCTTTGGGGATTGATCCGGAGCGTTCCACATTGTTTATCCAGTCGCATGTGCCGGAACATGCTGAGCTGAATTGGGTGCTGCAGTGCCTGACTGGCTACGGCGAGGCTGCACGCATGACGCAGTTTAAAGACAAGTCCGCTAAGCAGGGCGAGGAGCGCACGTCGGTGGGCTTGTTTACTTATCCGATGCTCATGGCCGCTGACATTTTGCTTTACCGTCCGCAGTGCGTACCGGTTGGTGAAGATCAGCGCCAGCATTTGGAACTCACCCGTAACCTGGCGGAACGTTTCAACACCCGTTTTGGCAGCACCTTTGAGGTTCCCGAGCCGTTCATCCCAGAAGGTTCGGCCAAGATTTATGATTTGCAGGATCCGACGATCAAAATGTCGAAATCCACTCCACATCCGAAGGGGTTGATTAACCTGCTGGATCCGCCGAAGACCTCGGCGAAGCGCCTGAAATCAGCGGTCACTGATGACCGCGGCGTTATTGCTTTTGATCGTGAGCAGCAGCCCGGGGTGTCCAACCTCCTGACCATCCAGTCTGCGCTTACCGGCACTTCTGTTGACGAGCTGATCGCCTCTTACGAGGGCAAAGGGTATGGCCATCTAAAGGTCGATACTGCGGACGCGTTGGAAGAATTCACCACTCCGCTGCGTGCTCGTTACGACGAACTCATGGATGATCGCGCACAGTTGGGCCAAATTCTTGCCGATGGAGCCGAGCGCGCCCGGGAAGTGGCTGCTGGAGTGCTTGCCGACGTTTACGACAAGGTGGGTTTCCTGCCAGCGAAGATACGCTAGTCCAGGATGCGTTAGAGTGAACAAGCAGCTCTCACAGAGAAAATTCAGGGCAGTCTAAGATTGCACTAGCCAACGTAGGTCAGCGCTGGCTAGTGCACGTCTGTGACAACACATATGTGACAACCCGCCTGAATGCACGACCAACACCAACCTAAAGGACACTGAAGTGGCAGCCACCACCACAAAGTCAAACGAGAAAAACCACGATAACTACGGCATCGAGCGAGTTCGAGAAGACGAGCCCGGTTTCGTCGACAAGATGCGCCAAAAATCGGACTTTTTCGACCACGTTATGCGCACCATCGAACGTTATGGTGCGCAGGGCGGTAATCAGTTTGCCGCCGGTATTACTTATTTTTCGGTGCTGGCGGTCTTCCCGATCGCCATGTTGATCGTCGCTGCGGCTGCACAGGTTCTGGCAGGACGTCCCGAGCTTTTTGCTAGCTTCCAGAATCAGATCACGGCATCTCTGGAAGGGCAGATGGGCGAAATCGCCAACGAGATCCTGGAAGGCGCGGTCGAACGCCGTGGTGCGGTCGCCGGTATTGGTGGTTTGACTGCGCTGTGGACCGGTCTGAACTGGATGCACAATCTGCGTGCCGGTATTTCAGCGATGTGGAATATGGATCCGAACGACGGGGCCAACTTCGTCGTCAAGAAGATTAATGATTTGCTGGGCTTAGTTGGTCTGATTCTCGCCTTTATCATTGCTTTTGGTATCACCGCCGCGGGTTCTTCCGGTATTGTATTTACCATTTTGGAATGGCTTCATGTAGAAGATGTGATGCCAGGGTTGAACTATATTCTGTTCTTCTCTGCGTTGTTCATTGGTATTCTGGCGAACTTCCTGGTCATGTGGTGGCTGGTGGTTATTCTGCCGCGTAAGAAGGTACCGAAGAAAGCCGGCTTCATTGGAGCATTACTTGGCGCACTTGTTTTTGAAGTAATCAAGCAGCTGTTTACCGTGATTCTGTCTTCGGCTACTGGTAGCCCAACTGGTGCAATCTTCGGTCCAATCATCGCTTTGATGATTGTGTTGTATCTGATCTGGCGTGTGGTGCTCTACGTTTCTGCGTTTACCGCCACCACCAAGCAGGCTCGTGCCACGGAAGAGGTTCCGGTTCCCGAACCAGCCGTGATCCGAGTACGCCACGAGGTGAAAAAGCGTCCATCGACCCGCACTCTGCTGGGCGCCGGTGCAGGCTTGGGTGCCGCCGGTGGTTGGGCGCTCCGACGGATCTTTAAGGAAAAATAACGTCTGGATAACGTTTTCCCGAACAATTGCTATCTTGGGAAAATATAGAGTTGTCCGTGGCAAAGAGCTTAACGCCTGCGCAAGATAAATCCAGCTATTGCCGCAATTCCGGCGCCAGCGGCGATGACAGCCAGCACCACAATCAAGATCGTCTTTTCGTGGGGTTCAGCATTCGTACCGGCATTGTCCGCGTCTGCGCTATCTGGCGATGTATCATCGGAATTTTGCGGTGCTGGACTAGCCCCCTGTGTCAGGGTGGGTTCGGTGTCTGCATTGGCGACTGGTTGCAGCATGCCGATATTCGTGCCCGGTGCCACAGAGAATCCCGAGTGCAATAGCTTCTGCGCCTGCTCCCACGCGCGGGCCTTGTCGACGGTGGTATCGAGAATTACCGCCATTAATCGCCGACCGTCACGGTTCAGTGCACCGACGAAGGTGTGGTTGGCATCGTCGGTGTAACCAGTTTTACCGCCCATGCCGTCCGGATCATTCATGAACAGGTGGTTGTCGTTCCATACTTCGAATCCTTCGTGCTCGTCGAAGCCCGGGAAGGCAATGAATTCGGTGTTCACGATGCGATCAAAAGTCGGGTTTTGGTAGGCCGCGCGATAAATCAACCCCAGGTCATACGCAGAAGCCGAGTTGCCCGCGACGTCCAAACCGGAATAGCTCGCGGCGTAGGTGTCTGTGGTTCCGAGCTCATCGGCAAGTTTATTGATCTTGCGCAGCGTCGCCTCGTCGCCACCGAGTTCCTGTGCCAGAGCGTGCGCGGCATCGTTACCCGATGCCAGCAACAAACCGTGTAATAGCTGCTCGATGGTGTATTCGCCACCGGCGCCGATGCCTACCCGGGAGCCGACTTGATCGGCAGATTCCTGCGAGACGGTCACGGTCTTTTCCAGGTCCAGCTCTGCAATGGCGACCAATGCCAGCAATGCTTTGATAATCGAGGCTGGGCGGTAGCGTCCGTGCGGATCTTTCTGTGCGATGATCTCGCCAGAATCGATGTCGGCAACCAACCAGGCCGACGCCAAGACGGATTCGTCGACATGAAATCCGGGAGCGGTACTTACCCCGCAGTTTTGTTTCTCCAGTGGCGGTAATGGGGTAGGAGAGGGCTGACCGGGTGCGACAGCCTCAGAGGTGGTGCGCGCTTGTGGTGGATGGACACGGTTCGGGCACGAGCTGGTATCGGGTGCTTCCTCGCGGCTGAGTGGTTCCGGAGCAGCCGTCTCGTCGGCCTCGCTTGGGGCTGGAGCGGGGCCTTCCAGTGGAGTGGGTTCTTCCTGTTGGGCGTGAAGCAGCGGGGCCGCCTCAGTGTGCGGGGTTGCGGCAGCGTGTGGGGACGCGGAGCCAAAAGCGCCAATGCCAAGCGTGGCTGCTCCTGTGGCCATGCCGACGACCAGAAGATTCGCGCAACAGGTTGAACTGTATCTCACAATGGCACGGCGGCCGGGTTTGCTCTCATTCATAACAGCCGATAATTCTACTCCGCGCGACCGGCAGCGTTGCTTATTCCGTAGGCGGGGTGAACCAATTGTCTTAGCAAACACAGTGTTTAGGCTCAGCGCACAAACACCGGCAATGAATCTCAGACCGCGAAATTCGGACGGTACCATCGTATGCATGATTGAGACTCCTGCGATTAGCCCAGAGCATAAAAACTTTGCTTCTCAGTTGATCACTGAGCTGCCGAAAGTCAGCATCCATGAATACTTGCCCACGCAGACCGACGACGGTTCCCAGGTGGCATCTCGCGAGCAATTGGCCAAACACATCCAGTCGACGGTGCGCCGCTATCGCGAGGATAATGTCGTCTACCTTGAGTTACGTGTTGTGGTGGAGGATTTCTGCACTGATGATTTTGTGCTTGCCGACGCCTTTGCCACGGCGCTAGATGCCGTGGCTGCCGAGGGGATCCAGGCGAGGTTGTTAGTGTGCGCGCGTGCCGATGGTGCTGCCGTTTCCGAATTGACGGAGCTGGCGGTACAAGCGCAGGGGGATCCCAACTTTGCTGGGATGGTGTTTATCCTGCGCGGGGATGCTGCCTGGAATGCTGTGGGTTCGGCCTTGACCGCTGCTTGCACGAAGCTGCGTGAAAATTATCTGCCCTTCGCGATCGACGGTACTGCCGGTATTAATGCGGTTGGCGCCGCTGTACAGCTAGGCGCGTTGCGCTTAGGTCGCCCGCTGGCGCTGGTGGATGACTTTTCTGCTGATATCACCGGTATTGTGCCAGGAAAGATTTCGAGTTGGGTGCGCGATAGGGGCATCACTGCGGAAATGACTCCGCTGTGGGATCTTGCCGACGAATTTTTGGGAGAGGCAGCCGTCGATGAGCTTCCGGATCATCCGTTGCCGCTGCTGCAGCAGCTGGGGTTTCGCTGCACCATTTCCGCTGGGCAATTACATGCTGGTAGCTGCAGCGATGTCATGAATTCGCTTACCGAGACCTTCGGCTATGGGCTCGAAGAGTTTTTTGACCTTACTGCAAAGACAGTCACGGCTAGTTTCTTGAGTGAGCCGGAGCGCCAGCAGCTGCTGGAAACCCAGATTTTGCCGCGCTATGAAAAACTGGCTGACGCAGAATTGCGGCAGCCAGAAGGAACTAATGAATCTGAGGAAGCGGAAGAAGCTGGTGAAACGGGGGCGGTAACTGAGGACGGCTCCGCAAGCCAGAACGCAGACTAGAACTTCGTGAAGCGTTTGACCAGCATGTCTTCCAAGCCGCGCCAACCTTTCGAGTGGTCGGTGTAGGGCTTGGAAGGCACGTAGCCGCTGGTTTGTTGTGAGCCGAGCATATAGCCCAGGTAATCCTGGAAACGTGGGTTGGCCAGCATATACGAGTTGATGGAATCGTCACCAGCCCAGTCTGCTGCATCGGCGAGTAGTTCGTAGCACGCCGACATTTGTGGCACGTCCACTGCTTCAGGCCCTTTTTCCATGTCCTCAGTGAGCCCCTGGAAGCTATAGGAGTTATCGCGGTGCACCGTGACATCCAGTTCACCGGCGTTGGCGGCAGTCACTATGTCTTCCCACGTAGAAACCTTTGCGAGGTCGTGTTCATCATTTTCGATGATCCAGCGCAACAACTGGCGGCTGGTCGCGAAGGAGTTGATGGTGCCAAAACGCCCCAAAAACACCGGTACGCCGTCGACATAGCACCGCAATGTGTACACAGATTTACCGTCGATGGTGATCTTAATTGGGTCGATACCTGCCGCGGCCCAGGCTGAGGAATCATAAGGATCGGCTGCTTCTGCCTCGCGCTTGCGTTCTTCCTCCCGCTTGGCGTGCTCTTGGTCGGCTTGCTCCTTCGAAGAAGCGATGCGCTTTTCGGCATCTTCGATGGTGGTTTTGTCGACGCTGGCGAATTCTTTGGTGACATCAACAATGCGCACGCTATTTGCCAGATTCGATTCGATCTTTTTCCAGTTGGTGAGCACCGCTCGGCCGACGGAAGACCACTCGGAAAGGCCGTGTTCGCCAGAGTAGTGGTCAGCGCCGCGCTGCACGTTATTCAGCACAGAGTGGGTAGAAAAGAAAATCATCGTGTCGTCATCGGCGCAGACATTGCCGAGGGCTTTGGTGATCGACAAAATTTTGGCAGAGGTAGCGACGGCGTCATACGAAGGACGATCGGCCAGGTAGTGGGGCAAGCCGACGATGTCATAATGATCGCGGTCTTCCGGGTGCGCGCGGTATTCCGGAAGTTCTGCGAAATCCTTCCACTTCGGGTGGTCACGCAGGTCGTGCTTCGTGGTGTTTTCTAAGTACACCAGCATTTCTGCCACAGTGGGAAAGACTAAGACGTTTTCATCGTCGCCCAGAAAGGCTTCCCATTGCGAGCCGTTTTCCTTCCAGGTTGGAGCCCACAGGGTGTAAAAGTCACCGCTGTTGAATGAAACAGAAACCGGGATGATCGCGCGATTATTCATGGGCACTAAGTTTAGCGAACCCGATTAAACAGTGTGCTGTAACGGTTCTGTGACGGTGCTGGGATGGCTCTGTGACGCGTGGGGCAGGCGATGGATTCGGCATGGCTTTGGCGTGGTTTTGGCCTGTTGAGTTGCTAAGCCGTCGGCCGATAGAAACCGTGAAAATTCATGTCTAAGTTGTTGGTCCGCAATGGTGAAGTAGATACCGGGCTGCCTGCCTCAATAAGCTCCCCGTTTCCGGCATACATGGCTACGTGCCCGTCCCAAACCGCGAGATCTCCTTCGCGCAATTCATTGACAGAAACCTGCTGGCCGACGGCCTGTTCATGTGCCAAACGGGGAATATCTACTCCGGCTTCGCCCCAGGCCCATTGAGTGAATCCAGAGCAATCGAATCCGACACCAGGTGTGGTTCCGCCCCATTGGTAGGGCGTTCCCAGCTGGCTTCGGGCAGCAGCAACGGCTGCGCGCCCGGCGGCGGCACTGGCATCATCTGTTGCGTTGTCTGTCGGGTTATCAGTTTCTGTGCCAGTTGGAGTGCCAGCTTGAGCGCCAGTTCCTTCGGTGGTTTCTAGTGCTGCTGGTACAAAATTTGCTTCAGGGAAAGCAGCGTTATTGTCCGGGCTGTAAGCAGTCCCATTGCCTCCGGTGCTGGCGTACTGCGCTGGACTAGGAGGTGTTGCAGTGGGTGAAGCATCATCGAGTGCAAACGGTTCTTCGGCGATACCGTGCAGCTGCATAGCCAATGCAGAAAGCTGTTCGTCCAACTCGTTGGCTGCCGTTTCCGCTTCCGCCATGTGGCTGCGTGCTAGGGCGTCAAGCTGCGCGATAGCGCCTGCAGCGGCACCTGGGACTGGTTGCAGTGCTGTCAGTGCTACAGGGGCAGCCTGTTGGAGAAAGGAGTGCCCAATTCCCAATAGATTTTCTGCAGTGGTAGTTATCGCTACTTGTGCCTCGGCGGTGATTTCTGCGATGTGGTGATTATTCCCGTCGATCAGTTTTGCAGCTGCCTCAATATCCGCAGCGCTCGCACCACTGATGGCGGCCAATTCACCAGCAGCGGAGACATCCGGCATGATGGGTGCAGAAAAATCACCTAGCTGCGCGGGAGCGAGCTCACTGATGCGGTTGATAGTTTCCAAGACGTTCATCAGCCCGCCTCCTTATCCATTAGAGGAGTGTTGGTTAGAGAAATTGTCGCTGGTTGAGGTACTTCGGCCAGGCAGGGCGTCGGCAAGCGTATTCGATTCGGCGATCGTGCTGGATTCTGCCAATTGGGCATCACGGACCATGGTGAAACCAGAATCCGCAGCTTGCTGTAAACGCCGTGCTAACCGGCGCGAATGTGTAGCAGTTATAGTCGTGGCGCGTTCTAAAGCGGTGCGGAATTCCTGCTGGCCCTGCTGGCCATCTGCTTTGGCGGCAACGGAAGGCTCGGCCATTGGTGGGGCAGGTTCACGGATGCTACCTGCGGCTTTTTCTAGGTCGTGGGATAGAGCAGTGGCATGGTCATAAGCAAAAGTGAACGTCGTCATGCCCCATTAGACAGCGGTGAATGCACAATGGTTCCCACGAGTTTCCACCGGCAGCCACAAAGCCAGCCCCATGGCATAGCATGGGCACTATGGATATCACCGTGGTAGAACACCCCCTGGCCGCCGCGCGTTTGAGCTTGCTGCGCGATCAACGCAGCGACAATGCAGCTTTTCGCGCAGCATTGAAAGACTTAGGCTCCATGCTGGTGTATGAAGCCGCACGCAACTTAGACATCGACGAGTTTGCCCTGCACACCCCGGTTGCCGAAACCACCGGCACCAGGCTTTCGAACCCGCCGATTATCGTGCCGATCATCCGCGCCGGGCTAGGCATGGTAGATCCAGCATTGGCAATGATCCCGGATGCACAAGTTGGTTTCATCGGGATGGCGCGGGATGAACAAACTCACGAGCCAGTTCCGTATTTGGAAGCTCTACCGGATGATTTGAGCGATCGCACGGTCTTCCTGGTCGACCCGATGTTGGCAACTGGTGGCTCTTTGCTGCATTCACTGCGCCTGTTGGCTGATCGAGGTGCGCGTGACATCACTGCGGTGTGCATCGTCTCTGCTCGCCCGGGTGTGCAGGCCCTCGAGGAGTCCGGTTTGCCGGTGCGTCTGGTCACCGCGGCCATTGACCCGGAGCTTAACGACGACGCCTATATTGTTCCTGGGCTTGGCGATGCTGGTGATCGCCTGTATGGTCCGCGCAATATTGATCTCTAATTCCCCGTGCCCGTGGGCTGTAGGCAAACGCAAAAACACTAGAGCGCTAAAACACTAGAACGCTAGCCCGAATTGGCGGCAACGCCAGCAAACGCGAGCAAATCCTAGCCAGCCCTAGGCCAAGCCTCACCCCGCGTGGCAGCTGCGCGTGTGGTTCCGCTCATACTAGAGTGGGAGCGCATTGCAGTTGTTTTCGGGGGAGGATACGCAATGGTGGAATATCACCGCTGGTATTGGACAAGCTACGGACACGCACTAGCTAATAATCTGCGGTCCTTGCGGGAAATGCGCGGGCTATCGCAGACCCGGTTAGCGCAATTATCGGGGCTTTCGCGCAACCTTATTTCTAACCTGGAACGTAACGAATCTGGAGCTAAAGCTGCTGATCCCGTGTTGTCCACGGTGTACAAGCTGGCACAGATTCTGTATGTTCCGCCAGGCGTGCTGTTGCCCGGGGTAGATGAGGTGATTGCTGGTCCGTGTGCGGCGACCACCCCGCATTTGCAGGGCAGGTGGCCCGTTGCAGAGCATGACACAGCCCCGTTTAGCCCGCTGTATTTGGCGCGGGCAGTCACCGATGAGCTTCCGGAATTCGCCGCACCAGAACCGTTAGGAACAGCGGAAATCACGCCACCCAAGCGGTCCCCGGGAGAACGTCGCAGGAAAAGATAACAGCGTATAATTCGGGCCTGTGTACTGTGCAGAGTAGGGTGCAAGAGTAATTGCGAGATTCGCAATTGGAGATTAGCTGTTAGATAGCTGAAGAAAGGACCGGGTTGATGGATATTGCCTCGTTCGTTGCTGAGTGGATCGAACACCATCACGACGAGGTTCTCGGGTGGCGTCGCCACATTCACCGTAACCCGGAACTATCCCACAAGGAATACGCCACCACGGATTTCTTATGCCAGGTGCTGGAAGAATACGGCCTGCACCCTCACCGATTCCCAGAAACGGGACTTTATGTCGACGTCGGTGAGGACCACGGTAAAGGTCGCATAGCCTTCCGTGCTGATATTGATGCGCTGCCCATTCAAGAGCTCACCGGTGCGGAATTCGCTTCGCAGATTGATGGGGTTTCGCATTCTTGCGGGCATGACATTCACACCACCATTGCGCTGGGCTTGGCGTGTTCTTTGGGACAGTTGATCAGTGCTTATCCCGGTGCTTTGAGCTTTGGCGTGCGGGTAATTTTCCAGCCGGCTGAAGAAGTTATGACTGGTGGCGCAGTTGATGTGATTGAATGGGGTGCACTCGAAGGGGTCTCGGCGCTGTACGCGGTGCATGCAGAACCCAAATTGAAAGTTGGCCAGATCGGAATCCGTACGGGTGCGATTACCTCGGCCTCAGATGTTATTGAAATTGCAGTCTCTGGCTCGGGTGGGCATACTTCCCGCCCTCATCTCACTAGCGACGTCGTCTACGCACTGGGCAAATTGGTGACGGAATTGCCAGCAGTGCTTTCGCGCCGAGTGGATCCGCGCACCGGCACCGTCGTAGTCTTTGGTGCTATTCACGCGGGATTTGCTCCGAACGCGATCCCAGAACAAGGTTCAGTGATGGGCACGTTGCGCACCGCGGATATCAGCGTGTGGCGTTGGCTGCGTCGGGAATTATCAGGAATCGTCGGTGAGATCCTGGCCCCAACCGGGGTGGATTACGCCATTACGCATGACCAAGGTGTACCACCCGTGCTTAACGACGAGGTGGCAACGGCCCTGCTGGCAGAGGCAGTGACCGGCATTGATCCGCAGGCGGCAGTGCAAGCTCCGCAATCGTCGGGAGGGGAAGATTTTTCCTGGTACCTCGAACACGTTCCTGGTTCTATGGCGCGCCTGGGGTGCTGGTCGGGTACCGGCGAAATGCAGGACCTGCATCAGGGAAACTTCCACCCGGATGAGCGCTCGTTGGCCGTCGGCATTCGTTTGTTTGGTGGCATTGTTGCGCGTTATGAGGAACAAGCGCGTTAGAATGGGTTAAATGTGATCTTTGCTGCGTTGTTCTGCACACCAAACCTGGTGTGTGGGCGTGCCGCTGAGGTCAAATCCTGCTAACCCTCTGATGGTTCCCACGACTACATCAGGCCGGAGAAATGCAGGCCGGACAACATCAAACCGCACATAATTTTCGATGAGAGTGTAAGGAGCCCGCGTGTCTCACACCGCAAAGCGAATGGTCATCATAGGCGGAGGGCCAGCCGGGTATGAAGCAGCCTCGGCGGCAACTAAATATGGTGCCAAAGTGACCTTGATTGATGATCTGGCTCCGGGTGGCAACTCGGTGCTGCTGGATTGTGTTCCATCGAAATCGTTTATCGCCGGCGCGAATATTAAAACTGACTTGCGCCGTGCCGACGACATGGGCTTGAACGAGGGGATTGGTGAAACCAACCTTTCGGTGAAAGCGCTGAACGAACGTGTGCAGGTGCTGGCTAATGACCAGTCCGCCGATATCGCCGAAGGCCTGGAAGAGCTGGGCGTGCGCGTAATTAACGGTCGCGCTAGCTTCGAGGAAATGGTTTCCGGCGTCACCCACCTGGTTACTGCTACCCATAAAGAAGATGGCCGCGAAGAACTTATCCCGTGTGACCTGGTGTTGCTGGCCACCGGTGCGAGCCCACGTATTTTGCCGGGTGCGCAGCCAGATGGTGAACGGATTTTGACGTGGCAGCAAATTTATAACTTGGAAGAGCTGCCAGAGCACCTCATTGTGGTTGGTTCCGGTGTTACTGGTGCCGAGTTTGTCTCCGCGTTCTCTGAGCTGGATGTGAAGGTCACCATGGTGGCCTCACGTGATCGTATTTTGCCGCATGACGACGCCGATGCTGCCGATACTCTGGAGGAAGTGCTGGCCGAGCGTGGCGTGGAACTGGAAAAGCACGCGCGTGTTTCCGAGATCAAGCGCACTGACGGTGAAGGTGGGCAAGGCGTTGTGGTGATCACTGACGACGGCCGTGAAATTCATGGCTCGCATGCGCTGCTGTCGATTGGTTCCATCCCGAATACCTCCAATATGGGTCTGGAGCGCCTAGGTGTGGAGATGGAAAAGTCTGGCCACATCAAGGTGGACCGCGTCTCGCGTACCAACGTGCCGAATGTTTATGCCGCTGGCGATTGCTCGAACCTGTTCCCATTAGCATCGGTGGCTGCTATGCAGGGCCGTATCGCGGCCTACCACGCACTAGGCGAAGGTGTCTCGCCATTGCGTTTGAAGACGGTGGCTACCGCGGTGTTCACTCGTCCGGAGATCGCGGCTGTGGGAGTGACAGAAAAAGAAATCGAAGATGGGGAAGTGCTGGCCCGGAAGTTTAAATTGCCGTTGCACACCAACCCACGTGCGAAGATGCGTTCGCTGCGCCATGGTTTTGTGAAGATTTTCTGCCGTGGGCAATCCGACCTGGTTATTGGTGGCGTGGTCGTTGCTCCGCATGCTTCGGAGCTGATTTTGCCGATCGCGGTTGCGGTGGCAAACAACCTCACTGTGACGGATCTGGCGGATTCTTTTGCCGTGTACCCGTCACTGTCTGGTTCGATCACCGAGGCAGCTCGTCGCCTGATTGCCCCAGATACGCTGACTTAAGCTGCGTATTTTCTATCGAGATATCACCCCTCCCGCCGTCACCCACGGCGGGTTTAGTATATTGAGACCTAGATTACCCAACAATCTGTAACGCTCAGCCGGTGAGGCGGTGTGTGACGATGTGGGTGGGTGATTTCTCATGTGTATATCCGAAAGGAAAATGACGTGCCACAGTCAGGCTTGCCAGCCTTCAACAAAATTCTTGTTGCTAACCGCGGCGAAATTGCCGTTCGCGCATTCCGCGCCGCTTTCGAGACCGGCGCGCGTACCGTCGCGGTGTATCCGAAAGAAGACCGCAACTCTTTCCACCGTGCTTTTGCCGATGAGGCAGTGCGGATTGGTGCGGAAGCTCAGCCGGTTAAGGCATATCTGGACGTCGACGAAATCATTCGCGCTGCGAAGAAATCTGGTGCGGACGCGGTTTATCCGGGCTATGGTTTCTTGTCTGAGCGTGCGGATTTGGCACGCAAGTGCGCCGAAAACGGAATCAAATTCATTGGGCCAACAGAAGATACTTTGCACCTGACCGGTGATAAGGCCGCGGCTGTTCATGCTGCAGAAGAAGCTGGCTTGCCGACGCTGAAGGATTCGAAACCGTCGTCGGATGTCGATACGCTGGTGGAGTATTCCGCAGACTTTGAATATCCGCTGTTCGTCAAAGCCGTGGCTGGTGGTGGCGGGCGTGGCATGCGCTTTGTGAAAAACGAGAAAGAGCTGCGCACCAAAATCTCCGAAGCTTCTCGTGAAGCCGAGGCCGCATTCGGAGACGCTAGTGTTTATCTAGAGACCGCGGTGATTAAGCCACAGCACATCGAGGTCCAGATCCTGGCGGATTCGCACGGCAACGTGGTGCACCTGTATGAGCGTGACTGCTCGTTGCAGCGTCGTCACCAAAAAGTTGTTGAAATTGCTCCGGCGCAGTTTTTGGATGCTGAGCTGCGGGAAAAGATTTGTGCCGACGCGGTGCGATTCTGTGAACACATCAATTATGAGGGTGCCGGTACAGTCGAGTTTCTTGTCGACGAAAACGGCAAGCACGTCTTCATTGAAATGAACCCGCGTGTGCAGGTGGAACATACCGTCACCGAGGAAGTTACTTCGGTCGATATCGTGAAATCGCAAATGCACATTGCTGCTGGTGCGACGCTGCACGAATTGGGTCTGACACAGGATTCCATCACACTTTCCGGTGCCGCGTTGCAGTGCCGTATTACCACTGAGGATCCTGCCAACGGCTTCCGCCCGGATACCGGCACGGTGTCGTCGTACCGTTCGCCGGGCGGTGCGGGTGTACGTCTGGATGGCGCTACCTCTGTCGGGGCTGAGATCACCCCGAATTTTGACTCGCTGCTGGTGAAAATGACTTGCCGTGGTGCGGATTTCCAGATCGCTGTAGCCCGTGCCCAGCGCGCACTGAACGAATTCACCGTCACCGGTGTCTCGACGAATATCGGCTTCCTGCGCGCCTTGCTGCGCGAACCAGAATTCGCGAATAAACGCATTAACACTGGCTTCATTGCGGATCACCCACATCTGCTGGAAGCGCCACCAGCTGATGATGAGCCAGGCCGGATCTTGGAATACATCGCAGATATGACCGTGAATAAACCACACGGTGAACGCCCAACTGCGCTGCGTGCTTTCGATAAGCTGCCAAAGAAATTGTCCCCGGAGATCCCGAAGGGCTCCCGTGATCGCTTGCTGGAGCTCGGCCCAGAAGGTTTCGCGAAATCGATCCGCGAGCAAGATGCGCTGGCGGTCACAGATACCACGTTCCGCGATGCACACCAGTCATTGCTGGCTACCCGCGTGCGTACCTCTACGCTGTTCGCTGCGGCCCAGCATGTCGCACGCATGACCCCGGATCTGTACTCCGTGGAAGCCTGGGGCGGTGCTACTTACGACGTCTCTATGCGTTTCTTGCATGAAGATCCTTGGCAGCGCTTGGATCTGCTGCGTAAAGAGATGCCAAACATCAACCTGCAAATGCTGCTGCGTGGGCGCAACACCGTTGGCTACACGCCGTACCCGGATGCCGTCGCTAAGGCCTTCGTGCAGGAAGCTTCCGATTCCGGCATCGATATTTTCCGTATTTTCGATGCGCTGAATGATGTTTCGCAAATGCGCCCAGCTATCGACGCTGTGCTGGAAACCAACAAGTCGGTCGCCGAAGTAGCTCTGGCCTACTCGGGTGATATGGCTTCGCCGAAAGAGAATATTTACACTCTGGATTACTACCTGCGCCTGGCAGAAGAGATTGTGAAATCCGGTGCGCACGTATTGGCAATCAAGGATATGGCGGGCTTGCTGCGTCCGGCAGCCGCCAGCAAGTTAATTACTGAACTTCGCAAGAACTTCGATTTGCCGGTGCACGTGCATACGCACGACACCGCTGGCGGCCAACTTGCAACGTATTTGGCAGCAGCCAACGCAGGTGCGGATGCGGTCGACGGGGCTTCGGCTCCATTGGCCGGCACCACGTCGCAGCCATCACTGTCGGCGATTGTGGCTGCCTTCGAAAATACTGACCGCGATACTGGTCTGGATCTGCAGGCTGTAGGCGATCTGGAACCGTATTGGGAAGCAGTGCGGCAAGTGTATGCACCGTTTGAGTCTGGTATTCCTGGGCCGACGGGCCGCGTGTACAAGCACGAAATCCCGGGCGGCCAGCTATCTAACTTGCGTACCCAGGCCAGCGCGCTGGGCTTGGCCGATCGCTTCGAGTTGATCGAAGACACCTATGCCGCCGTGAACGAGATGCTGGGGCGCCCTACCAAAGTCACGCCATCGTCCAAGGTAGTGGGCGACTTGGCGCTGCACTTGGTGGGAGCAAATGTCTCGCCGGAAGATTTCGCGGCTGATCCGCAGAAATATGACATCCCGGATTCGGTCATTGCGTTCTTGCGCGGTGAGTTGGGTACCCCACCAGCTGGTTGGCCAGAGCTGAAAGATAAAGCACTAGCGGGCCGCTCTGATTCGAAACCGGCGTTGACCGAGGTGCCGGAAGAAGAAGAAAAAGCGCTTGCCGACGACGACAAGTGGGTGCGCCGCGGTGGGCTGGATCGTCTATTGTTCCCGAAGCAGGTGGAAGAATTCGCAGAATTCAAGCGCCGCTACGGCGATACTTCCGCGTTGGATGATCGCGTCTTCTTCTATGGCTTGGTGGAAGGCGAAGAAACCGTGTTGCACTTTGCTCCGGACGAGACAGGCTCCACTCCGCCATCCATGGTGGTACGTCTGGATGCCGTGGGTGATCCGGATGAGAAGGGCATCTGCAATGTCGTGATGAACGTCAATGGACAGATCCGCCCGATCAAGGTCCGCGATAACTCAGTGGAATCGTCCGTCGCGTCTGTGGAAAAGGCCGATAAGTCTAACCCGGGCCACGTTGCAGCGCCATTTGCTGGTGTGGTGAACCCAACTGCACAGGTTGGTGACAAGGTTTCTGCTGGCGACGAAGTTGCCATTATCGAGGCGATGAAGATGGAAGCCCAGATTTCCGCGACCGTGGATGGCACCATCGAACGGGTTGCGATGGGCCAAGCCACTAGCGTGGAAGGTGGAGACCTGATCGTAGTGATCAAGGAAGACTAGTGCGAGACTAGACTAGCTAGTCTCTGTCTAGCTAGTCTGCGTCCACTTCGAAGTACTCGGCGATATCGTCGAGTACTTCGTTTGCTCCATAAATGCCGACGGCGCTCATCCAAATGGTGTCGTCGACATCGTGGATCTCACCTTTCAGTTGGTTCCAGAGCGGATTGCGCTGGAATTCTTCTTGTGTCTTTGCGGCTTCGCCATCGTTGTCGCCATACGCGCTGGTAAAGATGTAGTCTGCATCCGCTTTGGCGATTTCTTCTGCGGAAATTTCGGTGGTGAACCCAGTGCCGGTGGAAGCGTCATTTCGTGCGAAGCCGAGATCGGCAAAGATCACCCCGATATAGCTGTCGTCTTTATAGATCCGAGTCGGCCCATCGACGAATCGCACGGACGTCACGCTCGGGTTTTTCCCGAGCTTTTCGCGTACGCGATCACCGATGCGCGCAGCACGCTCTTCGTATTCGGTGATCAGCTCGTCGGCTTTTTCGGTTTTATCCGCTACTTCACCTACCAGGCGCAAGCTGTCTTTCCAGCCATGGCCTCCAGAATCAGAAAAAACCGTCGGCGCGATGCTGCTCATCCGTTCGTAGAGATCTTCATGCCGGACTTTCGACGACAAGATCGCATCGGGTTTCAGCGCAGCGATTTTCTCTAATGACGGGTCATTAAGTTCACCAACCGAGACCGCGTCACCTGCGTATTTCTCACCATCATCGCCGAAATAAGCAGGGATTTCGCTGCCCCCTTGGAGCTCGGTGAAGCCAACGACGTGCAAGCCCAGAGCGATAGCTGGGTCCAATACCGTGCGGTCGAGTGCTGCGACGGTGGTAATTTCTTCGCCCAGCTCCGTCGATCCCATTGCGTGCGAAATTGTCCGTGTAGCAGACGATTCTGTGCTGCCTGCAGTGCCGGTGGTTGTATTCTGGCCGGAGTGCGCAGAATCATCGGCTGGTGCGGTACATGCAGTCAGTAGCCCCAAGCTGCAGGCGACTGCGAGGAATGCGCTTCTGGCCTTCCGGCTGTGGAATGGGCTGCCGAGCGATTGTCTGCTTATCGACGTTGGGTGTGGGGAGAATTGCCTGTGGGGAAGTGGTGAGGAAACTGCTGCTGCTTCGGGCAGTGGGGATGCTGGCACTGTGGCTGTACCTCCTGGTCGCAAAACTGAAGTGCAGACCAGCAACGCCGAACTAGCGTACGGTGTTGCTAGTCCACCCTTATTACGACCAATAGGTTAGCATAGCCAAATTTATAAGTTATTGTGAAGCTGGGTGATGAAGCGGTGGTGATGATGTGGAGACCATGAAATAGCCACGGAGCCGTGGCGGGTTAAATCCCGCTCAACGTGCAGACCGGCCCCGCTAGACTCCCACAACGCCTCCGCTAAACGCGTGGAGTCGCGAACCACTTGACCATTGTGGAATCTGTCTTGTATTCGAAGCCGAATTTCTCATAGCGCGAACGCGCACGTGGGTTGTCCTTATCCACGAACAAAGAGATACCTGGGGCGCCTTGTGCGCGCGCGAGCTCCACACCGGCCTCCAGGAGACGAGTGCCCAACCCGAGGCCGGCATAGCGGCGCTCAACCGCGATCACGAGCTCCGGAACCTCTGGGTAGCCAACCCAGCCAGAACCAGGATTATTGGACTTCCAGTAGCGCAAAAACAGGCCACCGGCAGGCACCGCGTGGCTTGATACCGCGATGATGCCACCCTGGGTGTACGGATCCCACTGGTTGACGTATTTGTGGTGATCAGCGGCTTCGCTTTCCGGGAGATCGCGGGACTCGTCGCCGAAAACGTCAGCTAAGTAGTGCAGACGGGATAGGTAGGTGCGGTCCTCGTTGGTAGCCGGGCGCAGGGTGATAGTTGTGTCGTTAGTCATAGCTACCTAGGATAACCGAAATCTATATAGCGTGGGCTACACATTTTGGGAAGAAGACTTATTTGATCTCCAACATGACATCGCCTTTGCCGATTTGTCCACCTTCAGCGATTTGCAGGCCAGTCACTGTGCCAGCTTTGTGGGCTTTCACCGGGTTTTCCATTTTCATGGCTTCCAGGACGACGATGACATCGCCTTCTGCGACCTCTTGGTTTTCTTCCACAGCCACCTTGATCACGGTGCCTTGCATTGGAGCAGTGACGGCATCACCGGACACGGCGGCCTTAGAGCTACCGCCGCGACGTTTCTTTGCCTTCTTCTTTGGCGCTTCTCCGCCACCGCCAACAGTCAATGAGCCAGGCAGTGCAACTTCGATGCGACGCCCGTCGATTTCGACAACGTATTTCTGCGGTGGCAAGTCGGCTTCGGCTTCCGGTTCCACGTGTTCCCCAGAAAAAGCAGCGAGTTCGTTGTTCCATTCTTCTTCGATCCACTTGGTGTATACCGTAAAACCTTCGGCATCGGCGGATGCGAAAGCCGGATCGTCGATGATTGTGCGGTGGAAAGGGATGACCGTGGGCATGCCGTCGACCAGGAACTCATCCAGTGCACGGCGAGAACGCGCTAGGGCTTCTTCGCGGTTTTCCGCGTGCACGATCAGCTTGGCCAGCATGGAGTCGAACTGGCCGCCGATTACGGTGCCCTGGCGTACGCCGGAATCCACGCGGATACCGGGGCCGGCCGGCTCGGAATAAGTCGCCACGGTGCCTGGTGTGGGCATGAAATTTGCGCCTGGATCCTCGCCGTTGATGCGGAATTCAAAGGCATGGCCGACTGGGGTGGGGTCTTCGCTAAAGCGCAGTTTTTGCCCTTCGGCGATGCGGAACTGCTCGCGCACCAAATCGATGCCGGTGGTTACCTCCGTAACCGGGTGTTCTACCTGCAGTCGGGTATTGACCTCCAAGAAGGAAATCAGGCCGTCGGAACCCACCAAGAACTCGACGGTTCCGGCACCGTAATAACCGGCCTCACGGCAGATGCGTTTGGATGATTCGTGGATTTCTGCGCGCTGCGCGTCCGTCAAGAACGGGGCTGGGGCTTCTTCCACCAATTTTTGGAAACGACGCTGTAGCGAACAGTCACGCGTGCCGGCGACGATGACGTTGCCGTGCTGGTCGGCCAGCACCTGGGCTTCCACGTGGCGGGCACGGTCGAGGTAACGTTCGACGAAGCATTCTCCGCGGCCGAAGGCGGCAGTCGCTTCACGGGTGGCGGATTCAAAAAGTTCGGCAACTTCTTCGCGCTCGTAGGCGACTTTCATGCCACGGCCACCACCACCAAATGCGGCTTTAATGGCGATGGGCAGGCCGTGTGCGTCCGCGAAAGCTTCCACTTCTGCGGCGTCAGCGACTGGATCTTTGGTGCCCGGTGCCATCGGGGCTTCAGCTTTTTCTGCGATATGGCGCGCGGTGACTTTATCGCCTAGGTTCGCGATGGCTTCTGGTGAGGGGCCAATCCAGATAAAGCCGGCGTCGATGACTGCTTGTGCGAAATCGGCATTTTCGGATAGGAAGCCGTAGCCAGGGTGGATGGCGTTGGCGCCGGATTTCTTCGCGGCGTCGAGTACTTTGTGGAAGTCCAAATATGACTCTGCAGACGTGGAGCCACCCAAGGCGAAAGCTTCGTCGGCAAGCCCAACGAAAGGCGCGTTGGCGTCGGGTTCCGCATAGACGGCCACGGAGCCGATGCCGGCGTCCTTGGCGGCGCGGATGATGCGTACCGCGATCTCTCCGCGGTTGGCGATCAATACCTTGGTGATCTTTGTCTGTTCAGCCACGTTGGCCCTCCATAGCGCTTAAAGTAAAAAATCGTTGCACAATTCGTGAATCCGTCTCAGTCTATTCTTACACACCAAAACATGAGAAAACCATCAGGTTTTGGTTTGTGTTCCAAAATCATGCCGAAAATCGTGCAAAAACCAAAATCGCGGCATCGGCTAATTATTTTTCGGCGTCGCTTTATTCTTCGGCGTCACTGCCCGTTTCAATAGGCATGCCGACCATGTTGCCCCATTCGGACCAACCGCCGTCATAAATTCGAGTTTCTGTGTGCCCCAACAAGAACCGGCCAATGAACCACACTAGTGCGGCACGTGCGCCTACCTGCGAATAAATTACGCTTGACTGTGCTGGCCAGATTTTCTCGAGCTCCTTACGGGAACGGAACATGCCACTCGGAGTTATCAGCGATTTCCACGGTAAATGCTTAGCGCCAGGAACGTGACCTTGTCGACGCGCCGTCACCGCACCAGGGCCTGATCCCAGCTCCGAGTGCGCTGCTGCCTGCTCGCTAGGCAACCCGGAAAATTCCGCGGCAGAGCGCACATCGATTGCTGTTATGGAATCGTCGTCGGCAAGCTCATCCACAAATGCTCGGGCGTCGGAATCATCGCGTTCGCACACCGGATAATGAGATGGGCTCAGCACCAACGCCGGGCTAAGGGAAGTGTCCCGTTCTTCTTGCATCCAGCCTTCACGGCCACCATCTAAAATGCGCGTGTCCGGGTGCCCAAACAACTCGAAAACCCACAGCGCGAAGCACGCCCACCGGTTGCTCCGATCACCATAGAAAACCACGGTGTCATCCCGGCCAATGCCCAGGCGGGATAACAGCGCGGAAAAACCCTCACCGTCGATAATGTCCAAGGTCGTGGGGTCAATCAGCTCGTCGGGGTTGATGCGCAGGGCGGACGGCAAGTGCCCGATGTTATAAAGCACGGAGTCTTCATTACACTCAACGACGTGCAAACCTTTTACGCCCAAGCGTGCGGATAGCCACGAGGCGGAAACTAACCGTCCAGGTTCCGCATATTCCCGAAACGAGGGATGGTTATCGAATGCAATAGCCACGGGTTAGCCTTTCAGACGGCGGGAAAGTACACCATTAAATCTTATCGAAAACTTCCTATGCAAGGAGCAGCCATGAGCACGGACGCCCAGAAACCTGACACCACGCGCGCAGCAGACGCAATCCACCGGGCCGTCGTAGTCTTTGAAGTGGAAGGCGGAAACGACAAAACCATCCACGGCAACCGCGTCGATACCCAGCCCATTCTTGATGCTTTGCGGGCGCAAGGCTGGCACGCGGAAGTGGTTGTGTACCGCCCGGAGTGGTCCGATAAATTATTCGACTACGTGTCCGGCTCCTTCGATGCCTATATCTCGCGAGTAAACCCGGGCAATATCCCTGGTGGCGAGGAAGGGTATTTTGCCTTGTTAGAAAGGCTTGCCGACGCCGGTCTGGCCGCATTCTCCCGCCCAGCAGAAATGCTGGCGTATGGCGCGAAAGACGCATTGGTCAAGCTGAATGACACTCCGCTGGTTCCCGCAGACACCGCAGCGTATTACGACGTAGACAGCTTCCGGCAGGCTTTCCCAATCTCCCTAGCTAGCGGTGAGCGTGTACTCAAGCAAAACCGCGGCTCTACCGGGGAGGGTATTTGGCGCGTACAGCTTGCCGATGAATCTGCGCGGCCTGGGTCTGGGCAACCGGTGGCGGGCGATGCCCAGGTCACCTGTACCGAGGCGGTGGACAACCATACTGAAACCCACACGCTGGCGGAATTCATGACGCAGTGTGAGGCCTATCTGGAGGGCGACAACGGCATGCTCGTAGACATGCGCTTTTTGCCGCGCATTGTGGAAGGCGAGATCCGTGTCTTGGTTGTCGGTGATACTCCGGTTTCGGTGATTCACAAGAAGCCTGCTGCGGGCGGCAACAACTTCTCGGCGACGCTATTTTCTGGTGCGCACTACACCCATGATGCCCCGGAGGCATGGCCGGATTTGTTGGCCGTGTTTGATCGTTTCCGCCCGGTGCTTGCTGAGCGTTTGGGCGGTGAATTGGGTGGCACGATGCCATTGCTGTGGACTGCTGATTTTATTCTGGCCGACGGCGACGATGGAGCAGAAAGCGTGCGTACCGAAAACATGGGCGCCGAGAGTATTGGCCAAAACAAGCAAGCCCGCGATGCTTACGTGCTCGGTGAAATCAACTGCTCTTGCGTTGGTTTTAGCTCGCAGCTGGAATCTGGCATTCAAGAAAAAATCGCCGCCGAGGTTATCTCCCGTGTGGAGGCCCGGGCGGCGAAGGCAGCGAAGGCAGCGAAGGCAGTGAAGCCAGCGAACAGCTAAACGCTGCGCGTTGAGGTTCAGCTGCTTTCGCCCAGCAGCTTTTCGACGCTGCCAGGATCTGCATCAGAAAGCATCTGGCGGCAGCGATCGTATTCGTCGTCATCACCAATGGCCTTCGAGGCCAGTGCCAGCGCGGCGATCGCACGCAACACACCCTGGTTGGGCTCGTGGGAAAACGGAACTGGGCCCCAGCCCTTCCAGCCGTTCGCACGGAGACGGTCTAGGCCACGGTGGTAGCCGGTGCGGGCGCAGGAATAAGCAATTAGCTTAGTTTCGTTCCGGGATAAACCTTCGGAAGTAGATTGCGAAGCCCACAAGGAAGAAATGGACTCGGCTTCGTCGTCGCTGATCATTTTCAGCGTCTCTTCGGCGCGGAAGGCCCACACCAGGGGGCTTTCTGGGAATTTCAGTGCGGTTTCTGCCGCTTGTAGATCCTGTGCCTGTGCCGGATCTGCAGGCAATTTCAATGGCTCTGGGGCAAGCATGTCTTTCATTTCCATGCCCATAGACTACTGGAGATTCCGCAAGAAGATGCCGCAGGTTGCGTGGTTAAAGGTGGTTAAGCATTCCAGAAGTCAGAAACGCCAAAGCCAAAGCGATACAGCGCGCGGCGCACGACTGGCAGCGATAAACCAATTACTGATGACGGGTCGCCGTCGATACGATCAATAAACCAACCACCGAGTGCTTCGAGTGTGAAAGCACCGGCGCATTGCCATGGCTCACCGGTCGCCGCGTAGGCAGCAATATCAGCTTCACTGGCTTGTGCAAAGGCGATGTCAGTTGTGGCGGCCTCAGTGTATGCTTCGTCGCCAAATATCAGGCAATGCCCGGTCAACAGCTGGGCGTTGCGGCCGGCTTGGGCACGCCACCGCGCTATCGTGGCTTGTTCAGTGTGCGGTTTACCTTGCAATACGCCGTCGAGAAGCAGCATGGAATCACCACCGATGACCACATCATTCGGGTAAATTCGCGCGATGGCTTGTGCTTTGGCGTGCGCCAGTGCAGTCACGATTTCACTGGGGCTGGCGTTGCTAAGTTCAGCCTGGATGGCGTCTTCATCCACATCGGCGGGCTCTATCACGGGCTCGACGCCGGCCGAACGCAAAATCCCAGCGCGGGAAGGCGACTGGGAAGCGAGAACTATACGCGGTACGGGATGTGCAGGCTGTGCGGGTTGTGCGTTGTGTTTAGTCAAAGTGCGCATTCCGGTAGGCGGAAGGGTTATACACTGGGCGGCCAGCAAGGGTGCGTCCCGTGCCCCAGCGGTTATGCGGGGCATAGACCCCGGCGGCTTCCGCACGGGCCCGGGCATCGACTTGTGCGAGAACGGCCGACAAAGCAGTGAGCTCACTGTCGTTTGGGGTGCCGTTGACGATAGAAAAAGATTCCACAGCTTCTCCAGGTTCTTGTAGCACGAATGCTTGTAACGCGAATTTTTATAGTGCGATATTGCCGTGTTTTTTCGGCTGTGTCGTTACCACCTTGCGGCCCAGCATGCGGAGAGCTTCTACTAGTTGGCCACGGGTTTCATTCGGAGGGATGACAGCGTCGACGTAGCCACGTTCGGCGGCAGCGTAGGGGTGGATGAATTTTTCTTCCAGCTCTGTGGCCTTTTCTGCCAGGCTCTCGGCACCGTCTGCTGCGTCTTCGAATTGGGCACCATAAATACCGCGTGCAGTTTCCTCGGCTCCGGCGATGGCGATCTGGGCGGTTGGCCACGCATAGACCAGGTCTGCGCCCAAATCCTTCGAACCCATGAATACGTACGAGGTGCCGAATGCTTTGCGCAAAATCACTGTGACCTTCGGGACTGTCGCTTCGGCATAGGCATAAGCCAACTTAGCTCCGCGGCGCAGCAGCCCGGCGCGCTCTTCGTCGGCGCTATGTACGAAGTCTGCGGAGTCCACAAACTCAATGATTGGGGTGTTGAAGGCATCGCAGGTGCGGATAAAGCGGGCGGCTTTTTCGGCTGCTTGGGAGGTGAGAGCACCGGATTGGTGTGCGGACTGGTTCGCGATAATTCCCACGGCGCGGCCTTCGACGTGTGCGAAAGCGGTGACGATATTCGGTGCGTATTCTTCTTGCAGCTCGAAAATGCCATCATCGGTGACGATATTAAGTACCTCGCGCACATCATAGGCGGCGAAGGTGTCATCTGGAATGAGATCGTCCAATTGGTAATCGGTGTCTGTGACGTTGTCTTGTACGGAGCCGACCTGGATTTCTGCTTCGGTCCGCAGCGCTTCTGCCATGTTGTTTACTGGCAGGTAGTCGACGACGGTGCGTGCTAGTTCTAATGCTTGCGCGTCGGATTCAGCGCGCAGGTGGCAGGTGCCGGACTCGGTGGCATGTACCTGTGCGCTTCCCAACGCTTGTGTATCCAGGCGAGTTCCGGTGGCATGAGCGATGGCTGCTTCGCTCGCGTGGTGCAGGCTGGCGTCGCCATCCACCATGATCGTGACATCTGAAAAAGCTGGGCCAAATGCATGCAGCCCAGTGGTTTGCCCAGTGACCACCGAAATTTGTGGGATTACGCCCGATGCTGCGGTCATGTGCGACAAGATCTTGGAGTACATCGCGAGGGTGACAATCCCTTCGGCAAAGCGCGGGCCGGTGCCTTCGTGAATAGCGATGATTGGCTGGCCGGTTTTGGTGGCCAGCTGGTAAATCTTGCAGATCTTTTCGCCATAGACTTCGCCGAGCTGCCCAGAGAAAACAGTGTTGTCTTGGGAATAGACGCATACTCGACGCCCGCCGATGGTGCCGTACCCCGTGACTACGCCATCGGTGAGTGGCTTGTTGTGCTCTAAGTCGAAATCGCTGACCCGGTGTCGAGCAAGTGCGTCGGTTTCGACGAAAGAATCGGCGTCTAATAGGCGCTCGGCACGCTCACGTGCGGTGAGTTGCCCGGCCTCGTGGCGCTTGTCGACGGCCTCAGCCCCAACGGGCCGCGCTGCGTTTTCTAGCCGCTGGGCAAGGTCGGCGAGCTTGCCTGCGGTGGTAGTCATATCCGGTTGGGAAGCAGTCATAATCTTCTAGTTTAGAGAACAGGAACCAAACCAGGAAATGATACTGGAATATTTAGTAGAAACGTACATGCGGGAATTGTAGTGGCTGGTACTCGCGTCCAATGTCGGCCACAAGGCGTCGGGTCTGTGGGGTGCGGGCTGCTGTGGTGCGGGTGGGGCGTGCTGCCAGTGAGGATACGATTGCAGATAGCGCTGCTAGCTGGTCGTCAGAAGGGTTTCCTTTGGTGATGGAAAACAGTGGGGAGCCTGTGGGGGTTACTGCGGGGAACATGGATTTGATTATCCTTTCGGAAAGCTAATTGAAAATTACGGTGGATGGCGAAATTACAGTGGTATGTTGCCGTGTTTGCGTGCCGGGCGGGCGACAGATTTATCCGCGTATAAACGCAGATTGCGTGCGATCATGCCGCGTGTTTCGCTCGGCAGGATCACGGCATCAATCAAGCCGCGTTCGGCGGCCTTGTAAGGATTGAGCATGAAATCTTCGTACTCGCGCTCAAATGATGCGGCCAGGGCAGCGGTATCCAGGCCTTCGTCGGCGGCTTTTTTCAACTCTTTGCGGTGGATGAAGCCCACGGCTCCGGCTGCGCCCATGACTGCGATCTGCGCGGTTGGCCAAGCCAAGTTCACGTCGGCTCCCAGGCCTTTCGAACCCATGACGCAATACGCTCCACCGTAGGCCTTGCGCATGGTAACGGTGATCTTGGGAACGCTGGCCTCACCATAGGCGTATAGCAGCTTCGCGCCTCGGCGTAGAATGCCGCCGTATTCCTGTGAGGCACCGGGCAAGAAGCCCGGGACGTCGACAAGCAACACGATGGGGATATTAAAGGCATCGCAAGTGCGGATGAACCGCGCGGCCTTTTCGGAAGAATCAATATCCAAACAACCTGCATAGACCTGGGGCTGGTTGGCGACGAAGCCGACGGTTTGGCCTTCGATGCGACCAAAAGCAATCACCACGTTTTCGGCGCGCTTTTCCTGGATTTCTAGGTATTCGCCGTCGTCGGTGAGCGCTTCGATAACATCGCGGACCTCATACGGCTGGGTAGGGGAATCCGGGATGATGGAATCCAGCGCTTGGTCGGCAGCAGAAAGGTGTTCTTCGATAGCGCCAGTTTCCGGAATATGGTGTTCGCGCGGCGGGCTCACTCGGTTGGATGTCGGCAGGTAGCTAACCAGGTCATGTACCCAGTCGAGGGCTTCTTCATCAGTTTCGGCGGTGAAATGTGAATTGCCGGCCAGGCCCATGTGGGCGGAGGCGCCACCGAGTTCTTCTTGCGTGATTTCCTCGCCGGTAACAGTTTTGATGACGTCCGGCCCGGTGACAAACATCTTGGATTTTTTATCCACCATGACCACGAAATCTGTCAGGGCCGGGGAATAGGCGTTGCCGCCGGCACAGGCCCCCATGATGACCGAAATCTGTGGCACGACGCCGGAGGCTTGGATGTTTTGATAAAAAGTCTGCGCAATCCAGTCCAGCGAGACCACACCATCTTGGATGCGGGCGCCAGCGCCTTCGTAGAGACCGATGAGTGGGCGGCCAGTGGTGATAGCTAGTTCTTGAATTTTCACCATCTTTTCGCCGTAGACCTCACCGAGTGCGCCGCCAAAGACTGTGCCGTCCTGCGAGAAGATGCAGACTTCGCGGCCGTCGATGGTGCCCCAGCCGGTGACGATGCCATCGGTGACTGGGCGGCGTGCCCCCATGCCGAAGTCCTGTGTCCGGTGGCGGGCGAGTTGGTCGGTTTCGACGAAAGATCCTTCGTCGAGTAGGTAATCCAGCCGGTCACGTGCGGTCAGCCGCTCTTGCGAGCGCACCTTCTCATGCGCGGCTGGGCCCATCGGCGCGTGGGCTTCTTCCCGACGGCGTTTGAGGTCAGCGATCTTTTCCGCGGTGGTTTCCGCAGCCAAGTTCTCTAAAGGTGAGGAAATAGTCATGTTTAGACTATAGGCTGGTTTTGTAAGAGAAAGCACGTTTTTCTGTAGGTGAGTTTAGTCACAAAACAAAACTGTAGCGTTCGTGGTTTCGTAGTGGGGAAGGTGAGCCACGCCAGAATCGTGACTGGAGATATGTGGCTGGAGATGTGTGGCTGGCGGGTTATGGTCGAGTACGCCAGACCAAGAAACTCAGTACAAGCATGCCTGCAAACAAAAGTGCCGGCACAACCCCCGGTTCGTCCTGGAATATGTTCCAGACTGCCTGGATGCCGGACAGCACGGTGAAAAAACCGACAAAACCGGCAATGGCTTGCCACGCGAGGTCTTCCCGCATCAGGTTTAGGCTTTCACTCCGCCGGCAGTCAGTCCAGAGACGATGCGGTGCTGGAAGACTAACACCATGATGATCAGCGGGATTGTCACCAGTGCACCAGCAGCCATGGTGGCGGCGTACGGGTATTCGAACGCAGAAGGTCCGGAGAAACGCGCGATAGCCACGGTCACCGGTTCGGTATCGCGGTTGGAGAGCTGACGCGCCAGCATAAATTCATTCCAGGTGGTGATAAAAGCGATAATTGCCGTGGTAAACAGTGCCGGGGCAGCCAGCGGCAGCAGCACCAAGCGGAAAGCTTGCCCGCGCGATGCGCCGTCGACACGCGCAGCTTCTTCCAACTCCCACGGCAGTTGTCGGAAGAAAGACACCAGCGTGTAGACGGTTAAAGGGAGAGCGAAAGAAATATTCGGGATAATCATCGCCCGGTACATCCCGATCCACTCCAGATCGCCGAACAGTTGGAACAACGGGGTAACCAGGGCGATCGCGGGAAACATGGAAGCTGCCAGAATCAGGCCGGTGATAAAGCCTTTGCCCGGAAACTCCAGACGCGCAATCGCATAAGCAGTAAACACACCGACAGCGACGGCCAGGCCAGTCGTCGCCAAGGAAATCAACAACGAATTGAAGATCGCGCCTAGGAAGTCGTTGCCCTTGTCGGTGGCCAAAGCATCGGCAAAGTTATCCAGAGTGACGTGTGTGGGCCACGGTGTAGTGTCGAAGGTGTGTTTGGAATCGCGTAGTGCGGTAACCACCATCCAATAAAACGGTGCCAGGCCCCAAAAAATGATGAACGCTAAGCCCAGGTAGTGCCATAGTTGCGAAGAACCGCGGCGGGCACGTGCGCGTGGAACTGCCTGAGATCGTGCCGTGCTCATTTAAGACACCTCCTGCGGTGTTGCGGTGCGTTCCTGTTTTGCTTGCCCTTGTTTTGCTTGCCGACGGGCAGCCTTCGCGCGTGCGCGCCGACCACGGTCAGGGCTGGTTCGACCACGTGGGCTGCCGGAGACATTAGCGCCGAAAAAGCGGATCATGAAAAACGCCACCGCGAAGATGAGCAGGAAGATCAGCGTGGAAAGGGCAGAGGCGGAATTGAAGTTACCCTGGCGCATATCTTCCACGACCAGCTGGGAAATCACCGCCGTTGGAGAATTCGAGGAACCAGAAATCATGATCACTGGCAGATCGTACATACGCAGTGCGTCTAGGGTGCGGAACAATATCGCGACCATTAGTGCTGGTTTCACCAGCGGCAATGTGATGCGAACAAAGCGTTGCATACGGCTTGCGCCGTCGACTTTGGCGGCGTCGTAGACCTCATCGGGAATCATCTGTAGACCAGCGAGGATCAACAAAGCCATAAACGGCGAAGTTTTCCACACATCGGCGATGATTACCGCGAATCGTGCAGCCCACGGGTCCGTCGTCCAGTGAATATTGGCGTCCAGCAACGAATTGACTATGCCGTGGTCTGCGAACATAAACTGCCACAACTTCGCGGTCACAGCTGTCGGAATTGCCCATGGGATCAACACAGCAGCGCGCACTAGCCCGCGGCCGCGGTATTTCCCATTCATGATCAGCGCCATCGCCATGCCCAGAATGATTTCCAGGCTGACCGTGACGACGGTGAAAAAGAGAGTAATCCCCACCGCTGGCCAAAAATCCGTGGCCAAAGAACCCGGTGGGCAGGTAATCGCCGTGCCGTCTGAACCCATGCATCGGCTATTGACCCAGTACAGGTAATTCTCTAGACCGGCGAAACCGCCTTCGGTAAAAAGCCCGGTTTCCGGGTCGAGTCGGCGGTTACCTTGAAACGACAAGAAGATCGCGCGCACCACCGGATAACCAATCACGATGGCGAGCACGATCAAAGCTGGGGCAATGAGCCAACCAGCCTGCCGAAGTTGCGAACTCCAGGTAGTGCGTGCAGGCATTTTAGTTGGAAGCGGCCTCGATAGCCTTCTTCATGTCAGCAACAGCCTGGTCCACCGGCTTGTCGCCCTGCAACGCAGCATAAGCGTTGTCCTGGATAGCCTTCGAAATGGCCTCGTAGAACGGCGAAACCGGACGTGGTGCCGCGTTCTCCAGTGATTCCTTCAGGGCTGGCAGGTATGGGAACTTCTCTACCAGCGACTCATCTTCGTAGATCGATGCCAACACTGGTGGGAAGGAGTTTTCTGCGAATGAGGTCTGGTTTTCCTCGCTGATGATGAACTTCATGAAGTCCAAAGCAGTCTTCTTATGCTCCGAATTGACGTTGATGCCGTTGTTGTAGCCACCCAGCGTGGACACACCGACGCCATCCTTGCCGACGAGCGGGGATACCTCGAAGTTGTCAACGGTGGCGCTGGCTTCTTCAGCGTTGGTGTACATATATGGCCAGTTAATGGCATAGGCGGTCTCGCCACCGGTGAACGCCAGGTTGGTTTCTTCTTCGGTAGCAGACAGTGACGACGAGGAGATGGTGCCGTCTTCGAAGGCATCAACCAGTGCTTGCAGGCCAGCTTCGGCTTCGGCGCTATCTACGGTGACGTCGTCACCATCTAGGACAGAGCCACCCCAGCCTTCGATAAAGCCAATGGTGTTGACGGTCAAGCCCTCGTACTGCTTCAACTGCAGAGTCAGGCACTCGGCAGAATCGTCGAGATCGGCGCAGGATTGCGTCAGATCAGCAAAGTTTTCTGGTTCGGAATCCACCAGCTTGGTGTTACGGAACAGCAGTTGGCCGTTGGTGTTTTGCGGTAATGCGTACAACGTATCGCGGTACGTGGCGGATTCCACGGTGGCATCCAGCAGGTTCGAGGTATCAACCTCAAAGTCGCCCTCGAGTGGTTCCAGCCATTGGTTGGCAGCAAAATCTGCCGTCCAGACCACGTCCAGTGCCATAACGTCGTAATCCGAGTTGCCAGCCTGCAGCGACTGCACCAGGGTCTCGCGCTGGTCGTCGGCTTCACCGGCGAGTTCTTCTAGCGTGACCTGCTCATCGGGATGCTCTTCGTTCCACTTCTCGATGATGGGGGTGAGCTTGTCGGTATCGTTTCGGCCCATCGCGAAGGTGATCGGCCCGCGACCTTCTTCACCCGAAGCCGATTTCTCTGCCTTGCTGTCTGTGGAGTCTGTCATGGAGTCAGATTCTGCGGTATTTTCCACGGAACAAGCAGTAAGCATCAGCGACGATGCGAAAACCGTGGCAGCGACCTTTCCCGTGCGGCCGGTAGCGAGCGCGCGGAGCGATGGCAGCGTGGTGGTCTTGAGTGGCTGGGAAGTCATGGAAGAAGCACCTTTCTTATGGTTCTTGTGTGACGTGCCGTACGGGTGGCTCGCAAGTGGCTGTGTACACACAGGTGTGGTCTAACCTTAAGGCGAACCCACACGGGTACGAGAAGATTTCTGGCAAATCACCCCCGTGTGGGGTGTGTTGCGGTAGGAAACTAGTGGGGCTGTTGGAGCGCCTGCCCGGTTTTGGCATCGAAGCGGTGAGCTTTCGCCGGGTCAAAAGACAACGTGACCTTTTCGCCGCGTCTCGGGCGCGTATCGGCGGTCCATCGTGCGACAAAACACTCGGGGGCACCGCCCAGGGAAGCCGCAGGCCCGTCAGTTGGGGAGACATAAATATAGGATTCAGCGCCGAGCTCTTCGACAATCTCGATGGTGCCGGCGATGGTGTCATGTGCACCGGGAATCGTGCTCGCGCCTGCAACTTCTTTGCTTGCGTGAATGTGCATATCTTCCGGACGCACGCCGAAACGAATGCCGCCGCGCTCCCCGACGCTGCCGGTCGCGCCGGGGCTGTCGGCAGCGCTGCTGCCGGTGTCGGCTGAGAAAATATTCATCGCTGGTGAACCTATAAACCCGGCGACAAATTCGTTGGCCGGGTGCTCATAGAGCTCACGGGGCGGGGCAACCTGTTGTAACAAACCGTCTTTCAACACCGCCACGCGATCACCCATGGTCATGGCTTCTACCTGATCGTGGGTGACATATACCGTTGTAGTACCTAGGCGTCGTTGCAAAGCAGCCAACTCAGAACGTGTCTGCACCCGCAGCTTTGCATCCAGGTTAGATAGCGGTTCGTCCATCAAAAAAGCTTTCGGTTCCCGCACGATCGCCCGGCCCATGGCTACGCGCTGGCGCTGGCCACCGGAGAGTTCCTTCGGCTTACGCTTGAGGTATTCCGTCAGCCCTAAGATCTCCGCGGCGGCGGCAACCTTTTCGGCGATTTCACGTTTCGGCACTTTCGCCAGTTTTAACGCAAAGCCCATGTTTTGTTCGACGGTTAGGTGTGGGTACAAGGCGTAGTTCTGAAACACCATTGCTATATCGCGCTGCCCAGGTTCGGTGCCAGTGACGTCTTCTTCTCCAATGAGAATGCGTCCGGAGCTGATGTCTTCCAGCCCGGCCAGTGCGCGCAAGGTGGTGGATTTGCCGCAGCCTGATGGACCTACTAACACCAAGAATTCGCCGTCGGCAATCTCTAGATCCAACCCGGCGACCGATGGGGATGCTGCGCCGGGGTACTGGATAGTGACCGAATCAAACGTGACTTTTGCCATGCAAGCAATGTAGCACCAGTAGAATATTGACCATGAGTTTTGATGCCCACCAGCTTGCCGACGCACTCGAGTTCGCCACTGTTTCCTATGCGGAATCCACCGAATCGACGAATACCGATTTGCTTGCCGACGCCGACGCTGGGCCGTGGACTGTGCGTATCACCACTAATCAAACCGCTGGCAAAGGTCGTTTAGGGCGTGTGTGGGAAGCCCCAGCCGGGGCAAATCTGGCGATGTCGGTGCTGCTCACGCCTACCTCTCTGGACCGCATTGGCACTATCCCACTGGCTGCCGGGCTAGCAGTAGCAGATGCGATCGGTGGTACCCGGCTGAAATGGCCCAATGATGTGCTGCTAGGTGAAAAGAAACTGTGCGGCATTTTGGCAGAAGCTGGTGCCAGTGCGACGGCACCAACGGCAGCCCGCGTGGTAGTCGGCTGGGGCATCAACGTGGCCCTAAGCGAGGAGCAATTGCCTGTTCCGCATGCAACTAGTTTGCAGATTGCCGGAAAAACGACAGATCACACGCAGATCGCGGCAGATGTGTTGCGTAACTTCCACCAGCGCATGCAGCAATGGCAGGATAACGACCCGCAGTTGCTGGACGATTACCGCGCGGCATGCGCCTCAATTGGAGCGCGGGTGCGCCTGGAAACCCATTCGGAAGCCATCGAAGGCACTGTCGATACCGTCACCGATGATGGCCGCATCAGCATCGACGGCAACGCGTTTTCTGCCGGTGATGTCTCCCATTTGCGCCGTAAAGATGGGAACTATAGCTAATGGCGGGCATGCGGAAAGGCGGTAGCCGTGGCCTGTCCATAAAGCCAGACGAACAAGTGCTGGTAGATATGACCGCGCCAAACAGCAACCTGGTTTTCCCGTTTTTGGAAGTCGTGCTGCTTACCGGCCTGGCGTGGATGGGGATTGGCTGGTTGGACAATCCCCATAACCTCGCACAGTTGAATACCGAGCTGCTCGATCCGGCGCTGCTACACAACAGCGTGGTGGCGGTGTGGATGCTACTGGTGGTATGGCGTTTTGTGCTGCCACTGCTGCGCAACCGCAAACAACGCTTCATCGTCACTAACCAGCGGATCGTCGCACGCCCCGCGAAGCTGACCGCGAAAGTAGATTCTATTCCTTTGCATCAGGTATTGGATGTGGCGCGGCGTCGCAAAGGGATTTCTTTGGCAGTGCGCGGGTTTTCGTATCCGCTGTATTTCGGTGGGGTACCGAAATCGAAAAAGGTGGTTGGTGAAATCAAAAACGCCTTGCACCCGAGTCCATATTTTTAGGCCGAGTTTGTACGCGGGTTTGTACGCGGATTTTCCGCTGTCTTTTCCGCATAGTGCGAGCACGATTACAATGTGCAGTTGTGACTAACCCATCCCAGAATCACTCCTCCAATAACGTGCAAGAGAATCCGGGCGAGGCCGCCCGTGCCGCCCGGGGCGTGCCGACGCCTGCTGCTGATCTTCCTGTTGTCGCCGTCGTCGGTGATGGGCAATTGGCGCGCATGATGGCTCCGGCAGCTAGCGAATTAGGCCAATCCTTACGCGTGCTGGCAGGCAAACCTGATTCTTCGGCTGCACAGGTCACCAGCGATGTGTTTGTGGGGGATTACCGCAACCTGGATGACTTGCGCTCGGTTGCCCATGGTGTTGATGTCATTACCTTCGACCACGAGCATGTTCCACTTGCGCATCTGCGCACGCTGCAGGCAGAGGGTGTGAATATCCAACCAGGCCCCGAGGCTTTGGAAAATGCGCAGGACAAACTGGTAATGCGGCGTAACCTGGAAAAGCTTGGCGTGCCGGTGCCAGTCTTTGCGCCGATCACGGATGCCAAAACCGCCCGTGCGTTCTGGGATGAGCACGACGGCAAGGTCTGCCTGAAGGCCTGCCGTGGTGGCTACGATGGCAAAGGCGTGTGGTTCCCAGAATCGGTAGAGCACCTGGAAGCTCTTGTCGACGAATTGCTGGACGAAGCCGTGGAATTATTGGCAGAAACCAAGGTGGATTTCGTCGGCGAGCTCTCTGCCATGGTCGCGCGTGCGCCATCCGGGCAGGTGCAGACCTGGCCGGTCGTGGAATCGGTGCAATCTGGGGGAGTATGCGCCGAGGCCATCGCACCCGCTCCTGGAATCTCCGAAACACTGCGTCGGCAAGCTGAGCAGCTGGCGGTGACAGTCGCAGAAAAACTGGATGTCACCGGCGTATTAGCTGTCGAGTTGTTCTACTACCGGGATGCAACCGGTGCAGAGCAGTTGAGCGTCAATGAGTTAGCGATGCGCCCGCACAATACCGGCCACTGGAGCCAGGATGGGTGCGTGACTTCCCAGTTTGAACAGCACCTGCGTGCGGTGATGGACTATCCGCTTGGTGCTACGGAACCTACGGCGGCGGTGACTGTCATGGCTAATGTGCTGGGTGGGGAATCTGATCCCGAGATGCCGATGCGCGAACGTGTGCGTGCAGTCTGGCAGCGTTTTCCGCAGGCCAAGGTGCATTTATATGGCAAGGATTATCGTCCAGGTCGCAAGATGGGGCATGTGAACATCAGTGGTGCTGTTACTAACCCTGGCGATGCCGCAGATGCTAACCCAGGCGAAGCAGCAGACGTTGCGGAAGTTCGTCGGCAAGCCAAGCTGGCTGCTAATTTCGTGGTTAATGCCAGGTGGGACGACGGCTATACCGGCTAGTCTGAACATCAGCTAGACAGCACGAACACAGATACGGCGGAAAAGACGCCACTGTGAGCACAAGAAGGAGCCAGAGATGAGCCAAGAAGCTGCGCAGAAGGAAACGCCAAAGAATAATGGTCCTGTAATCGGGCTCATTATGGGGTCGGATTCTGATTGGGACACGGTGAAGCCTGCCGTAGAAGTCTTTGCGGAGTTCGGGGTGCCTTTTGAGGTCGGTGTGGTTTCCGCCCATCGCACCCCGGAAAAAATGTTGGCCTATGCGAAACAAGCGCACACTCGTGGCATCAAGTGCATCTTGGCCTGTGCTGGTGGCGCTGCGCATTTGCCGGGCATGGTGGCGGCGGCAACCCCGCTTCCGGTGATTGGTATTCCACGAGCGCTGAAGAACTTAGATGGTCTGGATTCCTTGCTATCTATCGTGCAGATGCCGGCCGGGGTTCCAGTGGCTACGGTCTCGATCGATGGGGCGAAAAATGCTGGTTTGTTAGCAGTGCGGATTTTGTCGGCGGGGCAGCCGGAACTTGTCGACGCCATGGCGGAATATCAGGAGAATATGGCCGCTGAGGTAGAACGTAAAGATCAACGCCTGCGCGAAAAACTCGAACGCATGGCCGATGAATAATGCTGATCTCGATTGACTCTGCAAAGACATCGTAGACAACCCGGGGGGGTGAGCACCGGGCAAGCCCAGGCATTACGGTGAGACCAAGCGTGCGCAACAAGGGGGATCGGCACTCGGTTGAATAAAAATACCCGGAAAATTGGCTGTGAACTGACACTGCGCGTGTGATCCGTCATACTATTTGAATGAAAACCTCCGAGGACCGCTCCGCAGCCATTGCCGTGACTGCCTTTCCGGCTTTTATTCTGGTCGGAACCATCATTGCGTATTTCTTCCCCGCACCTTTTGTACCTTTGAGTGGGGCGATTACCTATTTTCTGATGGTGATCATGTTTGCGATGGGGCTGACATTGACCATCCCAGACTTTCAAGAAATTGCACGTAGACCGTGGCCCGTGTTCATCGGTGTGGTGGGGCAGTTCGTGATTATGCCGCTATGTGCAATTGGTGTCGCCAAGCTATTGGGGCTGCACCCGGCCCTTGCCGTGGGGTTGTTGATGCTGGGGTCGGTGCCGGGTGGTACTTCGTCAAATGTGATCGCCTACCTTTCACGGGGCGACGTTGCGCTGTCGGTGGCGATGACATCCGTTTCCACGTTGCTTTCACCGATTGTGACTCCTCTGCTTATGCTGGCTTTGGCTGGGGAAGACATCGCTATCGATGGTGTCGGTATGGCGCTAACCTTGGCACAGACGGTGCTGGTTCCGGTGGTTGGTGGCCTGATTCTGCGCTGCATCTTTGACACTGTGATTGCGAAACTTACCCCTATTCTTCCGTGGGTATCCATTCTCGGCATCGGGGGAGTGGTGTTTCCTACAGTCGCTAATAACGGAGAGCGGCTTGCGCAGGTAGGCGTGATCGTCATTATTGCCGTTTTGTTGCACAATGTTTTTGGCTACCTCTTAGGCTATGCAGCTGGAGCTTTATTGAAGATGCCGCCATCCTATAACCGAACGATGGCGGTGGAAATCGGAACCCAATCAGCCGGATTGTCTTCGGGCATGTCTGCGAAATTTTTCACCCCTGAAGCAGCCTTGCCTGGTGCAGTCGCTGCTGTGCTGCACAACATTACTGGAGCTTTGTATTCTGCGATCGTGCGACGGTTTTCTAGCGAAATCCCGGAAAACTCGGGTAGCAACGATGCCGATGTGGTTGCTCCGGTAACACCTACAAGCAATTAAAGAAAAGTGCTTCATAAAAAATCCGGAGTAGTAGCTGGTGCCAGCTATAATTGCGGGGCATGACCTTCCAACGTGCCGTCCCGAAACGCTTGTCTTTAGAACCATTGCCGGAGAAATTCGCGGAACACCTACGTTCTTTTGCGTTTGCGGGTCACGATTCTGTAGACATGGCAGCGCCGGAGCGCATTGACGTAGCAGCGCCGGAGCGCATTGACATTGAATCCCCTTTATTGCAGCAGCCACTTGGTTGGGTGCCGAAAGTTGGTGCCGACGCCACCTGTGCTGCTTTTCGTGCCGCGCGTGCTGTGCAGCCCGAATGGCACCAATTGGGAGTGAAGAAGCGCGCGAAAATCATATCGAAGTTTCATGATCTCGTGTTCAGCAACCGTGAGCTGATCATGGACCTGGTGCAGCTGGAGACGGGCAAAGCCAGGGCAGGAGCGTTCGACGAAGTTACCGATGTGGCTAATAATGCTCGTTATTATGCCGGGCAAGCACCGAAATTGCTGCGCCCACAGAAAAAGCGTGGTGGAATGCCGGTCTTGACCAAAACCTACCTGCACCATGATCCGAAAGGCGTGGTCGGGCAGATCAGCCCATGGAATTATCCATTTAGCTTGGGTATTTCTGATGCAATTCCGGCGTTGCTGGCAGGCAATACGGTTGTTGCCAAGCCGGATTCACAAACTCCATTCACTTCCTTGCTGATTGCACATTTGTTGTCTGTAGCAGGGCTTCCCGACGGCGTGTTTACTGTGGTAATTGGCTCCGGCGGGGTAGTGGGTACCGCGATTGCCGAGAACTGTGACTTTTTGATGTTTACTGGATCGACCGCCACTGGGAAGGTTTTGGCGGAGCAAGTCAGTAAGCGCTTGGTGGGGTTTTCTGCGGAATTGGGTGGCAAAAACCCGATGATCGTCGCCAGTGATGCCCACCTGGATACCGCGGTGCGGGCGATAACGCACGCATGTCTGTCGAATACCGGCCAGCTTTGTGTGTCTATTGAACGTATTTATGTCGACCAGGATATTTACCAGGAGTTCTGTGAGCGGCTCGCAGATTCCTTCCGTGCACAAAAGCTCGGCGGCGCGTTGGACTGGAAAAACCAGGTGGGGTCGTTGGTTAGTGCAGGGCAGCTGGAAACCGTGGAAGAATTCGTCGCCGATGCCAAGCGCGCCGGGGCCCGCGTGCTCACTGGTGGGAAACCCCGGCCGGATTTGGGGAAGTATTTCTATGAGCCGACGATTCTGCTCGATGTCCCAGACAGCGCCAGGCTGCTGCGCGAAGAAGTCTTTGGCCCAGTCGTGTACATCCAGCCGGTGGCGAATGTTGACGACGCCGTCGCAGCGGCAAATGGCACCTGTTATGGGCTGAATTCTTCGATATTTGCTGCACCAAAAACTGCTTGGAAGCTCGCCCCACGTATTCATGCCGGATCGGTCAATATCAATGACGGTTATGTGGCAGGGTGGGCCTCTATTGATAGCCCCATCGGTGGGTATAAAGAATCGGGGGTGTCGCGTCGGCATGGTGCAGAGGGGTTATATAAATACACGGAGCCGAAAACAATCGCACAACAACGTGGTTTCCCCATTTGGGGGCCACAGTGGTTATCGCAAAAATCCTGGTCAAAAGTGTTGTGGAGGAGTCTTTCTTTAGGCAAGAAGACAGGTTTGCTGCGATAGCATCTTTTCGTTATAGTAGGAAATGTCTTCACAGGCCGTGGCCTTGGCCACCACCCCCCCGAGTGGCCCTGGCCCTCCTGTTGGAGGCGCTGCCCCGTGGAATTCACCCCCCCCGAAATTCCACGGGGCCCAAAAATTTCTCTGGCCTTCCGCCCCCAAGTATTCCCGGGGCGGTGCCGCAGAGGGCGAAGTGGTGCATACTGCAGGCTCGAAGAAGAGTCCGGGCCGAACTAAAACCTTGACGCGTCGCGTATGCATCACTAGACATAAGTTATGTCTCTGAAAACCACTTCCAGTCGTCATTTTGGTCATAACCTCAAAGAACACACGCTCACCGTCCCTTGGGACCCACAGAATGCCTCCGCTGGCAGCTTCGAGCTCTACGCCCGCGAAATTTACGCCGACGGCAATGAAGATAAACCCGCCATCGTCTACCTGCAGGGTGGCCCGGGATTTCCCGCCCCACGCCCCTTTGGTGGTGCAGGTAAAGTCGCCGGTTCAGATATCGGCGGGGTGATAGGCAAAGCCCTGGAAGAATTCCGTTTCATCCTGCTAGACCAGCGCGGCACCGGCCGCTCCCACCGCATCGATAGCGCCAGCCCAGCCGAAGACTTAAGCGTCGAACGCCTATCAAAACTCCAGCAAAACTATATCGTCGACGATGCCGAAGCCCTACGGAAAGCTCTGGGCATCGAAAAATGGTCCTTGTTCGGGCAATCCTTTGGTGGCTTCTGCATCACCTCCTACCTCTCGCGCTACCCGGGGGCAATCGAGCACGCGTACCTCACCGGTGGCCTACCCGCCACCAGCGTGGGCATCGATGATGTCTACCGTTCCACCTTCGACAAAGTGCGGGCTCGCCACCACGCCATGTATCGCGAGTACCCCTGGATCGATGAGCGCATCCGGGAGGTTTGCCACCACCTGGATCAGTCCCAAGAACTCTTGCCGACGGGCGAGCGGCTGAGTTCACGCCGCCTGCGCACCGTCGGTATTACCCTGGGGCAGGGTCCGGGATTCCACACCTTGGCATACTTATTCGAAGATCCATTCCGCACTGTCGGCGGCGAAAAGCGGCTGAAGACAGACTTCTTGACCAGCGTCGCCGGCATGGTATCTTTCGCTGATGGTCCGTTGTACGCCGCGATCCACGAGTCCATCTATGGCGGTGTGGTTACCCCAGGCGCTACCAACTGGTCCGCGCACCGCATCCGCGAAGAAATCCCAGGTTTCGAAGAAAATGCCGACCCTCGTTCGCAGGAACCGTTCTACCTCACTGGCGAACACGTCTTCCCGTGGCAATTCGATGAGGACCCTGCGTTGCATGCCTTCCGGCAAGGTGCGCACGACCTGGCGCAGCATGATTTCCAGACCTCGCCTTATGACCGGGAAATTTTGGCAACTGCCCCAGTCTCGGCCGCAGCTGCATATTTCGATGACATGTATGTGCCATTCGAGCTGTCGTATGACACCGCGCGTGCTTACGCGGACTGCCGCCTGCACGTGACCAACCTGTATCAACATGACGGCATCGGCTATGCTGGCGCAGAAATCTTTGACGTGTTACGCGATAAGGTGCGCGATTTTTAAAGCCGCTGTGCAAGCCTACTGTGCAGGCTATTCCGGCTATTTTCCGGCTGCTTTGCGGTATAGTGCAGCCGCTAGCAGACGGGCGGTGTAATCCTCAGCCGGATCCTGCCAGATCTTGTCGACGGCGCCGGCCTCCACAATCTGCCCGTCGCACATGACAATCACCTCATCGCAGATCTGGCGCACTACGTGCAGGTCATGGCTGACGAATACCAACGTTAGTCCGTAATCATCGACCAGCGAATCGAGCAGGTCGAGCACTTGGCAGCGCACAGAAACATCGAGTGCGGAGACAGCTTCGTCGGCAAGCAGAATATCCGGGTGACCAGCAACGGAACGGGCAATGGAAATGCGCTGACGCTGGCCGCCGGAAAACTCGTGTGGCAGACGTCCGGTGGCATCTGTTGGCAGACCGACCTCGGCCAGAATCTCGCCGCTGCGCTCATCGCTGCCGCCACCCTCGGCAATGATGCGGCCAATGCGTAGCCGTGGGTTCAGCGAAGAAAACGGATCCTGGAACACCATCTGCACCCCGGCTTTGACCTCGATATTCCCGGTGGTCGGGGCCTCTAATCCTGCTATGAGTTTCAGCAGGGTGGATTTCCCGGAACCGGACGCACCCACGATTCCTAGACGCTTACCTCGGCGCACCTGCAGGCTGATATTGCGCAGCACCGGAGTTGTGCCATAGGCGTGTGTGACTCCCTCCAGTTCGATGATCGGGTCGGCCTTGGCCAGGGCACTGAAGGAACCCTGGGAGCCCGATTTTGTGCCTGCCGTGCGGGCGGGGAGCTGATAACGAGACGCCGCCAACAGCTGTTTCGTATAAGGCTCACGCGGACTCTGGAATACCTGTGTGCTTGCACCACGCTCCACGACGTGTCCTTTGTGCAGAACCAACACGTCGTTGCACATGCGCTGAATAACATCCAAGTCATGGCTGATGAATAACAACGCCATGTCACGTTCGCGAACCAAGCGTTCGATAACACCGAGTACCTCATCTTGGGCAAGGACATCCAGTGCCGTGGTCGGCTCATCACAGACCAGGATGTCCGGATCCTGGGATATAGCCAGTGCCAACAACACCCGCTGACGCTGACCACCGGACAATTCGAAAGGGAAACGGGAAACAAAATCCGGTTCTAGACCCACCTCGGCCAACAGCTGGCGGGCATTGTGGCCTAGCATCCGACCGATTTTCATCAAAGGATCCAATGCGCTCATTGGTTCCTGAAAAACCATGCCGATGCGTGTCCCGCGTAGCTGACCCCAGCGCTTCTCTTGCCTACGGGCACGCCTGCGCACAGCCAGCATTTCCTCACCATCGATGCAGATCGAGCCGGTAGCTTGTACGCCACGCGGGCACAGCCCCAGCAGGGCCAAAGCCGTCAGTGATTTTCCCGACCCAGACTCCCCAATGATCCCAAGACGCTGACCCGGTCTAAGAGAAAAACTGAGGTCGTTGACCAGAACCTTATCCCCAGCGTGAACCTGCAGTGCATGCACGGCTAACAGACTTGGTGCCTGCGCCCGGCTCATCGTGCTTTCTTGTGCACTCATCATCGCGTCCTCCAATGTGCTGCACGGCGTGGATCCAGAACGTCGCGCAGGCCGTCGCCAAGCAGGTTAAAGCCCAACACGGTCAGAGCAATTGCCAACCCCGGCCAGACCGCCAGCAGTGGAGAAGTACCCAGTTGGGTCTGCGCTGCCTGCAGCATTAACCCCCATGATGGATGCGGTGGGCTGACACCCAGGCCTAAGAAACTTAGTGCGGCCTCGGCCAAAATCGCCAGGGAAAACGCCACCGACGCCTGCACAATGGCCATCGCGCGAATATTTGGCCAAATATGGCGCCATGCGATGACCAGCTCTGGAACCTTGGAAATGCGCGCCGCCGAAATATAATCCTGCGTGAGCACTTGCAGCGCGCCAGCACGCGCGACGCGAGCAAAGCCTGGAACCCCAGAGACCCCAATGGCCAACATCGCGGTAAGCACCGATGGCCCGAACACCGCCGCAGCAACAATCGCCAACAACAGCGCCGGGAAGGCAAGCAGTAAATCCGCACCTCGCATAATCACCACATCTGTCCAGCCACCACGCATGGCTGCCCACACCCCAAATGGAATACCCAGTAATCCAGAAATGCTCACGGCAATGACCCCAACGAATAGGCTCACCTGCGCGCCCACGAAAAGACGGGAAGCAATATCGCGGCCGAAGCGGTCCGTGCCCAACCAGTACTGTGCCGATGGTCCGTGCAAGCGATCAGCTGGGACAGCCTGCACCGGGTCGTGTGGAACCCAAAACAACGAAACCACCGCCAGCACCACGACCACACCTACAATGCTGGCCCCCAAGTAAAGGGAGAAACTTTTCTGTATGGCTGGATTCATGATGCACGCACCACCTTGCCACGCCGCAACCGCGGATCAATAAACCGGTAAGCGAGGTCCACACACAGGGTGACCGCTAAAGTGAAAAACACCAACACCATCACCAGCGATTGCACAGTTGGTAAATCCCGGGAATTGACCGCATCCAACAACATGGAACTCAAACCGGGAAGGACAAATACCCGTTCTATGACCACAGCGCTGGCCACTAGCGTCGCAAGTTGCACCCCGGCTACCGTCAATACCGGCAGGGTAGCGTTGCGCAGGCCATGCCTGCCTAAAGCCTGCAATTGGGTATACCCACTGGCCCGGGCGGTACGCACGTAGTCCTGTTCGATTACTTCTAACACGGCAGAGCGCACATAGCGCGTCAAAATTGCTGCCTGCACCAAAGCTAAAGCCACCACCGGCAACCCCAGGCGTGCCAGGAAACCAGCAAAACCATATTCCGGCGGTAACCAGCCACCAGCCGGTAACCAGCCCAAATGCACAGCAAAAATAGCGACGAGCACAACCGCTAAAAGAAACGACGGCACTGCGATGCCCAATTGCACCAGTCCGGACAACACCGCGGCATCCGGCTTACCATGCCGATATGCCAGCCAGGTGCCCACTGGTACCGCGATCACCAAGGACAACGTCATGGCCAACCCCACCAAAATCAGCGAGACCTGCGCACGGTCCCAGACCAGGGGAGTGATGTTTTCTTGCGGCACCAGCGAAGTACCGAAATCACCACCGAGCAAACCGGTGATCCAATCGAGGTACTGCACCAGCAATGGACGATCCAGCCCGAGTGCCGCAGAAAGCTTCGCGACGTCTTCGTCACTAGCAGAAACCCCAAGGGCCACCCGCGCCGGGTTGCCGGGGGCTGCGCGAAGCAACAGGAAAATTAGCACTGACGCTAACGCCAACAAGACCGCGAACCGTGCGAAAACCCGGGCCAGGGCACGAATCATGATGCCTCCCGAAGGCGAGCTAACTCAATCGCATCGGTGACCATCGTTGGCTGCACCCCAGAAATTGCTGGAGAAGAAAGCACAATATTGGGCAAATTTGCAATGCTCAGTGCACCGGCATCTGCCATGATCTGCGCGATAGCCTCGGTTATTTCTTCCGCAGGGGCGGAGCTACGTCCTGCGGCGTCGAAAAGCTCGCGGACGCGAGCATTGTCATAGCCCAAATAATAATCTGGGTTGCCGAACATGTGCTCAGTGTCCCGGGCTTCCATATGCGCGATGATGGAGGCCTGATAATCCGCCGCGCCATGCACCTGGTTCAGCCACACCGCGGGAAATTCGACGGTTTCCACCGCCACGTGAAAACCCACCTCGCGCAACTGGGAATACACCAATTCTGCCAGTAATTTCGCATACGGTAGCGACGGTACAGTCAACGTCACTAGCTCTCCGTCATAGGAACTTGCAGCAAGTAATTCTCGCGCACGGTCTGGGTCGAAAGGATAAAAATCGCCAGGAGCGGAGCTTCTGGCAAGCACATCGGTGAACCACGGGTCCGTGGGCGAGACCGGCGCGCCCGCAGTATCGGTGGCATAACCAGAAAAGACCACCTCGTTGGCGGCTTGCCGGTCGATCGCGAAAGCTACAGCCTGACGCACGAGAGGATCGTCGAAAGGCACGGCGTTGTTATTCATTGAGAAAATGACCTCGCCATTGGTAGTGCCGATATCGACGTTGATCTCACTATCGAGTGAGTCCAATAGCTCGGGAGCCTGCATTGCCCACACCAGATCGACTTGCCCGGACTGTAAAGCGTTTACTGAAGAGATGGCATCGGAAAAATAGCGGATCTCCACCGACGAGCTGGCAGGAGTGCCCCAATAATCATCCCGTGGGCGGAATCGAATTGATTCCCCCGTGGCAAAACTCTCCACGAGCAAAGGGCCCGTGCCGACGGGATCGCTGGCTAATGATTCCACCCCGGTAGGCGACATCATAGCCCCGATAGTGGTGCCCATTGACCACAGCCATTGCGAATCCGGATGCTTTAGCTGCACGCGCAAAGTGTGCTCGTCCAAGGCTTCGGCCGCAGCGACGACATCCATGCCGGACTTCAAACCATTCGTCCACTCATTTTGCACATAGTGAATGCTAAAAGCTGCTGTTTCGGCAGTAAAAGGCGTGCCATCCGAAAACTTTACGTCGTGGCGCAGCTGAAAAACATACTCGGTGCGATCATCTGAAACCTGCCAATCGGTGGCCAAAAACGGGGCGATTTCGCCTGCGCTATCGATGCGTACCAGGGTTTCGTATACGTCGGGAAGCAGTGCGCTCGGAGCCGCAGAACCACCGGCGTTGGTGAAATCAAGAGAGCGTGCTGCAGAGGTGGAGGCCAACACGATCGCATCCGCGCTTCCGGGTCGCGCATAATTGGCGGTGCTGCCAGCGGAGCACCCCGCTACTAGCAGGGCAGTGCTAGCTAAGACAGACAACCAGCGAAAGCTGCCGGTGCTGAATTTCTGTGACATTGCAGATGATTCTGAGTTGATGACTCTGAGTTACAGCTTCCACGTATTAGCCAAATGCTGCATGCTAGCCGCTGTGTGCTCGTAGCTCGGGCCTTGTAAGGAAACCATCAACTCGTCAGCAGATGCGGTGGCAGCGAACTCCTGCAGATAGGCACGTACCTCGTCTTCAGTACCCACGGCTGTGTAATGAAGCATCGAGATAATTTGCTGGCCCTGCGGTGAGTTCACCAGATCGTCGAGCTGGGTATCGGTAATTTTTGCGCCCCGGGCCGCGAACATCCGCACACGTTTTCGCGCAACCTCTTCGAACTGAGCCTGGGCGCGCTCTGTCGTCTCATCAGCAACGACGTTAACTGCAGCGATGACATAGGGTTCGGCAAGATACTCGGAAGGCTGGAAGTTCTCGCGGTAGTAGCGCGTGGCATTTTCCAAATGCTGTGGCGCAAAATGCGAGGCGAAAGCATACGGCAGGCCATATTTCGCGGCCAGGGAAGCGCCAAATAACGAAGAGCCCAAAATATAGAGCGGAACGCGGGTGTTCCTCCCCGGAATCGCGACGACTCCGGGCACCGGGGAATCTTCCGGGGCACCCAAATAGCCCTGCAATTGACGGACATCGTCCGGGAAGTTTTCTGCTGCACGAGGGTCGCGTCGTAAAGCACGGCCCAAAGTGTGCATATCAGTGCCCGGTGCGCGGCCGAGGCCGAGGTCGATCCGGCCAGGATACATCTCAGCCAGGGTTCCGTATTGCTCGGCGATGGAGTACGGCGCGTGGTTTGGCAGCATCACGCCACCAGCGCCTAGCCGAATGGTCTCGGTATGTGCGCCCACATGCGCCATAATCAGCGAAGGCACAGAAGACGCAATCTGTGGCATGTTGTGGTGCTCGGCGTACCAAATACGTGAAAAGCCCAGTTTTTCTGCAGAACGCGCAAAATCCACCGAACGCCTCATAGTGGCGGCGGTGGATTCGCCGGGGTACATCGTGCAGAAGTCGATCAGGGACAGGGGAATGTTGTGCGCGGAATCACCAGAAGTAGTGGTTGGATTAGCGGCAGCGGAGGTAGATTCGGGCTTAGACATAGTGTCCGCCAAATTAGTCCGTGTTTATGCTCCGCGCAATGTTGCACAAAGTTTTAGGCTTCGTGTACTGCTTCCTGGCGCACAGGAGCTTGCTCGCTGGCTTTGCGAGGTTTCGACATGTCCAGAATGACACCGATGATTACAGCGACAATAACCGGCAACAGCCAGCCCAAGTTCACGCCGTGCAGTGGGGTCCAGCCGATGATCGGCTCCAGGCCCTCGGCGCCCTGGGAAACAGCCACCATGATCGCGGACCATACAACTGCGGTCCACAAACCGAGGCGGAAAGTGAAATAGAACTTCAGCTTGCCGGCGAAGATTGGCTCGATCAGAGTTAAGAAAATCAGGGTGATTGCTGGCGGGTACAGGAAGATGATGATTGGGACGGCGATGTTCAGCACGAAATCCAGACCCTGTGCGGCCAGTACCAGGGAGATCACGGTGAAGATGATCGCCCATGTGCGGTAGCCCATCTGTGGGGTCAGCGTGGAAAAGAACTCAGAAGTTGACGAGATCAGGCCGACGGCGGTGGTCATACAAGCCAGCAAAACGATGAAAGCCCAGATGATCTGGCCGGGGGTGCCCAGCGCGGATTCCGCAGCAGCAGACAAAATTGCAGCACCTGAATCATGGTCTGCCGCACCGGGAAGCATTTGGCCGATATAGCCCAGGCCAATGTAAATGACGGCCAAGAAAGCACCCGCGATGATACCCGTGGTGATTGTGCCGCGAACCAGCTGGCCACCTTCGGAAAAACCTCTGGTGCGCAGCGTGGAAATGATGACGATGCCGAAAGCCAGACCGGCGATGGAGTCCATCGTCAGGTAGCCTTCGAGCAGGCCGGTGGTGAATGCGGACTCCGAATATTCTTCGGAAGCCGTCAGATTTTGCGCATCAAAACCGGTGATCGCAGAGATCACCAGGATAACCAGCAAGATTGTTAAAGCTGGGGTCAAAATACGCCCCAGGGTGTCCATGATGGTGGTTGGGCGCCAGGCCAATGCCAAGGCCACACCGAAGAAAATTAGGCAGAAAACCCAGTTCGCAGCAGTGCCTTCGAAACCCAAAATCGGGGTGATCGCGGTTTCAAAGGATACGGCTGCGGTACGAGGTAATGCATAGAACGCACCGATAGAAAGGTAGGCCAACAGCGAAAAGACCAGGCCGAAGATTGCTCCGCCACGAGCAGCTAGGTCGCGGACGCTGTGACCGGAAATGGCGATGGCGATAATTGCGAGCACCGGCAAAATCACACCAGAGCCGACAAATCCGAGGATCGCTGGCCAGAAGTTTTCGCCGGACTGTACGCCTAGCATCGGCGGGAAAATCAGGTTGCCGGCGCCGAAGAACATCGAAAACAGCATCAACGAACTGAAGATGATGATGCTGATGCCCGGACCGGACTTCGCAGAACCCCTGGAAGAGCCCTGCGGAGCCTGGGTAGCAGCTGTAGCCATAGTGTGTCACCTTAACTTTTTGGGTGAGTAGTGATGAAGAATATTCAGAATACTGTACACAGACCCTAATCAGTGTGCGGTGATGGGACTAACAGATTGCCATATTTTATTCAGCAGCCCGCTTGTCGACGGCTGTTTTGATGCGAGCGATTGCCTCTTCCAAGATTTCCCGCGAGGTCGCGAAGTTTAGGCGTGCGTGCCCAGCGCCACCGGTGCCGAAGTCCGTGCCTTCATTCAGACCGACCTTCGCGTGCCGACGCAACCACTGCGCTGGGGTATCCAGATCGCCTAACGCGGTGTCACGGAAATCTAGCCACATCAGGTAGGTAGCGTGCGTGGCAGAAACCCGCAATCCTTCGACGGCCTCCGGCAAAGCCTGCACTAACCAATCGCGGGTGGCACGCAGATACTCCACCTGCGCGTCCAACTCGCCACGGGCGTCGCGGTAACAGGTTTGCGAGGCTACGATGCCTAACGTGCCGGTGCCGTCTTTGGCGACGCCGGTTAACTGTGACCATTGTTCGCGGTCTGCGTCATTGGAAAAGATGATCTGCGCGCACTTTAGCCCGGCGATATTCCAGGCCTTTGATGCGGCCGTGACGGTGAAACACACCCGGGCGGCTTTCTCAGATAGCGAGGCCGCCGGTACATGTTCGCCGTCATAGACCAGCGGTGCATGGATTTCGTCGAGTAATAACCGTGCGTCGTAGGCGTCGGCAAGCTCTACCAAGCGGGTCAGGGTTTCGCGGGAAAAGACCTCGCCCAGCGGGTTATAGGGGTTCGACAGCACCAGTGCACCGGCGCCGTTGCGGAAGGCACGTTCGATCTCATCGAGATCTAGCCCTCCATAGGCAGAGACTTCAATTTTCTCGCGGCCCGCGGTGCCCGGCAGTTCCAGCAGCGGCGGATAAGACGGGGTAGGGATAATGACCGCGGAATCCTCGCGCGTGAAATACTGCAGTCCGAGCAGCAAGCCACGCACGACATCCGCGCACCAGACGATATTGTGCGGGTCGGGCCGCCAACCAAAATAATCGGCATAAAAATCCGCGACGGAATCTGCCAGATGTGTTGTGTGCGGCGCTGGGGAATAGCCGAAGGTTTCTGCTTCTACCGCATCCCGGATGCGCTGGTGCACCGGCGCGGCGGTGGGAAAATCGCTCTCGGCGACCCACAACGGCAGCACGTCGTTATCAAAAACCGTCCACTTGCGGGTGCCACGAGCCCGGAGCTGCTCCAGATCCGGGAAGTTCAACTGGGGTTTTTCTTGCTGGTTTAGCTGTTGTTTCTGGTGTGTAGTCATGCATTCCAGCCTAGTGACAGTCGCGCATGAGCTCAGCTGGGAAGCGCTGCCACCACTTAGTTAGTGCTGTCGTGCACCATGCCGTAGCGCTGAAAATGCTGGCGTTGTTCCTCTGTGACCTGCTTATCTGGGTTTGCAGAGACCGATTCTGAAAGCTTCAACAACTGTGCATATATTCCACCACTGCGCGCCAATTCCAGCGGCGAACCTGACTCGACCACCTTGCCTTTTTCCAAGGTGAAGATCGTATCGACGTCCGCGATGGTGGACAGCCGGTGCGCGATAATGAGCGTGGTGCGATCTTTCATCAGCTCTTCCAACCCGGCCTGCACGCTGCGTTCTGCCTTGGTATCCAGCGCAGAAGTGGCCTCATCCAGGATCAACAGCGGGGCATCTTTCAACATGGCGCGCGCGACGGCCACACGTTGTTTCTGCCCGCCGGATAGTCGCAGGCCACGCTCGCCGATCACGGTGTCGTAGCCATCCGGGAACTCCGAGATGAAATCGTGTGCATTGGCCCGACGCGCCACCGCAACAATCTCGTCGTCACTGGCATTAGGCTTGCCGTACGCAATATTTTCGCGGATAGTGCCGGAAAACAGGGATGGTTCCTGGAACACCACGCCGACGGACGAACGCAATTTCTCCGGGCTTAACTCTGCGGTCTCGTGGCCAAGCACGGACACGCTGCCAGCTTGCGGCTGGTACAACCCCAGCAGCAAGTTCACCACGGTGGATTTACCGCCGCCGGATTCGCCGATCAACGCGATCTTGCTACCCTGCGGTGCCGATATGGAGATATCGTTGAGCACGGGTTTGCCTTCTTCATAAGCGAATTTCACGTTGCGGAATTCGAAACCGGGCTCGGTTTTTTGCTGCTGCAGCGGTGCCGGGATTGCCGGATCCACCTCGGGTACGTCTGGTGCGTCGATGGTGTTGCGCAGTTGCGGGTTGGCGCTGTCGTCAAGCTCTTCGTCCATGATGCGGAAATAATCCCGCGAATTGGCCATGGCTTTTTGCGCGGCGTCGACCAGAAACGACAGCATAAACACCGGGGTCTTCGCCATGTTCATCAGCTGAATGAGCATGACCATTTGGCCGAGCGAGAAATGACCTTCCAGCGTGCGCCAGAAAATCAGGGCGTAAATGCCGAAAAACAGCACGGCGGTGGTCAACCCACGCGCAATATCCATCGAATGCCACCAGCGCGACTGTGGGCGAGTGATAGAAACTGTACGACGATAACCGTTGCCGAAACTGGCCAGCTCGCGTACCTCAGAAACGAAAGATTTGGTGATTTTCACCTGGCCGATGGCCTCGGCAAAGCGCGAGTTTGCAGTATCGATTTCTTCGTTTTTCTCGTGTTCATAGCTTTGCCAGCGCTTGGACGTCAATGCGGTTAGCCACAGGTACGTGGGGAACAACAGCGCCAACAACACCGCCAATGGCCAGTAATAAAAAATGGTGATGCCCAAAATCACGAACAACTGAATGATGATCGTGAACATGTTGTTCGAGAAATACTGGATAAACTGCGTGACCGCGTGGATGGAACGATCCAGCCGGGCGATAATTGCGCCGGTGTTCTGGTTATCGTGAAAGCGCTGCGGTAATGCCAACAGCTTCGCGTAGTAGCGCGTCGACAAGATCTGCCGCAGGCGTGCCGACATCATGTCTCCCCAGTATCCGCCGAGGTTGTCGACCAGCACGCGCACCGCATCGGCGGCAAACAGCGCGACGGCCAGCCAGAGTACCGTCGTCAAGATTGCGGAGGTATCGCTGCCTTCGCGGATCCCCTCGGCGATCACGTCTGTGGCCTGGCCGACCAAAAACGGCCCGATCATCGAGACCACCGCGACCACGACTGCGGATACGATAACGCCTAAATACAGTGGCCACAGCGCCGAGGCACTGCGCATGATGCGGAAAAGGGAAGACACGAAAAATTCACGCTTTCATAAGGGTTTGCTGATCAGTCAGGGTGCAGAACTTACCATTGTGCCACTGTCCGCGAACATCTGTTGTGCTGCAGTATCCGGTTATAGCTTTCGGTTACCATAGACGGGACGTAGGAAGACATAAGACACTCGGGCGGCGAGCCCCGCCGGGGTCTCCGGCCCTCACAGTTACCTAGCAGGTGCTGAGAGGCAGTGGAAAGGCAGTGGAAAACCAATGGTGAAACCAATCGCGAAGCCACAGACAACGACGCGGGCCTGGTTCGTCGGTGTCCTTGGCACCCTGACGTTGGGCCTGGCGGCCTGTGGGGATCCGAATGGTGGTAGCAGCGCAGACCCAGCCAGCACTATTGAAGTGGAAGAAACCGAGGAACCGGATTACAAATCCAAAGATGTCGATCCGATCACACCCGACAACGTCAATGCCCAGGTGGAAGACCCAGGCTACGGGGTGAGCTTCACTTACCAGGGCGCGGTGTCGGCCTCGAATGGTGGCACGGTGGTGACCATCGCTGTGCGCAACGACAATGATGTGACCCTGCCGCCGGATGCGTTCGACGAGCCGACCCTGGAAACCGGCAACGGCGGTGGAAATTACAGCAAGGTGGATTTATTGCAATCTAACCCAGAGGACGGCGAGGCGCTCGGCGGGTTGGATCTGCCGCTGGGCGTTGGCGCCACGACGAACTTGCAGTATGTCTTCGACACCACCCCTGGCGCGCTGTGGGACGCGCGCCTGACCATTGGCAACGTGGTGTATGAAGGAAACCTGAGCAACTAGTGGCTGGTGCCTGGTGCCTAGTGGCTGGTGCCTGGTGCCTGGTGCCTAGTGGCGGGTGCCTGGTGGCGGGAGTCCAGCATCTAGTGCCTGGCGCGCCGGGGTTGTTCCGTTCTAGCCTTACTGCCCCCGGGATTCCGTAGGGAAGTATTCGGCTAACCGCGGGATGCGAGATTCTGCCATGATGGCTTGTCCAGTGCCGAAATCCAGCCGCCAGGTGCGCCCAGTGGTCGAATAACTGTCAAAGCCGGGGTTACCGGTGCGGGCGAACGACAATAAAGCCTCGTGTAGTCTTCTGCGCCCGGCATGTTCACTGGCGCTGTCATTGTCGCCGTCACTGACACCAAATAAGTACGCGATATCAGAAGAATGCTGCACGGCACCCGCGGTGCTGCGGTAGTACTCGGACAACCAGACTGGCCCGGTGGCTTTGGTGATCGCGCTGGCCGCCCAGCGTCCAATGAGAGCATCCGTGAGCAACCGGCCCATTGGGCGGTAAGGATCCAGCGCGAGCACACCTTCCATCCACGCGTCAAAATTACGGGAAAGTTGCAGATCCCGTGCGGTCTTTTTAAACAGTGCTTTGGAGCCTGGCACACTGCGCACCCACGGCTTGCTGTCGGTGGCCGCCAGCGGGTGGTGGTGAAATTCATCGTGGGTGGTAGATACCCACAGTGGGACGTCGGCAAGCTCGCCTAATTCGCGCAAGTCCGGGCCCAGTGCGACATCATTAATGTGTAGGTATTTGAAGCGCTGGTAGCCGCGGTCGAGTTTTTTCTGCGGCAGTTCGGCCAAACGGCGGCGAGTCAGCGGGACTTGCATGGCCATACGCAGGGTAGAAGTGCGGGCTTCGATTGGTTCACGCGGTGAGGCCGGCGACATAGCAATTGCCCGGCGGAACCCACCCCGATAATGATCTGGGCGGCAGAGCCACAGCACTAAATTGGCCCCAGCGGATTGTCCGGCCAGGGTAACGTTTGTGGGATCACCGCCAAAAGATTCAATATTGCGCTGAATCCATTCTAGGGCCAGTAGACAGTCGTGTACCCCGCGGTAATGACCGGGGGCATCGTTATTGAAGCGTGCAAATCCAGGTAATTTCTTACGGTAACCAATATTGACCTGCACGCAGCCAGCCTGCACGTTGGCGGTGGCATCGTGGCGCGGGTCATCGTGCGAACCAGTTTCGAATGATCCACCGTGGATAAACACGATGACCGGAAGATCGTCGTGATCGTGGGCATCGGCCGGGGTTGCGACCGTCAATGCCACAGCATCTGGGGAGGGTGTGCTGGCATCCACATCGCCGTTGGCAGTGCGCAGTTCGGCGTCGTCAAATTCCCCGGAGAAATTTGCATACGGAATGGAATAAAAGCGCCGCACCGTGTGGTTGTTGCTCCAGGCCCCGGTGATCATGCCAGTGGGAGTAACGACGTGTGGTTGTGATGTCATAAACTAAGACACTAGCTTTATCCAGTTAGGATCGTTAGCGATGTGGGAGGGATCGTCCTGGATGGCTTTCTTCTCCGGGAAAATGATTGGGGAATAAGGAAAATTATTCTGCAAGAAGTCAGATTTCCAGGGGAGCTTTACTTTGATGTAAAACATATCTCTACTGCGCACAGTATATTGAGGAGAATAATGCTGAGTAATGTTGCCTTCAAGATCTTGGTGATAAGAGGTCTCTCGTGGAGAAATTATTCCACGTTTATAGCACCGCAATAGATGCCTAATATAATCCTCATCGAAAGATGCAGCATAAGGCGCTAACGAAAATAGGTCGAAATCTTCATCTGACCGATTATCAACTTTCTCGTTTAGTTCGTCGAGGGTGGTTATGTTCTGTAAGTATTGGTTGAATCGTTCCAGAAAGTAATCAATCCGTTCTTCCTGTATTTGTTTGCCCAGAGCCCCTGCGCGTAACAATAAAGAGATTTCTTGTTTTTCCCTGTTTTGCTTCTCACAAGCTGTTGGAGGCGCAATTATCATGATGTATTCGCCTAGCTCGATGAGGAAATCCGAATCAGGGGTTTCCTCATCGAGCAGTGCGTGACCTTGGGCACGTGTGGTATAGCCGCATTCGAACATGCACCGACTGGATGTCCATCGCGGAGCTAAATCCACGACGCAAATCCGTTCGCTCTGATCCAGAAATTTGCTCTCGTAAGCCTGAATATCTTTCGTGGTGCGAAAATCTGGGTAATTTGCAGAAGTAGACATGGAAATTACTTTCTTCCTATACATTTGGTTTTGTGGGCTTTCGCAGTTTCAGCTACCGCATGAAGTGGGTCACCATAGGCTTGTTTTATTACTACCTTGGTAATGCCTTTATATGTAATTTTACCTTCTCTTATACAACGATATTCAATATCCTTTTGTTGGAATTTGATTGCGGCACCGCTGGCTACGCGTCCGCTGTCCAGCGGGACTTGCAGCCAGAGTTCTTCACTGTCTCCTAAATACTTGAGTGTATTAGTGTGTGTGACCGTGATTGCTCTGTCTGTTGTGCATGTGGTTTGGGGCTTCCAACCGATTTTCCAGTCTGGTCCGCTCTGCGGTGAACGTTTATGTATATTGTCCATCCTTACAGTGCAACGTCCGCCGAAAAGATATCCACCCATAAGGTTCGCTATCTCGCCGAGGAGTTGTCGCCGTCGCGGTTGATCACGATCATTGCGGGTATTGCGTGGTAGGAATTCATCCCGCAATTGTTCAACTTGATTGAGTGCACTATAAGCGAATTCAAAGAATTCATCGGCTGCTTCCTGAGTTTTGAAAGGCAGGAAAACGTGAGACATGACATCACTCGCTAAGTTACCAAAACTTTTTCCGTTTAGGGTTTGGTGCTCAAACACCTGGCTAACCCTATTGCGTGCGGTTTTTTGTGGTGCTTGAGTGGGGAGGCCGATCAATTTATCGTTCTCAAAATCCGTGATCCATTGGTCGAAAACTTCACCATAAACAGGTAGGGCATCACGGTGTTGGTCGGAAATGGTGATTCCTCCAGTGAAAACCTGTGTCCGCCCTTCAGGGTAAATGGTTTCGTTGGGTAAGCCGAGTGGGTAGCCAAGTGGGCCTCGTTCGGCGCCTTGGAGCTCCCAAGTTCTGAAGGCATCGTTGAACATGGCAGATGCTCCGGCCAGAGTGAGTAATGCAGCCCCATGCTGGAAACGTTGAGAAATTGCTAATCCTTCGGTCCGGAGAATCTCTGAAGAAGTAGGATAACCTAGCATTCCAGTTTCCCAGCCGAGGTTGCTCCAGATTAATGAGGCATGGGTGCTCACAGGGTGTGCCCCAGTGTTGGGGTGCCAGTATATGAAACCATTTGCAAAACGTTGCCGGTACCCCTGAAGATCAGGGTTTATCGACTCAGCTTCAATAGGGAACAGTAGCCAACTTGTCATTCCGCCGAGTTGTTCATAAGCCTGTAATATGGCACCGCACACGCGGTGGGGTGATGGCCAAAATATCCTGCACCGTGGGGCTCGTGATTGCCAGCGACTAGCTACACCGGATTCTTGTTCTTCTGCGATCATTAATTCCGCTTGGTCTGCATCTTCCTTATCTACTGCATCGGGTAATTCAATGGAATCAGACCACATTTCACCTGGAGTCAAAGTTTCTTGTGCAGTTGTCTCATCAATATTTTGCTCGACTGTGCGAAAGAACTCTTGCATTTCTGCAACTTCTTCTTCTGAATAGCCGCCTACTCCGTCGACCGAAAGCGGGGGAAGATCACTGGCAAGGGTGACGGTCTCTGGGTCTTGGCTAGCTGGGACTGAAGGATCCGCATAAGCGATATTTGTCGTTGTTGCAGACCCGATAAGCGCTAGGAGCGCCGTGAGCGTTGTGAAAAGATGCCGTTTTAACATGTGATCCCTCATGTCTGCTTGTTATCTGTATCTCAGTTTATTTAAGTATGCCAGATGGAGCACATATTGTGTTGAAAAATTACAGATTTATGCCAGCTGCTTGGTGAAGCCCTAATGCTGGCGAGGGGCTAATGGCAGCCTTTAACAGCTCGTTGGTGTCGCGTAGCTTGTGATTTTCACGACGGTAGCCTCGCGTTCTCAGCGGCTGAATTCTTCAGGCACAGGTTCTGGATGTTTCCCGCACAGCGGGCAGGTTTAAGTCCAGTGACGGGCCGTGTGTCATGAAACTCCCAGCTTTAAAGCTACTGCCTAGCACGTGGCGTGCATTGAGATGTTTTCTGCCAAGATGCGGTCTTCTGCGAGACGGACCACACGGTCTTTGGCATCCTGGTCAATTTTTCCTTGGCATGTTCGAAGATTTTCCTATCTATTCAAACGGAACAAAACCTAGGGCACTTCACGGTGATGGATCCGTTCCACGTCGTGGATCTAGCCGCGGGCAAGCTCAACTGGCTGCCGGCAAAGACTCCAACGTGAGACCACCGAGGCGGCGTGGACGCAAAAGGAACGATCCGCTGTACACGCACCGGCGGGTCCTGCTGCCCCAGGAGGAACTACCTCACCGAGCGGCACAGCAGACAGCTGGGCCTTGTTGTGAGCCACCGATGACGAATACGTAGCACTCAAGATCACGTGGATGTTCTATCAGGACATGATCCAGGCCTTATGGGCACCCGAGGAAAACGGAGGGCAAGAAGTTGATGGAACGGATCATCAACACCCTGTATAAAAGGGCGTGCCGAAAAGGTCTGGAGGAGCTGGCACAGCTGGGCTCGGGCGTTGCGGCGTCGGCGCGAGGATGTGCAGGCTTACTTGAGGCATCGCAGCGTCCAGATGAACCGGTCGAGGCCATCAATGGCCGGTTCGAGCATCTACGGCGGAACCGCCCTGGGGTTGTGCAACCTCGAGCACTACATCGTGCGGTGCTTGATTCACTCCGGGCAGCTGCACACTCGGATCAATGCACTCCAAAACACGAAGAGCTCGTAAATAGTGGACTTGCTAATGCCCAGCATTTTCGCCACTTCCATCACCGTGTACGTCTCCGCACCCGGCTTTGATACACTCATGGCTAGTTCTCGTTCCAAAGAGCTTCCAACCCCGGTCTGCTGCCACAGGCTGGGGGCCTTCATGATTGAGGGGTGCAGGTGTCGCTTCAGCCCAGAGTTGGTACGGGCCGTCATGGGCGGACCTTGGCGCGCAGCGCCCTTCACGCTTAACACCCCAGCGTGCGTGCGAGGACTCGAACCCCGAGAAATGTACCTGTCACGCACCACCCCCGAAAATCACTCCACTAGACAGGCAAGGATGCCTTGCCGCACCATCGACTCCAAGAGACATGAACCACAGAAAAGGGGAACACATGTCTACCGCACTCAAGTCCACAACGGCTGTGGCTATCGCCACCTACCGAACCTGCATCGAGTGATGCAGGTTATTCGTACGCTGGAATGCAAAGGTGAAGCGGCAGTTACAATCAGTATGTCGCCACCCGTTCAGGACGGTAGTGAATGGGTATGCAACTGGAAAATTGACGGCTTAGATGTCCCAGCAGATTCACTTCGTTGCGTCGGCAGTGACCCAATGGAAGCGATGATATTCGCGCTCGCAACCATTGGTTCAACCATAAAAGCGTCCCCAGATGCCAAGCATCTAACATTCCTTCATCACCCAGCCTTGCGAATGTTAGAGCTAGATAACTCAGACCCTAGCCGACTTAAGGTAGGTGGAGAATTTCCCACAGCCACCTCATAGAATGCACACGGGGCAATATTTATCTATTACCCCCGTGTGCATCATCTCAAGTTCGAGCCAAGCAAGGGCGTCAGTCCGTTTGTGTACGAGGACTGATTTACAAGTATGCGGTGAACCTGTCGGGGTAGGCCACGGATAGCTGATTGATTGCCTGCTTCCAGTTGCTGGTTTTGCTGCCTTCGACAAGTTGCCTGGCTGAAGCAGACACCTTGGCACTTTCTTTAGTGCGGCGGGCAGCACGACGGTCCTCGATGTTACAGATCATTAACCACAGCGTCTTCACTGCCGCTGAATCCGACGGGAACTGAACTCGGTTTCGCGTTGCTTTCCGCAGCTTACTGTTCATCGATTCGGTGGAATTCGTGGTGTAGATAACCTTCCTTGCCGCTGGCGGGAACTGCAGGAACGCAATGAATTTGTCCCACCCGTCGCGTCAGACGTTCACTGATTACGGATACTTCTGGCCAAGCTCGCTGGCCTCAAACTCATCGAGTGCACTTCGAGCTTCATCCTCGTTGACGAGCGGTATAGATGCCTGGTAGATGCTTCGAGACCTCTTTCCGGTTGCCGTAGGCTACCCACCTGTTAGCGGCACGAATCAGATGCACCATGTTGGGTGTGGATCATGGAGTCCGGCCAGGTTGCCTGGATTGCTTCGGGAAAGCCTTTCAGTGCGTCACAGTAGATAATAAAGACATTGTTGACCCCGCGGTTGGCGATTTCTGCGCACACTTGCGACCAGAATGCTGCACCTTCATTGGTAGCTACCCACAAGCCCAAGATGTGCTTGATGCCTTCCATGTCCACACCGACAGCCATGTAGACCGCCTTGTTGACGACGCGTTCGTTGTCACGGATTTTTACACGTAGGGCATCAAGGAAGATGACTGGATAGAACTCGTCGAGTTGCTTGGTCTGCCACGCGGTGACTTCCTCTCAGACCGCATCGGTGACCGCGCTCATGGTATCTGGCGACACGTTCACGCCGATGGTGGTAGCTAGATGATGTTCGACGTCACGCACGGTCATTGCGCCCGCATACAAACTAATGATCATGTCATCGAGGTCGGTAAGTTTGCGGCTGCTCTTGGGAACCATGCGCGGCATATAAGTGCCTGCTCGATCTCAAGGGACACTGATATCAACTGGTCCGTATGCCGAGTCCACGGTTTTGGGATAGGAGCCGTTACGGCTGTTGGCTTGGCCGGCAGTTTCCTTAGCAGCCCGGTCGCTATTGGCGTAGCCTAGGTGTGCATCCATTTCCGCGCTGAGCCCACTGTTAATCGTGGCCTGCAGCAAGCCACGTACTAGCTCGTTGGCGTCGGTGGTTGATTGACCTAGCTGCTGGATCAGCTTGGCGGTTTCTGGGTTCTCCATCAGTCGGCGGCTGATATCGGCGACGCGCTCAGCGTCACCATGTTTCTTCGGGGACTTAGGCAGTCGTTGTTGCGCACTCTTCTTTGTGATTGAGGATTAAACCTCATACACAAAGCTTCCGACACCCTCGGTGCATCAACAGGGAGATTTCTTGTTTTTCCCGATTCTCTCTTTCGCACGCTGTCGGAGGTGGAACTATGTAGTATCCACCATGTTCCACAAGGAAATCTGAGTCGGGAGTTTCCGAATCATATACGGCTTGTCCTTGGGACCAGGTAACATATCCGCATTCAAACAAACACCGACTGGATGTCCACCTTGGTGCGAGGTTAACCACCCAGATGTTTTCGGAGCCGCCAGGACCTCCGTCCTTCCACCGTGTGGGGCCCTATGTCTAGAATAAGTGCAATGGACGATGCACTGATAGCCAGCACATCGCTAGCTGAGGGGACGCTAGCAGGAATAACGCAGCTGCTGGTATCGCTATCGCCGTGGTTGCAGATGCCGATTGTCGTGGTGGTCGCAGGAATCGTGGCGGCGGTCTTGGCGACGGTAATCGTGCGCGGTTTGAACTTTGTGGTAGCTGCCTGGCTGTCATTGCGGGGCAGCGCACGTGGTAAACCAGCAGCGAAAGCACAGGACAGCCAGTCGGCTGCCAGGTGACGGATTAAGCAGTGACAGGTTAGGCTAGTGGCATGGCGAAGCAGAAGAAGTACCCGCGTTCTCGTGTGCGTTTTGCACTTATTACCTTGCTGGTACTGATTGTCCTGGTGTATTTGTTCAGTCGTATTTAAGTTGTTTTTAACTACGGGCGTTTTTAACTACGAGTTTCAGTGCGAACGCCCGGTATGCGGGTGTCGGCCCGCACTAGCACGTCCGACTTCGAGGCAACGCGGGGTGGGGAGTACAGTTGCCCTGAGAGTAAGTGGAACGGCGCGTAACCACCTAGGAGAACTGTGCGAGAAGCCTTCAGCCCCGCGAAATACACCATTGAACCAGGCCAGACACTATTGACCCTGACCATCGATGCGGTGAAAGCCCAGCCGAAAGCGGAGATTTTCAGCCGTCCGAAAAACCACACTTGGGTTTCGGTGTCGCGCCAGGAATTCCTCGATGAGGTCTACGCGGTGGCCAAAGGACTAATCGACGCCGGGGTGGAACAAGGCGATCGCGTGGCGCTGATGTCCAATACTCGCTACGAGTGGATGCTCAGCAATTACGCCATCTGGGCCGCCGGTGGTGTGGTGGTGCCGGTGTATCCGTCGTCGTCCCTGTCGCAGGTCCAGTGGATCATCGAGAATTCCGGCGCAGTGCTAGGCATTGGTGAGACCCAAGAACACACCGAGATCCTGCGCATGTTGCAGCTTGCCGACGACGGCGAGCCGCGTGTGAAAGATTCCACGTCGCAGATGCGTGCGTTCTTCGAAATCAACGGCGGCGCAGTCGATGTGTTGCAAGCGGCAGGCAAGAATATCGATGATGAGGTCGTCGACAAGCGCATAGCTGCGACAGCGACGGATGATGTGGCTTCACTGGTCTACACCTCGGGTACCACGGGGCGGCCAAAAGGTTGCATGTTGACCCACCGCAACTGGAATGCGCAGATTCTAGGGCTGCTTAGCAATCCGATTGGTGGGATCGCGCGCCCCGGCAAACACGTGTTGACATTCTTGCCGCTGGCTCACGTGCTGGCGTTTTCAGTGTCCGCAGCTGCGATGATTAGCGGGTCGACGCAGAATTTTTGGCCAGATTTTGCGACCTTAGCGACGGAATTTCAGCGGTCCAAACCAAACCTGATCCTGGGCGTGCCACGGGTATTTGAAAAAGTTCGCAATGGTGCGCGGGCGAAAGCACATGATTCTGGTGCTATCCAAGGAGCATTGTTCGACCGGGCAGAAGCGACTGCAATTGCTTATTCTCGTGCGTTGGATACAGAAAAAGGCCCATCGCTGGCGCTGCGCAGCGCCCACAAAGCCCTGGATAAATTGGTGTTGTCCAAGATCCGCGCTGGCATGGGCGGCGAAGTTGACTACTGCATTTCTGGAGGCTCGGCAATGAGCCCGGAATTGATGCACTTCTTCCGCGGAATCGGAGTGCCGGTGTACGAAGGCTACGGTCTGACAGAAACTGCCGCGGCAGCGACAGTGGATTTTGAAGAGCAAAAAATCGGCACCGTGGGCCCGCCGCTGGGGGGAACCCGTGTTCGTATTGCACCAGATGGTGAGCTGCAGTTGGCCGGAGACTTAGTCTTCGCGGGATACTGGCGCAACGCGGAAGCTACCGACGAAGCCTTCGACGGCCAGTGGTACTGCACCGGTGACCTAGGTGAGATTCTGCCTTCCGGGCACGTAAAAATCGTCGGCAGGAAGAAAGACTTGATCGTGACTGCCGGCGGAAAAAACGTCGCGCCGGGTGGAATGGAAGACGGCTTGCGGTCCCATCCGCTGATTTCGCAGGCGCTCGTCGTCGGGGATGGTAAGCCGTTTGTCGCGGTATTGGTGACCTTGGATGAAGAAGCACTGGGACGTTGGAAATCGCAGCACAATATTGATGCTTCCCGCAGCGTTGCGGACGTAGCGCATGATGCCTCACTGCGTGCAGAGATCCAGGACGCCATTAATGCGGTGAACGCCACGGTTTCACACGCGGAAGCGATCAAAAAGTTCTACATTCTTGACGACGACTTCACCGAGGAATCTGGCGAGTTGACTCCGACGATGAAAGTGAAGCGCAACGTGGTGGTCGAGCGTTATTCGGAGGTTCTGGATAAACTGTATTCGCGGTAAAACGCGGAATCGCGGGTTGCGTATTTTGGGCTGTATATTTCGGGTTGCGTATTTCGGCACCGTGAAAGCCTGCCACCAGCCCCTTTCGAAGCCAGTCTCCCGCAGCCGTCGGCAAGCTTATAATCTGCTGAGTTTTTTCCGGCGAGTCGAACCGTTTTTGCGCCGCTGCTGCAATAGGCTACAGCGCAGAGAAACTCTCAACCAGTACTTCAGGTTGCGAGGTTTGCAGGCTGCCTTGTGTGGCGTTGCGGGTCGAGCAGCGAGTGCGGTTGGGGATTAGGGTATTCGGTCGCGACGGTCTAGAAGGAGGCAGCCCCCTAATGCGCAAAATTGCTGCTGAACTGCGCCATCGTGAGCTCACCCAAGAGGTGTACAACATTGGCGACGAAGTGGCCGAATACATTGAGCACGTGATCGAAGCGATCGAGGATTACGACGCGGAGCTCGTCGAGGATTGCTTGGCGGAGTTGGCAGAGATCGTGGAAGATGCGCGCCGTGATTCCCGGGACGTCGTCGGTGAGCTGATTGGTTTGCGGCAGGCATTGGTATCCGGGGTAGCGTCGGGAAGTATCTCTGCGGCTGCGGATGGTATGAAGCGTTTGCGCGAGCCAGAAGCGGTGACGGTGGATTTGCTGGAGGCGTTTTTCCCACTGTCTGGCCCACCGGTCGTGGTCAACGAGCTCGTGCACACCCTGCATGAGCGCACCACACACACCGTGGATTTCCTGCGCGAGTTGGTGGAATACGTACTCGAACAGACTGAGGCCGTGGCCCGCGATTTGGATGCGGTCTCCCTGCCGCACCTATACAATAAAGTTGGGCGGATGGCTGCGACGGCGGCGCATGCGTGGGAAACCACCGCGGTTACCGCACACCCTGCTTTTGCCCGTAGCATGCGTGGGCGCAAACCACCGGAATTTTTGGAAGAACGCGCCCGCATTGACCGGATCGTCGCCAAGGTTGCCGCAAAGCGCGCGCGGTTGCGCGCCGCAAGCGTAGGCTAGCCAGCGGCGGGCAGCCGAAATTCTAAGCCTCGCGCTCCAGCTGTTTCGTGATCTCTGGCCACAGCTGGCCCATGATGTCGTCCCAGTTCAGAATCCACAGCGATTCGCTGTTGTTACCGCGACCAACCACCACGATTTGCTCGCCGAGTGCGCGCATGTGCTCGATAGCGTGCTGCACCTTCGTGGAACCAGCCAGCGACAAGGCCGGGCGGGCGACATCGGCGGCTGGACTATCTGGGTCCTGTAGCAACGTATCCCGTACGTGTACCACCCGGGGCACGGCAGATTCCGCATCCGAGATCACCACGCGCAAACGATTCATCGAGCGGCTCGCCTCTTGCACATCACGCACCGTCGCATCATGCGGCAGGGGAGTGATCTCCACGCCATGTGCCCGGGCCAATGCCGAAACCGTGGAGTTCTCCAGCTCAATCACACCACTGATTTGCTGCGCGGATTTCTGATCCATCGCGCCTGTCTGCCCGGAATGCTGCACCAACGTGCGCAAGGTATCTGTGTCGTAACCCTGCGCTCCAGCACGATCGACCGGCTGCACACCCGTAGCTGCCACCAATTTATTCGCGATCAGGTTGATCCATTTCAACAACGGCCGAAAGATCCAAATGAATCCGCGAGCTGGCAGCGCAATTACCCGTACAGCAAGCTCCGGGTGTGCAATTGCCCACGACTTCGGCGCCATTTCACCAACCACCAGGTGCAAAAACGTCACCAGCAGCAAAGACACCAGAAACGCGATGGTGTCTGCCAGGCCGCCGGAAATCCCGACAGCCGCAAACCCGGGCATCAGTAAATGATGCATCCACGGTTTGGTGATGGCACCCAACGCAAATGTCGCCGCAGTAATACCCAGTTGCGCGCCAGCCAACATGATGGTCAGCTCATTCAAACTCCGCAACGCCGCGCGCGAGGCTGCCGAGGTTTCCGCGGTATCCTCCAGGCGGTGCCGTCGCGCGCCCATCAAAGAAAACTCAATGATGACGAAGAACCCAGACAGCACGACGATCGCCAGGCTCAGCGGGCCAGCGATATACCATTCCTGCATTGTCTAGCCCCTCTCAGCTTGTCGACGATTGTTAGCTGCAAGATCTGTGTCCGCCGCATCCTTGTTCGCACGGGTGCTGCGACCGCCTTCGCCTTCTGCGCCCTCGAATTCTTCAACCAATTCCAGTGACAAACTCGACGGCACGTGCCGCTCCACCTCGTCCACGGTGATGATCAATTGGCGGTTCGGTGCGGCATCTGCATCCACCCAGTCCTCGGGCTCTGCATCCAACTCAATGGTGTGAGTTTCGCCTTCTTCGACCAATGAACCCACTTGTGCAATCAGTAATCCGGCGACGGTCTCGTAGTCGCCTTCCGGTAAGTCGTGCCCGATAGCGCGTTCCACCTCATCCAGTGGGGTATCGCCATCAACGGTCCAGTGGTCTTCGGCGGTTTCGGTAATCTCTTCAGATTCTTCCAGGTTAACGTCGTGCTCATCTGTGACGTCGCCCAGGATTTCTTCTGCCAGATCTTCCAGGGTGACGATGCCGACGAAGCCACCGTATTCATCAATCACACAGGCCATTTTCTCGTCGTTTTCCTGTAGCTCGACGACGACGTCGGGAAGCGGCATCAGCTCCGGAACCACTAGTGATTCGCGCATGAGCTCGGTGGCCAACGTGCTATCAGGTTTGTCGGTCAGCAAAATATCCGTCAGATGCACCACGCCGATCGGGGTGTGTTCGTCGTCGATGATGGGATAGCGGGTGTGCGCGATTGCCATGAGCTCGCGCAGCTCGCCGAGGGTGGTTTCGGGATCGATGACGTCGACGCGCGAGCGTGGGATCATGGCGTGCTCGACATCGTGGTCTGGGAAATCCAACAGGCGGTCAAGCACCATGAAGGTCTCGTCGTCGATATCACCGGAATCGTGGGAGCTTTCCACGATGGATTCGAATTCTTTCGTGGTTGCAGAAGTATCAATATCGGCGACTGGTTCGATACGCAATAGGCGCAGCAACGCGTTGGAAGAAAAATCAAAAAATTTGATGAGCGGTCCGAAGATGCGCAGATACCAAGCCGTGGACCGCGACAGGAATAATGCCGATTCCATGGGGGCGGCAATGGTGTAGTTTTTCGGCAGCAATTCACCGAAGATCATTTGCACGATTGTGGATACCGCCAGGGCCGCTACCGTACTGATGGCCACGGCCGCGGTCACGGATAGCCCGGTGGCGCTCAGCAAGGTGCCCAGTGATTCACCAACTAGCGGTTCTGCCACATAACCGACCAGCAAGCCAGTGACGGTAATGCCCAGCTGGGCGCCGGATAGCATGAATGAGGTGCGATTGGTGATCGCCAACGCTCTTTTACTGGCTTCGTCGCCGCGTGCGGCATTGGTGTGCAACTGTGCGCGGTCGACGGACATGAAAGAAAACTCTTGGGCCACAAAATAGCCATTGGCCACGATGATGAGAAAAATCACCGCTAAGCCAAGAATGAGGAAGAACACCGCACTTAGCATGATCCCACCACCTGGGATTTAGCTGGTTTAGATAATTGTTCGTGCGGGACGTCGATACTTCGACTCGGAGGCTCCACCATCATCCTTTCTGCGTGTGGCAATCAGTCCAATAAATACGACCAGCGTACACCTTGGTTGGCAGCGCAAACAACTATTAGGCTGGTGCTATGCATTCGCAGTCGCCCAGTTCGCCGCCTAGTTCGTTACCTATTGCCTCGGCCCGTCAGCTGTCTAGTCAGTTGTCCACTCAACTCACCTGTGAGTCTTCTGCACCATTCGGCTTGTACATCCACGTCCCGTTTTGTGCTACGCGCTGTGGCTATTGCGATTTCAACACCTACACCCCGCGTGAAGCGGGCGGTGCAAACCCAGAAGGTTATTTGGATGCGTTGGATGTCGAGCTAGACCTGGCCGCCCAGCGCGTTAATCGCCGTGCGGACACAGTTTTTATTGGAGGCGGGACTCCGTCGCTGTTGGGCGCCGATGGGTTGAGCCGAATCTTGACGACGGTGCGCAACACTTTTGGTCTTGCCGACGGTGCCGAGGTCACCACGGAATCTAACCCGGAATCGACCTCGCCCGAGTTTTTCGCCGGGCTGCGCGAGGCTGGTTATACGCGCATTTCCTTGGGCATGCAGTCTGCTTCCCATGAGGTTTTGCAGGTGCTCGAGCGCGCCCATACCCCGGGCCGTGCGTTTGCTGCGGCTCGTGAGGCGCGGCAGGCTGGTTTTGAGCATGTCAACCTGGACATGATTTATGCGACGCCTACGGAAACCGATGATGATGTTGCCCGCACCTTGGATCGGGTGATCGAGGCCGATGTGGATCATGTTTCGGCTTATTCGTTGATCGTGGAAGACGGTACTGCGATGGCCCGTAAAGTCCGTCGAGGTGAGATCCCGTCCCCCCAAGAAGACGTGATGGCTACTCGCTACGAGATGATTGCGCAGCGCCTGGCCGAGGCCGGCTTGGAGTGGTACGAGGTGTCGAACTGGGCGCGACCTGGTGGCGAGTGTCAGCACAATTTGATTTATTGGCGCGACGGCGACTGGTGGGGAGCAGGCCCGGGTGCGCATTCACACTTGGGCATGCAGCGTTTTTCCAATGTGAAGCACCCGAACCGATATTCCGCGGTGCTTGCCGACGGCGAGTTGCCGATCAGTCAGGTAGAAGACCTAACCCCGGCTGATCGTCACACGGAGCTGTTGATGTTGGGCTTGCGACTGCGCGAAGGCATTGACTATTCGGCGGTTGGTGCCGGAGCTGCAGGCGTCGTCCAGAACTTTGTGGACCGTGGCTTGCTGCATTTCCCGCAGCCAGGGTGTTTGGCGTTGACGGATGCTGGTAGGTTGCTTGCCGACGGAATCATCACGGATATTTTGGTCGCCGAAGATGACACTACAGCGGATAGGGAAGCGAGGTCCTGATGGCTGGTACGACAGAAACGCGCCGGGCGGAAGTTCTGCGTGCGATCGTCACGGATTACATCGCGTCCCAGGAGCCTGTGGGATCCAAAGCACTGGTGGATCGACATCAACTGGGGGTTTCTTCGGCAACAATCCGTAATGACATGGCCGTGCTGGAATCGGAGGGCTTTATTGCCCAGCAGCATGCGTCGTCCGGAAGGGTGCCGACGGAGAAAGGCTACCGACGCTTCGTTGATGGTTTAGGTGAGGTCAAGCCGATGTCGGAGGCGGAAAAGCGCGCGATTCGTAGCTTCCTCGAAGACGGCGTTGACCTGGAAGATGTGCTGCGGCGCTCGGTGCGGTTGTTGGCGCAGCTGACCCGGCAAGCGGCGGTGGTGCAGTTGCCGACGCTGAATGTTTCGCACGTCAAGCACGTGGAGGTTGTGGATCTGACGCCGATGCGCTTGTTGTTGGTGTTGATTACGGATACTGGCCGGGTTGACCAGCGCAACGTGGAGTTGGATGCCCCGATCGGGGAGGCTGAAGTACACGAATTACGGCAACTTTTGAACCGTGCGCTGGCACGGGTGCCGGTAGGGCAGGCGGCAAACCGGGTGGCTGATTTGTTGGAGCATTCCCCGGCGGATTTGCGCCACCACATGATCCGCGTGGCCACGGTGTTGATAGAAACTTTGGTGGATCAGCCTAATGATCGTTTGCTGATGGCGGGTGCGTCGAACCTGACTCGGGGCGGTAGGGATTTCCCGCAGGGGCTGCCGCAGATCATTGACGCACTGGAAGAACAAGTGGTGATGTTTAAGCTGTTAGCGAACGTGCCACAGCTGGGGAACGTCGATGTGCTCATTGGTCGCGAAAATGAGGACGAAGAACTGCAGCAGGCGTCGATCGTTACCGCTGGTTATGGCAATGAATCCGCCACACTCGGCGGGCTTGGTGTGGTGGGCCCCACATTTATGGATTACTCGGGAACAATTTCTTCGGTTCGTGCTGTTGCACGGTATGTCAGCCAGATTCTGGCAGGCACGAATTAGCCTGTAGGCTGGTAGATCGATTAATGCACAAAGATGCATGTGCATGTGCAGTTGCAGATGCAGCGAGAAGCAGGTGCAGCGACAAAACAGAAAACCCTATAAACCAACTGACCCGAAGGAATCGATACAACAGTGGCTCGTGACTATTACGGAATTTTGGGAGTATCCAAAGACGCCAGCGAGGCGGAGATTAAAAAGGCGTACCGCAAACTCGCCCGTAAATATCACCCGGATGTGAACCCGTCCGATGAGGCCGCCTCGAAGTTTTCCGAAGCGACCGACGCTCACGACGTTTTGATGGATCCAAAGAAGCGCAAGATCGTCGACATGGGTGGCGATCCCATGGAGCAAGGAGGCGGAGCCGGGGGTGGTGGTGGCTTCGGCGGCGCCGGCGGCTTTGGCGATATCTTTGAAGCCTTCTTTGGCGGCGGTGCCGGGGGCGGTTCCCGTGGCCCGCGTTCGCGTGTGCAGCCGGGTAACGACGCGCTGCTGCGTACCTCGATCACGCTCAACCAGGCCTATACAGGCATGAAAAAACAAGTCACCGTGGACACCGCGGTGTTGTGTGATCGGTGCACCGGTTCCGGCTCGGCTGATGGTGAGAAGCCAGTGACCTGCGAGGTATGTAATGGTGCTGGTGAGATTCAGGAGATGCAACGCAGCTTCTTAGGCAATGTGATGACCACGCGTGCCTGCCACAACTGCCAGGGCTTTGGTGAAGTTATCAAGGATCCGTGCAATCACTGCGGCGGTGATGGCCGCGTGAAGAAGCGCCGTGATCTGACCATCAATATTCCGAAGGGCATCGACGACGGCATGCGCATCCGTATGGCAAGCCAGGGTGAAGTTGGTCACGGTGGTGGCCCCGCTGGTGACTTGTATGTGGAAGTCCGGGTGAAAAAGCACGATATCTTCACCCGCGATGCCGATACGCTGCACCTGTCCATCATCGTGCCGATGGTCGATGCTGCATTGGGCACCACCTGCAATGTGGAAGGCCTGGACGGTGAAGCGATCGAATTTGAGATCGCAGCCGGAACTCAGCCGGGTGGCCAGATTGTGAAGGAAGGCAAGGGCATGCCGCGCGTGCGGACCGACGGGCAAGGCAAGATGATTGCCCATGTTGACGTCGCCGTGCCGACGGACCTGGACAAAAAGACCCGCCAGTTGCTGGAGGAAGTCCGCGACAAGCGCGAGGAATCTTCGCGTGTGAATTCCGAAGCCGACGGCCATTCGGACGGATTGTTCAGCCGGTTGCGTGGACGCTTCGGATTTTAAGTTCGGCTTCTAGCGCACAAGGTTTTTGCCATGTCACTCCCGGTATTTTTTGCTTCCGCGCCGTTGCCACAGGTCGGTGAAGCCACGGAGCTCACTGGGCCAGAGGCCCGCCACGCCGTCACGGTCAAGCGTATCGGGCCTGGTGAGCGTATACAGCTGATTGATGGCGCGGGCCGCTGGGCCGAAATTGAGGTCACCGAAACAGTCGGCAAAGATCACCTGACTGGCGTGGTACTGACCGCTGGCGAATGTGAGCGCCCGGAACCCTACGTCATCGTCGTACAAGCAATCCCGAAGGCCGAGCGCAGTGAGCTAGCCGTGGACTTGGCGACGCAAGCCGGGGCCGACGAGATCATCCCGTGGCAAGCCGCCCGCTGTATTGCGAAGTGGCAGGGCGCGAAACGCAGCAAAGGTGTGCAGAAATGGCAGTCCGCGGCGGCTGCGGCGGCGAAACAATCGCGCCGGGTGACAGTGCCGGAAGTCTGGGAGCCGGTGAGCACCGCGCAGCTCGCGCAGCTGATCGACGGACACACCGCCGTCGTTTTGCACGAGGAAGCCAGCCAGCCGCTAGCCCAGCTGGCTCCAGAGTTTTCCGGGACGGTGTTTCTTATCGTCGGGCCAGAAGGCGGCATCGGCGATGACGAAGTAGCACTACTGCGCAGCGCCGGTGCGCAGCCAGTGGTTCTGGGGCCACAGGTGTTGCGCACGGCTTCTGCGGCGATGGTTGCGTTGTCCGTCATCGGTGCAGCCACTAGCCGCTGGGGTGGGTAACCCATGCGCTTATGAATTCTTATGAACTTTATGAAGTTTATGAATTTATGCGCTGAAGTGGGGAAACGGTGGCGAACAAGTGTTCGTGTGTCGCCAAACTATCCAAAAGTAAACGAATACAAGCTCAAACCGGGCGAGACCTCGACCTCCAGGATTCCTGCTTGTGCTTGGTCGGATTCCAGAAGATTTACTGTTCCGTCGTCGGTAACAGTGAACTCTTTCCCGTTGGCCTTGATGGTGCCCGTGCCAGACACCACTGCCTGCACCAAAGCTGCGCGGTAATTCAGTCGGATCTTGGCGTTGTCACCTGCCGTGATGTTTTCTCGGTCGATGGTCCAGTCGCCTTCCAAGGTGTATTGACCGATCTCCGGTTCTGGTCCAGACAAGGTGCCGGACTTGTAGGCCGAGTTGGCGTAGTAACGGGCACGCTGGCTGCCCAAATAGGTTTCTGGGTTGCGTTGCTGGGTGGTTTCGTCGTCGGAATCTTCCAGTGGGGCAGGAAGCTCCACCGATGGATCACGCTTCTGTAGTAATTCGCGCACGAGCTGCTCAGTGCGGGCGTAGGCACCCTCACCTTCGTGGATTTCCCGTACGGTGCCCTCAGCGTCGACAAGATAATGCGCTGGCCAATAATGGTTGTTGAAGGCCTTCCAGGTCGCGAAAGAATTGTCTTGGGCGACGGGGTAGTTGATGTTTTGCTCGGAAACCGCCTGGCGCACATTCGCGGTTTCCCGCTCGAAGGCATATTCCGGGGAGTGCACACCGATGACGGTGAAACCATAGTCGCGGTAGTGATCATAAAGTTTAGTGATGTGGGTGTTTGCTCGCTGGCAGTTGATGCAGGCATAAGCCCAGAAATCGATCAACGTGACATCACCAGAGGTACGCGGGTCGACGGGGGCGTCCGTGTTCATCCAGTTTTCCAGACCCACCAGCTCCGGGACGGTGCCGCAATTGCCAAGCTCACCGTTGCCGCGGCAATCTTCTAGTGAATCTGAACCCTCATTTTGTTGTGCCAGTTGTGCGGTGACCGTCTTTTCGGCATCGCCAGTCCAGTTAGGAAGCTTTTGTTGAATCCAGGCCGGTGCGCCCAGTGCCAGGGCACCGGCCATGGTGATGACGATGACGCCAGCGGTCGCGCGGAAGATGCGTTGACGCGACTGGAAGAAATCTACGCGCTTGCCCACTTGCTGGCCGCCCAGAGCGAAAGCCAACAGCGGGATGGCTACGCCAATGGCGAAAGAAACACACAGCACAGCGATGCGGGCATCGATTTCGCCCGTAGCACCCGCCACGGTGATTGCAGCCAATACTGGACCGGCGCAGGGCACAAAGACCACGCCCATCGCCAGGCCGACGGCGAACCCACCCTTATCGCGGGCGCGGGCCTGCAACTTGTGCGCCCGCGGCAGGAACTGGAACGGCCATTCCAATAGTTCCTGTAGCTTCGGGAAGATCATGCCCAAGCCGACGAGCACGAGTAGGGCGATGCCGAGCTTCCACAAGATATCCGCGGGTAATCCCAGGGCGTTGAGCAACGTGGTGGCAAAAAGCGTGACGACGGTAAAGCTGGTGACCAAACCGCCGATAACCAGCCATGGTCGAGATTTGGAGCCTTGGGATACCGCCAGCACAAGCGGCAGGATGGGCAATATACACGGTGAAATACCGGTGATTAGGCCACCGATAAAACCGATGGCGATGGTACTGAGCATGATTGTGCAGCCTTTCTCAATGGGGTACTCGCGCATTGGCGTCTGCGTAATACGTGCGAGCCCGCAATTTCTCGGTCATTGTCTAATCCGGAGCGAAGCGCTGGAGCGGATTGGTCTTTGGTGGTGTTGATCGTGTGATAAAAATTTTTTATTTTTTCCAATCCGGTCAGGCAGGTGGTTTCGCAGTAGTAGTTGAAGGCAGAAAAACTGCTGAAACCACTAGCTTTGAGGAGAACCCAATGCCTGCACATACTTCGATGAAGAAATTTTTAATCACCGTCGCTGCTGTTGCGATGAGTACGGTGGGCCTGGCTGCGTGCAGTAATGATTCTGCTGAGACTCCGACGAAGTCCTCAGAAACGAGCACTGAGATGACTTCAGAAAAGATGAGCTCAGAAAAGATGAGCGATGAGAAAATGTCTGACGATAAGATGCAGCACGACAAAATGGAAGGTGATTCCATGATGGGCGGTGACGGTGACAAGATGGAGCACGACAAGATGACTGGCGACAGCGACAAGATGGAGCACGATGACAAGATGAGCCAGTAGTATGTAATGCTGTGTCTAGTTGCAGCCCCGAAGAGCATGCTCGCCTCGACTCGCTCGTTGCGGGCGTGGCCAGCGGGGATCAGCATGCCTTTGCACAGCTTTATGATGCGCTTTCGCCGTTGGCCTTCGGTGTGATCATCCAGGTTTTGGGGGATAACTCGCTGGCAGAAGAAGTGCTTCAGGAAGTGTTCGTGGAAGTCTGGAATAAAGCAGATAGCTTTGATCCAGAGCGTGGTCATGCTCGCACGTGGGTGGGCCGGATTGCACATTCTCGCGGAATCGACAGATTACGCGCTCATAATGCTAGTGTTCGACGCGATGACGCCGAGTTTGTGCTTGGCGAGCGCATCCGAAGCATCGATGTGGAAAACGAAGCACTCGCCAATGTGGAAGGCAAGCGCCTGAGAGCAGCCGTCGACACGATTGGGGAGCCGCACCGCACGGCCGTGTTGCTGACCTTTTTCGACGGGCTTAGTCACGCGGAACTGGCAGAAACCACCAATGTTCCATTGGGCACCGCCAAAACGCGGGTGCGTGATGGAGTACGCAAATTAGCAGCTGTCTGGGGAAGGGGTGAAGCCCACCATGAGTGATCGCACCGTGAATAACACGGATGAATTCGATGATGAGACTTTCGAGTCCTTTCTCGACGCTGTCCCGGAACATACCCCACCGCCGGAAATAAAAAACCAGCTGCTGGCGAAACTTGGCCATTCGAATGCGGAAACAACCAACGTGGTGCCGTTGCACGCACGGACACAACCAGCGCAAACAGTGCAGAACCGTGGCCGCACCGCTTCGGAGACGTCGAGAAAACCCTGGGCGGTACTTGCCGGGGTCGCGGCCGCGGCACTGCTGGTGGGTATTACGGTGCTTACCCCCGTGCTCAACAACACTGCGGATGATGCTGGTGAGGGCGCCATTGTTGCGGAAGAAACTCAAACCACGCGCGACGTACCGTCGACGGATGGGCATGAGCAGATGCATGAGATCATGTCCGCTGCAGACATGGTCAGTGGTGCCACTACTGCGGAGGGAGCACGTCTAAAAATTGTTTCTTCCAATGAGGTGGGCAAAGCCGGTGCGATGGTGGATGGCCAGCCGGAACTTGCCGACGGCATGGGCGCGCAAGTTTGGGCCGTCGACAAGCATGGGGTGGTTCGTTCTGCCGGCGTTATCGGCCAGGATCCACACCAGGATGTATGGATGCCGTTCGACGCCGCAGCGCACAAGGTTATGATCACTGAAGAGCCTGCTGCTGGTAGCGCTAGCCCGAGCGGGCGGATGCTTGCCGAAGTTGAGTTGGAAGCCTAAACCCGGAACCGGAAAGCGCACAAGCAGAGAGCACAGAAGTGGAAAACTTCGTGGAAAACTCGTTGCAATTGGTAGGCTAGCGACGTGCACATTCAAACCCGCAAGATCGACCTGGACCCCGTTCACGCACGCACAGTATTAGGTAATACTGATGAAAACCTGCGCGTGCTGGGCAATCATTTAGACGCGGATATTTTTGCCCGCGGCACAATGGTGAAAATTACCGGCCCGGATTATGAGGTTGCGCGCGCCGTTAAGGCCTTCCATGAGTTGGAATCCATGGCCCGACGCGGGCATACCGTTAGCCCGGATGGTGTGAAACATGTGTTGTCACTGTTGAGCGAAGATTCACCGGTATCCGTTGCGCAGGCACTCGGCGGGAGCATTGTCTCGCGCCGGGGGAAAAAGGTTCGCGCGAAAACCGTTGGTCAAGCCGAATACGTGGACGCCATTGATGAAAACACCATTGTCTTTGGTTTGGGCCCGGCTGGTACGGGCAAAACCTACTTAGCGGTGGCAAAGGCGGTGCAGGCACTGCAGAACAAGCAGGTACAGCGCATTATCCTGACCCGCCCGGCAGTGGAGGCCGGAGAGAAGCTGGGGTTTTTGCCGGGCACGTTGAATGACAAGATTGATCCGTATCTGCGCCCGTTGCACGATGCTTTGCGGGACATGCTGGATCCAGAGGCTATTCCCCGTTTGATGGAAGCAGGGATCATCGAGGTGGCGCCGTTGGCGTATATGCGTGGCCGTACGCTGAACGACGCCTTCGTGATCTTGGATGAGGCGCAAAATACTACTGCGGCTCAGATGAAGATGTTTTTGACGCGTTTGGGCTTTGGTACCACCTTTGTGGTTACCGGCGATGAATCGCAGGTGGACTTGCCGCGTGGGCACAATTCAGGGTTGAAGACCGTGCGTCGTATTTTGGGCGGGGTCGAAGGGATTCACTTCGCTGAACTGGGAGCCGGCGATGTTGTGCGCCACTCGCTGGTGGGTCGCATTGTGGATGCTTATGACTATCACGAGCAGGCGGAAAGTTAGCTGGCTAACCAGCGGGCTGGGCAACTAATTAGCTCAGCAACTAGTTAGCTAGGCAAGAAGCGCACAGAGAAAGCACTGAGGAACCCGCATATGAGTATTGAATTTTTCAACGAATCTGGCTTCGATGGCATCAATGAGGACATGCTGCTGGATGTTGCTGCGTTTTCCCTGGCAGCCATGGATGTGAGCCCGGACGTGGAAGCCACGATTACGTGTGTGGATGAAGACACCATTGCTGAACTGCATATGCATTGGATGAACCTGCCAGGCCCAACGGATGTGATGAGCTTTCCGATCGATGAGCTGACGCCGGGGTTTCATACCCCACGGCCGGATGGGGAAGCCGTGGGCCCGGCGATGCTCGGCGATATTGTGCTGTGCCCGGAATTTGCGCAGAAGCAAGCAGATGCGGGCGGGCATAGTCTGGCGCATGAGCTAGCTTTGCTGACTACCCACTCTTGTCTGCATTTGTTGGGCTATGATCACGGCACTCCGGCAGAAGAAAAAGAAATGTTCGCCCTGCAAAACGAGATTCTCGCGGACTGGTACGACGACGTCTCTCGTCGTGGGAAGAAATTCCCGCCGAAGCCGACTGGCCCGCAGGCCTTCCCGTCGGCAGCGGATCGTGCTGATTTGGATGAGCAGTTGGCTAGCCAATCGCTTGCCGACGGCCACATCCCAGCCATTGCGCAGCCACAGGAAAAAGCAAGCGAGAAGCCTAATGGTGAATCCCGTGGCGCAGGCGAAGAAAACTAATCAAGCAGTATTGCAAGCGAATATTGCATTAGAAGATTGCAATAAAAGATTCTGCGCTATTTCAGGTTAAAGAGGTAACCGCTTATGAACATGAACACCGTGTTGTCGATTCAGTCGCACGTGAGCTTTGGCCACGTGGGTAATTCCGCAGCCGTATTTCCCCTACAGCGCGCTGGCTATGAGGTATGGCCGGTACACACTGTGAATTTTTCTAATCACACTGGCTACGGCGACTGGGGCGGTCCGTTGCTTCCCGCTGAGCAGGTTGCTGATGTTATCAATGGCTTGGAGCGCCGGGAAGCTTTCGACAAGATCGACGTGATCCTGTCTGGTTACCAAGGCAGCCCAGAAATCGCTGGCGTGATTACAGATGCGGTGCAGCGCATTAAACAGCAGAATCCGGATGCGTTGTATGCCTGCGATCCGGTCATGGGCAACGCGAAATCCGGTTGCTTCGTGGATGATTCGATCCCGCCGCTGCTGCGCGACAAGGTCATCCCGGTAGCGGATATCGCCACCCCAAATCAGTTTGAACTCGGGTACTTGACTGGCAAACCGGTAGAAACTTTTGCACAGGTGCTGGAGGCAGTGCGTGCGCTACAGAAAATGGGCCCGCGGGTGGTGCTGGTGACTTCGCTGGTGCGCCCAGAAAACCCGGCTGATGTCATCGAAATGCTCGCAGTTGATGGTGACGAGGCCTACCTGGTGCAAACCCCGTACCTGGATTTCAAACGGAACGGATCAGGCGATGTTACTGCGGCGCTGTTTAGCGCTCACTACGCCTACCATGGCGAGGTTTCACAGGCCCTGGAGGCCACCGCGGCTTCGGTGTATGAGTTGCTCGAGACCACTTACAAGCGCGGTTCTGCGGAACTCGACCTGATTTTTGCGCAGGAGTGTTTCGTGCAGCCCAAGCAGTATTTTGACGTCACGGCCGTAGACAATTTACCAGCAGGTGAGAAATAAATTATGAGTCTGGATAGCTACCTCGATGTGCCGGAAGGCTTCCGTTCTGGTTTTGTCAGCTTCGTTGGGCGCCCAAATACCGGAAAATCGACGTTGACTAATGCCTTGGTGGGGCAGAAGATCGCGATTACCGCCGACCAACCAGAAACCACCCGGCATGCTATTCGCGGGTTGATTCACCGCGATGATGCGCAGGTCGTGGTCGTAGATACCCCAGGTTTGCACCGCCCGCGCACGCTGTTGGGCGAGCGGCTTAATGAGCTGGTGAAAGACAATTATTCGGATGTCGATGTAATCGGTTTTACCGTGCCTGCCGACGAGAAAATCGGCCCCGGCGACCGCTGGATTCTGGAGAATATCCGCAATGTAGCGCCGAATGTACCGATCATTGGGATTGTCACCAAGCTGGATAAAGTGGGCAAGGATGCCGTCGGCAAGCAGCTTATTGCGCTGCATGAAATGCTTGGTGGTGACAGCGAGGTGGTGCCGGTTTCTGCGACGGAACGTACGCAGATTGATGTGCTGACGGACGTGATCGTGCAGCAGCTGCCGGAAGGGCACAAGTTTTATCCCGACGATCATATTACGGATGATGACAATTTCACCCGCATTAGCGAGCTGATCCGGGAAGCAGCTTTGTCGGGCTTGCGTGATGAGCTTCCGCACTCGGTTGCCGTGGAGATCGACGAGATTCTTCCCGACGAGGACCGCCCGGGTGTGAGCAACGTGCACGCGGTGTTGTATGTGGAACGCCCTGGCCAGAAGAAGATCATCGAAGGCAAAGATGGTCGCCGTTTTGGCCGCATTGTGCATAACGCGCGCAAGCAGATTATCGAGCTGTTAGGGCATAACGTGTTTTTGGATTTGCGCATCAAAGTGCTGAAGAACTGGCAATCGGATCCGAAATCGCTAGGTCGGCTGGGCTTTTAGACTGTGGCGCGGAGCAAGCCTTACCAGGAAGATGCCTTGGTCGTGCGCACCTATGATTTTGGCGAAGCCGACCGCATCATCGTGCTGTTGACGAAGCAGCACGGGGTGGTGCGCGCGGTGGCCAAAGGCGTGCGCCGGGCGAAATCACGTTTTGGCTCGCGCTTAGCACCGTTTGTGCACCTGAATGTGCAGTTGTACCCGGGCCGTAGCCTAGCGACCATCACTGGTGCGGATACCGTGGCGTTTTTCGCTACCGGCATTATTGACGACTATGAGCGTTATACCTCTGGTTGCGCCATGCTGGAAGCTGCCGAGCGCTTAGCCCAGCCAGCAGACACGGCGATGTTTGATGCCTTGCTGGAGGCCCTGGGGCTGCTTGCCGACGCCCGGGACCCGATTGCGGTACTGGATTCTTTTTTGTTGCAAGCAATGGATTTTGCCGGTTGGGCACCGGTGTTATTCGAGTGCGCCCAGTGTGGTCGCCCCGGCCCGCACCATGCTTTTCACCCTGGGGTCGGTGGCGCGTGCTGCCACGAGTGTCGCCCGAGCGGCTCGGCGGATATCAATGAGGAAGTGCTGCATTATATGTGGCTGCTTGCTGGACGACACTGGGAGAAAGCCGCAGAAATTGCTCGCGCACACCCGGATTATTCCAGCACTGCTCACCGGCTGGTGCGTACGCATTTGCAATGGCACATGGAGCAGAACGTAAAAGCGTTGCACATCATGGAACAATCGCTGTAGCCAAGCATTCCTTGCGCGCTACCCGCGCACTAGACTGTGATGCGATGAGTATTTTTGACACGGACCACCAGATCCCGCAGCAGTTTATTCCGCGTCACATTGCCCTGGTCATGGACGGAAATGGCCGGTGGGCGCAAGAGCGTGGCATGGAGCGCACCGAAGGCCACAAGCGTGGCGAAGCAGTGCTCATGGATGCCGTTGACGCGTGCCTGGAACTGGGGGTGGAATATCTTTCTGCGTACGCGTTTTCGACGGAAAACTGGCGCCGTTCCGCCAGCGAGGTGCGCTTCCTCATGGGCTTCAATCGAGATGTGCTGCGGCGTCAACGTGATGTGTTGCATGATAAGGGTGTGCGCGTGGTCTGGGCGGGGCGCCGTCCGCGGCTGTGGCGCAGCGTAATTAACGAGTTGCGTGCGGCTGAAGAGCTGACGAAGAACAATACTCGGATGACATTGGTCATGTGCGTGAACTATGGTGGTCGCGCTGAGCTTGCCGACGCTATGCAGTCAATGGCCCGGGATATCGAGGCCGGTACGTTGCGCGTCGGGGAGATCAGTGAGAAAACCATTGGGCGTTATTTGTATGATCCCGGAATGCCCGATGTGGATTTGTTTTTGCGCCCGTCGGGGGAGAAGCGGACCTCGAATTTTCTGCTGTGGCAATCGGCGTACGCGGAGATGGTGTATCAGGATAAGCTGTTTCCGGATTTCACCCCGCAGGATCTTTACGACGCCGTGGCGGAGTACGCGCGGCGTGACCGCCGCTTCGGGGGAACGAAGTGAATCCGGACAGCAGTGGTGGTCGGAGGCGACCAGCACTACCAGGACAGCAGGTGCAACATGCGCAGCAGGCGCAGCCGACGCGGAGAATGCGACCACAGCAAGCAGGACTACAAGCACAGTCTGTGTCTGCCGCCGCGCCCTCCGAGGAACAACTGGAACGCTGGCGTCGCTATCTAGCTAATGAGCGCTCGGAGGCAGCGGTGTATAAAACATTGGCTGCCCGGCAGAAGAACCCGGAAGATCGCGAGATTCTCAGTAAGATCGCGGAAGCGGAATCGCGGCATCAGCGTTATTGGCTCGATAAGCTCGGCGATCAACTTGGCGCACCGCGGAAAGCCGATTTTAATACTCGTTTATTAGGCTTTTTGGCGAAAGTTTTTGGTTCCGTGTTTACGCTCGCTTTGATGCAGTCTGCGGAATCGCGCAGCCCCTATCTTGCCGACGAAGACGCCTCTGATCAGTTGGCAATGGATGAAAAGGTCCACGCAGAAGTGGTGCGTGGCTTGGCGACGCGTTCGCGCGAGCGAATGTCAGGGACTTTCCGTGCTGCGGTGTTCGGTGTAAACGACGGATTGGTATCCAATTTGGCGTTGGTACTGGGGGTTTTAGGATCCGGTGTCGGCAGCACGGTGGTACTGATCACTGGTGTTTCCGGATTGCTCGCAGGCGCATTATCCATGGCAGCCGGTGAATTTATTTCTGTGAGGTCGCAAAATGAGTTGTTGGGTGCTTCCACCCCGCAGACGTCCTCGTCAGCGATGGCAGCCAACGTGGACGTGGAGGCTAATGAGTTGGCCTTAGTCTTCCGGGCCCGTGGCATGTCGGAGGCTGAGGCGCAGTACAAGGCGGATCAGCTGTTTGCGCGGATCTCCCATTCTGCAGAAAGTTATGCAGAAAGGTTTAGCGGTGGCGGGCACAGCCCGGAAAACCCCAGTCCGGAAAATCACAACCTAGAAAATCCCGGCTCGGAAAACCCGAGCACGAAAAGCGCCGGCCCGGAAAATCCGAGCGCGGAGGTCCGTGGTGGGGAAGCAGCAGAAGATGAGGAGTTCGCGGAAGCGCACACGCCAGGCGGTGCATGGGAAGCGGCTATCTCCAGTTTCTGTTTTTTCGCCGGCGGAGCTCTGTTACCGATCTTGCCTTTTATTTTTGGTGCCTCGACCACCCTGGGTGCCGTGATTGCTGTGGTGCTGGTGTCGCTAGCACTGCTGATCACAGGTGCGGTAACCGGGATCTTGTCCGGGAAACCGCCGGCCTGGCGCGCGTTGCGACAGCTGCTGATCGGGCTGGGTGCAGCTGGCATCACTTATTTGTTAGGCCTGGCCTTCGGCGGAGTGGTTGGCTAAAGCTGCAAGTCCGTCGCATGCGGAGGCAAGCTCGCCGCACGCTAAGACAGAGTCCGACAGAGTTGCGTACCGTGCGATAGCTACAGCACGATAGCGACGGTGGCTACCGCAACTATTTGTTGTTGCCGTCTTTCTTACTACTGCAGTCCGCACAGATGCCGAAGACTTCGGCATCGTGGCCAGTGAGCTGAAAACCGTAGTCGGCCACTACATCGCGTGCCCAGCTTTCTACTGGGCCGCCGTCGATTTCTTCGGTGCGGCCGCATTCGGTGCAGACTAAGTGGTGGTGATGATGATGAGATTCGCAGCTGCGGTACAGAGTTTCGCCGGATGGCATGTGCAGCACATCGACGGCATCGATTTCTGATAACGATTGCAGGGTGCGATAGACCGTCGTTAAGCCAACCTGGTTTTCGCGGTGCACTAATTCATGATGAATGGTTTTCGCGGACGCGAACTTGTCTAGGTCGTTTAACACCTGAATAACGGCGGTTCGCTGGCGAGTATTACGCGCGCCTAGTTTCGGGATGGCGGACTGTACGGAAGACATTGCTCCAGTCTATTTAAGGAGCGATGCTAGCCGCAATGGCTGCGATGTTGAGGGCTTCACGGCGGGTCAGTTGGTAGGTGACTTCGCGTCCACAGGCGTGAGAGCTGACCAGACCGGATTGCTTGAGGATGCGCAGGTGCTGGCTTATCAGTGGTTGCGAGCGTCCTAGTTCGCGGACGAGTTCATAGACACAGCAGTCGCGCTGGCTTAAGCAGTGCAGGATTTGCAGGCGTAGCGGGGAGTTGAGTGCGCGAATAATAGTCGCAGCAGCGGTGGTGTTCGCGATAACGTCGGTAGGCATCACGAGTCCTTCCTGGTGGTTCTTATCTGCCGACACCGATGTGACGAGAGATAGCAATCCCGTGCATAATGGGATCGATCTTCAATAAAAGTTATCTTAAATCTTAAGACACTTCAGACGCCTGAACAAAACTAACCAAGTGTTACCTTATATTTGCAGGGGGTTCGGGTTTTCGTCTCCACCCCCATACGGGGATATTTATGTATCGGGAAGGCGGCCCCGGCAAACCCGCCCCCGGTAATCCGCGCCTGGAAAACCCGCGCTCGGTAGCCCTGGTCCGGCAACGCTGGTTCGGCAGTGCTGGTTTGGCAAACTCATATCGGCGTTGTGCAGCGGCGGCTTGTCTGGCGCCGCGGACGCAAACACAAGAATCGAGAAGTTCGGCAGTCTGGACTACCTAACTCAGGTATGTTTTCCGATGCACGGTAGGATGGCCTGCGAGAACCGACTTATCCCCTACCAGAGGAGTCCTTTTACAATGGCGAATGTCATCGACACCGTCGTAAACCTATGCAAGCGTCGCGGCCTGGTCTATCAAGCAGGTGAAATCTATGGCGGCTCGCGCTCGGCATGGGACTACGGCCCGCTCGGCGTCGAATTGAAAGAAAACATCAAACGCCAGTGGTGGCGTCACATGGTGCAATCCCGCGATGACGTCGTCGGCATTGACTCTTCCATCATCCTGCCGCGTCAGACCTGGGTCTCGTCCGGCCACGTTGAAGTGTTTACCGACCCGTTGGTGGAATCGCTGTATACCCACAAGCGTTACCGTGCTGATCATCTGCTGGAAGCCTATGAGGAAAAGCATGGCCACCCACCAGAAAACGGCCTGGCAGATATCAACGATCCAGAAACCGGCCAGCCAGGTAACTGGACTGAGCCGCGCGCGTTTTCTGGATTGCTGAAGACCTTCCTAGGCCCAGTCGACGACGAAGAAGGCCTGCACTACCTGCGCCCAGAAACTGCGCAGGGTATTTTCGTGAACTTCAAGAATGTGCTGACCTCTTCGCGCATGAAGCCACCATTCGGCATCGCGAATATCGGTAAGTCCTTCCGTAACGAGATCACCCCGGGTAACTTCATCTTCCGCACCCGCGAGTTCGAGCAGATGGAGATGGAGTTCTTCGTCGAGCCTGGCACCGATGAAGAATGGCACCAGTACTGGATCGATGATCGGCACCAGTGGTACATCGACCTGGGCATTAAGCCAGAAAACCTGCGTTTGTACGAGCACCCACCAGAGTCGCTGTCGCACTACTCCAAACGCACCGTTGACGTGGAATACGCTTTCGGTTTCCAGGGCTCCAAGTGGGGCGAGTTGGAAGGCGTGGCCAACCGCACTGACTACGACTTGCGCGTGCACCAAGAAGGCTCGGGCGAAGACATGTCGTACTACGACCAGACCAAGGAAGAGCGCTGGATTCCGTACGTGATTGAACCTGCCGCTGGCCTGGGTCGTTCCATGATGGCTTTCCTTGTCGACGCCTACCACGAGGAAGAAGCACCTAATGCCAAGGGCGGAACCGACAAGCGCGTCGTGCTGCGCCTGGACCGTCGCCTGGCTCCGGTCAAGGTAGCGGTTTTGCCGTTGTCCAAGAAGGAAGAATTGACCGGCCCAGCCAAGGAATTGTCGCAGAAGCTGCGCCAGCACTGGAATGTTGATTTCGATACTTCCGGTGCTATCGGTCGCCGCTACCGCCGCCATGATGAGATCGGTACGCCGTTCTGTGTGACCTATGACTTCGATTCTTTGGAAGACGGAGCCGTCACCGTGCGCGAGCGCGACACCATGGAGCAAGAGCGCGTGGCCATCGAGGATCTGGAATCCTACTTGGCTGCACGCCTGGTCGGTTGCTAAACGCTTATAGCCCCGTAAACGGGGCTCGATAGAAAGGCACGCGCATGCGCTACACCAGTTGGGACCGTAATGACCGCAATACCCCGGTGTTGCTGGAAGAAGACGGGCCAAACCGTCTGGGAGTGTTCAGCGATGAGCTGGCGCAGCTGGACGGGGCCAACTGGCAGCTGCAGGTAGAGCAGTCTCGTGGGATTGAAGCCGTGGATGCTGAAAGCTCGCAGCTGAAGCTGTCTGTCGAAGGCAACCTAGCGCGTGCATCGCGTTTGCTTGCCCGCGTGGGCAAGCGCGAATTTACCTTGATCAATGAATCCGGCAAGAATTGGATCATTGACGACGAAAACGGCAACAAGGTTGCCCAATTCAGCGGTGCTAACCGGGGAGTGCGCCGCGCCATCTTGGAATTCGATGGACCTACAGCTGCTGGGGCAGCAGCCAGTGGACCAGCAGGTGCTGGGGTAGGAGCCAGTGGGGAAGAAACCCGTGGGGCAGAAGCATTGAGCCGCGACGAAATCATCGCGCTGAGTTTTAGCGCACGCATGATCCTGGAATCACGGCTGTCGTCGTCGGCAGTAGGCATCATCGCCACACTATTGTTATGCACAATCGTGGCGATCCTGGCCTTCTTGTTCTAGAACGAGCCGCCGGAGTGACCGCCACCGAAGCCACCACCCCCACCAAAGCCTCCGCCGCCACCGAAACCGCCGCCGAAGCCACTGCTGCCGCCGGATCCGCCCAAGATGGACCCCAGCACCATTCCGGTTAACAAAGAACCGGTGGAGCTGCGACCACGGCGGTAACCATAGCCACCGCGTCTGGTGGGGCCACCGGGGCCGCCAAAACCACCGTGCTCATTCATCGACCGCTGGTGGTCTTTCACGTCGTCTTCAGCGCGCTTAATCGCGGCTTGTGCCGCCTGACCGGCGCCACGGGCAGCCTCAATGCCTAAACGCGCATCCGTCTGACGCAACTGCAGGGCCTCGGCGTGCATGCGTTGGGCGTCGGCAAGCGCGGTCCGAGCCCCGGATTTCACGATTCGTCCGCGGGAAGAAATCAGATCCTCTGCAGCCTGAATTCGCGAATTCGCAGACTCTAGCTGTTGTTGCAAAAGCTGCAACGTGCGCTGGTGATCGGCGGATTTCTCGCGCACCCGGTCCAGCTTGTCGTCCAGTTCGGTATCAGCATCCAGTAGTTGGTTGTAGCTGCCCAGCGGATCACTGTCTTTATTTTCTTTGGCGTGCGCCAGCGCTTGTTGTGCGTTGTCGACGACGGAATCGAGCCGGTCCCAATCTGCCGGAGTACCATCGTGCGAGCCGCGTTGCTTCAACTGCGCCGCCTCGTCGATTTCTTCTTCTACTTCAGCAATCAGATCGTTGATACTGGATTTCGCGGTAGCAATATCTGAACGCGCGTTTTCCACGCCGTCGAGAAGCCGGGTGGTGACCTCCAGCGCATGTTCTGTTTCGCGGATGGTTTCTACTAATCCCTGCTGCTGACCAGCCGGCTTATCCTGCAGCTCGTTAGCGTGCGAGAGCAAATCCTCGGCTTCTTCCAAGGAAACCTCGGCCATCTCTGGGTTATCTGCGATGGTATGCAGTACTTCTGGAGAGTAGCTTTCCCGCAATGAGGCCATGGTGGATTGCGCGCGCTGCAACTGGGAGCGTGCAGCGACGCTGCGCTGGGTGAGCTCGGCAATCTTAGAATCCGCCTGCGCCAGCAAGTTGCGCATCTCCGCGAATTTTTCGGCCTGGGAATCCAACTCACGGTCGGCCTTGCCACAATCAGAGATGATTTCCACCAACCGTGCACGACGCTGATCTTCCGGCAGAGTGTTATGCGCGTCCAACTCTTTTTTCGTGCGGAAGGCGCGCTGCATGACAGATTTAGAATTGTTCATCGCGCGCGTGAATTGTCGGACACGGTCGGCACCGAATTCTGCGGTTGCCAAGTCCAGTTCTTCCTTCGCGCGCCGGATGGACTCATCAGTCGAGGTGATTTCTTCATCGGCGCGCTCTTCCAACGTCGCCACCGGCAGGCGCAGCAGCGAGCTGGTGTCGTCCGGAGAAATTCCGCGCGCATCGGAGAGCAGCTGGGAGGAATTTTGTTGGGTTTTCCGGCGGTTGTAATACCACACACCACCGCCACCTGCGACGGCTGCGAGACCACCGGCTGCAAGCCAGCCTGCCCCAGACGAGTCACTGCCGCCAGCATTACCAGCGCCGCCAGCAGAACCCGTGCGCACGGCTTGTGCAGCAGCGAGCCCGGCGCCGGCGAAGTTGTCGTTAATCAACTCGTCGTACGCGGCGGCGGAAGCAGCATCGAGTTTGTTTTGGCTCCAGGTGCCGCCCGGCGAGGCGTAGACATCGTATTGTCTGTCGTCCACGGCAATGGCCAGCACACCGACGTTGCTGCCCTGGCCGCCACCGTTGGCCGCGGCTGTGGTCTCTGCGTATTCCTGCGCGCTCATCCCGCCGAAGGTGTCGGTGTAGACGATATAGAACTGAATGCGATCCGACTGTTGCAACTGTTTGAGCTCGTCGTTAATTGCTTGCTCGTCGTCCGCGGACAGGATGCCGACGCCGTCGACCAGCTGGCTATTGAGCCGCCCCGCATCGACGGCCTGGGTAAGAACCGTGGTGTGGGCGGGTAATGGGCGCTCGGCGGTTGCTGCTAGGTGTGTTTCGGCTAACGCGGGGGATTCGGTGGCAGCGCTGGCGTCGGCAGCACCCATGCCGAACGACGCAGCCCAGCCTGTTGCCGCGAAAGCCGCCGCAATTCCAGCAGTAGTTCGAAATCCACCGCGGGCACCGGAGCCGAGCAGACGGCGTCGAAAAGCGATGGCCGGACGGGCACCGGAAGCCTGCGCGTGCGCTGTAGACGTTGAAGACTCGAGAGAAGTTGAATTCTGCCGCATGGCGACGATGATACCCGCGAAGCCAGGACGGTTAAGGCAGACTAGAGGGCGTGAATTCACTAAAAATTGCACGGAGGGGCCTGGCTGCGCTGGCGGGTACGTCGTTGCTAGGGGCGGTTGTACAGGCCAGCCGGGTGCTCACCGTGGCCTATCGGCGCCGTTACCTGCCGGTCTACGATCCCGAGGCCATCGTGGTTTTAGGCACTGCGCAGTACAACGGAACCCCGTCGCGGCAATTCGCAGCGCGTCTGGAACAAGCGGTGTTTGCTGCGCGTATTTTCCCCGACGCTCAGGTGTTCTGCGTGGGCGGCGCGCTGCCGGGCGATACCGAAACTGAGGCTGCGGTTGGTGCAAAATATTTGCAGGCACGTGGGATTGTCTGGGCGGAAGGCATTGGTGTGGGCTCGGATACTGCAGCGAGCCTGGCGGCGACGTTCCACCGCTACCCGGAGCTGCGGGGCCGTGATGTGTTGCTGGTGACTGATCCGAACCATAGCGCGAGGGCGGAAAAAATCGCGCGGCGTTTTGGTGTGTTACCGCAGGCTTTTCCCACACCGTATTCACCTTGCCAATTTCCGAGCTTGGCTTGGTGGAAATCGTTGTTACACGAGATCGGCGGGTTGACCGTGGCGGATGTGCATGTGCTGGCGGGAGCATCGGCGGCGGTTAGGCTAGAAAGTGTGCTGCGGAAAGCGCAGGCGCTGGTGTGGCCCTCGCGGCGCATGCGCCATGAGTATTTGCGTGCACAGCACGAGCATGAGCATGAGCATGAGCAGGCGCGGGTGCAGGTGCAACAGCAATGCGGAGAAAACGGGCAGGAGAGTAGCCAGTGACAGCAGCCGGGAAGGTCTACCGCTACGGCGTCGCAGATACGCAGCGTCGTTATGCAGAACAGGCGAAACAATCGCACTTGTCGACGGCTACTACCACCAGCACCGGTAGTTTGCTGGATCCGGCGAGCGTAGAAAACGCAGAACAGCGTGACGAGTTTTCCCGTGATCGTGCCCGCGCGCTGCACTCGGCTGCGCTGCGTCGGTTAGCGGATAAAACCCAGGTGGTGGGCCCACGCGATGGGGATACTCCGCGCACTCGCCTGACACATTCCCTGGAGGTTGCGCAGATTTCCCGTGGCATCGGCGAAGGCCTGGGCCTGAACCCGGATTTGTGCGAGATGGCAGGGCTCATCCACGATATCGGCCACCCGCCGTATGGTCACAATGGTGAGACCGCGCTCAACGAGCTTGCCGACGAATGCGGCGGCTTCGAAGGCAATGCGCAAACCTTGCGGATTCTGACGCTGTTGGAACCGAAGATTCTGGACGACGCTGGCACAAGCCGCGGGCTGAACCTGACCCGGGCGGCACTTGATGCGGCGTGTAAATATCCACGTACCAAGACCAATGCGGATGGCAGCACCAACCGAAAATATGGCTGCTATGACGAACAAGCCGACGTGCTCGATTGGATCCGCGCCCATGATCCGGCGGGAAACCACCGTAGCGGCCAGGCGCGGCCCACGATGGAAGCGCAAACCATGGACTGGTCGGACGATATTGCTTATTCCGTGCACGATGTCGAAGACGGCGTGGTCGCTGGGCGCGTGAACCTGGCGGTGCTGTGGGACCTGGTGGAGTTGGCCGCGTTGTCCGAAAAGGGAGCCAAGGCTTTCGGCGGGGATGCCGAAGAACTTCTCGACGCCGCCGGTGCGCTACGCGAATTGCCGATCATCAATGCCGCAGTAGATTTCACCCCGAGCCTGCACGGGTACGTACAGCTGAAAGCCATGACTTCCGAGCTAGTAGGCAGGTACGTTGGCGCGACTATTGCGGCGAGCCGGGAGCACAACGCGGAGCTCGTCGGCAAGGGCGAACTAGGGCGTTACCAGGGTGAACTGCTGGTTCCGCGACAGGCAGCCGCCGAGGTGAAGTTATTGAAAACCCTGGCTGTTCTGTACGTGATGGATGAGCCCTCGCACTTAGCGCGACAAGACCGGCAGCGCGAGCGGGTCTATAACGTTTACGACTATTTGGTGGCTGGCGCGCCGGGGTCGTTAGACCCGATGTTTGGGCTGTGGTGGCGGCAAGCAGAGAACTCAGCGCAGCGGCAGCGCGTGATCATTGACCAGATTGCCTCGATGACGGAATCGCGGTTGGAACGCTTGGCCCAGCAGGCCGCGCAGCTATCCGGGTTTTTGCACTAGCACTAGCGTGCTGCCCGGCTATCCGCGAGCAGTAGGCCCACTCTTGATGGCCAGTATCCTCGAGCATTCGGCCCAATCCTGGTGGCCAGCTACGCTGTCGCGCCCGGAAAAGGTAGTCTTTGGGCATGGCTCAAGGACGGATCCCCGATAGTGATATTCAGGCAATCCGCGAACGTGCAGCTATCGACGAGATCGTCGGCGAGTACGTACAACTAAAAAACGCGGGGCACGATTCACTCAAGGGGCTGTCGCCGTTTAAAGACGAAAAGACGCCGTCGTTTCATGTGCGTCCGCAGCGCGGCTATTATCACTGCTTTTCCTCCGGCAAAGGTGGCGATGTTTTCAGCTTCCTGATGGAAATGGAACAGCTGACATTCCCGGAGGCTGTGGAAGCCGTCGCGGAAAAGATCGGTTATCACATCACGTATCAGGGCGGAACCACTGGTGGTCGGCGGGAAAAACCTGGCACCCGCCAGCGCCTGATCCAGGCCAATCGTGTGGCGCACGAGTTTTATCGTGAGCAGCTCGAAACCGAGCAAGCGCGCACTGGGCGGGAATTTTTGCTGGACCGCGGGTTTTCCCGCGAGCAGATCTACGAGTTTGAAATCGGTTATGCCCCGGCAGGTTGGGACACAATGACCAAGCATTTGCTGCGCAAGGGCTTCGAGTTTGATGAGCTAGACAAGGCAGGCCTGTCGAAGATGGGCAAGCGCGGCCCGATTGACCGTTTCCACCGTCGGCTGTTGTGGCCGATCAAAGATATCGCCGGCAACGTGATTGGTTTTGGCGCCCGCAAGCTTTTCGACGACGACAAGTCGGGCAAGTACATGAACACCCCGGATACCATGCTGTATCACAAATCCAAAGTGTTGTTTGGCCTGGACATGGCGAAAAAGCATATCGCTGCTGGGCATCAGGCGGTGGTCGTGGAAGGCTACACGGACGTCATGGCGATGCATGCCGCGGGGGTGAAAACCGCGATCGCTGCCTGCGGTACCGCTTTTGGCCAGGATCACTTGCAGGTGATCCGCCGATTGATGCTGGACGATAACTATTTCAGCGGTGAGCTGATTTATACCTTCGACGGTGACGAGGCTGGGCAGAAGGCTGCGTTGCGCGCATTTTCCGGCGAACAGAAATTTTCGGGACAGTCTTTCGTAGCTATTGCTCCGCCGGGGATGGACCCGTGCGACCTGCGCTTGGAACGCGGCGACGCCGCGGTGCGGGATCTGGTGGCTGACCGGATCCCGATGTTTGAGTTCGTGATTCAGTCCATCCTGGCCAGCCACAAGCTGGATACTGCTGAAGGGCGCCTTCAGGCTTTACGACGCACCGTGCCGGTGGTTGCTGGTATTCGTGACAAACCGCTGCAGATGGAATACGCGCGGCGCTTGTCCGGGTGGGTCGGCTGGGATAGCCCGGATGAGGTCGTCGCGCAGGTGCGCAAGGAGGCGGCGAAGGCGCAGAACCCGCAGGAAACGGTGAAACGTGCGCGTCGGTTTGATAATGACAGCCAGCGTGATGCCCGGCAGGACAAGCCCGGCATCGTCGCGCCGAACCCGCGGGATACTTACTTGTGGCCGCAGCGGGAATCGCTGAAACTGGCGCTGCAGTACCCGCAGCACGTCGGCGAGTACTTCGACGGCTTGGGTGAAGATGTCTTCAGCAACGAGGCTTACCGCGCGGTGCGTGCCGCGATTTACCAAGCCGGGGGAGTAGCTAATGCCAGCGACGGCGTCGACTGGATCGCTGCGGTCGCTGAGCACATGGCGGATCTGGTGGGGCGTTCGCTGGTCTCAGAATTGGCGGTGGAAGAAATTCGCTATGCAAGTGCGGGACTGCAAGCCTACGTTGACATGGTTTTATCCCGGTTGCAGGAAGCTCGGGTAGGCGATCAGATCGCGCAGTTGAAAGCACAGTTACAACGCATGCGTCCGAGTGATGATGAGCAGACCTATCACTCGTTGTTTGCCGATTTGGTGGCCTTGGAGCAGGCGCGCCGGGACCTGATTGCTCGGGCTTTCCGGTAGCTAGCTACTTGCGGGTTGCGCGCGTCCCGGGGTAGTGGGCTGCTAGTTAGTCGCCGTCGCGCTCGCGCTAGTCTTTGTGGCTGGCACTAGTCTTCGTCGGCGCTCGCTATCCCTCGTCGGTGCGCTAGTCTTCGTCGTGTTCGTAGATACGGTCTGCTGCTGCGCGGCCGTCGTACTCAGCATCGTTGCGCTTGCCATTTTTGCCGGCGCGTAAGTCTTTGACCTCGCGCATGCGTGGTTCCGGGTCCAGCTTGTTGGCGATGGCCTTGCGGGTTGAACGAGCCACGGATTGGGTGACTGGGGAGTTGATCGCCTTTTCGTAGGCGCCTTTGATTTGGTGGAACCGCTTTCGGCCCGCCTTCGTGCCGAAGACGTATCCCGCGGTGGCACCGACGACGAACTGAATCATGGTGAAACGTTTCCCTTTTCCTCGCGTTTGTTGTGCACGTGCTCGCGCAGGGGCGTGCAATGAACTGTGCTCTAGCCTACCTGCCTCAGCTTACTAGTTTAGGTCTACTGACTTGGTCTGGTTGTTTCTTTGGTTGGCGCGGCCTAGTTGGTTCGGTCTAGCTGTTTAGGTTTACTGGCTTGGTCTGGTTGTTTCAACCTAGTTGTTTCGGTGGCTTTAGCTGGTGCGGGGGTGACGGGATTCTACCGCGGCGTGGTGGTGCGAATAAGGGGTTTTCTTGTGCACACTAGTTAAATCAGATTTTCTGGTTCGTGTGCCCAAAATCCTAGTTTTTTGAGCGTTACCTAGTAATTTTAAGGCAAGCGTAACCACCGTCACTAGGTAGCTTGCTGTGATATGTGCCCCACATTTTGGGGTTTAGGCACCTTGTTGACGTGTCACTATAGGTATACTCACTAAACGTGTCGAGCTGGAGTTCTCAGAGGTTAGACACCGCCTCCCCAGCAAACGCTGGGAAAACTCACAAGACTCACAAGAAGGGTTGAAGACATGAAATCGAATACTTTCCGCCGCGTTTCCATCGCGGCAGCCACCGCCGCTCTGGGCCTGACCCTGGCAGCCTGCAGCAATGGTGGCAATGGTGCCCCAGTGACCGTCACTGAAACCGCAGCACCAGCACAACAGAATAACCAGAACAACCAAAACAGTGGCCAGGAAACTGTCACCGTAACTGAAGGTGCTGGCGCTAACGCTGGCAACAACGCCGGTGCCGGTGCCGGAGCTGGCCAGGCGGGTGGCGGCGCTGCCACCAACAACCTGCCTACCGATATCACTGGCTACACCGGTGAAGCAGAGCGTGACCTGACCGAAGAGCGTCTGACTAAGGACGAAGTAGCTCAGGTTCTGCAGCGCGCCCACAATGGTCAAGCCAAGGTTAAGTGGGACAACGACGGCTACTGGGAAGTTGAATCTGGTGGCATCGACATCGACATCGACCAGAACGGTTTGATTCTTAACGTTGACCGTTAAATAGGTCACCTCGGCTTCTGCATAGCTTTTGTGACTATGCAGGGCATTCACTAATTGGTTCTTTTGGGAACCCAGCGAAACCGCCCGATGCGCGCATAGCGTGCCGGGCGGTTTTCTTATGTCGTGGTGGCGAGGGGGCCCATCGCCAGCAATCATTTCCCGCGGGAGTCATGTCGCCGGGGATCGTCGTGCGCGGGAATCATGTCGCCGGGAGGCATGTCTATTGTGTCTTTTTTACAAATAGGCCCGCTGAAAGAGGCCGTTTTCGTTCACTATTTGTAAAAAAGACACAAAATATCTAGATCCCGACACCGGGCAACAATCCCGGACACACTTTTGCTACTTAACCCCGCACTTTTGTGGCACAGCCCATTTGTCACATATCCCGTATATCCCGCCCTCGCATAAGCCTAGTCGGATTCAGGCACGGAAAAGCCCCGCAAGTCAGTGCATTTACTGACCCGCGGGGCTGAAATATTGCTCCTCCAACTGGGCTCGAACCAGTGACCCTTCGATTAACAGTCGAATGCTCTGCCAACTGAGCTATGGAGGATTATTTTCTACGTCTTCTGGCTTGACCTTTGGTTCTGATTTGCTCTGAACCTTTCGGCCTGTGCCTTCCGGCGCAACGATGATTAACTATATAAGTGTATTTGGTGTAGTGCAAATCGCCAGCGCATAGGCGTTTTTTGGCCGAGTTTGTAGCCTTCTTATCTGTAGCGTTCTTATCTATTGTGATGACTGTAACCTGCCAGGCGGGAATTATCTGGGATTCCTTGTCGTTGCGGAGGGTAGTAACACCGATTGGTGCCGATTGAAGGCAATCGGCGCTAATCGGACAGATTTACCGAATGAACGAAGAAAGGCCTAACAACGAATGACTGAAAACATGAAGGTCGACGTTCTGGTTATTGGTTTCGGCAAAGCCGGTAAAACCATCGCTATGAAACGAGCCGCATCAGGTGACCGCGTGGCGCTCGTTGAGCAATCCAGCGCCATGTACGGCGGAACCTGCATCAACATTGGCTGCGTGCCGACGAAAGCCCTGCTCACCGACGCAGAACGTCACCACGCCAAACCCACCACTGATGATTCCACGGCTTTTTCGGAAGCCATCCAGCGTCGCGGAACGCTGACGTCGAAGATGAACCAGGTGAACCTGGACCTCGCGGAAGGCAAAGGCGTCATTGTCGTCGACGGTCACGCTAGCTTCATTAGCGAAAAGACCGTGGAAGTCACCGGCGGCGAAGAGCGCATGGAAATCACCGGAGAGACGGTCATCATCAACACCGGCGCTGAGCCCGTCGTCTTGCCGTTGCCAGGCGCCGACCTGGAGCGCGTCATCGACTCCACCCAGGCACAGCGGTTGGACGAACGCCCAGACTCCCTGCTGATCGTTGGCGGCGGCCCTATCGGCATGGAATTCGCAACCTACTTCGCCAAGTTCGGCACGAAAGTGACCGTGGTCGATACCGTCGACAAGCCATTTGCCAACTTTGATCGCGACATTGCAGAACACGTCGGCACGATCATGGACAACTTGGGCATTACTTGGATCACGGGAGCCCAGGTCACTGAATTCCGCGAAAGCGGCGCCGATGCTGTCACTACTGTGTGGAAAGACGGTGACGGCAACGAACAAACCGCGGATACCGCGCAGGTACTGGTCGCCGTCGGGCGGAAACCAGCGACGAAAGACCTCGGTCTGGATAAGGCAGGCATCGAGCTCACTGAGCGCGGGGCAGTAGCCGTCGACAAGCACCTGCGCACCAACGTCGAAGGCATCTACGCCGCGGGTGACGTCAATGGTGGGCCGCAATTTACCTACGTGTCGTTTGATGATCACCGCGTAATTCTGTCGGACCGTTGGGGCGATGGCTCCCGTACGACGGACAACCGTGTGGTGCCGACGACGACGTTCATCGACCCGCCCTTGGCGACGGTTGGTTTGGGTGAAGATGCTGCCCGCGAGGAAGTCGAAGCACGCGGCAACACTCTGGACGTCAAGGCAGCGGATATCAAGGATATTCCGATCATGCCGCGCCCAAAGATCCTGGGTAAACCTGAAGGGCGCGCGAAGATTTTGGTTGAGCGCGAAACCGACCGCATCGTGGGAGCAACCTTGCTGTGCGTCGATGCCCAGGAGCTGATTAACACGCTGGCGCTGGCGATGTCTGCTGAGATTCCAGCAAGCACCGTCGGTGGTGGAATTTACACTCACCCAAGCTCAAGCGAGGTTTTCAACGCTTTGCTGGGGTAGTGGTAGACGGCGATTAATTTGCCGTTATACTTAAACGATAGTTTCGGTACTTCGGCTCGGCTGCTCCACCGCAGAGATTTTGCGGTAGAGTCCTCGGGCCGTGATGTGCGGGAACTGGAAGGGGCTATAGCTCAGTCGGTTAGAGCAGTGGACTCATAATCCATTGGTCGCGGGTTCGAGCCCCGCTGGCCCCACAGTATGGCATCAGTTGCGTCCTAGTTGACACTAGGAGTCACAACATGGTGGACATGCCGGCGGTATCTGTTTTGATTCAGGTACCGCCGGTTTTTCTCATTTTCGCCCAGATTTCCTGGGCGAGAGTTGAGCAGTCTATTGCTCGGTAGCAAGCAGGGTATTCCCAAAAGTTAAGGTTCTTATTCGCAGGCTACTCCGTCACCGTCGCGGTCCAACTTGGTGCTATAGCCTGGATTTCCTCGGTACAGTGGGGCAGCGCCAGCTGCACGTGCTGCAGCGCAGTTAGGGTAAAAGGCGCTCGGTGCTGGAGCTGGCGCTTCGGCTGGAGCTGGTGCTGGTGCAGGCGCTGGAGCTGGCGCTTCCGCAGGTGCTGGTGCCGGTGCCGGTTCAATATGCTGTTGTTGCTCTGCTGGCTCCGAAGGGAGTATTGGGCTTGGCTCGTCGACATATTTTTCAGGTACATGAGAACCACCAGTGGTGCTTGTCTTCGTGCTAGAAGACTTGGTGGAAGACTTTGTAGTTTTCCGAGTCGTGGAACTTGCGGAAGTTGTGGTCGTTGATTTTCTAGTAGAGGATTCCGTCGGGGTACTCGATGAACTAGTTGTAGTAGCAGGCTTGTTTTCTGGTTGCTTTGATTCTTCAGTTGACGGAAACAGAATCAATCCCAGTACAAATAAGAGAACGGATACAGGGGTGACGATCTTCCAATGCCGATTAAGTGCTGAGGACGGGTTTGAGCGATCTCGACGTTCATGCAACAAGAACCAGGCCCCGGGGATTGCGATTGCCAGTCCAATTAAGATGGCTGCGAAGAAGCCCGCAAACCCGCCGTACGTAGGTGAGGTGATAAAAAACAGGATTCCGAGTCCAACGGAAACCCAGGCAAGAGTCATTTTGATGCGAGAACCATTACCAGGTCGCTGGGTAGAAAATTGTCCAGGGGTGGTCAACGTAAGGCCTTTCAATTAATTGCCAGGAACTCGAACAGAATACCCTAGAAAGTAAAGCTAAAGTTACGTTTAGCTGATATTGGTGGACCAGGTGTGCACCGGCTCGCCGGATTTCTGATTGTCGATATAAGCGCTGAGCATGCGTGCGATGGCTTGCCGACGCAGCGTGCTATCCGGGCCGTCATGATCCTTGGCAGGCGCATCGGTAGTCGCATTGACCGTAGCATCGGCCGTGGAAACGGCGGCAGAAACATCGCGAGCATTAGCGTCGTGACCAGCCTCGGCCCTAAGGGCAGCGGTCGCGTTGTCGAGTGCTGCTAGCTGCCAGGTCGCACCATTCTGTCGGTTCCGTGCGCGCCCTTCGATGATCCCCAGATGCTTCTGAATCAATGCCGGGTTCACCTCGAGTTGCTCCAAGCCCTGCTCGGCTTGCTCCAACAAGTGCTCGGTCACCAATTCGGCGACGGGGATAGTTCCCAGTGTCGGCCAGGTCATGTTTGCGTGGATGCCATCGCGGGCTCCCGCGAAGAAGTTGTTCGCCGCGTTGTCGAAAGACAACCGTGACCACACTGGTCGTGTCTGGCCGACGAGGAAGTTCACCAGGCCGTAGTAAAAAGCAGCATCGGCGACGATATCCGCCACGGTGGGGCCGGCGGGCAACAAGCGGTTTTCCACGCGGATATGGGACAACTCGGTGTTCGGATCATAAATTGGGCGGTTCCAGCGCCAAATCGTGCCGTTTTGCATATTCAGGTAGTGCAAACCAGGCTTGCCATCGGTGACAATCGGAGTGCCGGATTCCACGCGATCTTCGGGCAACAGTGGAGAGAAGTAGCGCACGTTTTCTTCAAACAGATCGAAAGCGCTGGTGATCCATCGCTCACCGAACCACACGCGCGGGCGCACACCTTGCGTCACCAATTCTGGGGTACGGGTATCGATGGATTGCTGGAATACTGGGACGCGGGATTCATGCCAGAGTTTGTGCCCGGCGAAAAGCGGGGAATTCGCGCTCAGCGCGGTTTGCACACCCGCGATGGCTTGCGAGGCATTCCACGCGGCCGCGAAATGGTTCGGGGAAACCTGCAGGTGTAGTTGGATCGACGTGCAAGTGGATTCTGGGGCGATATCTTCGAAGCCGTGCCGGTATTTTTCCTGGCCTTCCAGCTCAATATGGACGAGCTCGCCACGTGATTCCAACACAGAATTCGACAGCGCTTTGTAACGGTTCTCCGAGGTCATCCAGGCTGGATCTTCCAGAAACTCCGTGGTTACGCTGGGTAGGGTGCCGATCATCGCGACTTCCGCACCAGCTTTGTTCGCGGCCATGCGCACAGTGTTGAGCCGCTGGTTCAGCCCGTCTTCCAGTTCTTGCAGGCCGGTGCCAGAAATCGATAGCGGAGGGTGGTTCATCTCCACGTTATAGGCGCCGATTTCCGACTGGTATTCGTCGTCAAGCGCAGCCAACACGTCGCCGTTACATGTCTTTGGCTGCATATTCTTGTCGACGAGGTTGAGCTCGAGTTCCAACCCGATGGTGCCCTGATCGATGAATTCGGCCTGTTGCAAATGGCGGTCGAAGACCTCGAGATCGTCGATCAAACGTTGGCGGTAGCGCGTGCGCTGGCGCGGCGTATAGGACTCGGAATTAACTGCATCACCCATGCTGGCCAAGTATAGACCGGTGTGCGCTGGGGATTCCGACTTTTATGCAGTGCCGGGAAGGGTGAGGTGGAATGGGGCGACCTTATACTTCTTTATACTTTCAGGCAATTTATAAATAAGTATAAAGTGGGGGCATGCAGGAAAGTCCATATACCCCAAGTTCAATTGCTCGTGATCTTGTTGGGCGCGAGCAGCAGCTTCGCCGTGCTCAGATGATGCTGACATCTGTCAGTAGCAATAAACTTGCGGAAGAACTGCAGATTTACGTTGGTCCTCGCGGGGTCGGGAAAACATCTTTACTGCGATCAATTCAATCTGCAGCCCAAAGCCAAAGCTTTGAAACTGTGTGGGTAACAGCAGGTGACGGTGTCGTAATTGACGAATTGGTGTCAGGTATTGAAAAGCTCTTGAACAATCATGCGCGACAAGTTAGCACTGCATTGTGGGACATGATTAAAAACATCAAAGTTAGTATTGCCGGAGTGAGTGTCTCTGGTCCTGGCTCGAGTGAGCTTAAAACTGCAAATATGGGGCCTTCTTCGCATTCGCTTGGTAGGCAATTGCAGGACATTCTCGTAGCGGTGGGTAAGGACTTACAAGGAACCGAGAAAAGTGCCGGACTTGGCATTTTTGTCGACGAGATTCAGCTTGCCGACGGCCCGAGCATCCGTGCATTGGCTTATACCTGGCAACATCTGCAATCAGAAGGTTCGGAATTGCCACTGTTTTGTTTAATGTCTGGTCTTAGCCACAGCCAAGATGTGATCACTGAATATGCGAGCTTTGGCGAACGGTTTAATTATATTAATCTCTCCAATTTGGATGAGGCTAGCTCAGCGGAAGTTCTGCGTCGGCCCGCTGAGAAAATGGGGGTGAAGTGGACGCCATCGGCATTGTTGGATGCTGCTAATACTGCCGCTGGCTACCCATATTTTTTGCAATTAATCGGGGAGTGTTCGTGGGAAGCTGCCGGCCTTCCAGAACCAGGTGGAGTGATTTCTCCTGAGGTGTTAGTGCAGGCAAAATCTATATTCCACAATCGATTGCAGCAATTTTATCGATCACGCTGGATGAAAGCCAGTGAGTCCGAGCAGGAGATCATGGCTGCTATGGCGCAGTATGGGGATGAGCCGGTGAGGCGAGGGAGTATTGCCCAAGAACTTGGGAAACCATCGTCAGCGCTAAGCATGCAGCGTCAGAGTTTGATGGATAAAGGCTTAGTAGAAAGTACAGGATGGGGCATGATGTCTTTTACGGCGCCTGGTTTCGGGGACTTTATCCGCAAGCTGATCGGCGCCGATGAATAAAAGCTGCCCAAAGTAGGTCGACGGTTGCTATCCCGACATCCCGGCGACATAAGTGGCTTGCGCTAGGTGTGCGGTGGCGTCGTCGATAATTGAAACTAAGCGGGTGCCGCGGCTGATCGGTTGGCCTTCATATTCGGTGATGATGTCACTGAGATCATTATCAGCGAGGCTGCCGCAGTAGGCGGCTAAGGCATCGAGCGTTGCGGCGACGTAGCTGCGCAGATGGTCGAAGTCTGCAGCATCATGGAGCTGGATCTGTGCGGCATCGTCGGCAGAATGACCGTAACCCAGGCTGTCGCCTACGTCGCCAAGCGACAGGGCAGCCCGCCACTGGCTGGAATGCCACAACTCGTCGTCGCCGGTAAGGGTCGACAGCTGTACATCAATCTCGCGGCCGGTGTGCCAGAGCAACCAGGCGATGGAATTGGGGTGCCCCTCGGGATGCTGGTTGAGCTGCTCGGCATTAAGGCTGGGTAGCGCGGTGAGCACGTCTTTCGGGCGGGCTGCGAAGTCAAGGAGTACGTCGATTCCGTTCATTCGCCCCATAGTAGTTCTGACTAGTTATCGCGGCAGCAACTCTGCAATGCCTGGGATTGTGGATTGGGGCAACCTTGGCAGCGATGAATTGGGCAGCCCTGCTGATGCCGAAGTTTTGCGGGCAATCGGCGGCAGCGGTTTGGGTGCGCGGCGGGAGTTCGTGTCCGCGCCGCGTTTGGGCGGGGGCGTGAGGTGTTTGGACAAAAGCGAAGCCGAGGGCATCACCGCTGAAATTTATTGCAGCGGTTCACCTGTCACTGGGTCTAACCCGTCGTACCGTGTTCCATCAGGTGCGACGTTGCAAAGCTCTGGTGGACCAACACACGACCGAGATTCTTCCTTGATGTACTCTGGCCCACCATTTTGGTGAAAGCACCAGTCGGAATACTGGGTCGAGCCATCTGACATTAATGCAGGCCCTGGGGTGCCTTCTAAACATTCGACGACAACAGGCTCTGCTGGAGCAACTGGTTGGGCCGGTTGCTGGACTGGTACAGAGCTTTGGGGAGCTTTTTGAGATGGTTCCGGCGGTGTTGCGGAACTAGAAAGTGATGCTTTCGGTGTGGCGTTTGTGCTGGTTTCCGAGGCCGTCGTTGTGCTGCTTGACGACGTCACGGTCGAGGTTGTGCTAGTGGCTGATCTGGTTGTTTGCGACGTCGAAGATGATTCTGTTTCCGCAGTACCATTGCTGCACGCTGCAAGTGTGAATGAGGCAGCTGCGAGAGTTATTATTAGCCGTTTCATCCTCGCACCCCTACGCCAGCAATCCCGTGGCAAAGGCAATGCCCACGATAATTACGGAGAACACCCACGCGATCGGGAAGGCCAGCTTCAGGTAGCGGCCCATCTGCGCGTTTGCCAGGCCGAGTGCCAGCCACAGAGCCGGGGAGAACGGCGAGACGAACGTACCAATCACATTGCCCAGAATTAGCGCGCTGGCAGCACCCAGGCCGGAAATATCGTAGACGGCGACGGTTTCTTGCACGATTGGCAGCACAGAGAAGTAATACGCATCAGTCGAGGTCAACAGATCCAGTGGCACACCCAGCATGCCGACGGCGACATGCAGGTACGGCCCGGCGGCTTCTGGCAGCACGTTAATCAGAGAAAGCGCGATGGCTTCCAGCATGCCGGTTTCGTTCAGCACGCCCAGGAACATTGCGGCGGCGATAATGATTCCGGCCATCGACAGCGCGTTTGGTGCGTGCCGCTTCAGTGCGTCTGCTTGCTCCGCCTGCGAGGTGAAGTTGATGATCAACGCTAGCGTGGCAGCAATCAGGAACGTCGGTGCAGGAGGCAACAGCCCAGCCAGCAACACCACCAGGGCTGCCAACACAACCAGCACATTCAGTACCGTCGGCATGGTGCCGGAGCGGAATTTGTAGCCTTGTTCGAGCTGTTTTTCGCGTTGTTTCTGCTCAAATTCGTCGGCAATGGCGTGCACGTCAATGTTGTCAGTTACAGGAAGCTCACCAGCAGCCTGCAGCGCGTTAATCCGGCGCTTTTCGCGCACACCCAGCGCAAAAGCGATCGTCACCACGAACAACAACGCCAGACCCTGCATTGGGATCAGGTGCATCCACACGGTGTTCGTGTCTTGTGAGATCACCGCACCCGCGCGCCCCAGCGGCCCGCCCCATGGCACCATGTTCATCACGGAAGCTGCCAGCGCGACGATGGTCAGCAGCACATACCGCGACATATGCAGCGCCTGGTAGAGCGGCAGCAGCGCGGGGATCGTGAGCAAAAACGTCGTCGAGCCTGAACCGTCCAGGTGTGCAACCACACCAATCAAGCCCGTGCCGACGGCTACTGCCACGACGTTTCCGCGCGTGGTTTTGATCAGCGTGCGAATGATCGGGGTGAACAGCCCGACGTCTTGCAGGATGCCGAAGAAGATGATCGCGAAGATGAACATCACGACGACCTTCATCACGGAACCCAGGCCCTCTTCGAAGAACGTCGAGAGGTCTTCCAGCCCAAATCCGGTGATAAACGCACCGATGACTGGTACCAGCGTCATTGGGATTAACGGGTGGGTCTTGCCGCGGATCAAAATGCCGACGGTAGTGCCTACAATAAGCAGACCCATTAGGGTCAGGCCGAGTTCTGATTGCATGGCATCAGATTAGCGGGATGGGATAGCCGAGGAGCCGAAAGTAGCTCAAGGGTGCTGAAAGTCTCAGATGGGGCAAGCACGTTGCCGCGGATACTGAAATTATCGTTGCTTTGCCAGCCGGATTGCCAGCCAGGTTCCTAGCCGCATTGCCAACCAGGCTGCCAGCCGCATTGCTGGCGGCTGCGGCCACCAAAACGTCGTATTCTGGTGGCCATGACTACTAGCGAAAACTTCACCATTGCAGGCCACAGTGGTATCCAGTTGGCGGCGCGGTTGGAAAGCCCAGCCAACCCGAGTGCGTATGCCTTGTTGGCGCATTGTTTTACCTGCTCAAAGGATTCCCCGGCGATGTCGCGCATCGCTAAGCAGTTGGTGCAGGAAGATATCGCGGTGTTGCGGATTGATTTCGCGGGCCTGGGGCATTCCGAAGGCAATTTCGAAGATTCCACGTTTTCTGGCGACGCCCAGGATGTGGTGGCGGCCGCGGAGTGGTTGGAGGAGCATTATCAAGCCCCACAATTGCTGATTGGTCATTCGCTCGGTGGTGCGGCAGCGTTGGCTGCGGCTGCCGATATTGATTCGTTGCGTGCGGTGGTCACCATCGCCGCGCCGTATGACCCGGAGCATGTCACAGGTTTGTTTGCTGGTGCATTGGACGATATCGCTGAAGATGGCTCGGCTTCGGTGAAAATTGGTGGCAAGACTGTCTGCGTGGGGCAAGGGCTTGTCGACGACCTGCGCGGATTTGATCAAAAAGAGCGCATTGCGGCGATTGATGTGCCATTGCTGGTCATGCATTCGAACGCAGATGAGTTGGTGGATATTCACAATGCGCAGGGGATTTATCGTGCGGCACGCACCGTGAAGTCGTTTATCATGCTGGACGGCGTGGATCACTTGCTCAACAAGGACAAGCAGGCACAGCACGCCGCGCAGATGTTGGCTGGTTGGGCTCGGCCATATTTGCCGGATACCCCGGATGTGGACCGCGACGACTGCGCCGATGAGCGCTACAGCTATACCAAGGAAGGCGTTGTTGAAGCGCGACTTACCGGTGATGGTGATTTCGCCACCGAGCTTCGCGCCGGAAATCATCGCTGGATCGCAGACGAGCCGAAGAGTGTGCCCGGGGCTAAGGACACTGGCCCGAACCCGTATGACATGCTGCAAGCGTCGCTGGCTACGTGCACCGCGATGACGATGGGCATGTATGCGCGCCGCAAGAAGTGGGACATGGGTGATACTAAAGTCACCGTGACCCACGAGCGCGATAAGCAGGGCGTGACGACGTTCACCCGCGTGCTGCATTTCGACCCTGCGCTGAGCAATGAGCAACAGGAAAAGCTGACCGCGATTTCCGAGAAATGCCCAGTGCACAAGACACTGCATGGCGAGATCCATATTGCGACGGAAACCAGCTAGTTACATATATGACCACGTTTCACAAGGAGGAGATCCTCATGGCTACAAACAACGGCATCACTGCACAGAACGATTCGGCTGCACAGAACGATTTTGAAACTATTCAGACGGAGACCCGCGGCCGAGTAGGCATCATTACGCTGGATCGCCCCAAAGCATTAAACGCTTTGAATCAGCAGCTCATGCTCGAGGTCATTTCCGCAGCACAAAAGTTTGACGGCGACGACGGCATCGGTTGCATTGTGCTCACCGGATCCGAGAAAGCCTTCGCAGCCGGCGCTGATATCAAAGAAATGGCAAATAAATCTGCCACTGAAATGTACATGTCGGATTGGTTTTCCGAATGGGAGCAGCTGACGCAAATACGCACACCGTTGATCGCGGCCGTGAATGGTTATGCGTTGGGCGGTGGCTGCGAGCTGGCCATGATGTGCGATTTCATTATCGCCGGGGACAAGGCAAAATTTGGCCAGCCAGAAATCAACCTGGGAGTCCTGCCAGGCATGGGTGGTACGCAACGGTTAACCCGCGCCGTCGGCAAGGCAAAGGCAATGGAAATGTGCCTGACTGGCCGCATGATGGAGGCAGAAGAGGCCGAGCGTGCTGGTTTGGTTGCCCGCGTGGTCGAGGCAGACAAGCTTGTCGACGAAGCCGTGTCGGTTGCCGAGACCATTGCGAATAAGTCGCTGGTGGCAACAACGATGGTGACAGAAGCTGTTGATGCAGCATATGAAACCACTTTGCGTCAGGGGCTGCTGCAGGAGCGGCGTTTGTTCCATTCTGCTTTTGCTTCGGAAGATCAGAAAGAAGGAATGGATGCCTTCGCCAACAAGCGTGATCCGGAGTTCAAGCACCGCTAGTGCGCGGCGCATGCTGCGTAATGTAATCGCCGCCCGCTGGATCTTCTGCTGAGGTTTACACTGGTGAGCATGACTAACCAGGAACCACTGACATCTTTCGAAAAAATCGCTGACTGGCCGGTTGATAATGTGGCTGCCGCGCTGATTCGGGACGGCGAACTCGCCCACACACTGGGCGACGACGAGCACGTTTTTGCTGTGGCATCGGTGACTAAACCGGTGGCCGCGTATGGCTTTGCCATGGCGGTCGAAGAAGGCGTGTTTGAGTGGGATACGCCGGTGGGCCCAGAGGGTTCGACCGTGCGGCACTTGCTCGCACATGCCAGTGGGATCGGGAAAGATGCAGCAAACCCGGATCGTGCCCCGGAGGACCGCCGCATTTATTCGTCGGCGGGATTCGAGGTGCTGCAGGAAAAGCTCGAGGAAGAAACCGGCATGGATTTTGCCGAATACCTCAAGTTAGGGCTGTTCGAACCGTTAGGCATGAACAACACTGTGCTGAAGGGGTCGTCTGGTTACGCATTGGAAACTACCGCGGCTGACCTGGCCCGATTTGCCCAGGAAGTGCTGGCCCCGAGTTTGCTGGACCCATCGACGGTAAAAGAGATGCTGACACCGCAATTTGCGGACTTGCGTGGACTTGTTCCCGGCTACGGGATGCAGAAACCATGCTTGTGGGGGCTGGGCTTTGAAATTCATGGCACGAAGGATCCGCACTGGATGGGCTCGGAGTTGCCGGACAATGCAGTTGGGCACTTTGGCATGAATGGCTCTTATATCTGGTTGCTGCCAGATGAAAAAATCGCGTTGCTCGCTCTCACCGACAAAGACTTCGGCGAGTGGGCCAAGCCGTTGTGGGCGGAAACGAACGACGCGATCTGGCAGGAGCTGCAGGGCTAGCTTCCCGGGGAGGTTTGGGCGGCTAGCGGCAGAGGCTAGGAGCAGGGGGCAGAACCGGGTGCTAGAAACCGGTGCTAGGCCTGGTTTTTAAAGAACTCCCACACCAGCAGGTTGGCTGATGGTACGGCCTTGAACCAGGTATGGCCGTTGTTCACCTGCGGGCTGACAACGGTGGCGAATTCCGTTGCAGCGCGGCAGTTGCTGCCGGAAACGGTGTGGGCACCAACGATCCAGTTGTTGACGTTGCCGCCTGGTGCGCAACCATTGCGGGTGGCGAATTCATCGAAAACTTGGCGTGCGGCTTTGTAGTGGCCGCCGTGATCATTGGCGCCACCGTTGATGTTGATGACGTGATCGTCTTTGTGGTGCATGATCAGTGTTGGCACGGCGGCGTCGGGCACGCAATTAGAGACTGTTGCGTCGTAGTAGGCGCCGGCAGAGCTGGCCACTCCGGCGACAAGATCTGGTGCATGACACGCCAGACTGAGTGCTGCACCGCCGCCGTTGGAAAGCCCGGTGGCGTAGATGCGGTTGGTATCCACGTTGTACTTCCCGGCTAGATCAGCGACGAGTGCACGGGCAAAAGCGGCGTCATCCTCGACACTTTGCGCGGCGTAGTGTGGCCCGCCCCAGGCTGGTTTGCCCTTGAGCTTATCGGTGACGCCTTGCGGGTAGGCGACGATGGCATCACTGCCCACGGCTTTGTTTAAAAAGGAATGCCCGCGGAAGGCGTCTGCCGTATCCCAGGCGCCGGAGTAACCAAGAACCACTGGGTAGGCGCGGTTCGGGTCGTAATTGGCGGGCAGATCCACGATGAAGTGGCGTGGGGTGCCGTTGACATCAATCGTCCGCGTTTCGGTGGGTTGCCCAGCGATGGCGGAGGAGATCTGCACCAGCGGGTCCGTTGTCGATTGTGCATGACTGACAGGGGCAGTGAGAGCCAGCAGGCCGCCGAGGGTGCCGGCAGCGACAGCGGCGCCGAGAGCGCGGAAGGATGATTTCATGAAACCGTAGCCTACGTTATGTTCTGGTCAGATACCAGCCTGAAAGTTCCCCAAAGCTGACTACCCACGTCAGGTGTGAATGTTAACTAGTGGGATTACAGTGATGTAAGTTTCTGAACTGCGCCGATGGAAAAACCTTCAAGCAGCACTTCAGAAAACGGGGGGTTCAATGGCAGCTTGAGGGTTGCTGGTGTGATTGGTGGGGTAGTTGAATCGTTTGTGGCGCAAGCGAGGGTGGGCACGTTGGGGAAGACGATGCTCGCTTAGTGAGCGACTGGTGCGCGCTGGCGTAGGGGGCTCGCTGCGATGGGGAAGTCGCGGTCGAGTGCCCTATTACCGTGGGCGTGCCTCCTGCAAAGTAGCCATCAAGGCGGTCATAAAGGTGGCCATCGACGTGGCCTTAAGGCGCCCTTCAGGGCTGGGCCGCCAGTGCTGGCTCGCTAGCGCCGAAATTTGGTTTGTTAGTTTGCTTTTTCGCCGTGCTCGTCAATATAGGCAATGACATCGGAGACGGTGTTCCAGTCCTGCACGATGTTTTCGTCGAGTCGCACCTTGAATTCGTCTTCAATCTTGACGACGAGCTCGATCATCGATAAAGAATCAATCGCCAGATCGCGGAGGGTGGCATCCCTGGTGATGTCGTCGGTATCTGCCCCGCTGGCGTCGTCTAGTAGGGGAACCAGGCGGGCGAAGGTGTCGAGTTTATCGGGGAGATCCATGTTGTCAGTCTAGAACAGTTGCGCTGCCTGGCGTGCTGCGACGCTTATACCACGAGTTTTAGGGCTGCAACGGAACGCGCAGTACGCTCAGCTTGCATCCGGAGATCGCCCCGGTTAGTACCACCCGTGGGGCGTTGGGGTGAGGGATGGTGTTATCCATCTCAACAGTGGAAGCCAAGTTCCGCATGCGGTTGTCCACGGCAACGCCGGGTGGGGCGATGATGCGTACGCTCGACATTTTCGCGTTGATATGGAACTCGACGACGGGCGTATCAGCGCGTGCCTGGCGGAGGTCAATATGGATCGTGCCGCCGGAGGCGATGAATTCTTGTCGTTCTGGAACGGTCCACCGGCCCGTCAGGCTGATGGTTCCCAGTGTCGTTTTCATTGGCGCCTGAGCAGAAAACTGCCCGGGACGATACGGTGCGGAATGATACGGTGCTGGCTCAGTGGGGCGAGAAACCCCCTGTGAGTGCCCGGGGCGCCGCATGCCGGGTGTGCCCTGTGCGTTACTTTGCCGGCCGTCCTGTGGTCCGTGTTGCTCCCGTTGTGTGCCAGGCGGGTACGCTCCGTGAGCAGGCCGCGGTGGTAGACCCTGCCCCAGATAATCCCGCCGGATAAAATCCAAATCTGCCATCGACTCTGACGACCACACGATGCCCATCAAATAATCGAATTGCTTGATGTTGATGCGCCCCGTGCCCACCGCGCGGGTGAGTTCATCCTGTAATTGTTGGCGCTGCTGCGGCGATGGGCTCGACATTATTCTCACCAATCCAATTCGTGAAGCTATCTGGGCAAAATACGTTGCTTTATATTACGGGGTGCAACGGCGTTTCATGGGCAGGGACAAGGCGGACTCTCGGCATAGTCCCGCGCGGGTTGGGCAGTCGGGTTTGTCCCGCGGATGGGGTAGTCAGTTTTAGCTCTTGGCACCTTGGCCGGAGATGTACCCGGAGATGTACATAGTAAAACCCCGGAAAGAGGACTCTACGCGGTGAATAACGCGAAAGCCTCCAGCCGGGGCGTAGCAACTTAGGCCTGGTAGCCAGCTCCAGCCGGGGAGCTACAACCTGGGCCTCAACAGCTTAGGCCTTGGTCGGATCATCCAAGTGGAACTTCTTGGCTGCCTTCTCGGCAACCTCTTCGTCCACGGTGCCTTCCTTGGCCAGGTTCAGCAGTGTAGCGACGACGATGGACTCGGCATCGATGTTGAAGTAGCGGCGTGCAGCCTCGCGAGTATCGGAGAAGCCGAAGCCGTCTGCACCCAGTGCGGTGTAGGTGCCCGGCACGTATGGACGTAGCTTCTTCTGCAGGTCGGTGCCGAAGTCGGAAACACCAACGAATGGGCCGTCGAAGCCTTCCAACTGCTTGGTCACGAATGGCTTTTCTGGGTTGATCTTGCCCTGCTGCAGCGCTTCTTTGTTGCGTGCGGCAGCTTCGCGGGCCAACTCGATCCAGGAGGTCACGGAGAATACGGACGCCTTGACGTCGAATTCTTCGGCCAGGATCTTCTGTGCGCGTAGGGCTTCGACCATGCCCACACCGGAGGCCAAGATGTTGGCTGGGATGGAGCCGGATTCTGCCGTGTTGTAGTGGTAGATGCCACGGTGCAGGCCTTCCACGTCCAGATCTTCTGGCTCGGCAGGCTGATCCATTGGCTCGTTGTAGACGGTGAGGTAGTAGATGACGTCCTCGCCGCCTTCTGGGCCGTACATCCGGTCGATGCCGCGGTGCACCAGGTGCGCGATTTCGTAGGCAAAGGCTGGATCGTAGGTAACCACAGCTGGGTTGGTGGCGGCCAACATTGGCGAGTGGCCGTCCATGTGCTGCAGGCCTTCACCGGTCAGAGTGGTGCGGCCTGCGGTGGCGCCCACCAGGAAGCCGCGGGCCATTTGGTCGCCAGCTGCCCAGATACCGTCGCCGGTGCGCTGGAAGCCGAACATCGAGTAGAAGATGTACAGCGGAATCATCGGCTCGCCATGGGTGGCATAGGAAGTACCAGCTGCGGTGAATGATGCCACCGAGCCGGCCTCGTTGATGCCTTCGTGCAGCATCTGGCCGTCTTTGGCTTCGGTGTAGGACAGCATCAGGTTGTGGTCCACTGGCACGTAGTTCTGGCCGTGTGGGTTGTAGATCTTCAGCGTTGGGAACCAGGAGTCCATACCGAAGGTGCGGGCCTCATCTGGGATGATCGGAACCACGCGCTTGCCCAGTTCTTTATCGCGCATGAGTTCTTTGAAGGTACGTACCAGCGCCATGGTGGTGGCAACCTGGTTCTTGCCGGAACCCTTGCGCACGCTGCGCAGTTTGTCCAGCGGTGGTACCTCGATTGGCGAATACTTCGTGCGACGCTCCGGCAGGTAGCCACCGAGTTCTTTCCGACGCTCCAGCATGTACTTGATCTCGTCGGAGTCTTTGCCTGGGTGGTAGTACGGTGGCAGGGCTGGATCCTTCTCCAGCTGCTCGTCGGTGAACGGGATGCCTTGCTTGTCGCGGAACTGCTTCAGATCGTCCAGGCCGATCTTCTTCATCTGGTGGGTCGCGTTGCGGCCCTCGAAGTTGTGGCCCAGGCCGTAGCCCTTGATGGTCAGGGCCAGGATGGCGGTTGGGCGGCCGTCCTTCTTCTCGGTGGCGCGCTTGTATGCGGCGTAGATCTTGCGGTAGTCGTGGCCGCCGCGGCGCAGGGCCCAGATCTCGTCGTCGCTCATGTCTTCAACCAGCTTGGCGGTGCGCTCGTCGCGGCCGAAGAAGTGCTCACGCACGTAGGCGCCGTCGTTGGCCTTGAAGGTCTGGTAGTCGCCGTCGGCGGTGCTGTTCATGATGTTGACCAGTGCACCGTCTTTGTCGGCGGCGAACAGTTTGTCCCATTCGCGTCCCCATACAATCTTGATCACGTCCCAGCCGGAGCCCAGGAAGAAGGACTCGAGCTCTTGGATGATCTGCGAGTTACCGCGCACTGGGCCGTCGAGGCGCTGCAGGTTGCAGTTGACGATGAACGTCAAGTTGTCCAGGCCGTTCAGGGCAGCGAAGTGCACCAGGCCGCGGGATTCGGCTTCGTCCATCTCGCCGTCGCCTAGGAAGGCCCAGACGTGCTGGTCGGAGGTGTCTTTGATGCCGCGGTTTTCCAGGTATTTGTTGAAGCGTGCCTGGTAGATGGCGTTCATTGGGCCCAGGCCCATGGATACGGTAGGGAATTCCCAGAACCAGTCCATGCCCTTTGGGTGTGGGTAGGAAGGCAGGCCGTTGTTTGGGCCACGGGAGACTTCCTGGCGGAAGCCGTCGAGGTCTTCTTCATCCAACCGGCCTTCCAGGAAGGCGCGGGCGTACATGCCTGGCGAGGCATGGCCTTGGAAGAAAACCTGGTCGCCACCGGATGGGTGGTCTTTGCCTTTGAAGAAGTGGTTGTAGCCCACCTCATAGAGTGGGGCGGCGCCAGCGTAGGTGGAAATGTGCCCACCGACGCCGATGCCTTCGCGCTGCGCACGGTGCACCATCACGGCGGCGTTCCAGCGCATCCAACGGCGGTAGCGTTTCTCAATCTCTTCGTCGCCCGGGAATTCTGGTTCCTGGTCGGTGGGGATGGTGTTGACGAAGTCCGTGGAAGTCAGCGACGGCAGCGGTACGCGTTTTGCCGAGGCACGCTCCAGCAGACGCAGCATCAGGTAGCGCGCACGGTCAGAAGACGCGTTTTCTAGCAGCCCGTCGAGAGAGTCCATCCATTCCCGGGTCTCTTCCGGGTCTTGGTCGTTCAGGTAGGAGGCGACGCCGTCCCGGATGAGTGGGTGGTTGGATTCGTCGCTGCCGAAATCCTGCGCGGGGTTTTTGCTGTTTGCAGAATTATCAGAGTGATCTGCCATGTGGTTCTCCTTGCACAGATATCTTGACCAGTTGTGTACCAGTACGGCGCGCGGGCGCCACCAATACTGGGGTATGCCCTGGAGAGGGTTACCAGCCAAGTTTTGGTCGATACACCGTTCCAGTCCGCGTTGCGAGAGCACGCGGGTGTTGTATACATGCTACCTGGCGCCACCGATGGTTGAACAACGCTAAGTAATTACGGCGCAATATCCACGCGTATCTCACATTTTCAGCGCTAATCGTTGTAGGGTGTGGCTTGAAGCGGTCTTCGGGCAGTAGCCGAGAAGATCGGGGGAAACCCAGACAACCGAGAAATCTCAGGAAGGATTAACACAGTGGTAGACACTCCGGGTGGCGAGGAGCGCACCCAGGACCTTGCACAGCGCCTTGGCATCGAAAAGGGCATGGTGGTGCAGGAAGTTGGTTGGGACGAAGATTGCGACAGCAGCATTTCTGAGGCCATTGAGGACGTAATTGGCGAGGAGCTGTTGGATGCAGATACCGATGAGCTTTGCGATGTCGTCCTGCTGTGGTGGCGGGAAGAAGACGGGGACCTTGTCGACGGTTTGGTGGACTCGATCACTCCGCTTGCCGACGGCGGCTGCATCTGGTTGCTGACCCCTGGCGCACAGAAGCCGGGCACTGTGGAACCTGGTGTGATCTCTGAATCTGCCCAGCTGGCTGGAATGGTGCAGACGAAGGCTGATCGCTTCGGTGATTGGCAGGCTTCGTGCTTGGTGGGCCGCGGCTATACCAAGTCCAAAGGCGCTGCAGTATAACGTTCTATAACCCCATAAAATGGCGCTTAACCTGGCGATTTGCCAAAGTTTATGATGATCATGTTATGGTATACCAGTACCTCGCACAGAGGGATGCGGCTTTAGCTCAGCTGGAAGAGCAACTGGTTTACACCCAGTAGGTCGGGGGTTCGATCCCCTCAGGCCGCACGATGCGAAGTCTCGAGACATCGTTCCTATTTCGGTGTCTCGAGATTTTCTTCGTTTTGGGGGTTCGTTTTCTAGATTTCACCGAGTTGGTTGCGGTGGTATTTTTTGGTTTTGTCTAAGTGGTATCGGCCCCAGATTTCGCCTGTGTGGGGGTTAATGGCGGTGATGTCGTTGTTGATGCAGATGAGCATGATTTCTTTGGTGCGGTGTTTTCTTCCGACGTAGAGTTTGCGCATGTTGCCGGCCCAGCGAAGGGTTACTTTTCCGTCGTTGTCGACTTTGTCTCGCCGTAGGCGATTGTCGGTGCCAATGGGGATGTCGAGTG
>NZ_JIAH01000006.1 GCF_000688415.1 Corynebacterium pseudodiphtheriticum DSM 44287
AATTTTTGTTGTGCTTTGCGTCCACTATGCAGTGTTTGACACACCACGCCGTGTTTGTGTGGTTGACGGGCACATGTTTGTTTGTGTGTTGTCTGGTTGGTTGTGTCGGTGGTTGATAGCGGCAGGGAAACGCCCGGTCCCATTCCGAACCCGGAAGCTAAGCCTGCGTCGCGCTGATGGTACTGCACTCGGGAGGGTGTGGGAGAGTAGGTTGCTGCCGACACTATATAATTTCATGTTTGGTTGTTTGTTTGGCCCGTGGTTGGGTGCATCGTTGTGGTGCATTCAACCACGGGCCACAAACATATCCACACCCAATTTGTTGAAGATATATTTCGCGGTGTGCTAGCTGAGTTGCTGTATGTCTCTAGAGTCTGTATCAGGTATTCTCAAACAAACCACAGACTATAACAGCTCTCACAACTAGGAGTTACCGTGGACCCACTATCTGGAATTCTTCTGCTTGTCATGGGCGTACTCGCAGGCATCATTAATTCTGCTGTTGGATCCGGTTCGCTCCTTACCCTCCCCGTATTGCTCGCGTTAGGAATTCCACCCGGAGTAGCAGTTCGCACCAACACTATTGGAATGATGTTTGCATCCTTCGGGACGGTATATGGATTTCGCCGTGAGATTGCGCGTGAATTCCCTTACCTAGCACCGATGATCATCGCGACTGTGCTCTTTTCCGCCATTGGCTCGTTGCTGCTCTTAGGTGCTTCTGCGCGAGCCCTCGACTTTGTGATTCCAATTTTAATTATCTTTGCGCTAATCCTAGTCATATTCCAACCGCACATCGTACGGGGTCTTTCCCAGTGGAAAAACAGATCCAGCCATAGCAGTCGCCAAAACACAAACATTCCGCCACTGTACGAACCCATAGGTACGCAGTACCGCAAACCCGCCCTAATAGCCCCCATGGGTTTAGCAGCGATGTATGGCGGTTTCTTCACAGCCGCGCAAGGCATCATCTACATGGCGATCTTAGGTGTTGGCACCGGACGCTCCTTTAAAGACGTAAATCCAGCGAAAAATCTGCTATCGATGATCGTCAATGTCACCGCAGCCTTAGTTTATTTCGGAGCTTTTGTATTTTTCGGCGCTGACGTTCTTTGGTTTGGTGTATTGATTCTGGCGATTGGCGGCTTAGCCGGTGGGGTACTTGGGGCACGGATCGCTAAGAAAGTTTCTAATCGCGTTCTCAAAGGCGTTATCGTGCTTGTGGCCGTTGTCGCGTTGGTACGTCAGTTTATTTAGGTTCTTGACCGTTGCGCCCGCTTAATCCAGGTGCAATAAATCCATCCGCGTTTTCTGCACGTCTTCTAGCCTCTCGATATTTTTTTGCAGTTTTGCCCATTGTTCATGCGGGATTGAGGTTCTCGCGACACGTATCACCTCCGGGTCCGGTGTGCCCCAAGCAATAGGCATCGGGCTAATCTGTGCCCAAGTATCCGGACCTGAAGAATTACGCTGCAAACGCCCCGTGACTGCTGCGACCGGAATCTGCGCGCCCTTCTTTTTGTGCTCCAGACCGGGAATATTGGAGACCGTCCGTAGCGCCAGAGCGGGGCGTGGTTCCGCATTCGGATCGGTGGCTGAATTCACCAGCGCCATGATCACCATGTCTCTCTCATTGACTTTTGCGATTACCGCCGGTGCTAATGGGTAACGGTCATACAGCTGCTGTGCTGTGCCTACCTTTCTCGAGCCTGCGACGCCGACTATCGCCATCATTATGCCGAATAAGCCTAAACCGAGCCCCACAGTAATGCTCCATATAGGTTGCACGAATACCGCAACGAGGATTCCAGCGATGAGCAGTATTCCGCCGAGCAACAACCCAGATACCAATAGCCGCCGCGAATCCCGCAACATTTCGTTATGCTGTTTCGCGAAAGCCTCGTCGACGTCGAATTTGAATACCTTCATTTTCATGGCTTACTCCTTAAAATAATCGTCTTTGGAGGACGGACTGGCTTGTGCCGTCAGGTGTGCGGAGGGGTAAATAAATTTATAGCTGCAGTTGGGCTAGAAACTGCCTTAATCTTCCAGCATTCCTAAGCTTGGAATGTCGTCTGCGTCGACTAACCTGTAGGCATAGCCCTGTTCAGCTAAGAATCGCTGCCGGTGCAGCGCGAAAGTTGCATCGACAGTATCTCGGGTGACCACCGTGTAAAAATATGCAATTTCGCCGGTAGATTTCGGCCGCAACAACCTGCCTAGCCGTTGGGCTTCCTCTTGCCGGGAACCAAACGTACCCGACACCTGGACAACGACGGCGGTGTCCGGCAGATCGATTGAAAAATTCGCTACCTTTGATACCACCAAGGTTGTAATTTCACCCGTGCGGAATTGCGCAAATAGTTTTTCTCGTTTAGCCGCAGACGTTCGCCCATCAACGAGTGGGGCTCCGGTGCGTCGAGCGAGGGTTTGTAATTGATCAAGGTATGCACCAATCAATAAAGTCTGCTTGCCGGAATGTTTGTTGAGGATCTTGTCGACGACCTCGAGTTTTACCTGCGAGCAAGCTGCCAGGCGGTAGCGGTCTTTCGACGAGGCAGTCGCATACTCCATTTTTTCGCTACTCGGCATATCCGCGCGGACTTCGATGCACTCTGCGGTGGCAATAAAACCCTGTGATTCTAATTCTTTCCACGGGGCGTCGTACCGCTTGGGTCCGATTAATGAGAAGACATCGCCTTCGCGGCCGTCCTCCCGGATTAAGGTTGCTGTTAGTCCTAAACGCCGCCTTGATTGTAGGTCCGCAGACATTCGGAATACCGGTGCTGGTAGCAGATGTACTTCGTCATAGATGATTAATCCCCAATCCCGCGAATCAAATAACTCTAGTGCACGATATTCGCCCTTCGTCTTGCGGGTGACCACCTGATACGTGGCGATAGTAACCGGCTTGATTTCCTTCTTTTCGCCTGAATACTCGCCGATTTCTGCGGGCTGCAGGCTGGTACGCCGGATAAGCTCATCGCGCCACTGGCGCCCAGCGATCGTGCTGGTTACTAGAATTAAAGTCGTCGCCTGGGCTTTCGCCATTGTTGCCGCGCCTACCATCGTTTTCCCTGCGCCACATGGCAGTACCACTATGCCTGATCCGCCTTCCCAGAATGATTCGGTGGCGTAACTCTGGTAATCACGCAGTTGCCAGTCGACGGTTTCTGTGGATAAAGAAATTGGGTGTGCTTCGCCGTCCACGTAACCCGCAAGATCCTCGACGGGCCAGCCGACTTTCAGTAATTCTTGTTTGAGCCGTCCACGCTCTGAAGGTGGGACTGAAAACGTGTCATCATCAATGCGCGCTCCGAGCATTCCGGCAATGGTGCGGTGCCGGGAGACCTCTTCGAGTACGGTTCGCTCGGTGGTTTCTAGAATGAGCCCCTGGGTGGGGTGATTTTGTAGCCGTAAGCGACCATAGCGCGACATCGTTTCAGCGGTATCAACCAGCAGTGATTGCGGAACCGGAAATTTTGAGTAAGTTTCCAGCACATCGACTACCTGCTCAGCATCAAAGCCGGCGGCACGCGCATTCCACAAAGCCAAGGGGGTAATTCGGTAGGTATGTACATGTTCGGGAGCTTTCTCTAATTCCGCAAAAGGCGAGAGCGCAGCCCGTGCGGCATCTGCTTGCGGGTGGGAAATTTCAAGCAAACAAGTTTTATCTGATTGCACGATCAACGGGCCATCGCCAAAAGACACGAATGTTGCTCCTTTCTCGAACATACAGTCTTTTCTATGGTACTAGCCTGCGAGAAGTGCTGGGCTGCGGCGGATCAGATGGTTTCTAATAGACCGGCAACTAGCATCACCGTTACGCACGGGTTAATGTGCAACCAAGCCGTAGTAAAAGTTCGATGCGAGTAGCAGTGCATAGTCTGAGGGAGGAAAACAATGCCAGGAGTGTTCGATGCGGTTGTCGAGTGCCAACGCTGCCACCACGTAGGGTTTGCCGATCCAGCACAGGGCTGCGCCGAGTGCGGATATGACAAAGTCTCTATCTTGGTGGCTTAATTTTTCTTGTTCTTCGGGCGCAAGCTCGGTGACTTTAGCAGTGCTGTTCTGGAGCTTAGTCCGTGAGCAGTTATTCCGGAACCAACTAGTCCGAGCTAGCGATATCGACGATCCGGTGTAACGGGATCCGTCGCACGGCCCCGTCCTCGGCGACGCTGATATCGACGTTGCCGCCAAAAATTGACAATACAGTGGCTCGGACTTGTTGACGCTGTCCGGATTTATTGGCGTAGCCAACCGTGACAGTTCGGCCGCTGCGTTGAGCAAACTCCACCGTATTGCTGATTTCCGCGGTCGAAGTGGTAGACATCGGGCTCATCGGTGTTGGTGCCACCGGCTCTTCTGTGGGTGATGTGCTTGATTCCGTTGATCCTTGGAGGGATTTCGAAGAAGCGGACGTGGTTTCGTCGGCGGAAGAAGTTGCAGAAGCACCACCGTCTCCTGTCCGCAGCTTGTCGACGAGACTAGCAATCCGTGTAGCATCCGCGCGTGGAGCCGATGCCGTCTTAATGCGTGGCTGTGGCACCCGAGCGGGGCTGTTCCGGATGTCGACTCCATGTCCGTTGCTGTCCTCTGCTATCGCGTAAAAACTGTGCTCTGATAGCAGCTGCACGACTGATGCCACTGGTCTTTGTGAAATCAGCACGGTAGGAGCAATGCGATGGACGGCAATTTCTGCAGCAACCGCGGAATGCTCTAGCAGGTCTAGCGTTTCCGGATCTTCACAGCGTAGGTAAGACACTGCGGGACCAGTGCGTAAACCACCATGATGGCGGGCAAGTTCATGAATCACCGAGATTATGGAATCTGGCACTGTCGTCAAGCTGTGGGCATGCAAAAAATTAATTATTTGTTTGCCAGAGCGCCCCGCATCCAGTCCGCGGCGTATGGATGATTCTGCTATCCGATACAGACTGGCTAAACCTGGCGATTCCAGATCTGCGATCAGTTCCAGTTCAGTGCGCACCGCATTCTCCAGCGGCCCGGGACACATGATCGTGAAATCAGCTTGTACGATGAATTCACTTATCGCCGTCGGGCAGAGCTCGCGGGTTGCAACCACTACCGCATCGTCGGGATCTTTCGTCCCGGAAGTTTTCTGGTCCTGGGGGTCTAGCTGTGCAGCTGAGGGGGCGCTGTTCTCGGCGTAGTCGTCGGCAAGCAGAGCCACCGCGGGGCGACTCAGGCGGCCATTACTGATGGCACCGACCCATTCTGCTTCCCGTAGCAACGGGGTGAGGTGTACCTGGGAGTGCGGGGTGATCAACTTGGGGTAGAGAAATAGTAGATCCTGCCACAGTTCCGGTTCGCTCACGGATCCCTGGGCACTGCTGCGTACAAGGCCTTGTAAAACAAGTCGACGAGAAAACGCTAGGCGATGTTGACTAAATTCCGGGTGCAACAGCCTATGATGGCCGTCTGCACGGGATGATTGCGCGGTTGTGCTGCTGGTATCCGGTAGTAAACCCCACCATGCCCAAGGTGAGTTGATCCACCCGCGCAACAACATTGCCCATCTGGTTGCTAAATCAGATTCCTGCCAGTCATCGGCGCGGCGGGTGGGGGCTAAGTAATTGCCTTCACCTGCGGTAGGCAATGGTTTCGGCTCTCCCGTGCCGAGCAATCCGGCGCTGTAGGCGAGCGCGACCGCACGATAGACATTGGCGGTCGTGAAGTCTAGCTGCTGCGCAAGCAGTTTGCTGCTGCGTTGCCCGAGACCACCGTTTTTCAGCATGGGTACTGGGCTTGTGCCCAAGTACTCAAGCAAGCTGGAGACTGCCCGGCAAGCTTCCAATCCGGCTGCGGTGGCGCTGGAATCTGTGCTGTCCCGTGCGGACTCGGAGAAATTTGGCTTGGGTCCGGAAAGATAATGCGCAAGACAAGCAGCGTCGTCATCCCATAAGCGGGAAGAGATTCGTGAGGAAGGCAACAACTGCAGATCGGTGGCTGGCAAACCGCTGAGGATCCGATTCACTGTGAGTGGTAGTGAGACGGTGGAGTCGGCGACCACGCGGAGTACTCCGGCACTGATCATTTGCGTGATCGGGTGTTCCGGATCGGTGCTTTGCGCGTGCTTCGTGGTACCGAGACCGCCACCAGCGTGGATGCGACGCAGGATTTCTTGATGTTTCACAGGTAGCTTGTCGACGACGTCGCTGGGCAACGATGGCTGGTGCAATAAACGATCACGCTGGTTTAACAGCGTGTTTATGCGTGCGGGCACCCATAGTTGCTGCGTTGTGCCATCTGTATCTGCGGCAGAGCTGTTCTTTGCCACCGGATAGGGAAATACCAGCGCGCGGTCGTGCAAGTGCAGTAATACTTGTGAGAGTAGGTCGGGACCTGTGTCTTCGCTGTTCTGGGCGGGCTTGTCGACGCCAGCGCTGCTGCGTGTATCGGGAGCAGAAGCGTCGGCAAGCGATAGCTGTTTCTGGTGGGCATGGCGTAGCTGGGTGTCTGCTAGCTCCGCGACTAACTTCGTGTGCGTTACCGGTTTCGTATGTGCCCCGGCTGCTAGGAGCGCTTCGATGACCGCTAGCTCAATGGAGTTACACTGCTCGAGTGCTCGCGCTAACGATGCCGGGAGTAGTAGCCTGTGGGCTAGTGTGTGCAGATCGTTTGGCTGCGGTATCGCGGTATCGGAGCGGGCTTGTAAAACTTTGGTGAGCTGGGATTTTGTCCGGGTGCGTAGCCATTGTTCGATAAGTGGCGCAGGCGAGTGAGTGATTGGGTGATCAGCCATAGTACTGCTAGATTTTACTCCGCTAAGTGCTGCGGGGGTCCCGCTTACTTTTTGCGGGAATTTTTGGCACAATGAGGTTTATGGCAAACGTAGAAAAAATCAACCCCGCATGGCCGACTCACCTGGAAGACGGTGATCACCCGGTCACTGAGTTACATTCGAAATTGACCGGCGCTTCCAGCCCATTCGGCGATGATCTGGTGCTGCCGATTCCTGCCGAAAAGTTGAACTACGTGCACCCGTATACGCGCATTAACAAATAATTAGTCAGCACGGTTCGCGCCTACATTGTGTGCTCGCAGCTGTGCCAGTTTATAGATGAAGACCGTCAGTCCTAACTTCGCTAGGACTGACGGTCTTCATCTATCGCTGTCGTTATGGCGTAGGCCAAGCAGCCAAATGGCGGCTGTGGCCAAATCTTCGCGTTTTTTTTGGGGGGGGGGCTAGCGCAGGTTCAGGATGGAATCGATGGCTCCGGCGTTAGCTTGGTAGAAAGACTCCAGGCTTGGGGCGCCAGCGATAGCGCCTTTAGCCTGTGCTAATGCGTGTTGGTAAGCGTCTGCAATTGGTGCAGGAATTGCCAAGCCGTAGTTGGCCAAAGCGGCTTCGATGCGCTGGTAGAGGTCATCGATAGCTTGGAATTCATTGCCCCCAGTTGGGGCAGCGGCTGCGCGCTGGCCAGCGTACTGTGCCGGCTGAGCTGGTGCCGGTGCAGGAGCTGCCGCAGCACCGTTTGGTGCGCGGTCCAAGTTAGGAGCAGAGTTCAGACCGAGCTTGGCTGAGCACGCTGGCCATGCTCCCCAGCCTTGTCCAGCCAAGGTGCGCTCTGCGACCCAGATTTGCTGGGATTTTGTGGCCTGGTGCGCAGCGGGGGCGAACTGTCCACCGCCGAATGCGTGCCAGGTGGAATTGGTGAACTGCAGGCCACCGGAGAAACCGTTTCCTGTGTTGATGGACCAGTTGCCGTTGGCCTCACACTCGGCCAAACGATCCCAGTCTGAGATTGGGGCAGCGTTGGCGGCTGGGCTGAACAGTGCAGCGGAAGCGCCAACTGCGGCGGTGGCTGCTGCAAGTTTGGTCATGCGCTTGTTCTTTACGTTGCTATGGCGTCCCATTGGATTTCTCCTTGTGCCGCATACTAAACCCGGGTGTAACGATTGTTGCACTGATCATACCGGTCGTGTCGCGCCCTGTTCGGGTTTGTAGTGCGGTCTTGTTTGTGGCAGGTGCGCGATGGTGACCGTGTGCCTGCTTAGAAAGCCTAGCGATTTATAACGAATGTGTCACGCTTTGGCGCAAATATGGACACGAGATCGTGAAACATGTGGTGAAAGTTAATTGAATCGCCTGAAAGCTGCAGGTAATGAATGTGTGTGAAGTATCCCATAGTGTTTTGCTGCTTGGGTGCCCTTGCAGGTTGTCTTTGACGGCTTGTCGTTATCACAGACCTGTAACCTGCGGGCAAGATCACCTTGGCAAAAGGTTGGTGGGCTAAAAGCATGCCGGATATAATGGAGCCTTTACGCTCACTAGCTGGCGCATGGAGAAATTTTAGAACCTGAACATGCAGGCGGCGTGAACGCGCAACAACGGTAAACAACACAACAACTGTGAAGGTGGTGACGATCGTGCCGATCGGAAAAGTGAAATGGTACGACGCAAAAAAGGGGTTCGGGTTTGCTTCTAACCCAGGTGAAGACGATGTTTTCGTCGGCAAGAACGTGCTTCCTAATGGCGTCGATGAACTTCTGCCAGGGCAGCGCATTGAATTCGACTTCGCAGCCGGCCGGAGGGGGCCACAAGCGCTCCGCGTAAAAGTACTCGACAATCCACGGCGCAAAGCTGGTATCGCTCGCAAACCGGAAGAACTACACTCGCTGGTTTCTGATGTCATGACGGTGCTGGAAAGCCAGGTGCAGCCGGCTTTGGAAGATGGCCGCTACCCCGACCGCAAGACTGGGCGTCAGGTTTCGGAGATCTTGCGTGCTATTGCAAAGGATCTGGACGCTTAACAGCCCCCACAGCCTACTGCTCCGGTGCTGGTTTTTGTGCTGCTTCTTCATCCAGCGTGGAGATTGACCAGACAACCGAATATGGGGTCTCTTCGCCGGCATCATCGGTGCCAACTAGAACCGTAGAAATTTCCACGACGAGTAGGCGGGCGTCTTCGGACGTGCCGGGAATTTCTACGGAATCGGTGTCATAGGCGCCGTGAAAAATTTGATCGTTGGCGGTGGGGTCATCGTAGATGCGCAGTACCCGCCAGTCCGAGCTATAAACTTCCTCCGGAATGTCGATGTGCAGGGTTTCATTTGCGTCGACAAGCAGCTCGTCGACCTGCCCCTCTGGGCATTCTTCACCTAATTCGCAGACCAGATACGGGCTAATTTCAGCCTCACGATCACCGACGCTGGCATGGAGCGTGATCTCATGCGGATCTGCGCTTGGTCGGTTCTTCCACCAATTTTGGAAAACTAACGCAGCAACCGCGACCACCACGACCGCGACGATGAGTACCAACACCTGGATCAGCGATTTTCGCTTCGCTTCTTTACGGGTAGCCATGCCCCAAGTTTACTTTTCACTGGTGTGGGTTTTGTGCAACGGGCACAAACTCAACCTCATATAAATCCGGCCACCGCTTACCAGCCAGAAAGAAATGGCTACTCTTTTCGTGGAAAGCAATTCCGTTGAGTACGTGATTAGGGTCTGGGGCTGCATTGTTGTCTAGCTCGGAAGCATCAATCACCGCATCAACTTCGCCTGTATCCGCCGAAAACCGAATGATCTCATCAGACAAAAATATATTCGCGTAGACGGAATCACCTACGCATTCCAACTCATTAATCTTGCCGACGGGAACACCACCGGCAGTTACACGTAACTCTCTTCCGATCAGCGGTTCAAAAGTTTCCGGATCCCGCTTGGTAATGGTATCCGAGCCATCGGAAACCAGTAGCTCTCCTTCGCGGGCACAGATGCCCCAGCCCTCGCCGTCATATTGGGCGCGTCCAATTTCTTGCAAAGTTTGTGGATCGCGCTGAATTGCCTCACCAGCCTGCCAGGTTAACTGCCAAATAGAATTTCCACTGTGAGTAGTAGTTATGCCCTCGCCGAAAAATTCGTCGGCAAGCTCAGCTTGTTCGGTGATCTCATGTGAGGCTAAGTCGGCACGATAAATACGCGATTGCCCCCATTGTCCGGTGCCTACTAATAAGGAACCGTTGTCGTCGAATTCTAAACCTTGTGTAAAGGATTCGGTGGAAAATGGGTAGACGGCAAAGACTTGGGGGACCAAACGCTCTATCGAGCTAGCAGCTAGTGAATCTTGGAGAATTGACTCCTGGGACGGCTGGTTTGCAGTCGTCACCGCGGGGGATGTCTCTCCAGAGGTTTTCTTGGTTTGGTTTCTAGGGCTGTCATCGGAGGTACTGCAGCTTGCTGCCAACATGATTGCAGTAATGCTTAGTGCCACCGCGGAGCGTCGGTGCCGTGAAAATATTTTCCGGTGCTGACCACGCTGGGCGTCAGCTGTAAATATCGTAAGGGGACCCATGTCGTTTATTGTGCCGTATGTGGTTCATAATGGGGGACATGACAAGACCGCCTTCACAACCAGCGCACTCTGCTACAGGTCAGAACGCAGATACTGCAGCAGGTAAGAACCAGCACAACGCGATGGGGCAATCCACAGCCAATACAGCTAATACGCAGACTGAGCGTGGGTTCCTGGATCGCTATTTCCACATCAGCGAACGTGGCTCCACGGTCCCAGGCGAAATTCGCGCCGGGGTCGTGACCTTCTTCGCGATGGCCTACATCATTATTTTGAATCCACTGATTTTGGGGACTACCGAAGATGTGGAGGGCAATGTCCTCGGCATTCCACAGGTAGCTGCAGTTACCGCATTGGCCGCGGGTGTGATGACGATCCTGTTCGGTATCATTGCGAAGTATCCGTTCGGGTTCGCCGCGGGGCTAGGCATCAACACTTTGGTTGCCGTCACCCTGGTGATGGGAGAAGGTCTCACCTGGCCACAAGCAATGGGCTTAGTGGTTATCGACGGAATCATCATTGTTATTTTGGCGGTTACAGGCTTCCGCGAAGCCGTATTCCATGCCATTCCCGCTGCTATGAAATCGGCAATTGGTGTGGGCATTGGTTTGTTTATCACCATGATCGGCATGGTGGATGCCGGTTTCGTGCGCCGTATTCCGGATGCTGCTGGCACCACCGTTCCGGTACAGCTCGGCATTGACGGGTCCATCGCTAGTTGGCCCACCTTAGTTTTCATCATTGGTCTGCTGATCTGTGGCTTTATGATGGTCCGCGGAATTCGTGGTGGCTTGTTTATCGGCATCGTCGCCACCACCGTTATTGCCGTGATCGTTGAGGCCATCGCTGAAGCGGGGCCATCGGTGGATGATGCAGGAGAGTCGCACCCCACTGGCTGGAATCTTGCGGTCCCTGCCGTCCCGGATTCGTTGGGTGGTATGCCTGATTTATCTTTGGTGGGCGCTATTGATCTAGTCGGAGCGTTTACGGAAGTAGGCGCGCTGGCCGCTACGCTGCTGGTATTCGCCCTAGTGTTGGCAAATTTCTTCGATGCAATGGGAACCATGACTGCACTGGGCAAACAAGGCAAACTCGTTGATGATGCAGGTAACCTGCCGAATCTGAAAAAGGCTTTGGTAGTTGAAGGCTTTGGTGCTGTGCTTGGTGGCGCGACTTCGTCGTCGTCGAATACGGTTTATGCTGATTCTGCCGCCGGTGTTGCTGATGGTGCGCGTACTGGCTTGGCTAATGTTGTCACCGGTTTGCTGTTTTTGGCCGCGATGTTTTTGACTCCGCTGTATGAGATTGTGCCAATGGAGGCTGCTGCGCCAGTCCTCGTCGTCGTTGGTGTGTTGATGATGGGGCAGGTGAAGGACATTGATTGGGACAAATTCCATATTGCGCTGCCTTCGTTCTTGACGATCCTCGTGATGCCATTTACGTATTCCATTGTCAACGGCATCGGTGTTGGTGTCATAGCCTTTACGATGATGAGCTTATTTGCAGGTAAAGCGCAGAAAACTCACTGGATCATGTGGCTGCTGTCCGGGCTATTTGTGGTCTTTTTTGCAATCGAACCATTGCGCGCCATCGTCGGCTAGCGCTTAATACGAACCCTGCAGGACGCTGTTGCGAGGTACCATCTGTTTATGTTGGAACCCCAAGTCCCGCAGGTGATAACGCTTGCCGACGCGCAAGTAGACGATCCTCGTTTAGCTGACATCCGCCAGCTCAACCATCCGCGCCTGCGCCCGGACCGCCAGCCCCGGTTGGAGATTGATTCATCTGGCGACTATATTCCGGCATCCCGGCCGTCGGTAATTCTTGCCGACGGCGCGCTCCCAATTGCTCGGATGTGCGGCACCGATTCAGCGGTGACCCCGGCCGCTGTTTTCGGGCGTGCCGAAAAACTACAGAAATTCGCCACTGATTATCCGGAGCAGTGGAGCAGAATTGCGCAGATAGGCATTCCGGTTTATGAATTACCGGCAGTATTACTGCGCGATGTTGTTGGCTTCGAGCTGCACCGTGGATTGCTGGCAGTTGCGCTGCGACCGGACAGCGTAGAACTGGGCACAAAATCGGCAGAAGAGATTCTCGCGCCTGCCCGCACTATCGTGGTGTTAGAAGGCGTTGGCGATCCAGACAATATCGGCGCGATTTATCGCTCTGCTGCCTCATTAGGAGCAGATGCGTTAGTTTTCGGTGCGGGTTGTGGTGACCTCTGGGATCGTCGCGTAATTCGGGTATCCATGGGGCAAGCGCTGCGAGTTCCCAGCGTGCGTATACCAGGCGGTTTCAGTAACTGGCATCATGGTTTAACTGATCTGCGTAATCAAGGGTTTTATGTCACTGCGTTGAGTCCGGGGGCGCAGGCAGTGCAATTACGTGATGCATTAGTGGGACCCAGCGGTAACAGGCGTGAAAAAGTGGCGCTGTTGCTTGGAGCGGAAGGTCCTGGACTGACTCCGCATGCAATGAACGCCGCCGATGCTTGCGCGGTTATTCCGATGGCTGCAGGGGCTGATTCACTTAATGTTGCGGTGACTGCAGCCTGCTGTCTCTACGAGCGCTGGCGCGGTTAACTATGGTTTTTGAATCAGGAATCGCGGTCGAGGTGGCGCAATTGCTCCCGGAGCTTAGCCCAACCGGTCTGTGTTTGCTTTGCCGCAGCTCTCGTTAGCTTGCCGACGATGCGCGCGGTGGTTGTCGCACCAGTCATAAATGTGCCGGTGATGGAAGACTGCGCATTTTGTGCTGCGTGATCTTCGTAGTCATCGTAGTTCTGCGTGCTCGAGCTTTCTGCGCCAGCGGTAGATCCTTCGTTTTTGCGAACACTCGGTTTTGTAGCAGATAGGGAGTGTGCGCCTCCGTGATGGCCTCGGGCAAATTTTGGTTCTGGGCGACCGTCCAATGCGAATCCGACCACGTCAATATCTGGCCCTTCGGAAGAAAAGTCCACACCCAGCCAGGCCTTGTGTGCGTCGGCAAGTAAATCTTCTGGGGCAAAAGGCAAGGCGATGCCGCCTAACTGTGGGCTGCGCTGTCCAGCCCACAGGGGCGCTTCGAAGCCGTCAGGCAGGCCTTCGTTTTCGAAAGTTGCGTAACGGGTGGCAGTGAGACTGCGGTAGAGCTCGCCGTCGTGCCAGTGTGCGATGCCACCGAAACCGGTTTCGCTGTTAAAAGCAAACGCGTAGATGTCGGAAGCTGGTAAGGAAGCGCGCAGCTGGGGGGATAACTGAGACAGCTGTAATGCGTCATCAATGATCGTTTGCACTACCGTGATTCCGGGGTAGGCACCGATATAAAATTCCTCGGCAGATACTTGTGCTGAACGGTTCAGCGGAAATTGTCCAAGCAGCGTAATCGGTGCAGATGGATACATCTGCGCGAGGTACTTTCTGCCAAAACCTCGGTCGGCAACGGGGCAATGCGAAAGAATATCCCCAGGTTGCTCCGCGGTATCGAGAAACCAAATGGTGACGACGGCGGAGCGGTCTTCCGGTTGCGAACCATCAGAAAGAGGATCCGGAGTGCCTGGATGGCGGGGCTCATACTGTGTCATTGGGGGTCACCTTCGGTGCAAAAGTTAATGAGTCAACGCTGAGCGTGATTAGCGGCGTGGTCGTTTGGTGTTGGCACGTACGCCGAGCAACACATCTTCCCAATGCGGGGTTGTTGCTTTGCGACGGCGTTTTTTCGGCGTGTCTGTTTCAGGATGTTGCAAGAATTCCTCGCCCTCTGTTTCTTTGGTCTCTTTAGCAGAGGTAGCGCGTTTGGAATCTTCACGGGGCTTATCGGTGGTATCAGTGACGACGGGAATGTCGTCGCGGGTGTCTTTGTTGTCCTCGTCGTCTGCCGAATTTTCCACAGCGTTGCGGGAGGTATCTGCGGTCTGCAGTGGATGTGAGGATCCGCGCTTGCGTTTTTTGTGTGCAGCTAATTCATCGTCCTCGAGAGGATCACCGGAGATGATGCCGTCGAATCCTGCGTTAAAGGCATCGCGGGCATTCTCGTCTACCCGCTGTGTACGCGTTAAGGAAGTCACTGAACGCACCGGTTGGATAAAGTCCGGGTCCACTAAATCTGCGGCTACAGAGTTGCGGGGTTCGACGGTGTCTGCCGAAGTAGGGTGGCGGTGGAACAACCATTGCGCGGAATTCTGCGATAACCCAGCTGTCCAGGTGACTTCGATTGTCCATGGCTCACCGTTTACGCTTCGGTGCGCGTCCCAGTGGGAGTCTGCCAGCGAATGTCCGCGTGCGGCGAAAGCAGTGGCCAGGACCTCCCACAGGCTAAGACGATCCGGGCCGCCGTCGCGTACTGGGTGGGCTTGTTTGGCGAGTTCTGCGATACGTTCGCGTTCTAGAACTACCGGATGTGCGAAAGGTTCTACGCGGGATATGTCTACGCCCATTTCGTCGGCAAGTTCTTGTGCACTGGCACCGGCACGAATGCGCTGTTGGATTTGATTCGGGCGCATCGACATTGGTTGGTTGCGGGAACGGTCACGGTCGGGCATGCCACTGCCAGCTGAAGAACCAGTGGGAACCACGTGCGGCACTTGCGGCTTCGATTGTCCCTGGCCCGGGGTCGAATTGGCATGTTGCTGGCTTTCGTGGCTGTTTTGTGCGGCAGAATCTTGCTGCTCTGCGGTGTCAGGAACCGCGGTTAGGTTTGCAGCACCAGCGTCGGCACCGGCACCAGCACCGGCGTTGTTGGCAGTATCGTTTTCTGCTGGTGCTGGTTGCTCGTCATTTTGCCCTTGCCCGGTTGTCGTGTTGCGCCCGGTTGTCGCGTTGTCCTGCGAGCGTTCGTTTTGCGCGTTAGAGGCGGTTGGGTCTGTTTGGTCGATAATCGTTACAGAAGAACCAGTGGAATCAGATGCACCAGCAGCTTGCGATTGTGTTTTATGTACGCCTAAAGCACGTAGCAACTCATCGCTGACTGGAAGCTCGAAACTCTGACCAGACTCGTCGCTTAAGTACAAAACAGAGGCACGCGGGTCGTGGCCTTTGAATGCTAACTGGTGCATACCTGACTCCTTAGTGTGCAGTAGCTGCAGAGAATCCTACCGGTTCTCACTACCGTTATCGAGAATATAATCGATAGCGCGGGTGAGGACAGAGATGTCGCCGGGCTCAATTGCCGGGAACATGCCGACGCGCAGTTGGTTTCGTCCAAGTTTGCGGTATGGCTCCACATCCACGATGCCGTTGTTGCGCAAATTTTTTGCCAGTTGTGCTGCGTCAACGGAGTCATCGAAATCGATCGTGCCGACGACGAGAGAGCGGGCATCTTCTTCGCCAACGAACGGGGTGGTTTCTTTTCGCTGGGTTGCCCAGTCATACAGAATTCGCGCAGATTCTTGGGTGCGATTTACCATGCCAGCTAAACCACCGTTGGCGTTCATCCATTTGATCTGTGCATCAAGCATGAGCAGCGTGGCGACAGCCGGTGTGTTGTAGGTTTGGTTTTTCCGTGAATTATCGACAGCTGTCTGCAAGTCCAAAAATGCGGGGATGAAGCGCCCAGATTCTTTGATTTCCTTGATGCGTTCGATCGCGGCGGGGGAGACGATGGCACACCACAGCCCGCCATCGGAAGCGAAACACTTCTGCGGTGAGAAATAGTAGACGTCGGTTTGCGCAATGTCGACAGCGAGACCTCCGGCGCCAGAGGTGGCGTCTACGACGACGAGTGCATCGCTATTTTCCGGCCGGGTTACGGGCACCATTGCGCCGGTAGAGGTTTCGTTATGCGCCCATGCGATGACATCGCAATCTTCCATGTCTTGTGGCTCGGGAGCGCGGCCGGGCTCTTCTTTGATGATGGTGGGCTCATCCAGCCAGGGGGCCAGCTGTGATGCCTTGGCAAACTTCGCGGAAAACTCCCCGAAGCTTAGGTGGCCAGACTTGTTCTTGATCAATCCGTAGGTTGCGGCATCCCAAAAGGCTGTCGCGCCACCAACAGACATGATGACTTCGTATCCTTCTGGGATGTTGAACAGCTTGGCTAACCCTTCGCGGATACTCCCAACCACATTCTTTACCGCCGGTTGTCGGTGAGAAGTGCCGATAATATTGTTGGCTCCGTCGACGACGGCTTGGATCTGGTGTGGCTGAACCTTGGATGGGCCACAGCCGAAGCGTCCATCAGAAGGGATTAAATGCTCGGGCAAAGTGAGTTGGTTCGCAGAATCCATGTCCAACAATGGCCTTTCCTGATAACGACGGCGTATTCAGTCACGTCTAGCAAGATCTAGCGTGCTCTATTCACTATATGCTGTGAAGAACTCAGACGTGGGTAGGGGCTGGAGTTTTGGGCCACTAGAGCGGAAAGAATGTTGATGGCGTCACATAGTTTGGTAGTATGAGTGTCACCAGGATGCGGCTCACATTGACCGTGTCCACCGTAGGTGAGTCGTTTTCCGTATCATCGAACATTGCGATTCAACCAATTAGCGAAAGGTTCATTGTGGCTTCTGACAATAATGACAAGGCTGTACTTCACTACCCTGGTGGTGAGTACGAACTGCCAATCGTTAAAGCAACTGAGGGCAACTCAGGTCTTAGCCTGGGGAAGATGCTCGGCGAAACGGGGTATGTAACTTACGATCCGGGCTATGTATCTACAGGTTCGACTGAATCTAAAATCACCTTTATTGATGGTGATGAAGGAATTTTGCGCCACCGTGGTTACGACATTGCGGACTTGGCTAACAACTGTAGCTTCAATGAAGTTGCTTATCTGCTGATTAAGGGCGAGCTGCCGAATAAAGAGCAACTCGATTCCTGGAATGATGATATTCTGCGCCACACTTTGTTGGATGAGGATTTCAAGGCGCAGTTCAATATCTTCCCGAGGGATGCACACCCAATGGCAGTGTTGGCATCTTCCGTTAACATTCTGTCGACCTATTACCAAAATGAGCTGAACCCACTGGATGAAAAGCAGCTGGACAAGGCTACCATTCGCCTGTTGGCTAAGGTTCCTATGCTGGCCGCATATGCATACCGGGCTTCGCAGGGTAAGCCGTACATGTACCCAGATAACTCTCTGGATCCAGCCTCGAACTTCCTGCGCATGATGTTTGGCTACCCAACCGAGAAGTACGACGTAGACCCAGTCTTGGCTAAGGCGCTGGATAAGCTGCTCATTCTGCACGCTGATCACGAGCAAAACTGTTCTACTTCCACCGTACGTATGGTTGGTTCGGCGCAGGCCAACATGTTTGTTTCGATCGCTGGCGGTATTAACGCTTTGTCTGGCCCATTGCACGGTGGTGCCAACCAGGCCGTTCTGGAGATGTTGGATGACATTCAGAACAACCATGATGGTGATGCAACTGAGTTCATGAACCGCGTGAAGAACAAGGAAAAGGGCGTTCGCCTGATGGGCTTCGGTCACCGCGTGTACAAGAACTACGACCCACGCGCGGCCATCGTCAAAGAATCCGCACATGAGATTCTGGAACACTTGGGCGGCGATCCAATGCTGGATTTGGCTATGAAGCTTGAGGAAATTGCTCTTAACGACGATTACTTCGTTGAGCGTAAGCTGTATCCGAACGTCGACTTCTACACCGGCCTGATTTATCGCGCCATGGGCTTCCCGACGGACTTCTTTACCGTTCTGTTTGCCATGGGTCGTCTGCCGGGATGGATCGCCCAGTACCGTGAACAGTTGACTGAGCAGACGAAGATTAACCGTCCGCGTCAGATTTACACCGGTGAGAGCCGTCGTGACGTCCCATCACTGGATCAGCGCTAAACCTTCTGCGTGTGGCAGGCGCGTCATTCCTGGCTAACGCCTGCTAAACGCCTAGGCTGGATCTAGTTCCGCTAGGTCCAGCTTTTTTGGCTGCCGCTTTCCATCGTTGAAAGGTATCAGCACATCCGCTGTATAGAGCAGTGCTGACTATTCCGGTCAGCGAGAAGATATTTCCCAGTTTGCAAGGAGAATTATGGCAATGGAAAAACCCGAGATTCAAGAGTTTTCGGGCCCAGCACCGGGTGATCTCGTTTCCGAGGACATCGTTGTTGGAGACGGACACGAGGCAAAGCCGGGATGCTTTGTTGAGGTGCACTACGTCGGAGTCGATTACGAAACCGGCCAGGAATTCGACTCTTCCTGGGATCGTGGGCAGTCCATTGAATTCCCGTTGCAGGGTCTGATTGCCGGGTGGCAAGAAGGCATTCCTGGTATGAAGGTTGGTGGCCGCCGCCAACTGATCATTCCGCCAGACAAAGCTTATGGGCCTGCAGGCGGTGGGCACCCTCTGTCTGGCCGCACTTTGGTTTTTATGATCGATTTGTTGTCAGTCAACGAAGGAAATTAAATTAACAGGTGCGCGTGAGGCGCCGGGGATCGCAGTTGCGATCTCGGCGCCTTTTTGCGTTCGGTGGCATTATGGGAGCTATGTCTAATCCACAGCCTATGCCGACTTTTGATTTGAATGATTCCGCCAGCATGCCGCAACTCGGTTTGGGGACCTACAAAATTTCTCCAGACAAAGTGGAGTCAATCGTGCGGACAGCCATCGAACTTGGCTACCGACATTTTGATACCGCACGAATTTACGACAATGAAGAAGCCGTCGGGCGAGCTTTAAACGATGCTATTAAAGCTGGTGATGTTACTCGTGAAGAACTGTATGTTGTCAGCAAACTTTGGCACGACCAACATGGTAAGGCAGAAGCAAAACAAGGTTTTAGCGATTCATTACGCAGACTGGACGTTGGCTACCTCGATAATTTCTTAATCCATTGGCCGTACCCTCAGGGCGGCAAATACGTCGAAACCTGGGAATCGCTCTTAGAGATTAGCGAGACTGATGAACTAGTTTCCGCAGGTGTCGCGAATTTCAATGCAGAACACCTCGAGAAGTTGGTTGCAGCGACTGGCAGTGCGCCCAGCCTCAATCAGATTGAATTACACCCAGGCTTTCATCAGCCAGAGCAGCTCGCTGCAAATCAGAAAATTGGTACCAGGGTAGAAGCGTGGTCGCCATTAGCTCGCGGTATTGTCTTGCAAAACCCACAGTTGGAAATGATTGCTGAACGCGTTGGGGCGTCCGTGGCCCAAGTCGTACTGCGCTATCTGTTGGACAAAGAGATATCTGTCGTACCAAAGGCCTCGTCCCGTGAACGGTTGGCAGAAAATGCTGGCGCGATCGATCTACGGCTTCTGCCAGAAGATACGACAACCATTGATGCCCTAGCGGGCATGCCCGGTTTCGGTCGAATCTTCGGTGATCCTGCTACGTTCCCGGATCAGGCATAGAGCTTTTAGTGTACGGTACGGGGGGCTTTAAGCTTTCAGCGTACGGGGGCTTTCGACATTAGCTCGGCTTTTATTCTGCGAAGGCTGGGTAGCAGCATTCATGCGAGCTCAGCTCTGTCACAGAAAGTTTGGTCACATGGTGGTGTGGTCTATCTGTATGAATGCTTCACGGGGGATGGTCTGAAAATTGATTCCTGCAGGTAGGTATATCCAACGGGGGTAATTTCCTTCATGAAACCTTCCTGTGATGGGGGCCAAGTTATTCCGGTCACTGTAAGCAAGGTAACATGTATTTCGCACCAAAGTCTTGCCCGCATTCATGTGCGGGCAGTGTTTCACAGTGAAGTGAACAGGAATGTGACGTGGAAACGTCGCCCCAGAAGTAATAGGAGAGATTATGGCAGGAGCTCCTTCCAATAACCCCCGGCGTAAAGCTACGTCTGAAGAATTTATTGCGATGAGCAAATCAGAAGAATTTGCCGATCTGAAAACCCGTTTCCGCGGGTTTACGTTCCCCGCGATTATTCTCGCTCTGTTGTGGTTTTTCGCATACCTCGTGGTCGCCACGTTCTTCCCAGAAGCCATGGCCCTTGAGGTTGGCGGCGGCTTCAACATCGGGCTGGTGCTTGGCATTGCCCAATTTGTCACGACGTTCATGATCACCTGGATGTATGTGAAATTTGCTAATAAAAACCTGGAGCCGCGTCAGTCGGCCATCCGTGAGAAAATGGAGGGCTAAGCTATGTTTTCCGCTTCGCTTGCACAGGCAAGTACAAACGTGACCACCGTAGCCCAGGCAGCAGCTGAAGAGGGCCTTGATGCGGGTAACCCGTTGATCAATATTGCCGTTTTTGCCGGCTTTATCATCGTCACCATGGCGATCGTGACGCGCGCTGGTAAGACCACTTCAGAAGCTTCCGACTTTTATACCGGTGGTGGACAGTTCTCCGGACGCCAAAACGGTTTGGCGATTTCGGGTGATTACCTATCTGCGGCGTCATTCCTCGGCATTGTCGGCGCAATCGCATTGTATGGCTACGACGGATTCTTGTATTCCATCGGTTTCTTCGTAGCATGGTTGTTTGCGTTGTTGCTGGTTGCTGAACCAATGCGTAACGTGGGTCGATTCACCATGGCCGACGTACTTTCGTTCCGGTTACGGCAAAAACCTGTCCGTCTGGCCGCTGCTATCGCCACAGTATTCGTTTCGCTGTTCTACTTGGTTGCGCAGATGGCTGGTGCCGGTTCACTGGTTTCGGTTCTTCTTGGACTGGATCAAAAAGTGTGGCAGTACATTACCGTCGGTATCGTCGGTTCGGTGATGACCGCATACGTGCTAATCGGCGGAATGAAGGGCACAACCTATGTGCAGATGATTAAAGCTGTTTTGCTGGTTACTGCTGTAGTTGTCATGATTATCTTGACCTTTATCGCTGCTGGTGGTGGCTTCACCACACTGTTTGATCAGGCAGTAGAGACCCACCGCAACTCTGCATTCCTGGCCGAACGCGCCTATGAGGCCGAAGACATCATGAAACCAGGTTTGAAATATGGTTCGGATATTTGGACGCAGTTGGACTTCATTTCATTGGGTGTTTCACTGCTCTTCGGTGTTGGTGGCCTGCCACACGTGCTGATGCGTTTCTACACCGTTCCTACTGCGGTCGAGGCGCGTCGCTCAGTGACCTGGGCTATTGTCATTATCGGCTCGTTCTATCTGATGACCTTGGTTCTGGGTTACGGAGCGGCGGCACTGGTTGGCCCGGATATCATCGTTGCCGCCCCAGGTGGCGCAAATGCGGCTGCACCACTGCTGGCCCTTGAATTGATGGGACCAATCTTTATGGCCGTCGTTGCCGCGGTGGCATTCGCAACAGTGCTTGCGGTCGTGGCAGGTTTGACGATTACGGCATCCGCTTCGGTGGCTCACGATATTTATGACGCGGTGCTTCGCGACGGTGAGGCATCGGAAGAATCCCAGGTTCGTATTTCCCGCATCACTGTGATCGTGCTTGGAATTGCCTCGGTTATCCTGGGTATCTTGGCGATGGAGCAGAACGTGGCTTTCTTGGTTTCGTTGGCCTTCGCTATTGCAGCCTCCGCAAACTTGCCGACGATCCTGTACTCGTTGTACTGGCGCAAATTCAATACCACCGGTGCTATTGCCTCGATGTACACCGGTCTAATTGGCTCCCTGTTGTTGATTTTCTTCTCGCCAGCCGTTTCTGGCACCGAATCTTCGATGGTGCCGGGCGCAGACTGGGCAATCTTCCCACTGACTTCTCCGGGTCTGGTTTCCATTCCACTGGCCTTCCTGGCTGGTTACTTGGGTACCGTGCTCTCTAAGCCGGACAATCTTGACCATTTGGCAGCAGAAATGGAAGTTCGTTCGATGACAGGCGTAGGTGTGGAAGCGCCAGTTGATCATTAAAGCTGCTCGCAGCGAACTAGCTAGTGACTGCTAGCTCTCCACAGAAATCCCTTAGCGTAGGTTAACGTTAAGGGATTTTGCTTTTGTAGGATATGTATTTGTGACGCGCTCAAAAGATTTCGGAAACGCAGGTTCCACCTCATCGACGCCGCAGGTTTCAGCCGTTCAGTCTGGTTCTGGACTGCTCGGGATTAAGGTTTTGAGTTGGGGCCTCTTAACATCGGCAGTGGCGGTGATCGTCGCTGTGGCGTTCGTTGGCTCCCATAGCGGAATGAGTGCTTCGCATCTGTCGGTTAGCCCGAACGGAGAATTATCTGATGCCCGAGCTTCCGCCGATCGAAGTGGGCATGACGTTGCTAAAACCAGGGGCAACGATTCCGCAAGTTTTGGGTCAGGTGAAGAAAAAGCGGAGCCAGCTTCCGGGGGGTCGAAGAAGGCTAATCGTTCTGAACTAACTGAGGACAGCAATATCTTGCGTCCGAAGAAAATTGATTTCGTGGAAAATCAACAGGGTAGCCAGTTCACGTTGTATCGATTTTCTGATAATTCCAAGCTTGGCAGCACCAGCGATCGCATGGCGCGCCCGGCCTTATCCTTGGTGAAATTGTTTATAGCGGAATATGTCCTAGAAAATGGCGATGAATCAGATAAAAAGCTTGTCGACGCTATGATTACCGAATCGAGTGATGCGGCGGCCGACAAGCTGTGGGCGCAATATCCGGAATCCATCGACGAAGTTGCAGAAGACTATCGATTGTTTTCGACGCGAGCCGGCACCAAGTGGGGTTTTTCTGTCACGTCTACCTACGACGTAGTCAGCTTCATCGCACAAATCAAAGATGAAGATCCGAAACATCCACTTCTAGAGATGATGAAACGTACGGTCCCCGTGGCAGCTGACGGGTATGAGCAGGATTTTGGTACCGCCAAGTTGCCTGGAGTGCAAGGGACGAAATGGGGCTGGTCGGACGATCGCAGCCTGCATTCCTCGGTCTCGTTCGGTAAAGATTTTGTAGCTGCTGCCGCAATCACCGGTAGCGCAGATGACCTCTCCGAAATCGCTGAGAAACAGTTTATTCCGTATCTGAAATAACGCTGTTTGCTCCTGGCTGTTGTCGATCCAGCCGTCTTGCGGCGGTTTAGAGCCCGAATTGTTTTGCAAGGTGCGCGTTATCCTGTGCGAGTTTCAGCAACTCTTGCACCGTGCGCGCACCTTGCTGTACTGCAGGGTCAGAGCTGAGCCGTTGCAGCTCGGCAACATTCGGTGGCGTCGTGCTACCTGGAATAGCTGGGAATTGACCTGGTGTGTTCTGCTGTGGGCCTTGTGGGAGATGCTGATTTTGGTTATTTTGCGGAGTCCGTCCCGCACCCGAGGCAACGCCTGGCTTCCACTGGCCCCAATCATGGGCGTAGACATTATTAATGTCGCAGACCACGCCACCAATGGTTTGCTGCTTATTCTGCGGCAGCTGATGGATAGTCGTGCGCGGGTGGATTTTCCCTCCAGAACCCCAGTCATGCATCCAGAAGTAGGAGCCAATGCCATCTTTGATAGCCCAGTCGATGACGTTGTAGTTGCCGTAGATTCCGGCAGAATATCCGGCAGCCTTCAGTAGTGCTTCAAAAGCGCGGAGGTAGGGGGCAATCAAAGAATCGTATTCGCCCCGGGTGGGGTTGTCGTCAATTGCAATATAGATAGGACGGCCGGTTGGGCCACCTGCGCTGCGATGTAAAGCGATCGCCTTTGGTGCGTGGGTGGCGGCGCCTAAGGCGCCTTGTTTCCAGTCTGCAGTTGCGGCGCGGCCGAATTGGTAAACCGAGGCGGTTTCCAGGCCGAGTGCTGCCAGGTTGTTGGTTTCCGTGGCGCTGACGGGTTTGCCTAGCATCCACTCTGCGCCTGGTCGGCGTTCAGAGACATAGCGTACGGCACCGAGGAAGCCGCCGTCCTTGATGGCACGCGCAGAAGGTACGCCGGCAGCGTAATCGAGCACCCGGCCCAAGATCGGGCCAGGGCCGTTTGCTGCTGCAGCGTGTGGGGCAGCGATAGTTGCGCTGGTGCTGGCAAAAGCGCCAGCTATCGCGAGGGCGCCGGTAGTGCGGAATAGAGAGCGTCGGCTGAAATTGCGACCGGTATTCATCAAGATTCCTCCAATCAGGAATGAACAATCGTCACAATAATATCAGTAGTAACAACAGTTTCGGGGTTAAAACGCGAGTGCTGGTGCGCTAAGTTATCGTTTCGGGGAGCTAAGAGTTCAGGAGTAGAAACTCTCAAAAAATAAAACGTTGCAAAGGCGTGAATCAGTGAACCGGTCTGGGCTGCAATAGACTTTGCACAGACCTCATAAAATCCCTAAAACCAAGGCCTAAGCACCCGAGAAAACGAGAAATCTCGAGCCACCATAGGAATGATGTCTCGAGATAACACGAAATATCCCAGAGAAGAATGTGCCCCAGAGTGGATTCGAACCACCGACACCGGCTTTAGGAGAGCCGTGCTCTATCCCCTGAGCTACTGGGGCCGACACTGGCCGGGTATTCCGGCCAGCCATTAGCTTAGCGCACACGAAAATTTCGGGCGAACGCGCGGGTGTGGCGCTGGCGCAAGCAACAGTTTGTCACCGACACTACAGCGTTAGCCTTGTAGTTCTTGCAATTTCTTTGCTACATCACTGGCGGGTGGGTTCGTCATCGAGGAACCATCAGAAAACAGCACCGTTGGAATGATGCGGTTGCCATCGTTGACAGACTCGATCCATGGGTTGGCGTTTTTGGCTTGGCCTTCTTCCGAGTCTGGATCGATCACCGCAAATGGGGTGCCATTGGCTTCCAAATCACCGATCAGCTTGCGGCAAAACGGGCACCAGCTGGCAGCGAAGATGGTCACGTCGTGGGAGGTTTCTGGGGTTTGTACGTCAGACATTTAGGCTGCTGCCTTTCGTTCGTAGGTTAAGAATCGATACTTGAGCGGTAAATCACTGGGCTCATGCCCCGGAATTTGCAAGTGTCCATTCGCAGAGACTTGCCAATCGCTATCTGCTACCAGACCGAAATCATCGGGAACATCGGGAGCATACACGGCCCGCTGCCCATAAATGCTACCAATATTCGCCCCCATCAGGGTGATCTCTAACCGGTCGACATCGCCCAAGGTCGCCTCGTAGACTTTGCCACCGCCCATAATCCATGCAGTGTGTAACTGCGCGACGTCGGCAAGCGAGCCGATAACCTCAGCGCCGGCAGACCAACTACCTGGGCTTGCCGACGACAATACGTAGTTGTCCCGCCCAGGTAGTGGGCGGAACTGCTGGGGAAGCGACTGCCATGTCTTGCGTCCCATGATCACCGGTGCACCTGTGGTGATTTCTTTGAAATGCGCGAGATCCTCCGGCACATGCCACGGCATCGCCACGCCGTCGCCAATGATCCCGTCGAGTGATTGCGCCCAAATTGCTCCCAACATGGTCACTACACCGAGACCTGTGCTTTGATCGACGGGTGCGGATCATAGCCCTCGACCGCGATATCGGAAAAATCATAATCGAAAATGCTGGCAGCTTTGCGCAAACGCAGTTGTGGGTAAGCGCGTGGCTCGCGGCGTAGTTGCTCACGGACCTGATCGAAGTGATCGTTGTAGATATGGCAGTCGCCACCGGTCCAGATCAGCTCGCCGACTTCCAACCCAGCCTGTTGGGCGAGCATATGCGTCAGTAAAGCGTAGGAAGCGATGTTGAAAGGCACACCTAAAAATAGGTCCGCGCTGCGCTGGTAAACCTGTAGTGAGAGCTTGCCGTCCGCGACGTACAATTGGAACAATAAATGGCAGGGCATTAATGCCATGTCATCCAACTCGGCGACGTTCCAAGCACTGACTACCATGCGCCGTGAATCCGGGTTTTTTCGCAGGTTTTGGACGGCTTGGGCGATTTGGTCGATATGCCCGCCATCTGGGGTTGGCCACGAACGCCATTGCACGCCATAAACCGGCCCTAATTCACCGTTATCATCGGCCCATTCATTCCAAATGCGCACACCGTTGTCCTGCAACCACGCCACGTTGGAATCGCCGCGCAAAAACCACAACAGCTCACCGACTACCGCGTGGAAATAGACTTTTTTAGTGGTCAAAAGTGGGAAGGATTCGGCTAAGTTATACCGCAACTGTCGGCCGAACACACTGGTGGTCCCGGTGCCAGTGCGGTCCTGCTTAGCGGTGCCGTTGTTTACGACATCACGCAATAAATCCTCGTAGGGAGTGCAGATCGTATTGCTAGCGGCTTGGGGATGGGCGCTACTCGTGGGGTCAGTTTCGGAGCTAGTTGCCGGCTTAGTCATGAGCCATAGTTTACTAGCGCGTACCCATCGCTGCCGATTAACAATCGGTCATGTACCACCAGTCTTGTACAGCTAGACATGAACAACCAGGCATGAACAACTAGCCATAGACAGTTAACGATTAATAGCGGCCGTTGGCTGCTTTGTAATCCGCGATATGGCCCAACATGTCGTCGGCAAGTTCTTTCCGGCAGATCAACAAATCCGGGATATAGGTATCGGCGCGGTTGAACCGGTGCTGCGAACCGTCCAGGCGGCTAACGTGCAAACCGGCCGCTTGGGCCACTCCGACGGGTGCGGCCTGGTCCCACTCATATTGTCCACCGGAATGGATATAGGCATCAACGTCGCCTAGCAGGACTTTCATTGCTTTAGCGCCGGCAGAACCCAGCCTTACGGTCTGCAAATCCATGTGCTTGCCGACGTAGTCTGCAATTTCCGGAGGGCGATTACGCGAAACCACAATGCGTCGCGAAAACGGACCGGATACCGCGCGCACCTCAGACGAACGGAACACCACACCTAGGTCAGGTAGGCCGACTGCGGCATGCAGCGGCACTCCGTCTTCGACTAGCGCGATATGCACGGCCCAGTCCTGGCGGCCGGTGGCGAACTCTTTTGTGCCATCGAGCGGGTCGACAATCCACACCCGTTTTTTCTGCAGCCGCGTGGGATTATCCTTGGACTCCTCGGATAAGAAACCATCGTCTGGGCGATGCTGAGCAAGCACGCGCGCGATCCAGTTTTGGGCCAGCTCGTCACCAGCTTGTGCGAGCTCCTTATCCCGCAACAAACCAACCCCGCGGATTCCTTTGAGAATTTCCCCGGAACCTTGGGCCAAAAGGTTGGTGAGTCGAACATCTGATAACACGCCTGTCATGCCCCATACTGTAGCCGTAGAGTGGGCCTCATGCCTGATGACGTCCTATCTCGTTTCAGCCCGCCAGTGGCAGGCTGGTTTCGTGAAGTCTTTGCTCGGCCCACGCCCGTGCAACAACAAGCCTGGCAAGCGGTTTCTGCAGGGAAAAACGCGCTGGTTGTGGCCCCAACGGGGTCTGGTAAAACCCTGGCGGCGTTCTTTTGGGCGCTTAACGGGCTCATCGCTGGCGATGGTCAGCTTAGCCTGCCGGTTGGAAACAGCCAGGTCTCTCTTGCCGACGCAGGCAAACCCGGGGTTAAGGTGTTGTATATTTCGCCGCTGAAAGCCTTGGGCGTCGACGTCGAACGAAACTTACACGCCCCATTGACCGGCATTGAGCGGGTTGCACAACGTCTTGGTATGGATACCCCAGCGGTCAGCATCGGAGTGCGCAGTGGTGATACTCCGCAAGCAGAACGCGCGCGGCAACTGCGTCGCCCGCCAGATATTTTGATCACAACCCCCGAATCGGCTTATCTCATGCTCACAAGTAAAGCCGCCGGGATTTTAACGACCGTAACCACCGTGATAGTGGATGAAATCCATGCGCTAGCCGGTAGTAAACGTGGGGTGCACCTAGCGCTCACACTGGAACGATTGGCGCGCATCGCCGACGACCCACAACGAATCGGTTTGTCTGCCACGGTGCGCCCGATTGAATCCGTGGCGCAGTTTTTGGGTGGTGACCGAGCCGTGGAAATTGTCGCGCCACCAGCGCAGAAGGCTTGGGAACTTGCTGTGCGCGTGCCGGTAGATGACATGTCAGATTTACCGGTGCCGGAACAAGCCTCGACGATTGGGGAGATGACGGTCGATGATCCATTGGGGTTAAGCAGCGGTGGTGCGACCGACGCTGCTAGCCCTACCTTTGCTAGTGATTCCGCGTTTGCTAGTGATTCGGCGTTGCCAACCGCGAAATCAATCTGGCCGCATATCGAAGCTGAGCTCTACCAAACCATCATGGAATGCAACTCCACTCTGGTGTTCGTGAATTCCCGGCGAACCGCAGAGCGACTGACCTCTCGGCTCAACGAACTTTATGCCGCCGAGCATGCCCCAGAATCATTGTCGGCGTCGACGCGCCGGGACCCCGCACAGTTGATGAAACACACTGATATCGCGGGTACGGCGCCGTCGGTTATTGCCCGCGCACACCATGGTTCGGTCTCCAAAGATGAACGTGCGCAGACAGAATCCCTGCTGAAACAAGGTGCGTTGAAAGCTGTCGTCGCGACCAGTTCATTGGAACTAGGAATCGATATGGGGGCAGTCGAACAGGTAGTGCAAGTAGAATCACCGCCGTCGGTGGCCTCCGCCTTGCAACGAGTTGGCCGCGCCGGCCACAGCGTAGGGGCCGTTTCAAAAGGAGATTTTTACCCGAAGCACCGCGCGGATCTCTTGCAAACTGCAGTCACCGTCGGCCGGGTAGCCCCAGGATTGATCGAAAAGATCCATGTTCCACGCAATCCTCTGGACGTGTTGGTGCAGCAAACCATCGCTGCGGTAGCAGTGGAAGATCTGGACGTAGATGAATGGTTTACTACTATTCGTCGCGCCTGGCCGTATCGTGATTTGGACCGCGAAGTCTTCGAATCGGTGCTAGATCTGGCCAGCGGACTGTACCCTAGTACCGATTTTTCTGAGTTGAAACCGCGCATTGTGTTTGACCGGGTGCGCAACACTTTGTCTACTCGGCCTGGTTCGCAACGAGTGGCGGTAACAAGCGGCGGCACTATCCCGGATCGTGGCATGTTCGGGGTTTTTCTGGCGGGTACGACAGACACAGCCACTGGAGCTAGCACCACTCGCGGCGACACGACCAGCAAAGCCACCCCGCGCCGGGTAGGTGAGCTAGACGAAGAAATGGTGTACGAATCCCGCGTCGGGGATGTTTTCACTCTAGGCGCGAGCAGCTGGCGCATCGAAGACATCACGCGTGATCAAGTCATCGTGACTCCCGCGCCGGGCCACACGGGGCGTCTGCCGTTTTGGAGCGGAGATCAGCTAGGACGCCCTTATGAGCTGGGCTTAGCTTTGGGCGAATTTCGACGCGAAGCTCACCGAAAACGAGAGGCTTTGCTGGATGAGCTTCCGTTAGATGAGCGTGCGCGAGCCAACGTATTGGGTTATTTGGATGAGCAATACGAAGCAACGGGACTGATCCCGGATGAAAAAACCCTGGTTTTGGAACGTTTTCGTGATGAACTCGGTGACTGGCGCGTCGTCTTGCACAGCCCTTTTGGACGTGGCGTCAACGCTGCCTGGGCATTAGCGGTTGGTGCGCGCATTGCGGACAACACCGGTATGGATGCCCAAGCAGTGGCCGGTGATGACGGCATTGTGCTGCGAGTGCCTGAAGGCGAGCAGCAGCCAGATGCGTCACTGTTTATCTTCACTACTGATGAGATCGAAGACATAGTGACCAATCAAGTGGGTAATTCTGCACTATTTGCTTCGCGGTTTCGTGAATGCGCGGCACGTGCGCTGTTATTGCCACGCTACAACCCAGGCAAACGCGCCCCGCTATGGCAGCAGCGGCAAAAGGCAGAACAACTGCTGGACGTGGCACGGAAGTATCCGTCCTTTCCTATCATTTTGGAAACCGTGCGCGAATGCTTACAAGATGTCTATGATCTTCCGGCATTAAATGAGGTCACCCGTGCTATTGCTCAGCGTAATATTCGGATTGCGGAAGTGACCACGGAGCAACCGTCGCCATTTTCTTCGTCATTGTTGTTTAATTACACCGGCGCGTTCATGTATGAAGGCGATAGCCCACTGGCTGAGAAACGGGCAGCGGCGCTGTCATTGGACCCAAGCTTACTGGCAAAGCTACTGGGAACCGTGGAGCTACGTGAACTCTTGGATCCGAGCGTGATCACGGCAGTGCATGAATCGCTGCAGCACACTGCGCCAGATCGCCGAGCGCAGACAGCAGAACAATTAGCCGATACCCTGCGGCGCATCGGACCCATCCCGGTTGCACGGTTTGCTGAATATGCAGACATCTCTGTCGCCAGAGCCCGGAGCGAGTTGGGCTCACGTGTGATGTTGGTGCGCATGGTGGGCGAGGACTATCTGGCGCAATCCCACGATGCAGCGTTGCTTCGCGACGGCCTAGGAATACCAGTACCACCCGGCGTGCTGGCACCTACTGAGACCATTGATGATGCTCTCGCACAATTATTAAAACGCTGGTCTCGGGCACGAGGCCCATTTGTAATACACGATGCTGCGCAAGCATTCGGCCTAAGTATCTCCAGTGCCTGGCATATCGTACAAGGATTAGCTGCCAGCGGTGAGTTAGTGGAAGGACACTACCGCCAAGGCATTGATGAAATGGAATATTGCGCTTCGGGAGTATTAAAGCAGATCCGTTCGCGCTCGTTGGCGGCGGCCCGCAAAGCGCAAAAACCTGTGAGTCAGTCAGCGTTTGCTCGCTTCTTATTAGATTGGCATCAGATAACCGAGATACCTGGCGTTGCGTCCGGCACAGTTGGGACTACAGGCCCTCGTACTTCCCACGCCAGTGCAACGGAGCAAGGGCTGCGCGGGGCGGATGGGGTTTTCGCAGCAGTCGAGCAATTAGCCGGGGTACGGTTGCCGGCGAGTGCTTGGGAGCATCTGGTGCTGCCGTCCCGGGTACCCGGTTTTAGCCCGCGTCACCTCGACGAACTCACCAGTAATGGGGAAGTGCTGATCCGGGGAGCGGGGCAAGCTGGGAGCAATGACCCTTGGATCATGTTGCTGCCTGCTGAATATGCGGCGCAGCTCGCGCCAATTGCGGATGGGGAAAACCCGAATCTGTCGGCCGTGCAGCAAGCCATTGTCGACGTCTTGCACAATGGTGGTGGCTACCTGTTTGCGGAAATCGTCGACCAGCTAAGCCTGCATTCTAGTGATGTAGTTCGCGAGGGCCTATGGGGCCTGGTTGATCTTGGGATGGTCAGCCCGGATAGTTTTGCTCCGCTCCGCGCACGGCTGGCGGGTGGTGCGGGCAGGGCGCACAAAGCTAAGCGACAGCCCCGTCGCTCCCGCTTGCGCTTGGGACGCACGAGTTTCGCCACCGGGCAGAACGCCCGGTCAGCTCAGGCTACACCGCCGGATATGGTGGGGCGTTGGGCACTGACAATACCTGCCGACACCGACGCCACGGCACGCTCGGTAGCCCAAGGCGAGGCCTGGCTTGACCGTTATGGTGTGGTCAGTCGTGGCAGCATTGTATCCGAGGATGTGCCTGGTGGATTCGCCTTGGCATACAAAGTATTGAGTGAGTTTGAATCCACAGGTAAAGCCCAACGTGGGTATTTCATTGAAGGGCTGGGGGCCGCACAGTTTTCGACGCCCGCAGTGGTGGACCGGCTACGTGGTTGTGATGATGCTCCAGATGTACACGGGTGGCCGTCGGGAACAGCGCAGCCGAGCATAGTTCTGATAGCTGCCACTGATCCGGCGAATCCCTACGGGGCGGCTTTGGATTGGCCGCGTGCGGACGGTGAGACAGCAGATACCGGAAGCACTGCTCGTGCGTGTCCGTCCCGTGCTGCTGGTGCCCTGGTTGTGCTTGTCGACGGATTATGTTTGGCGCATCTGAGCCGAGGCGGAAAAACCTTGACGACGTTTTTCGAAGCTTTACCAGAAGACATCGAACAGGATCCGACACAATTATTGGTGACTGCACTACAGTCTGGATTGGAAAAAGAGTGGATCCGCCCGTTGATTATCGAAAAAGCCAATGGAACAGCAATCCTGGGGTCCGCACTGGCAATTTCTATGCGAGAACATGGCGCTAAACTCAGCCCGAAAGGTATCCGGCTGGGAAACTAGTCTGCTTCATTGGTTGGTGCAAGGATCCAAGCAGAGTTTGCTGCAATGGCCGCTGCACAATGTAGTGCGGCGGCTGTTGTCCTGGTCGAACAAGCGAAACCGAAAATTCTCTGAAACGGAGGTAGCCTCGATATGCCAGAAGGCGATTCCGTCTTGCAGCTCTCCCAGCGCCTGCAATTTCTTGTGGGCAAGACAGTCACGCATACGTCTCTGCGCACCCCGCGCTATGCAACCCACGATTTCTCTGGTGCACGCTGCACAAAAATCTGGCCTTATGGAAAATACTTATTCATGCTTTTCGAGGAGCATATTCTGGCTACGCACCTGAAAATGGAGGGCAGCTGGGCGATGCACCTGGTTGGGGACAAATGGCGCAAGCCTGGCTACACCGCGCGGGTCGTACTGCGATTTGCGCATCAACCGCGCGACATCGAAATCGTGGGGCATCAGCTTGGCTTAGTGCGCGTGCTGCCGGTTGCTGATTATCAACGATTCATCGCAGATTTAGGGCCAGATATTTTAAGTGATGATTGGGAAGACAGCGATGTAGACAGCGATGTAGGGGAGCAGTATAACGAAGGTCGGGAGGCCGGAGAGACTGGTAACGCAGAGGCGCTACGCCGAATTATGCAACAACCGCATCGCCCCATCGGCACTGCGCTCCTGGACCAAACCAACCTAGTTGGTATTGGCAATGAGTATCGAGCAGAAATTTGTTTTCTAGCTGGTGTTCACCCAGCAAGTCGCGTCGGCAAGCTTGGCTACGAGCGGGTTGCCGAAATTTTGGAGATTGCGCGGCGGATCATGTGGGCGAATAGGCACGAACCGGTACGGGTGACCACCGGAATTAAACGCGCCGGGGAGACAACCTATGTGTTCGGGCGCAATAATCGGCCATGCCGACGCTGCCGCAGCCTCATCGTGTCAGATTCACTCGGTGGGCCGGACCAGAAACAACACGGTGGAATCACCGGTGAACTCGAGCGCATAATCTGGTGGTGCCCACAGTGCCAGCCGTTGCTGGATTAGCTGTTGTTTTGACGCTGCTTCCGATACCAATGCAGCAAGTGGTCCGTCGAACTGTCGCCGGAATCGATTTCTTCCGTGCCGGAAACTGCCGGCAAGAGCTCGTCCGCCTGGGTTTTTCCGAGCTCAACTCCCCATTGGTCGAAGGAGTTCACGTCCCATATCACGCCTTGCACAAAGGTGATGTGCTCGTACAACGCGATCAGGCTGCCCAGTACCTCCGGGGTTAATTTTGGCGCCAGAATCGTGGTAGTGGGACGGTTACCAGGCATCACCAGATGGGGGACTAATTCTTCCGCGACGCCTTCGGCAGCAACTTCTTGCGCGGTCCGACCAAAAGCCATGACTTTTGATTGCGCGAAGAAATTACTCATCAACAAATCGTGTAAAGAACCTTCACCGTCGATAGCTGCTAAATCATTATGCGGGCGGGCGAAGCCAATGAAATCGGCTGGAATGAGATGCTTGCCCTGGTGCAGCAACTGGAAGAACGCATGCTGGCCGTTGGTTCCCGCCTGGCCCCAGTAGATTTCGCCGGTGGTATAGTCCACGCCTGTGCCGTTACGGCGCACGGATTTGCCGTTAGATTCCATGGTCAGTTGCTGTAAGTAAGCGGGGAAGCGGCGCAGGTGCTGCGAATAAGGCAAAATTGCGTGGCTGGCTGCTCCGTGGAAATTCGTGTACCACACGCCCAACAACCCCATGAGCACGACGACGTTATCGCTCAAGTCTGTGCGATAGAAATAGTCGTCGATGGCATGAAAGCCATCCAGGAACCGGCGGAAATCTTCCGGCCCAATGCACAGCATCAGCGATAACCCGATCGCGGAAGTTACTGAATAACGGCCACCGACCCAATCCCAGAAAACAAACATATTGTCTGGGTCGATACCGAATTCGCGGACCTTGTCCGCATTGGTAGATACCGCCACGAAATGCTGCGCCACCGCATCCGCGCTGCCGAGTTTGTCGATGAGCCAACGCCGAGCAGCCGTGGCATTAGACAGTGTTTCTTGGGTACCGAACGATTTTGAACTGACGATAAACAAGGTGGTTTCTGGATCTACCACGCCCAAGGTGTCGTTCATGTCCGCTGGATCCACGTTGGAAACATATTCTGCGTGAATTCCTGCGGTGTTGTATTCCTGGAGTGCTAGTGCGGCAAAGGCTGGGCCGAGATCTGAACCACCGATGCCGATGTTCACAATGGTCCGGATTTGTTTGCCCGTAAACCCGGTACGGGTGCCGTCCCGCAGGGAAGTGGCAAAGCGCTCCATTTTTTCCAGTTCGGCGTGGACATCCTGGGTGATGTTCTGGCCGTCTACGAGTAAATCTTGTGTGCCCTGTGAGAGAAAAGACCCAGGTGCCCGGAGCGCGGTGTGTAAGACAGCGCGATCTTCGGTGTTGTTGATGTGTGCGCCGGAGAAAAACCTCTCCCGGGCTTCGCGCAGACCGGCGCGCTCGGCGAGAGCCAACAAGTGGTCATGAATGTTGTCATCGATCCAGTTTTTTGACAGGTCGAGATGCAACTCGCCGGCAGAAAAAGACCACCGCCGGGCACGATCTGGATCCGACTGGAACAACGAGCGAAGATGGAAATCCTGCTCGTCGGCCAGAGCTTTGAGATGCTGCCATTCCGGGGTGGTGGTTATCGATGCAAAAGAACTCACGAAGTTAAATGATACCGACTTGTGCTCGTACGCACGACAGGTGCCCGCCAATTTCGGGTACATGAGACAGCGGTTTTATCCCATAGCTGCCAACCCTGATGCTCGGTGGTGCGCGGATGGTGCGCCGCGGCACGGTCGGCGGTGCTGGTCGCTTTGGTCGGCTGGGCGGCTGAGCAGTGCTCCGTGGTGGGGGAAGCAGTCTCGACTTGCACGGTGGTGCGTGCAATTCCGTACTTGGTGCGCAAAACGTTTTCGACGTGGCGCAGAACTATCTCGTGCTGCCGGGTGGCGACGACGTGCACCGTGGCCACCGCATCCGATCCAGTCAAAGACCACAGATGTAGGTCATAAACCTGCTGCACGCCAGGAATGCGAAGTATTTCGCGCTGGATTGCCACATAGTCTAATCCGGCCGGGGCATGCTGCATCAGTACCGAGAAAGATTGCTTTAACAGGTGCCAGCAACGGGGCAACAAGAGTGCCAGGATGAGCACGGACACCGCAACATCCGCACCGTTCCAACCAGTTGCCCAGACCACCCCGGACGCAAAAATGACTCCGACGGAACTGAGCATATCTGAGATGATGTGCAGGTAAGCGCCTTTGATATTCAGCGAATTCTGCGATGGTTTGTGCAGCAATAGCATTGCTAGCAGGTTGGCTAGCAGGCCGATTGTAGCGACGACCATCATGACTTCGGCAGAAAGTTCAGCGGGATAGTGAATCCGTCGGAGCGCGGCGATCATGATCCACACTGCAATAGCCATCACTAGTAAAGCGTTGAGTGCAGAGGCTATAACCTCGGCACGCGCAAACCCATAGGTTGCCAGCTGGGTAGCTTTGCGCTGACCCCACCACATTGCGAGACCTGCCATGACCAAGCCGACGGAATCAGTGGCCATGTGTCCAGCGTCGGCAAGCAAAGCTAGCGATCCCGACCAGAACGCGCCGACGATCTCCGCAACCAGAATTACGGTGGTCAAGACAATGACGGCTACGAGGCGTACACCCGTTGCCGCGCCATGATGACAGTGGCCTGGTCCGTGTTGGCCCTGGCGTTGCGGACAAGATTGACTTGCGTGCGCAGTTTCTGGGGAATGTGTACACATATGCAAAACTGCTCCTTCCTGGTTGCAGTTAGTTCGTGAATTAACTGCGCGAGTTGGGGCGAGTCATCATGAACTGGTGCGGACTAGTGGTTGTGCGAATCAGCAGGTTCTTCTGCGATATCAATCTGGCCAGTATTTGGGTCATAGGTGATGGATCCGTGCTGGAATTTCACACGGATTGGGGTGGTGCCGTCATAGTTTTCTGGAGTGCTCGTCGGCAAGCCCAGCGTGTTGACCGCCCCGTTTGCCCAGGCGCGTGCGATTTCTCCCCAAAGTGCTTGGGTTCCGGTTTCTTCGGAATCGACGATCACGCCGTTGTCGAAGACAGCGAAGTCAACGTCTGCGCCTAAGCCGGTGTTTGCACCAGCAGTGCCAATGCCAGTGATCGGTGTACCCAAGACGGGTCCCAATAGGGCGTTAATGCGTGCCCATGTCTGCTCAATGTTGGAATCGCCGCTCAACTTCACTACGCGCCCGACCAGACCGGGAATATCACCGAGATTGAGCCCAGGCAGTACTTGGAGTTGTGCCAGGTTATTTGCATCACCGGGCAGGCTGCTGGTTTGAGAGTTTTTCAGCAAAGTCATAACTATTGGGGCGATCACACCAATTGCAGTGGCAGCGAGCTTAGCGAGATCCTGGCCACCATTGCCATTTGGCGACGACGGACGTTGCGGAGGTGTGCTTTGCGGTTGGTTGCCTTGCGGTTGGTTGCCCGGCTGGCTCGGTGTGCCACCTGGATTTCCCGCGATCATGCTGGAAACTCGGCTATAGGCCTGGTTGGTTGCGGCGCGGATCGACGCCCACTGTTTGACAGCTTCATCGCCGGGGCACTCGGTGTTGACGACATCGCGGTGGCCATGGAAACGGTTGAACGTCCGAGTGTCGCCAGCAGGGTAGCGAGCGTATTGGCTACCTTCGGAGGTCAGCGATACGGTACCGGACGGGTCGAAGCCAGATTGTGCTGCGCGCCAGCCAGCGATTTGGCCGACGGAGTCGATTGTCGGCTGCGGAACTGGCGCGATTTGGTGGTTGCCAATCAATGCGATCCCAAAGGTTCCGGTGTTGTACCCACCTGCATGGGCGCCGAGTACTCCAGCGTTCAAGCCATCGCGGCGGCCTTCATAGATGGTGCCGAACTTGTCGACGAGTGCGTGGTAGCCGATATCGCACCAGCCCAAAGATTGTGTGTGGTACTGGTATGCGCCACGGACCTGTGCCGCAGCGGATTCTCTGGTGTAATTGTTAATCCCTGCGGTGTGGTGCAGTGTCATGGCTTTGTAATCCATACCGGTTGGCCCACAGTTGCCGCGGAAAGATTCGTTGGCGCCCCATGCCTGACGGGTGACCACACTGGGCAGGCCAACGGCAAGGTTTGCGGTCGGCTGAATACCGGCCGGGGTTGCACCTTCTTGGCCATTGACGAAAACGGCGTTGAGCTCTTCAGCTTTTGGTAATGGTGCGACACCGACAGCGTTATCAGTGTGCGTGAGGTCCACAGAATCAGTTACTGGTTGGATTATGCCTTCGGAGGTTTCTAAGCCAGCTTTGGGGGTCCTGATCTGTGGGGCTAGCTCTGGGGCATGATCGTCGGAGTCAGCATGATCATCATGGACACTGTGATCATCATGGTCAGCATGACCATCATGGGCGCTGTGGTTATCGTGGGCTTCGGCACCATAAAGGTCCACTCCAGCCAGAGAAACCTGCACCTTGTTGGTTGGAGCAACATAGATCAACTCGGTGCCTTGTTGCGTGGCCTCATCGGGGTTGGGAAGCGGGTGGGTTTCTAGCCATGGGCCCCAAGAGCCATCGGCTGCTTGTGCGCGGAAGAATGCGAGAACGTCACGGTTGCCTTTCCAAGTCAGCGCAAAGGAATCAAATTCTTCTTCTTGCGTAAATTCTTGCACGGCGCGTGATTCGCCTTCTGCGGGGCTGCCGTGCTGGTGACCATGATCATGACCGTGGCCGTGGTCGTGAGCTCCTTGAGTAGCAATCGCGGGATCGTCCACGACGGTCGTGGTGCCACTGGAAAAACTTGTGGTTTTCAGGGTGGCTTCGATCGGTTGTTCACCGGCGCTTTGTGTATTTAGCACGTGGTTGCCGCCGAATGCAGCAGCCGCTACGAGGGCGGAAGTGCTGGTTAGCGCGATCGTTGGTGTGAGCCAGCGGGGGCGAGAAGGAGATAGGCGTCTACGCATCCTCATGATGGACTCCTTATATCTATAAATGAGGGTTAATGCATTTCCGGGCGCGGTAAGATTAATGCAATTTAGTTCATGCTACTGAAGTTACAAGTGTTGCGATTGTTAAGGATGTTTCGACACGCCCAAAAAGAGCGCAAAACATTCGGAGTAACCTGGTTTATGCAACTGCTAGCCCGCGTTGAGGCCTGCGTGCTAGGAAGACCGTCGTCTGGAAATACGAAAACCCGCAAACACCTTAAGGTGTTTGCGGGTTTTGTGGACCTGAGAATCTTGGGCTGGTAGGTTTCTCAGGCTTGTTAAATTGAAGACGGGCGCCAGCCGACCTCTGGCCAGCAGTGGAACTCTCCGCCTTGGTAGAGCAGCGGGGCTACCGATGCGTCGGAATCGCATTCTTCTACTGTTACGATCACGATGGTGTGGTCCCCAGCGGGGGTCTTGGACTGAATCGTGCCCGAAAACCAGGATGCAGCGCCAGAAATTACTGGAACATCGAGTGTAGTCCGGTGGGTTTTCACCCCAGCGAAGCGGTCGATTCCTTTTCTCGCAAATTGTTGAGCCAGCGGTGCTTGACCTTGTGCCAGAACGGAAATTGCAACTGGGTTGCCTACTTTGAGTTTTGGCAGAGAGGAAGAATGGTTGCCCACTGATAGCATGACCAGCGGCGGGTCTAGGGATAGCGAAGAAAAAGCAGATACCGTCATTCCCGCATCTGCTCCCTCATGCAACGTCGTTACCACTGTGGTGCCTTTCGGGAAGGCGCCCGATGCGCCACGCAACTTGTCTTTCAGACTGAAACCAGCGGTCGAATTGTTCGAATCTGTCACTGCTTAGTTTTCCTCGCGTGCCAATTGCCATTTCAGCTGGCCTTCGGAAGGCGACTGCACAGGAATGAACGTGGCCTCACGATAACGGCGTGAGGCTGGCGATGATTGTGCATAGCCTGCGCCACCAGCTACCCGAATCTCTAGATTGGCGGCCTCTACAGCAGCCTCTGCTGCCCCCAACCGTAGGCGCAATAGGTCGGAGAATGCCACTTGTTGTCCGTTAGCAGATTTTTCCGCTAGGGACTCTTGGGTGTTAATTAATTCGGTGATTTTCTCGTAGGTCTTCGCGACGTCATCGGCGAATACCTCATTGATTCCGACAGTCTTGCCGCTAGCTGCAGCGATTGCAGATTCTGCCACGCCTAAGCATTCCGAAGTTTGTAGCAGCAGAAATGTTGGGCGAACCTTCGGCAGATATTCTTTGAAGTTGGTGGTTAAAATATTTTCTTCTGGGACGAAGACTTCATTAAATTCCACCCATGCAGACGCGGTGGCATTCAAACCTAGCAACCCGAATGGGGTGCCAAGCGTGAGGCCGGAGGCATTGCCGTCAACAACGAATAAAAGTTGCCCGCCCCGATCAGAGTGGGCGCCAGATACTATGACAGAATCCTCAGCCAAGTTTGAAGCCCATTTCAATTTGCCGGATACGCGATACCCGCCGTCGACAGCCTTGGCTTGCAAATCGAGATCCCCTGCACCAGCAGCGAACTTAAATACGGAAGCCATGCCCGTGACGCCTGGTCGGGTGCCGTTTTGGATGGCTTCGATTAGCTGTGGGTGCTGGCTGTCAGCGGCTTTCAGGTAGGTCAAGACCATAAGGTCTGCCCAGGTGCTAAATGCGACAGAAAGATCCTCACGTGCTAATCCACGGACCAGACGGACGGCGGACACCAGTTTGTTGATGTTGAGTAGGCCATGTTGAGCCAACAGCTCTAGGCCGTAGCGCGCTGGCTTTTCACCCTTATCGACGGCGGGTGCGTTTTCCTGCAGCGTTGCGCGGATCTTTTCGTCAAGCTCTAAAGGAGCTAGTTCAATGCTGTTTGCAGTAGTCATGAAAGTCGCCTTCATTGCGCGATTGGAGCTTAGTGATCCTAAGCTCCAATCGCATTGGTGGGAGCGGGCTGGTGTGCGGCCTATACGAGCTCGTGAGTTAGCTTGGCTGGCCGGGTGTAGGTGTTCACCACTGGTGACCACTGAATAGCATCGGCAACCACTTTTTCGATGGTTTCACGGTCGGCATCACCGTCGACGTCTACCTTCACGCGTACGTCAGAGACACCCGGGCGGGCGTCTTCGCGAGGAGAAACGCCCCAAGTTGGGGAGATGTCGATGTCAGACTCGATGTCGATGTTGATCTTGGTCAATGTGATCCCACGGTGGGTTGCAACCGCCTGGATACCTACGGAGATGCAAGCTGCTAGACCTGCCTGCGCAATTTCGGTTGGGTTTGGTGCGGAATCATCGCCGAGCAGTTTGGGTGGCTCGGAAACCAAGGTTGGTTTCAGATCGCGTACCTGGGTGTAATTGCGGAACTGACCATCTGCTTCAGTGTGGGTGCGGATGACCTTTTTGCCACCTTCTGGGTTTTCGGTGTTTTTATTGGCCATCGCCTGGAGGGATTCTCCATCGATAGGCGCCAGTGGCTCGCCGGCCTTGTGGTTTGGGGTGAGATCAGACATGAGAAACCTCCTTGTTGAGTGGCGATAAGCATTTCTGTTGATCACCTGTGAACTAACGTCAGAGTAGCACTCTTGGTCTGCAATCTTTAGACTAAGCTGTCTATGTTTTTGGCGTGGCCTGTCGCAAGCCTGACGGAATTGGGGTTTTAGGTGGGGTGATGGTATTGGATTTGTGTCAGGAAATGAATGCTCCATAGGTGAATAAAAATAGTTTAAGTTGCGGTTTCCACGGCATACTAATGTCTGTGAAATACGTGTGATGCACCGCTTGGTCTGTTTTCGGTGGCGGACCTTAGGCAATTGTCGGGTGGGCTAGCCCAGGTGGCCACGCCCCAAGCGCAGCAGAGCATTGGCGATATCGGCGCCTTCATTGCCCAATTCGTCGCGAAAATAATTGATGATTGCCACTTCGCGTGTATGTACCAGGCGGGTACCCCCGGAACTCATGCGGGTTTTGCCAATCGCTTGCGAAACTTCCGTGCGCCGTTTTATCGCGGACAAGATAATGTCATTCATCTTGTCGATTTCTTCCCGGTAAGCCGCAATTTCCTTGTCGGAGAGTGGATCGTCCGTCCCGGTAGGTGTGCGCACGGGGAAGTTTGCAGCCACAGCATCCATATCCATGTGTTTCATTCTACTGTGGTCGTAGTTACAACTTCGCACTAGACGGTGAAAAACTTTGCGAAATAGTAGTTTGGAAGCATTATGAATTCATCGCCGTTTCACCCTCGCCCACATGACAGAGAGTCCCAGAACTCACCTGCACACAACCCCGAGCCATGGTTTTCTGGCTCACCGCTACAGCCGATCCAGCAGTCGGGTGAGCAATTGGTCTCCGGGCTTAATGCGCAACAACGCGAAGCAGTTGAGCATTCTGGAAGTCCTCTGTTGATTGTTGCTGGTGCTGGTTCCGGGAAAACCGCGGTATTGACCCGGCGTATTGCTTACCTTATGCAGCAGCGTGGCGTGGGGCCACACCAGATTTTGGCTATTACGTTCACGAACAAAGCCGCCCGGGAGATGCGTGAGCGTGTTGGCAACCTCGTCGGTCCGGTTGCTGACCGTATGTGGGTCGCAACTTTTCACTCAACATGCGTGCGGATTTTGCGCCAACATGCCCAGCTTATCGACGGCTTGAACACGAATTTCAGTATCTATGACGGTGATGATGCTCGCCGGTTGCTCTCTATGATCGCCAAGGAAATGAACCTGGATCTGAAAAAATTCACTGGGCGGGTTTTGGCAAATGCCATCTCGAACCTCAAAAACGAGTTGCAAGACCCTGCTGAGGCCGCCGCGGCGGCAGCAACAACGAAAAACCCTTTTGACACGACCGTCGCAGAAGTTTATGCCGAGTATCAACGACGCCTTCGCGCAGCTAACGCGGTAGATTTTGATGATTTGATCGCAGAAGTCGTAAGGATTTTCCAGCAACACGAGCAAGTAGCTGAATACTATCGCAGGCGTTTCCGGCACGTGCTTATTGACGAATACCAGGACACCAACCACGCACAGTATGCGCTGGTGGCAGCTCTCGTCGGCAAGGGAAACGGTGCCCGGCCGGGGCCAGAACAAATCAGCGCACCCGAGTTGTGCGTAGTCGGCGACTCGGATCAATCCATTTATGCTTTCCGTGGTGCCACCATCCGAAACATCGAAGAATTTGAACGCGACTACCCGCAGGCGAGAGCAATTTTGCTGGAACAAAACTACCGTTCTACGCAAAATATCCTGACTGCAGCCAACGCGGTGATAACCAATAATGCGGGACGTCGCGAGAAAAAGCTGTGGACTGATCAAGGTGCGGGCGACAATATCATCGGTTACGTCGCAGATAATGAGCACGACGAGGCACGGTTTATAGCTGCAGAGATCGATGAATTGAGCGATCAAGGCTACAGCTACAACGATATTTCCGTGATGTACCGGACGAATAATGCTTCACGTGCGTTAGAAGATATCTTTGTTCGCTCGGGGATTCCATACAAAGTCGTGGGGGGAACCAAATTCTATGAGCGCAAAGAAATCCGCGATGTTGTGGCTTACCTTCGTGTACTTGAAAACCCTGACGATACCGTTAGCTTGCGTCGCATTATCAATACTCCCAAGCGTGGTATTGGTGAAAAAGCCCAAGGCCAGGTTGCTTTGCATGCGGAAAATTACAATATTAGCTTCGGTAAAGCCGTGCAGGCGGCAGCTGCCGGCGAAATCTCAGGGTTGAGTGCGCGCGCACGCAATTCACTGCGAGGGTTTGTGGAAATGATGGCCACTGTGCGTGAGGAAATTCCGTCGCTGAGCAACGAAGTTACTGGACAGCCGCAATTGGGCGAGTTGATCGGCCGGATCTTGGATATCACCGGCTACAAAGCCGAATTAGAAGCGTCTAATGATCCACAGGATGGCACCCGGCTCGATAACCTCAACGAATTAGTTTCGGTAGCGCGTGAGTTTTCTTCTGATGCAGTCAACGCGGCGGGACTAGAAGATAGCGAGATTGATGTAGTTGCTATCGAGGGTGAAGCACCAGCGGGTTCCCTTTCAGCCTTTTTGGAGAAGGTATCGCTGGTGGCAGATGCTGATCAAATACCAGACCACGAACATGGTGTGGTCACGCTCATGACACTGCACACCGCTAAAGGGCTGGAATTTCCAGTAGTGTTTGTCAGTGGCTGGGAGGACGGGCAGTTCCCACATCTGCGTGCGCTTGGGGATCCGCATGAATTGTCTGAGGAACGCCGCCTGGCATATGTCGGTATCACACGGGCCCGTAAGAAATTGTATTTAACGCGCGCAATGATGCGGTCTGCTTGGGGCCGACCTGTTGAAAACCCCGCGAGTCGTTTTTTGGCAGAAATTCCGTCGGAAGTTATCACGTGGAAACGTGAGGAACCTAGTCCTGGCTTTGGCTCCGGGTGGGGTGGTGGATACGGTACTACAGGCTTTAGCGGTGGAAACGATGATGCGTGGTCAGATATTTCCTATGGGGCCCGTCGTTCCCGCCGGATGCGTGGATCCGCTGCGTCTTCCCCTTCGCAACGGAATCAATCTGCCATACCTGAAAAGAAGCCCGGGGGCGCAAAACTGGACCTGGCCGTCGGCGACAAAGTCAATCACGCCAAATATGGACTGGGTACCGTGATTGCTGCGGACGGCCAGGGAGCGCGAGCCACCGTAACGATCGATTTTGGTTCTTCGGGCACTATTCGCTTGATGTTGGTGGGTGCCCCGCCAATGGAGAAACTTTAAGGGAGTTACTTAGCGCCACGCACCGTGATGCCCTGGTTGGCAAACCATGGCACTGGATCGACCGGAGTAGCGCCATCGGGGCGGATTTCGAAATGTAAGTGAGGGCCGGTGGAATGACCTTCGTTACCCATGGTGGCGATTTGATCGCCGGCTTTGACTTTGTCTCCGACGCTGACGCTATAGGAATGAACGTGACCGTAGACGGAAATTTCTCCGTTAGCGTGTTGTACGCGCACCCACTTGCCATAGCCTTGCGCTGGGCCGGCGCTGATAACAGTGCCGTCCATGATCGAGTAAATGGGGGTGCCAATTCCGTTCCCGATATCGATGCCTTGGTGCATCCGTCCCCAGCGCATGCCGTATGGTGAGGTGAATATGCCCTCGGTCGGAAATACCACGGTGCGACCGTCGGCAGTGCTTCCTTTGTCCGCCGTCATGTAGGTGGCGGAAGGAGTAAGTTTCGCAGCAGCTTCAGCCGGATTCGCGTCTGGGGATGTTAGCGGGTCGATGATGATTTCAAAAGCATCGCTGCTGGATTGAATAGACGGAGTGCCGCCGTTCTTGTTGAGCTGTTCTACCGTCCCTGCCAAACCTTCTGCAATGCGTACTAGTGCGTCTAAGTCATAACCGTTGATGGCGGGGGCTTGTGAACTTTCAGGATTGACAGTCGCAGTCAAGGCCGGTTTTGCGTGAGCGACTGGGTTGAATCCAGTGGTGCTCACAGCGACCGCGAGGCCGGCGGCACTCATCCCTACAGTGAGCCGTCGAAAGCGGTGAGAAGGCTTCATACAAGGTCCTGTCTAATCGTGCAGTCTTACAAGGGCTAAAAACGCCGGATGCGGTGAAACGTGTGATGTTTGCGCCCGCAATCGACGATTTCAGAACATCGTTAAAGCTACCGTTATTTATTTGTGATGGCAATGTCATAAGCGCAGGTTAATGGGTAGATTTGTTCGAAAATATTTAAGCTGCCAGCTCACAGGGCGTGTTGCTGATGTGAATGGTGGTGTAATTGTTGCTTAGGTGGTTAGATTTCGGGGGTAGTGTACGGGGGTGTTTTGGGTGTGGGTATGATGGCGAAAACAAAAAACCGCTTACACCCTTGCGGAAATAAAAACAGGCAAGCTGGGTGTAAGCGGGAGATGAAGTTATAAAAGCGGCAGTGGTTCCTGGATGATTTGGGTTTAGACGGAAATGCCACGTTCTGCCAGCCAAGCGGCTGGGTCAACTGGTCCGCCACCACCTGGGTGTACTTCGAAGTGTAGGTGAGTGCCGGTGGAAAAGCCTTGGTTTCCCATGCCCGCGATACGTTGACCAGCGTGCACCTGTTGTCCGACTGTAACGTCCAGGGTGTCCATGTGGCCGTACAGTGAGATGGTGCCGTCTTCATGCTGGATCCGGATCCAGTTGCCGTAACCGGAAGCAGGGCCGGAGTCTAGAACGATACCGTCCATGATTGCCAGGATGGGTGTGCCGTTGACGTTTGCGATGTCGATGCCGTTATGGAATGACCCCCACCGAGGGCCGAAGCCTGAGGTGAATACGCCTTCTGCTGGCTTGACGATGCTAGGCAGGCGAGAGCTCAGGTCAGCGGCGATGCGTTCCGTGGAGTGAGCAACTGCCTTGTCTAACTGTTCAGCCAGGTTTGATACGGGGCGGAATTCGTTGATTTCCAGGATTTGTGGAGCTACAGCCGAGGAAGGTAACAGCGCGTCGGCGTCATTAGCCAGGGTATAATCGACATCCGTGGTGTTGACGGCTGATTCTTGTTCCGTCACCTCAGCGGCATTGAGTTGAGCGGCTGTAGCGCCACCGATGCCTGCGGAGGACACGGTTCCTGCTGCCACCGTTACCAGGGCGATGCGTCCCTTAGCGGTCTGTGACGCGTTGACCTTGCGGTGGCGGCCCCCACGGGATCGAGTGGAAGAACTTTGCATCAATGGTTTCCGTTCCTGTTGCAGCAATTCTCAAGTAATTCGGTGCGTCGTTTCCAGGGCAACATGCTGGCCAGCAAACGAGACGTTGAATTGTAACCTGTCTGTTATCTAACGAATGTAACAATAATGTCTCGGGCGCAATCGATCAACTCTATTCCAGAAAAACTTTAGGCTTTGGCCAGTCTAGCCCTTACATGGGTGTGGTAGCTCACAAAATTTGAGGTTAGTGTGGTTGTTGTGGGCAATTGAGCTGCTTGTGAAAACTCTCCTAACCGCAATTTACTGCAGTATTTATTCGAATATCGGCGTGCCATTGTGCCTTGCCGTTGTGCCTTTAGATCCGACAGTAGCGACGTGCCGCAATGGCGTTGTTTGCGGCTCATGGCAAAGTAGTAAGCGATGAATAGCAATTCGAGCCCGCATTCCCGTGCTGCGCGCCGCCCGCAACGTCGCCCGCGCACAGCGCCGAACGTTTCCCTGCCCGCTAATGCCCGACGTGGCAGAGTTGCTTCTGCGCGAGGTATGACGCGGGGGCAGCGCGTTAGCGTCGCCAAAAGCGCCGATAAAACATCGAGTCAGGCGCGGCAGGAGGCTAAGAGAGCGCCTGCTGCAGCCCAACTAACGATGGGGCGGCGGATCCGCAAGGTCGGCTTAACTTTAGCTATCCCGCACCTGGTGGTTATTTTGTCGATTGTTGCTATTGCAGTTGGCGCTTTGCTGAGCACCTCGCAGTCAATCGCGCTATTGCCAACAATTACCGCAACTGCTTGGTTAGTGTTTCACGCCGCGCCAGTGGCCGGAGACGGCGTTGTCCTAGCATCCGTTCCGCTGTTGCCGGCGCTTATTACGTTTGCCCTCAGTGCTCGGCAGGTTCGCGTAAGCGTCCGCAAGCGTTTCAGCATTATTGATTTGCTGATGATCTTTGTATGGAGCTTGGTAACGCCGCTGTTGTTCACAGTGGTTGCCTTATTGATGCTCGCCGATGCCCAAACTGTCTATCCAGTTACCGTTCCTCCAATTGGTTCTGTGATGTTCTCAGTAGCACTAGTGCATCTACTTGCGTTTGTCTTCGGGCTCGGACCGAAAGCTTGGCGGGCACTGGCACGACGCTATGGCATTCCACAATCAATCCTCGAAGGCGTTGTCATCGGTGCAAAAACGTTGTTGTGGCTGTGCCTCGCAGCGGTAATCGTTGCAGTTATTTTCCTCGTCGTCGGCTGGGGGCGGCAGGCCGAAGTTATGGCAGCGTATCCACAAGCTAGTGGTAGCGGGAGGCTGGCGCTGGTCATGCTTTCCTTGGCGTATATCCCCAATATCATTGTTGGTGTCGGTGGAGTTTTGCTGGGATCGGAATATCAGTTTGGTGCAGGAAGCGTTTCTTTGTTTGAAACGCACCTGGTGCCGTTGCCGCCACTGCCAGTCATGGGAATGGTGCCACCTACGTCGGCAAGCTGGGCGTGGATTGGCTTATTTATACCTGTCGCTGTGATCATCGTGGTGATGCTGCGGATGCGCCCCAGCCCTGTGATGACGCTAAGCGCAGGTTTTACAGCGTGGGTCTTGACAGCGGTTGCTGCCTATCTTTCTGGAGGCCAGGTTGGTGCTTATAGCAATACGGGTTTACCGGTACTGTGGACTGCCAGTTTGGCACTGATTTGGGTTGGTGGCATTGCTTTGGCAGTCACACTCATGCAGTTGGTGTTTGCGAGGAGGTACAACGCGAAACCTGCCGTTGTTGATGAATTGGCTGTGGATGGCGAGGAACAAGAGCTAGGCTCTCCGGAACCGCAGAAACCCGAAGTGCAGAAACCGGAGGGGCAGGCTTCGGAGCTTGAGAGCCACGAAACTGAAGACTCACAAGAAACCGATGCGGCATCCGACGTGGCTGCTGAATCTGAACAAGTTGATGAATCTGAACAAGCTGATGCAGAGGAAGAGATCGAAGAAGATTCTGTGGAAACGTCTAAAGGTAGCGCGGATGCTCAGGATGAAAATGGCAGAGAAAATGGCAATGAGCAAGAGCATAGACATGACGACAGTGAGCGTACCGAGTAGTCTAGTGAGATGTGAATACACCACTGCGACTGACTGCCTTGGTTTCGGGGAGCGGGACGCTATTACAAGCTCTCCTTGATAACCAAGATGAAAATTATGCTGTTGTACTAGTTGTTTCCGACCGCGAATGCCCGGCTTTAGATCGTGCACGGGCCGCCGGGGTGGAAACTGCTGTTGTGCCGATGCAGCACGACCGCTCCCACTGGGACGAGCAGCTAACTAAATCCGTGGGTACGCCAGACCTGATTGTTTCTGCTGGCTTCATGAAAATCCTGGGACCGAGCTTCGTCCAGAAATTTCGAGGTCGTCTCATTAATACGCATCCGGCTCTTTTGCCGTCGTTTCCTGGCGCACATGCAGTGCGCGATGCTCTGGACTATGGAGTGAAAGTTACCGGCTCTACAGTGCATTATGTAGACGAGGGCGTAGATACCGGCCCCATCATCGCTCAACGCGCGATAGACATTCAGCTTGGAGAACGAGAAGATGAATTACATGAGCGGATTAAAAAAAATGAGCGAGAACTATTGGTCGCTCTCTTGCAGTCGGCCGAAGTCGAGCAAGATTCCAAGAAAGTAGTTTTTCACCATAATTAGCTAAGGGGCTTCGCAGTCTCTGCCGGGGAAGTGCCATACACCCCCTAGGCAAACACCAAACGATGGCTAATCTAGATTATGGCCAACACTTCACAGCTCATCACATCACAACCGTTAAGGATGCAGGTACTACTATGACCGTAGAAAACACCCAAGGTTCTGGAACACAGCAGACGAAGATCACTCGCGCATTAATCAGCGTTTATGACAAAACCGGTTTGGAAGATTTAGCACGTGGTCTTGCTAAAGCTGGGGTAGAGATTGTATCGACGGGCTCGACTGCCAAAGTGATTGCTGATGCTGGTGTCGAGGTTACCCCGGTAGAGAACGTGACTGAATTTCCGGAGTGCTTTGACGGCCGTGTGAAAACCTTGCACCCGCGCGTGCATGGTGGAATTTTGGCGGATCGCACGAAACAAAAACATCGCGACCAGCTAAATGAGCTTGGTATTGCTCCATTCGACCTGGTGGTCGTCAACCTGTACCCATTTGAAGAAACTGTGGCTTCGGGCGCAAATGTGCAGGAATGCATTGAGAAGATTGATATCGGTGGCCCAGCGATGGTGCGTGCTGCAGCGAAAAACCATGATTCAGTTGCCGTAGTCGTCGATCCCGCTAATTATGACGTGGTGCAACGAGCTGCCGCTGGTGCTGGATTTAGCTTGGAAGAACGCCGTCAGCTCGCGTTGGAGGCATTTACGCATACGTCGAAATACGATTTGGCGGTGTCGTCATGGATGCTTGCCGAGCTGGTTGCTGAAGCTGAAGAAAAATCAGAGTCTGAACTGGCCCAAGATGTTCCAACTACACAGTTGCGCTATGGCGAGAACCCACACCAGGCTGCTTATTTGGAGCGCATCCCAGGCGCCGGAGGTGTTGCCAATGCAAAACAGCTGCATGGTAAAGAAATGAGCTTCAACAATTATCAGGATGCCGAAGCTGCTTGGCGCGCCGCGCACGATCACCAGCGTGCCTGTGTAGCGATTATCAAACACGCCAACCCATGTGGAATTGCTGTATCTGACGAATCGATTGCCCAGGCACACAGCAGAGCCCATGCTTGCGACCCAGTTTCCGCTTTTGGCGGTGTAATTGCGACCAACCGTCCGGTCAGTGTCGAGATGGCGCACCAGGTTGCTGAGGTCTTCACCGAGGTAATCCTGGCTCCGGGATACGAAGACGGAGCTGTCGAGGTACTGCAGGGGAAGAAGAATATCCGTATCCTGCAGGTTGAAGATGCTTCGTTGGTGGATGATTCCCAGCAAACAGCATCAGATGCTTCAGGGGAGCAGCAACTGTCTGCGGACAATGCTGGATCTTGGGATTCCAAGGTGATTTCCGGTGGTGTATTGTTCCAAGAACCTGACCGTTACCAGGCCGATGGCGATCAAGCAGAAAACTGGAAGTTGGTTGCTGGTGCAGCAGTCGATGATGAAGTACTAGCGGATCTAGAATTTGCATGGCGCGCTGTACGCTCGGTGAAATCAAATGCGATTGTGCTTTCCCGTGAATCCGCTACTGTCGGTGTGGGCATGGGACAGGTTAACCGAGTAGATTCGGCACGTTTGGCTGTTGAACGCGCCAACACTCTTGGCGACGATGAACAGCGTGCCAATGGTTCGGTTGCTGCCTCGGACGCATTCTTCCCGTTTGCTGATGGCTTAGAAGTTCTGTTGGATGCAGGAGTAAAAGCCGTGGTGTCTCCAGGCGGCTCGATCCGCGACGAAGAAGTAATCGCAGCTGCAGAAAAGGCAGGCGTAGCACTGTACTTCACCGGAACCCGCCACTTCTTCCACTAAAGAGACCGTGTCTTCCATGGCGAGCCCGTTCCTAGCTTATGAACGGGCTCGCCTACTGGGGTGTAATTGGCAGTTTGCAAGGTGCAGCCGGACACCACCGGTTGTGGGGGGAATGGCGCAACTAGTTATTGCCTGATGTTTTACGGCGAAGACAACGTGCCAACAAACTTTTCCAAACGCTCCGCGATTATCTGCGGCTCACGTGCCCACCTGTTGTGGCCGAGCCGCTTTGGATATTCCTCGATAGTTACGTCGGCGTTAGGCAAACCGGCCGCGAGATGCTCAGCTGCTTTGCGCGTGCAATCTTGGTCGGTGTGGAAACGCGTGAGTAACACTGGGATTGTTACTCCGTTTTTAGCATCGTCATAGTCACGATCCTCACCGAGTAAACCACGCTGTTGGTTAGAGCGTGAAAACCTGATCCATTCCAGCATCACGTGTTTTGCCTGGCGACCATATCCGGTCAGGTCCAGCTTTCCGGCGGGTTGATAGCCGAAAATGGTGACGATCGCTTGAATGATAATGGTACCGATTCGTAATTTGCGTCGAACGAGCCCCGAATATCCCGGGTAGTACGGGCTTCCAGTTCCGACTGCCAGGAATCCTTGTACGTTGAGCTCTAGGGCTTCTTTACGAGTGAAAAACAAGGGGGCAATCTGTCCTCCTAAAGAGTGGCAGAGGAACACTGTAGGGTAGTTATTAGCTAGTCCGAGGTCTTTCTTCACGGCTTTGATCGTGATCGGAAAATCCTGAGATGCCAAATGGTGATACCCCCAGGTGTGCTTGCGCGTGGCTTTTGCTGTTGAGCTACCTTGCCCGCGTAATTCACCGCCAGCAACAAGATACCCGCGACGGGCTAGTTCGTGCCCCATAGGATCGAAATACCGTGCACCCATGCCAAAACCAGGCCAGATGACGACTAATGGTTTGTCACCATCACCTGTCGCGGAGTGTGGCGACAGTTTTTGTTTCGTGCGATATGGTTTGGTTTCTCGGGTTGGGCCGTTGTCCGGCTCGAAAATGCGGGCCTGCGAGACCGAATCATCGGGCATTGTGATCTTGAGCAATCGTGGCGACGACCTTTGCGCGTTGTCGCAACCGGTCGGCGCTGGAGCCGCTTGCGTTTTCCGTGCTTGCGAGCTGGACATAATGATTCTCCTAACGGGCTGTGACCTTGCCGAAAAGTCGCGCGAATGGAGCCAGTACCATCGGACGAGCAAAAACCACCGTGGCAGCCGTGACCACTAGTCCGATGACAAAGAAAATAAAGCCGGTCCAGTTGCCTGCATACGCTGTAGGGTCTGGGTCGCCTTGTGCGGCCCACATGTGGTTGAGATTGCGCAGTGCACCGGTTGCGAAGACCATGAGCACGTGAATCACGGTGAAAACTAAGAAATATAGCGCGATGGGGATGTGCATTTTGCGTGCGATACTGACCGGGTAGATCTTGGCCAGCACAGGATTACCGGGCCACAGATGAGACATCCGTAGCCCGGTGGCTATTGCGGCCGGAGCCACGATGAAAACGGTGAAGAAATACATGAGCAATTGCAGACCGTTGTAATGTACCCAGCCATTTTCGGTTGGCCAGTCTAAAGACGCATATTGCAGGCCAGCGGATACTGCATGCGGGAAGATATCTAGGCTGGTGGGCACGATGCGTACCCATTGGCCGGTTGCAAATAACAAGATAAAAAAGATTCCACCGTTGATAACCCACAACAGATCCAGAATCAGGTGAGTCCAGATAGTCAGGCTGATTTTCTGTCCAGGGTTTTTCTTCGGAGCCCAATATGCCGGTGCTTTGCGTTCGTACCGAATCGCAAAACCAGTCTTAACGATTAACGCCATGAAGAAAAAATTCAAGAAATGCTGCCATGCCAACCACGTGGGGATTCCTTCTGGGCTGCTTTCGGGGAATTCTGGATGGCCGTCGTAGGTCGCGATGAAGTCTGCGCCGGTTTCGGTATTCAGAAACCAGCGCGTGCCCATAACGACGAGCGCGGCCACTAAAAAGATACTGCCAAGTCCAACTAAGCCGCCTCCGAGCCATTGTCGGAGACTGAAGGCCCCATATTGACGCGCAAAAACAGATTCTTTCTGGGAGTTTTGCCGCGCAGGAGTGGCAGCTGGTGTAGAGGGATGTTGTTCTTGCGGTTGCTGGGGGCTTGGTTGAGACTGCGCATTTGTCGCCTGTCCAGCATTGGTCTGGGGCGACTTTTGATTCTGCGCAGCAGTCTGTTGTTTATTGTTCTTCCTACGCTGTTGAAAGCGCTGTGCTGCAGTAACACCGGTTGTTGGGGTGAGCTTATTATCGTTTGGTGGTGCTGCGTGCTGGGCGGAAGGCTCTGGCTCTTTCCCCGGCTGTGACGGCGACGTTGGGGCTGCCGCTGCAGCGTAGTCGACAGGGGGCCAAGGGGATCCACCGGGCGTCCGGGGAAGTCCCTGGCGTAAGCGTGTACTTGAGAGCTGTTGCTCATTGTTTTGTTCTTGCGGAGGCCATGGCTGTCCACCGCTGACGCGCGGCAGACCCCGACGAAGATTTGGTTGCGAGTTCATGCATTATCCCTTTCGCTGCGCAAGCAAGCTCGTGAGCTCAGGAACAACCTGGTAGACATCTCCCACGACGCCAAAGTCGGCAATGTCAAAGATCGGAGCTTCTTCATCGTTATTGACCGCAATGATGTGTTTGGAAGATTGCATACCCGTTATGTGATGAGGTGCCCCAGAAATTCCTAGGGCGAAATAAAGCTCAGGTTGGATAGTGGCACCAGCTTGGCCTACCTGGGACGCACGATCAGCGCAGCCAGCATCAACAGCAGCACGCGAAGCCCCCACAGAACCACCGAATGCGTCGGCAAGATCTTCTACAATCTGGAAGCTCTCCTTTGAATCGAAAGCGCGACCACCGGCAACCACGGTTTTTGCGCTACGCAATGCAGGACGGTGGGCAGAGCGCTCTATCGGAGTTGTTTCGTGGATGGTCGAAGTTGGTGTTGAGTTGATTACCGCGAGGTTTATTATATTGCCTGCTCCAGGGGCGGCCCGATGTTCAACGCATCCTGGGCGGAGGGTAATGACTGGTGACTTAAAAGTTGCCGCAGACGTCACTTGAAAACTGCCGCCAAGCACAGAGTGGTAGGCAATGATGCCCTCGTCGTCCTTAGCGATGCCGATCGCATCGCTAAGGAGAGCGCGGTGTAGACGAACTGCGGCTCGTCCGGCTAGATCGCTGCCTTCAGTATCGGCACTACATATGGTCGCGACTGGTGAAAACTCAGAAAATGCCTTTTCTAAGGCGTCGATAGAAGAACCAAGTTCGGAATAATCCTGTACCGCGACCGCTACGTGTTCTGCGCCAGCCTGTGCCAGGTCCTGGGTAGTTGTCTCGTTGATCTCCGAAGGACAAATGAGCAGAACCACTGGTGTCCCGATAAGGCTGGCGGCACCACACAATTCAGTAATGGAATCGGGGAGATCTCCGTTGGCAGATGCGTGGCCGACAACGAGGACGCTGTTTTCCGGGTAGGTCATAGGGGCTCCTAAATAAGCTTGTTGCGCTCGAGGTATTCAAGAATCTTCGCAGCAGCATCACCGTCGTCGTGAACCTTGCTACCCGGCTGCCTAGGCGGTTTTGGGGCGACAGCTGTCATAATTGCTTTCGGATGCGAGAAATCCTCAGCGTCGACGCTTAAATCTTCGAGACTGAATTGAGTAATTGGTTTCTTCTTGCCGGCCATAATGCCTTTGAAATTAGGAAAGCGTGGGTCCGGGAAAGCGTCAGAGACGGAAACCACAGCTGGGCATGCTACTTCCAAGGATTGCACTGCAGACTCAGTGCGGCGGGATGCGCTAATACTGAGGTCACCGTCCGGTGCAGACTGTGCAAGCTGAATCGATGTTAAATGGCTGAGTACTGCCAGCTTCAGGTGCTCAGCGATCATAGCGGGCAGAGCACCGGAAGCGCCATCGCTTGATTCATTACCACAAATAATTAGGTCGTATTTTCGCTTCCGAAGGGCTGCGGCGAGTACCTCCGCGGTCGTTGTTAAATCAGCACCCACTAAGGTTTTGTCATGAACAAGAACAGCTTCATCAGCACCCATAGAAAGAGCCCGGCGAATTGAGTCTAGTGCGGCTTCGGGGGCCATCGATATAGCGTCGATGGTGATGCTCTCGTCGAGCTGATCAGAGTTTGATTCTCTAATCCGCAGTGCTGCTTCTACCGCGCGTTGACTACTTTCATCGAGAACCATTTCGACGTTGTCTGCGCCATCGTGACGTCGGATTAGTCCAGTTTCTAAATCGAGTTCCCGACGTTTGCTCGTGTCGGGAACTTCCTTAACAAGAACGGCTATACGCACGATTTATCCTCTCAGCTCTTTTCTTTGGTGCTATAAGAAGCTTAGATGCCAGTATTCCTACTTGCGTAACCGCCCAACGGCCAGGTTTGAATTCATCGTCGGCATAACAGAAGCAGGAAGCTCGTTATGTTTCTTCACTGGGAACGAGAAGATCCAAGGTGCGTTGTTCACGATCAGTGGGCAGTGGTGCTCCGAGCACAGAAAGGGCAGCGTCAGCGAGCATGATGGCAACTTCCGGTAGTTTGTCGCTTTGCAATGGCTGTGGAGCGATGCCATCATTCGGGCGCATTTCGATTGTGGAAAGGGCTAGATGGAAGGGCAAGTCTGCGCGGAGGTCTTGGCCGACGATCTCGGACGCGGACTGGCGGAAATATTCGGCAAGCCGTGCTTTCCTCCGATGATAATCGGCAAATTCTGGAGAGTTAGCGACAGGCAATTGGTAAAGTCGCCCAACATTCCAACGGCCGGAAAGCAAAATTCGGGATTCAGCGGCAACCAAAGCCCAAATACGTAATTCCACCGGGTTATCAGACGTCGATAAGAACTGCGCGAGCTTCAGTGAAGGCTCAATGGTTGAATTCAGTAAATTCAGGAAGATTTCAGCTTTTGATGGAAAGTGATAATACAGCGAAGCTTGGCGGATCCCGACAGCTTCAGCGATTTGATGAGTCGAGGTCATCGCGAATCCCTGCGTCGTAAATAGTTCCGCAGAAGCATCCAAGATTTCTTCGCGCGCGTTTGCACCGCGTCTACGTGGTCGGTTTTTGCGCGGACGACCGACGGTTCCTGTCATTCGAAACCTCCCTGTGTTGTGCTCAACCTTGTTTCTTGACCATGCGCCTTTCTCAGGCTTTGAAAACGTTGCCGGGCAATAATCCTCAAGATTACACAAAAGATGGAGTCAGACCGTCCTATGGTATTTAAGATAGCAAAACCCCGGTTCCACGTACTTGTTGATGTGAAACCGGGGAAGTAGAACTGATGGCTGCTGTTGTTGCCTTGTTCTAGCCCGTCTTTAGCGGGTAGTGAACGGCAGGAGTGCCATCTCGCGTGCGTTCTTGATCGCAGTAGCAACCTGACGCTGCTGCTGTGGGGTCAAGCCGGTAACGCGACGGGAACGGATCTTGTGGCGATCCGAGATAAACAGGCGCAAGGTTTCAGTGTCCTTGTAATCTACCTGAGAGATGCCGCGTGCCTTCAGAGGGTTCTTCTTAGGACGACGGGACTGTTCCATACGGAACTTCTTTTGATTATTGCGCTTCGAAGCCATGGTGGTGTCCTCCCTTTACCAGCTGGACTTACGAACGCCAGGAAGCTCACCGTTGTGGGCCATCTGACGCATACGGACACGGGACAAACCGAACTTACGCAGGTAGCCACGAGGGCGACCGTCGTGAGAGTCACGGTTACGAACGCGCACCGGTGAAGCGTCGCGTGGTTGCCGGTTCAACTCGAACTGGGCATCCAAGCGCTCTTCTTCGGACTTGGTTTGGTCTTTGATGATTGCCTTGAGTTCAGCGCGACGCTCCGCATAGCGGGCAACGATTTCCTTGCGCTGCTCATTCTTGGCGATCTTTGACTTTTTAGCCATTTCTATCGCTCCTCGCGGAATTCGACGTGCTTACGGGCAATCGGATCGTATTTCTTCAAGCTGATGCGATCCGGGTTGTTGCGCTTGTTCTTACGCGTCACGTAAGTGTAGCCAGTGCCCGCGGTGGACTTCAGCTTGGTGATTGGACGAATGTCATTACGGGCCATCGTTATACCTTCTCTCCCCGGGCGCGAATCTTCGCCACTACAGATTCAATGCCATCGCGGTCGATGATCTTGATTCCTTTGGTGGACACGGTCAACGTGATGGTCCGGCCTTCAGAAGGCAGGAAGTAACGCCGACGCTGCACGTTGGGGTTCCAACGACGCGACGTGCGGCGGTGCGAGTGCGAGACTTGCTTGCCAAATTCTGGCTTGCGTCCCGTTACCTGGCAAATAGCCGACATGGGTAATCTTTCTCCTAGCCGCCCACATCGTGACTGATTGCGACAACACTGCATCTGGATCCTTGAAATGTGAGGGTGTGAGGGTAAGAATCCACGGTGTTGTATATGACCAGTTGACGGGGCGTTTGCGAACATTTCGACAACAGCACTCAAAAACGTTACACCTTGCAGGCGGAAAAACCAAGTGTAGTGGATAGTTTTTCATAATTCGCTTATGGCTGTAAGATGTTCAGAGTTGTCCGTAATCGAACCCAACCTGGGTGCGATCTTCGGTGTTTTGCACTGCGTGGTGTGACTGACCTCTGTCATGCAGTGGGGAACGTCGCCGTAAGCAGTGGCCCGAAGAACCGGCCCAGTTACAAACCTTAGGGAATCGACAGATGAAAAAAGATATTCACCCGGATTATCACCCAGTGGTATTCCAGGATGCCGGTACCGGCACTCAGTTCTTGACTCAGTCCACCGCAACCTCTGACCGCACCACGGAATACGAAGGTAAGGAATATCCACTAATCGTTGTGGATGTTACTTCTGAGTCGCATCCGTTCTGGACTGGTGCACAGCGTGTCATGGACACCGCCGGTCGTGTGGAGCGTTTCCAAAACCGTTTCGGTGCTATGGCGCGCCGTCGCAAGAAAAACTAACAAAGGAGGGTAGAAGAAAATGGCAGTTCCTAAGTTTAAGAAGTCCCGTGCGAACACCCGCATGCGCCGTTCTCAGTGGAAGGCCGACAATGTCGCCCTCCAGGAAGTTAAGATCGACGGCCAGACCGTTCGTATCCCACGTCGTCTGGTTAAGGCCGCTCAGCTTGGTCTTGTAGACGTCGAAGAATTCTAAGCGTAGATTCAGTACAGAATTCTTTCGAAGTAGCCCGCAGCTTTCAGGCAGTACAAGTTCTTAGCTGTGGCTGATGCTTAACCCCAGGTTTCCCCTGCTCTAGCAGGGTGGACGCTGGGGTTTTCTCTATCTGTAGAACTCCTGTGAGTCTCCCTGGAGAAAGCTGCTACGCTGAATAGCAGGAAATACGGCAGAAGCAAATTTTTATAAATCCTGCAGAGTTTCAAAATAGCCCGTACAGCGATAAGACAGTCAGAGCATTCATAATGAACTCCATGAATAAACACGGATCCTTCGGCCGGCACGGTGAGCCTGGCGCTAACGAATCATCTTCCCCGCATCACTCAGCTTCATCTCCGTATTCTTCATGGAATAAGTCGCATCAGCAGCCCAATAATTTCTGGGGCCCAGGAGATGCCTCCGAACCTCACAGTGCCAATGAGGAAACGTTGCAATTCGACCGCCCAGGCGTGAATGCGCAACGATCCCCACAGTCCGTACAAACCGTACAAACTCAGGACCAGCATATTGCGCCGGTACATGCGCATCAAGCGGATCCCGTGCAAAAACCAAAGCGCACTATTGGACTCGTGCCTGCATTGGCTTTAATGTTGGTTGGCTCTATCAGCACTGGAGTTATCACGGGGGTTGTGACGTCGTCTAACTCGACGTCATCTAACCAACCAGCCACGTCAGTGTCTGAGAATTTGAGTCAACCGGTGTCGAACAACGCCCAGCCTGCTGTCGAAGGATCCGTGGAGCAGGTAGCAGACAAAGTTGTTCCCACTGTGGTTTCCATCCGCGTCGCTGATCAACGACAGGTTGCCGACGGCTCTGGATCTATTATTTCCTCGGACGGATACGTATTGACCAACCATCATGTTGTTGCGAATGGGCAGAATGGCCAGATTCAAGTCACAATGAGTGATGGTACTCGGCATGCCGCGGATTTCGTTGCTTCCGATGCAGCTACAGATATTGCTGTGATTAAGATTCGCGATGCTCATGACCTACCGACGATCGGGTTTGGTGACTCGGATGATATTCGTGTGGGGCAAGAAATTGTCGCTATTGGCTCGCCGTTGGGTCTGAGCTCGACAGTGACATCGGGGATTGTCTCAGCAGTAGACCGCCCAGTGCGCGCTTCGCAGCAAGGAGGGGAGTCGTCGCTGATTGACGGAATTCAAACCGACGCTGCGATTAACCCGGGAAACTCTGGTGGCCCCTTGGTGGACATGAACGGCAACTTGATCGGCATGAATTCAATGATCGCTTCACTTTCAGCCGGGAAGGACCAAGCCGGCTCCATTGGCCTAGGGTTCGCTATTCCATCTAATTTTGTGATGAGGGTTGCCCGGCAGCTCATTGAGACAGGCGAAGCGCGTCACCCACTGCTTGGTGTGCAGGTGGATGCGCGTAACCCGGTGAATGGCGCTTTGGTGCTTGGCGTGGAACCGGGCAGTCCGGCTGATCAGGCTGGGCTGGAGGTGGGAGATGTTGTCACCAGACTGAATGATCGACAGGTAGATGACTCTGACACCTTGATTGCAGCTACTCGTTCACATGAATTCGGAGAGACTGTCACACTGGAAGTAATTTCAGAAGGCGCCGATAAACCGAAAGAGGTAGAGGTAACGCTGTCGAACTAGTAAGTTACTAGATAGCATTAGTCAGCACCCCTCTAAACAGCACTGGAGCTTGAATGTCAGAAGACACTGATCTGCGCGCCACCCGCAATGCCCGGCCGTCGTTGATGGATCTGGACGATCCCGACGCTGAGTTTTTCCTTGCCGCCGAGAAAGAAGGGGATCTTCCTGCTTATCGACGTGCACTGGTGGTCATCGTTTCTGACCGCGCCCCGGATTCCTGGGATGATACCGGACGTTTGGTTACCGAGTTGTTGGCAGAAGACGATTTCACGGTTGACGGCATCGTCGTGGTTCGTAATGATCAGTCGGAAATCCGGCAAGCCATTGAAACAGCAGTGGTCGGCGGCGTCGATCTAGTAGTTTCGATCGGTGGTACTGGTGTAGGCGCGCGAGATTGCACACCGGAAGCTACCAGTAGCGTGGTCGATATGCGGGTTCCGGGCTTGGCTCAGGCTTTGCGATCTTCCGGTCAAGCCTGTGGTGCCGTGGATGCCTGTACCTCCCGTGGTATCTGTGGGATATCTGGATCTACAGTCGTGGTGAATCTGGCATCATCTAGGGCTGCGATTCGCGATGGCATGGCAACGCTGGGGCCACTGGTGCACCACCTGATCGATCAATTACAAAAACATTCGCTGGATTCTTAAGACCTTTGTCTAGGCGCAGCTAGACAAACAGAATTTGTAGCGACTATTGGTTGAACGATGAGTCACGAAACGGCGGTCTACAGTGAACAATGATTTAGAATCGAACAACCGCGGGCGGCGTCGGCGAACCAAGCGGATTTCTGATGCTCCGAACTATGATCGAACCGCCGAGCGTGAATTAAAAAATGGGTATGGCTTAGGCGCGGCTGTGTATGAGCCTGGGCGCAATGCCACAGCGAAGCCAGCAGAGCAGGCTTTCGCGAGTACAGGTTTTGATGAGTCTTTTTGGCGGGAACAACGCCCGCCGCACAGTGTCTACTGATCTTTGCTGGTCTCTGATTTTGTCGCCTGTGAGTTTGCAGGGGTGTGATCCCGCAATAAATCACGAATTTCTGCTAGTAGTTCTTCGGTAGTTGCTGCTGGATCTTTGTCGTCGCTGTTGTCGTCGTCGCTGCCAATGCCCAGGCTCCGCTTTCGAGCCTTTTCTAGCTTGTTGATTGGCATAATGATGAGGAAATAGACAATTGATGCAACGATGAAGAAATTGATGACAGCGGTGATGACGGCACCGAAGTCCAAAAAAGTCGCTTCGTTGTTCGGGTTCACATGGAAACCCAAACCAGAAACATCCGCGCTACCGAAAGAAGCGATCAGCGGGTTAATAATATGGTCCGAAACCGAAGTAACAATCGCGGTAAAGGCTGAGCCGATAATCACGGCAGTGGACAACTCAATGACGTTGCCGCGCATGATGAATTCTTTGAAACCTTGCAACATGAGTGCACACTTTAGCGCACACGATTAAGTGGTTCTATCAGTGAGCATCCCTTCCGGTGGCGCGTTCTCCAGTGAGAACTACCGTTAGTGGAGAAGCTAGAGAAGCTACTGCGACGCGTTGTGCTGCCGAGGCGGGTAGCGCCAGCATTACTGTAGCTCGGCTGCCTGCAGATGTGGCTTCCCGCGCTAGGATAACCCGTGCGCCTTCAGCAATGACAGTGTTGCTTTCGATTTGGCCGGGCCCGCCGGAATATGGCGAAATGCTGTTTCTAGCGTGGTCAATTCCAGCGTGGTCGATTGCATCGAGACCGGGACCGTTTTCTGCGCCGCGTTCTGCATCCCGGTGATCTGCCCCGAATGACGTTTGGGAGTTTCCTGATGCGTCTTCCGTAATAACGCTGACTGTATCGCCATGATTAAGCAGCGGAATTATTTCTGGGTCAGCCAAAGATATCGGGACCATGTGCACGGATTCAAGGCCCGGCTCTCCCGACTTTTCACCAGTGATCTCGTCTGAGTTCTTTCCATGGACCAACGTCGCGGTGAGCTCTGAACTAATGAAGCGTGCACTTGTTACTACCTCACCTGGTTGCGCGGCAGACACCGCGATGGTTCCCAACACATCTTCGGTGGCGGTGAACGCGCCTTCAGGAGTATAAGATTCGGGGCGTTCTTGCAGTTTTATATCGTTAATGGTGATCATTTGTCCGGCTTCGAGCGCGCCGGTAAACACCACCACTTTTGGATCGTTGCTTCGAGAATGCAGGGCCAGTATCGCAGCAGCGCAAACCAGCAGCATCGCTAAGATCCGGCGCAGCAATACGGAACGCTGGTGGCCAGGGGTGCGAAGTTGATGAAATAAGCGGGAAAAGCTTGGCATACTGCATTAGACTGCCGCTGAACTATGGCGGTTCCCGATGGAACCCTTCGGATCAAGAAATCGTGGTAATGCCGATTTCAGTGATTATCTTATTCACAGCACAATCGCGCTCATCGTGTGGCACAAACGGACGTACCTCTGTAGAAAAAACTACACCGACGAGTTCTGGCATTGCTTTTGAACTCGTCACCGCAGAAGAACTCGTATTGCTCGAACACGCTGTCCAGGCCTCGGCGATTGCGCGGTCATAGAAGCCAGCACCTTTTCCGAGCCGGTAGCCGGTATGGTCTATTGCTAAAGCAGGCAGAACTATGAGGTCAAGTGTTGGCAAACACTCTGTGCTGGAAATACCTTCGCCACGAGGTTCGGGGATAGGAAGTCTCGGATTGCGCACTGCGAGTGAATCCGGGCCATCGTATTGCGACCAGGATAGACGGAAACCTGGCTGGCAGATCGGAAGCCAAAGTTCATCTGTGTGAGATTCCAGAGCATTGAGTAAAGTTCCGGCTCCAGGTTCGTCGTCAAGCGGAACATATCCTGCGACTCGCAAAGGCTGCCCAGGGCATCGTAAGGACTTGAGAAATTCCGCTACGTTGTGGCTCAATGCTGCATTTGACTTCCGCCAGGTGTCACGGTTGTGCGCAGCGAGCTGTCGTGCCTGCTGGTGTTTATTGCGTAACTCGGTTTTTGCAGTGGCAAGTGGAAAAGAGCTCATAATAACTAGAATAGTTCTACAATGATTACGGAAAGCCGTAGCCAATTGGGGCCGGTAAACAGGTAGTGTTTTGGGCATGTCTCAAGATGCTTCCGGATTCATCCAGGATTCACCGCACAAGAACTCAGCGATCATCAACACTGTTGTCGTTCCAGCAGCAGGGTTGGGCACACGGTTTTTGCCGACGACGAAGACTGTGCCGAAAGAACTCCTTCCGGTAGTTGATACCCCGGGTATCGAAATGATTGCAGAAGAAGCCGCAGCGTGTGGAGCACAACGTCTCGCAATAATCACCGCGCCTAATAAACAAGAAATCATGCGGCATTTTGATGCGTTCCCAGCGCTAGTTGAGACGCTGCAATCACGGGGTAAAGACGACCAGGCCCATAAAGTCCAACGTGCCGGGGAACTTATTCAGCCTGTCGCTGTAGAACAGGAGGAACCCCTTGGACTAGGCCATGCGGTGGGATTGGCTTCTGAATTATTGGGTGAGCAGGAAGAAGCATTTGCGGTTATGCTTCCCGACGATCTCGTGCTGCCAATGGGAGTGATGGAAGAAATGGCACGGGTGCGAGCGCAGCTAGGTGGCTCGGTGTTGTGTGCCTTTGAAGTCGCTCCGGAAGAGACCGTGAATTACGGAGTATTTGACGTTGAAGCTGCTGACGACATCTCGGGGGTATCCGCAGAACGAGTACACAAGGTCAGAGGCATGGTGGAAAAACCAGATGCCGGGCAGGCACCATCGACGCTAGTTGCAGCTGGCCGGTATCTTCTGGACCGGGAGATTTTCTCCGCGCTGCGCCGCATCACCCCGGGTAAAGGTGGCGAATTGCAGTTGACCGATGCCATTGAACTGCTGATTCGAGAAGGCCATCCGGTGCACGTCGTCGTGCATCAGGGGACCCGCCATGATTTGGGAAATCCTGGTGGTTTTATCCCCGCGAACGTTGATTTTGGCTTGCGCAATGAGAAGTATGGCCCGACTCTGTATCGGAGCTTAAAGAAATTGTTAGCTGACTACGAACAAGAACAGGGGATTTCGGAATAATCCCGAAAGCCAGGAAGATCAGGAAGGTAGAGCAACTATGCGTTCGGTCGAAGAACAGCTTGCGCTGATTACTGATACGGCCATGACCCCGGAGCCGGTGCGCATAGCGATTACCGACGCTCTGGGCATGATGTGTGCCGAGGAAGTGCAAGCTAGCCAGCCACTTCCTGGTTTCCCACAAGCGGCGATTGATGGTTACGCGGTCCGTGCAGTTGATATTGGCGGGGAACGAGCGCTTCGTGCAGCTCCACCTCGTGGAGATACGGATTCTGTCGGTGATGCCCCTTTAGCACCTACGCCTCCTGCCGCGGAAAAATCATTGCCTGTGGTTGGGGAGGTCCCGGCTGGCTCGCGGCAGCCACTGCGTTTGCAGCCAAAACAGGTGGTGCGGGTGCACACAGGTGCGCCTTTGCCAACTCTTTCGGATGCTGTATTACCTCTGGAGTGGACAGACCGAGGCCGTAAACGTATGACGCCGTATCGGGCCGTGCGTTCCGGGGATTTTGTGCGGCGCGTTGGCGATGATATCCAGCCAGGCGATGTTGCGGTGTCTTCTGGCGCGATCTTGGGCCCGGCCCAGATTGGTTTGCTGGCTGCGGTGGGAAGGGAAAAAGTACTGGCCTATCCACGTCCGCGGGTGTCTGTTATCTCGTACGGACGGGAGCTGGTCGACGTTGATCGCGACCCTGGGTTGGGGCAAGTTTTTGATGTGAATTCGTATTCGCTCGCCGCGGCCGCGAAAGACGCTGGAGCCGATGTGCATCGCGTAGGAATCGCAGAAGGAGAGCCGCGGCGCATCAAAGAGATGCTGCAATCCCAAATCATGCGCAGCGAAATTATCGTGATTTCCGGCGCTGTTGGTGGTTCTGGTTCCCAGGTGATGCGCGAAGTACTCGAAGATCTCGGGGACATTGATACCAGCCGGGTTGCTATGCACCCAGGGTCTGTACAGGGATTCGGTTTGATCGGTGAACAACGGGTACCGGTCTTCCTATTGCCAGCGAACCCGGTTTCTTCCTTGGTAATTTTTGAAGTTTTTGTTCGGCCGCTCATCCGCTTGTCATTGGGCAAGGGGGCGGCGCACCGACGCTTGGTGCGGGCACGATCGATAAATCATTTGACCTCGCGTCCTGGCAGGCGGGGATATATTAGGGCTCGGTTAATGCGTGATGCACAAACCAGTGACTATTTGGTGGAAGGTTTGGGCGGAGCCACTGGCGCTCCCGCGCATTTGTTGGCTGGACTGTCACAAGCGAATGCAATGATTCGTATTCCCGAAGAAGTCGATGAAGTACGCCCTGGCGACGTCGTCGAAGTCATGTTCTTGACGCAGCGTGCATAAAAACTACGAGCCCTGCTGCATGGGGACGGCCATGCGAGATATTTTCGGCAGGACGAACTGAGTATTCATGCTGGATCCTTTCGGAATAGCTGCTAGCAGAACTAAGAAGCCAGCGCGAGGCACACCGCACCCTGTGCATCCTGGTTGGCCGGAATCTACTGCAGAAGTGCGGACGACGAGTGGACTTCGTGTTCGACTGCGTCCGCTGCGTCGTGGCGACGGTGCGGATTGGTGTGAGCAGCGGCTAGTTGATCAATCGTGGTTACAGCCGGTTGAACCGACGGCGATGCGAGGGTGGGAAGCTGCGCATACGAAAACTGCTTGGTTAGAGCACCTCCGTTGGCTGAATGTACAAGCCAGGCATGGGGAGCTCGTGCCATTTGTGATCGAGGTTGATGATGAGTTTGCGGGACAACTTACTTTAGGTGGAATCCAACACGGAACCGTGGCGAGCTGCTGGGTAGGGTATTGGGTGGCTTCTTTAATGATGGGTAATTCAGTGGCAACAGCTGCTTTAGCGCTCGGTATAGACCACGCATTCCAGCGCATTGGGGTGCATCGAATAACTGCCACGTATCTGCCGGATAATCCTGCTAGTAGGCAAGTATTGATGAACAATGGGTTCCGCGAGGAAGGCATTTTGCGCGGGTATCTACATATTGCGGGCTCGTGGCGTGATCACCAACAAGCTAGTTTGCTTGCCGACGATTACAGCACATTGGCGACTGCACGTTTGCGTGCGAGTGGAAAGTTGTTGTGAGTCTAGTCTTTTGCGGCGTGCCTGGCGGTTCAGTCACACACTTCCCATTAGTCTAAAACGATAACTAGCGCCTAGTTGCTTACTTCGGAAGGTGGCAATTTCCTCATGTCAACAACCCTGATCATTGTTTTGATCATCGTCGTCTGGCTCGTTGTGCTTGCGCCGTTGATCTTCCGTGGGCACAAGCCGATTCGTCATTCCGGCGAAGGCTTCAATGACACGCGCGTGGTCTTTTCGGGTGGCAAGGATGTGCTTAAAACCCCAATGCGACCGCGGATGGCCGGTGCACGTTCAGTCTCTGGTATTGATACTGAACCTGCTGCTGATTACGAACTGGTTGACGCTGAAGAATACGAGATCATAGACGAACCGTGGAATAAGCGCGCTTCCGCTGCCGAGACCCATGTTGGCGATAATGCTACCTCCAGCAATGAAACAGGCTTTGACAGCGTAGACGGCTCCGGGCATTCGAACACAAACGAAGCAGAAGTTATTGACGGCGAGCTGGTTGCTGACCAGGGCGAGTCCTTTTCCTCATCCGACGATGTTATTGATGGCGAACTCGTTGCTGATCAAGCGCATGGTTCTGCTAATGCCAAGGAACTGGGTGCAGAATTTGGTGTTGGCGAAAGAATTGACAATGAATCCGGTGCAGCTGCGGACGTTGCTTCTGAGTCAGTTGAAGAGGAAGCAGAACCTCAACCGCGCGTAATCATTTCGGAGCTGTCACCGGATGAGATGTATAGCCACGATGAGACCTATACTTCACCGGTGGATCTGTTGTATCCCGGCGTTGTTGATGCCGATGCGATGATTACTAAGAGCGCAGTAGAAGAATCCGCAGAAACCACGGCCAGTGAATCTGAGTCAGCCGAAGCGAATCCAGCCGAGATGAATCCAACTGAGGGTGCCGAAGCTGAAACTGATGATGCGGCTATGGCTGATGATGTTGTCTCCGGGGGATCGGATGCGGAGGGAGCATATTCGGTGGCATCTGCGCGTGCGGACCGGGAAGCAGAATTAACGCTGACTGAAGAAGAACTCGCTTTTGCTGCTCGTCGTTCACAGCGTGGTGGTTGGAATCCAGAGGCAGAACGCAAGTTGCAGGCACAACGTACGAAGCGTCGTCGTAATAATTTGGTGCTGTTGCTTGGGGCACTCGCGGTCCTGCTGGTCGTTGCAATACCAACTGGTGGTTGGTTCTGGGCACTGCCAGCTGTTACTGGTTTGCTTACCCTGTTGTACTTGCTTGCATTGCGTGGACAAGTACGACAAGAGCAGGAGCTGCGTGCCCGCCGCATAAGGCAGTTGCGCCGTGCGCGAATGGGAGTGCGCAACCGAGAAGATGACGAACACCGTCTGGACGAGCACAGACCTTTCGTCAATCCGAACTTGCGTCGCCCAGGTGCTGTGGTGTTGGAAATTGATGATGAGAGCCCGGATTTCGATGAGTTACGAACTATCGATCATCAACAGCTCAACGATGATCGCGGCGATTATGCTTCGCGTACGTTGTACCGGCAACAGCAAGCCAGCCGTGTCCCTGCCTTGCGTAGTGTTGCCCGCGACGGGTCACTTAACGCTGGTCGCACTGTCCGCACCCGTGGGCGCCGGGTGGTATAAGCCTTAGGACTCGGCCACCTCAGCTTGGCCTCTTGTGGCGTTTATGGCCGGGTCCCCGGGTGCAATTTCATATCTTATGAGCCCGAGGGCTTCGAGTAATGCGTACATCGATGTTGGCCCAACGAAGCTAAAGCCCTTCTTTTTTAACAGTTTTGCCAGCGCTGCTGATTCCTCGGATTTCGTCGGTACTTCATCTAAATGGCTATAGATGGTTATACGTGCCTCTGTCTCCGTTTTGTTTCTTGCGTCTTGCGGAGCACAAGAGCGAATGAGTTCTTCCAGCCCACCCGGGTAATCCGCATCCGTACGTAAATTGACACAAGCCTGTGCATTGCTGATGACTGCACGAATTTTGCGCTCGTTGCGGATCATCCCAGGATGTTTGAGCACGCGTTGCACATCTGTTTCCTGAAAAACTGCTAGGTGATCGGGATCAAAGTCTGCAAATACCTTGCGCAGGATTTCCCTGCGGCGCAAAATAAGTTCCCAAGATAAACCTGCTTGGAAACTTTCTAGACATAGCCGTTCAAAATAGGCTTGTTCACCATAGATTTCTCGGCCCCATTCAGTGTCATAATATTCTCGCAGTAAGTCGTTAGCACAGGCCCACGGTGGCCGGGTAATGCCATTACTGTCGATAAGCATGCCATTGCTCAGCGGGATTAGTTCATTCATAGCGTCTCCTTTGTTCATACAGAACAGTAAGCCACAGCGCTCCGGCTGGTTCCGGTTGTTAGTGTGTGTTACTGGTTATTTAGACTAGGGAAATGGCATGTTCGGTTCCCAGCGATGAGCCGGGGTAGTCTAGTGAGCATGCACAAGCCCGCCATCCGTGATGCCATGTTGTTTCTCGTACGCATCGTAGTTGGAGTTATCTGCATCATTCGCGGCCTGGATAAGCTATTTTTCCGGGGGATGGACGACACTGTCGGTGCCTATTCAGCTGTGGCAGTGCCTGCTCCAGCCATTACGGGGTGGACTGTGATGCTGCTGGAGATTTTCTTCGGTGCTGCGGTTGTAGTTGGAATTTTGACCACCTTTGCAGCGGGGGTGCTATTTGTCGTAACAGCCGCCCTCCAGTATTTTCTGGGCGGTCTTGATTTTTTGGGCGAGCAACCGAGTTATGAATCCTTCTTGATGTTTCTTACTCTATTACTTGTGATAGTTGTTTTCGGTGCCGGACGAGCCAGCGTGGATGGGGTGTTGAGTCGTGCCGAGTCATGATGAAATCCAAACTGCATTGTCCGCGCGCATCGATGGCGAGCCTGCCGGCATTACTGACGAAATTCTTGACGCACATGTTTCCGGGTGTGAGCAATGCCAGACTTTCCAAAATCGCGCGCTTGCGCTGACGAGGAGTATGCATCACGCCAATGAGTACAGCGGTGATGAATTAACCCCGCCGCGGCAATTGACTGAAGATATTTTGGCTGGTGTGGAACCAACCTGGCGTCGTTCGGCACGCAGGGCTGAGCTGAATACGATTCTTGCCCGGCTTACGCTACTTGTGTGTGGCGTTGGTTTCGGCATTTGGGCCGTCGTGCAAGTGATTGCTTCTGGGGGATTGATCCCGCAAACTTTAGACGTCCAGGGCGAGGCAGTTCTCGATCCGAGCGCGGATCCGCAGCTGGCAACCGCACTGATGGAAGGCGCAGCTTTGCGTGCTGGGGTCTCGCTTGGTTTGCTTGCTGCTGCTTGGCGCCCTTATTGGGCATCCGGCTTAATGCCGGTCGTTGGTGCGATGGGAATGTTCTTTAGTGGTTTTATTGTTCGAGATCTGGTTCTTGGGGTAGCTACCAGTGAACAAATTTTGTTGATCGCCATGCTGCTTGTGAGCGCACTTGCTACCGCCTGGCTGTGGATACGCTACCGCTACGTGCAGCATCGTTATGTCCAGCTGGGGAACCACATCATTGAGTGATACCAGCTGTTTGAGACTGGTAAGCCGTACAAAATTGGCGAGAAATAGACAAACATCCCGACGACTGTGGCGAGGTATACGACAACGACGATGCTGCCCAGCCGTAGCTCGTGACCAGTGAGTCGGACAAGCAGACGCCAGCGCACGAATCTGCCCTGGTGCATGAGACGTCCGAGAATAATCGCATATATGACAAGAACAAATGGGATAAACGCGGCGGCGTAAAAGAAATACATTTGCCGGTCGTAAGCCGCTAGCCATGGCAAAAAACCAGCGGCAAAGCCAACCAACGGCCAGGCGAAAGCGTGGTCTCGCTGAATTATTAAGGCCCACAACGCCCACGCTAGGCCCGGCACAATTAACCACCAGATTGCCGGGGTGCCAAACAAAAACAGCATTTCCCGGCAGCCACCTTTGGCGCCGCCAAGCGGGCAATCTAATTCGGTGTTGGAGTAATACAGAATCGGGCGTATCCCAGCTAACCAGGACCAAGGTTTGGAATCCCAGGGGTGTTCGTGACCACCTGATGTTGTCAACGAAGCATGAAAATCTAACACCGATCGGTGGTAATAGAACCAACTGGCGATTGAATCTGGTAAAGCCTGTAATGGCGAATCGTCGTCGATGGTGCCATCGACAGCTGCATGGCGGTAAACCGCGGTTTCGCTAGAAAACCATGCCCGCCAGCTCCAGAGATAGACCAGAATAGGCACTAACACTAATGAGGCGAGCGCTGCGGGAATATCATGCAGGCAGATTGCCGAATATGGTCGGCTGATGCCATAACGCCTTCGGATAAGCAGGTCGCCGAATACACAAAACAGGCCGAAAAAGGCGATGTAATAAAGTCCGGACCATTTAATTGCTAGTGCGCCACCGAGCATGAGGCCAGCTCCAAAACGCCACCAGCGCACGCCGAAGCGTGGGCCAAATACCGAACGCCAAGCACCGGTGGTTGATTCGTCGGCGAGCGTTTTCCAAGCCTGGTGCATCCGCCGTCGCATGTCCCTATGATCACGCGCGAGCATCCAGGCGGCAGTAATAATGAAAAACACTTGGAAAATATCCAGCATGCCGAACTTTGAACTGACCAGAAGAACGCCGTCGAAAGTGGCTAATATTCCAGCTAGTGCGCCGATATTCCAGGTTTGGGTGAGCTCTCGCGCCAGCAGCATGGTCATGATTACGACTGCTGTTCCGAAGGCTGCTGCCATCGTGCGCCAGCCCATTGGGGAGTACCCGAAGACAAACTCAGAAAGCGCAATTATCTGTTTCGCCAGTGGAGGATGGACGACGAGCCCATAACCTGGGTTGGATTCGATTCCACCGATAAGTAGGTGCTCCCAGCTACGCACAATGTCCCATGCCTGCGGCACGTAGTGCTTTTCATCGAAGATCGGCGTCCCGGAAGATACTGGATGTGGAAGCCCGAGAAAGCGTGTGATTGCGGCTAACGCGCCAATGAGAAGGAATGACCAACCGTCGCGGCGGTCGAACGGGATTCTTATTAGCTGGGGCGTAGAGTACGGGCGCACGCTGCGGGCGTGTGCCCGGCGTGTACGTGCTAGGGGAGCACTCGATTTTTCAGCAACGGCCATCACTCGGAATAGTTTAGGCGAGAATAAACAGCCGACGATACGACGACACCAAGAGCTCGGAGCGCAAAAGAAAAAAGTTCGTAGTTAGTTGCGGTGCTGAGTTCGGGTAGCAGATATGCCATGCTGGAGGCGTGATGAACGATCAGCCAGAGCAGTTAAGCGCGCAGAACCACAATGCAAACCTGCAGCAGCAATTGCCGCATGGAATCATCGTGGCGGCCACCCCGTTGGGAAACCTTGCTGACGCCTCCCCCCGGCTGATTAGCGCACTGCAACAAGCAGAGCTCATTGCTGCTGAAGATACAAGAAGATTGCGAAACCTTGCGAATGCTCTGGGGGTGGAATTGCGTGCGAAGGTGGTCTCGAATTTTGATCATAACGAGGCCGGACGGGTGTCTGAGCTGCTGCGTGCAGCACGCAATTCGAGTGTGCTGGTGGTTAGCGACGCTGGCATGCCAGTGGTTTCGGATCCGGGACATAATATTGTGGCAGCTGCGCACGAAGCTGGGGTGCCGGTGACAGCTATTCCTGGCCCGTCTGCGGTGCCCACTGCTCTAGCGCTGTGTGGGCTGCAGGTGGGAAAGTTTATCTTTGATGGTTTTGCGCCGCGTAAAGACGGTGCCCGGCGTAGTTGGCTGGAGTCACTGCGTAATCAAAAGCGGGCTGTGTGTTTCTTTGAATCTCCACATCGTTTAGCCGATACCTTGCACATTGCTGCGGAGGTCTTGGGGGAGCAGCGTCGTGGAGCTGTGTGTCGTGAGCTGACCAAACTCTATGAAGAGGTGAAACAAGCTCCGCTTGGCGAGCTGGCAGCGTGGGCAGAAGACGGAGTCAAAGGGGAAATTACGGTCGTCATTGAGGGAGGCGAGCAGACTCACTTGACCGTGGAGGATGCAGTCGGCCGGGTCTCCGAACTTGTTGATGGTGGCATGCGTTTGAAAGCAGCGTGCAAGCAGATTGGGGCCTGGACTGCGCATTCGAATCGGGAACTTTACGACGCATTCCTGCGCGCTCGAGCCAAAGAAGAGGAATAGTGGCGAAAAACACAGCAGCTGCGCTTCTGTGGCATTTTGAGAATTGTGAGTGATATTAGCTAGATAATGCCAGTAAAAATGCGTTGCCTTGCTGACGAGTCACGTAGTTGACGTCTTTATTTGCTTAACAGCTGTTTTTCAGCTTATTTGAATTTGATTGCCGGGTGTTTTTCAACCACGCTGGTATCCATGAATAAACCTGACTCACACGACTCTAAAGGCGCCGATGGTGCTGTGGGTGCTGACCGCGATAAAGTTGCGGATGGTCCACAACTAGAAACCAATGCCAATTTGGTACGCGAGGATCTTGATGAGCTTTCGGCTACCAGGCAGATCGCCTACATGCTGGAACATGAAGATGATGTTGCGGTAAGCAGCGTGGAAGATTCAGTGGAGTTGGCTTCGGAAACCGAAGATAGCTCGATTGACTGGGCGGTGGTGGCCCCGGCTGGGCTACTGGTGTTGGCTACCGTTATTTGGGGCCTGGTGTTCACTGATTCTTTTACAGCCTTCGCCAGCACGGCTTTTGGTTGGATCATTGACAATTTTGGTTGGGCCTTCATGCTGTTCACCACCGTGTTCGTGGTGTTCGTGATCGCTATTGCTGCTTCGAAATTTGGAGCTATTAAATTAGGTTCGATTAATGAAGAGCCTGAATTTAATACCATCTCGTGGATCGCAATGATGTTCGCCGCTGGTATGGGGATCGGCCTGATGTTCTTCGGTGCTGCGGAACCGACTTTCTTCTACAACGATGGTGTGCCGGGCATCGACAATGACCCGGTTGGCGGTGCCATGTCGCAGGCAATGTTCCACTGGACGTTACATCCGTGGGCAATTTACTCGATCGTAGGTTTGGCGATTGCCTATTCGACCTTCCGTGTAGGGCGCAAGCAGCTGCTGTCTTCCGCATTCGTGCCGTTGATTGGTGAAAAAGCTGCTGCGGGCGGCATCGGTCGTGTTATTGATATTTTGTCGATTTTTGCGACGGTTTTCGGTACCGCTTGTTCGTTGGGGCTTGGTGCACTGCAGATTCAAGCAGGTTTGGCCGCTTCCGGGATTATCGATGACCCATCGATGTCTGTGGTAATCGGCATTGTTTTGGTGTTGACATTGGCCTTTATTCTTTCGGCGCTGTCAGGCGTCGGTAAGGGCATTCAGTACCTGTCGAACGCCAATTTGATCATGGCAGCAACTCTTGCAATTTTTGTTTTTATCGTTGGGCCAACCGTTGTGCAGTTGAACTTGATTCCAGGGTCGTTGGGTTCCTACCTGCAAAACTTCCTGATGATGGCCGGACGCACCGCAGAAAACGGTGAAGCAGCCGCTGACTTTAGCTCTGCATGGACGATTTTCTACTGGGCATGGTGGGTGTCCTGGTCGCCGTTCGTTGGTATGTTCCTGGCTCGTATTTCCCGTGGTCGCTCCGTACGTGAATTCTGCGTCGGTGTGTTGCTGATTCCATCTGGTGTTTCCACTATTTGGTTTGCGATCTTCGGCGGCACCGCCATCGATATGGAACGCGACAATGAGGGCGTGGTTTATGGCGATGGCACGACGGAAAACATGCTCTTCAACATGTTTGATCAGCTGCCGTTGGGTTCAATTGCCTCGATTGTCGCTATGGTTTTGCTGGCGACGTTCTTCATTACTTCGGCAGACTCTGCGTCAACCGTGATGGGCTCGATGTCGCAGCGCGGACGCATGGTAGCTACCCCGTGGTTGTCGGCGACTTGGGGTGTTTTGACCGCTGCGGTTGGTTTGACCATGCTCATTGGTGGCGGCGAGGATGCTTTGGATTCGTTGCAGTCAGTGACCATCGTGGCCGCTTCGCCGTTCCTTCTGATCATCATTGGCTTGATGTTTAGCTTGGTGAAGGACCTACGTAATGACGTAATCTATGTCGAGCAAAAGGAACAGCAGGCTTTCGCGCGCAAGTTGGCTCGTGAACGTCGTTTGACTCGCGAAGCACACCGCAAGGAAGAGCTGAAGAAACGTCGTTCTGAACGCCTGGAAAATTTGAAGCCAGAATCGATGCGTAAGAAATAACCAACAGCACTAGCGGTCGCAGCATCAGTCGTGGTGTTGCTCGCTGTATGGATGTGAATCAGCTGCGCATCCTGTGAGTTCTATGAACCCCGGTAACCACATGGTGCCGGGGTTCAATTATGCTTGAGGGCATGTCTGAAAATGTGCTTGTGAATGTTGCCTGGCCGTATGCCAACGGCCCCCGTCATATCGGACACGTCGCAGGATTTGGCGTACCTTCCGATGTATTCGCGCGCTTTCAGCGAATGCGTGGCAACAATGTCCTGATGGTTTCAGGCACTGATGAACACGGCACTCCGCTGTTGGTGCAAGCTGATAAAGAAGGCGTCTCCGTGCGTGAGTTGGCTGACCGCTATAACCGGCAGATAGTCGAAGATTTGCGTGGTCTGGGCCTGTCCTATGACTGGTTTACCCGTACAGTTACCCGGACTCACTATGCGACGGTGCAGGAACTATTTAAAGGTTTATATAACAACGGCTACATGGTGAAGGAAACCACCATGGGGGCGGTTTCGCCGTCGACGGGACGTACTTTGCCGGACCGTTATATTGAAGGAACCTGTCCGATTTGCAACGCCGATGGTGCTCGCGGCGACCAGTGTGATAACTGCGGTAACCAACTCGATCCCGCTGATTTGATTGATCCTGTTTCTAAGATCAACGGCGAAACCCCGGTTTTCCGTGAGACCGAGCACTTTTTGTTGGATCTTCCTGCGCTTGCCGACGCTTTGCGTGAGTGGTTGTCGGGACGGCAAGGCTGGCGCCCGAACGTTCTAAAATTCTCGCAGAACTTACTGGCAGATATGCGCCCACGTGCAATGACCCGCGATATTGACTGGGGTGTGCCAGTACCGATTGAGGGCTGGGAAAACAACAACGCGAAGAAGCTCTACGTGTGGTTTGATGCGGTGATCGGCTACTTGTCTGCTTCGCTTGAGTGGGCCCAGCGCACTGGTGACCCGGATGCATGGAAGCGATTCTGGCTGGATCCAGAAACGAAGTCGTACTATTTCCAGGGCAAAGACAACATCACCTTCCACTCTCAGATTTGGCCTGCGCAATTGCTTGGCTATGCCGGCAAAGGTGCGAAGGGCGGGGAACAGCACCGCTATGGTGAAATCAACCTGCCGACGGAAATTGTGTCCTCCGAGTTTTTGACCATGTCTGGCTCCAAGTTCTCCTCGTCTAAGGGCTTGGTCATTTACGTCAAAGACTTCTTGGAAGAATTTGGTCCAGATGCACTGCGGTATTTCATCGCGGTAGCGGGGCCAGAAAACAACGACGCTGATTTCACCTGGGACGAGTTCGTTCGGCGCATTAACAACGAATTGGCGAATGGCTGGGGTAACTTGGTCAATCGCACCGTCTCTATGGCGCACAAAAACTTCGGTGAGGTGCCAAAGCCTGGTGAATTAACCGACAGCGACCGTCGCATCCTCGAATTGGCGGGCAACGCGTTTGACGTTGTTGGCGCGGCGCTGGAAACTTCCAAATTTAAAGCCGGTATCACGCATGCTATGCATGTAGTAGGTGAAGCCAATGCGTACATCGCCGAAAATGAGCCTTGGAAGCTGGCGAAGGATGATTCCCAGCGTGAGCGCTTGGCGACAGTTCTCTGGACTGCCTTGCAGGTCGTTTCGGATTGTAACGTGTTGTTGACTCCGTACCTGCCACATCTGGCACAACGAGTACATGAGACTCTGGGGCGTGAGGATGTGTGGGCTGCACAGCCGGAAATCGTAGAGGTTACCGACGACTATGATGTGCAGCTCATCGGCGTCGGTGTGCCAGAGAAAGGCCAAAAGTATCCTGCGATCACAGGCGATTACGCGGCTCAGGGGGCAGAATGGAAGCGCTTAGATATTGTCCCAGGTACCGTTTTGGCAAAGCCGAAGCCGCTGATTACGAAACTCGATCCAGAACTGGCCGAAACTGGGCCAGAATGGGCGCCGGTGACGGATTCGGAAGAATAATTCATATTCATAACGCTAAACAGCTTCATAACGTTAAGCAGCATGGTGGAAGGTGAGTTTGACGCGTGACGAGCAGTCCAAGCGCTCAAAATTAGTGGTTGGTGGGGTTATTCGTACCCCACTTGCCGTTGTTGCAGTGGTCTTGGCGGCGGCAAATTTGCGCGCCGGGATTTCTTCGCTGGGTGCGGTGCTGAAGCAGGTCATGGTTAGTTTTCAGGCGCCTGCTTCGGTTGCAGGACTGCTTACCGCTATGCCCGGTTTTGCTTTTGCCATCATGGGGCTGGCAGCTGTGCCGATAGCTCGGCGTATCGGGTTGAGCGTTACACTTTTCGCGGGAATGGCGGCCATGTTGGTGGGCCTTGCCTTCCGGCCATTGATTGGAGCTTATTTACCTGGTGGCATGAGCACTTTTCTTGTGCTGACCGCGTTGGTTGTTAGCGGTATTGCACTGTTGAATGTCCTGTTACCTGCCTGGATTAAACAACATGCACCCCGGCGTTCAGTAGTACTGATGTCATGCTATTCCGGCTTTTTAGGATTGTCAGGTGCCGTTGCGCCATTGAGTGCCTTGTGGTTTTCCGGTTCGGAAGCGTGGCGCCCTGCACTAGGAATCTGGGCCACTCTAGCAGTATCGCAAGCTATCGTCTGGACCCTGGTGCTAATACGCGTTGGAGTGGATAAACCCGCGAAGCCCGCCGCTGAAAAGTACGCAGATACCGCATCCACCTCCTCGGCGTCCCGTGCGGATGCAGAGGTCGGTTGCGATATGATTGCCGAGACATCTTTGTGGCGATCTCCAACTGCAGTGGCGATGATGCTACTGTTCGGCCTGCAATCGTCGAATGCATATGTACAAATGGGTTGGCTGCCGCAGATGTATATCGATCAGGGTGTCGCACCAGGTAGGGCAGCAATAGGCTTATCGGTGCTCGGGACTGTCAATGTCATCGGGGGAGTGAGCATGCCGTTTCTGGTTGCTCGAATCCGCGACTTACGCCCGGTAATCGTGCTTTTCGGTGCGCTGACTACCGTTGGTTATTTGGGAATTATTTTTGCTGGAGACGCAGTTCCAGAATTGTGGGCCATAGTGCTTGGCTTAGGTGGTTTGTGTTTTCCCACGATTCTCGCTTTGTTGGCAGCAAGGACGCGTACCCCTGAAGTTACTGCACGATTGTCTGGTTTCGTGCAGCCTTACGGTTATTTGTTAGCCGGAATTCTGCCACTACTGATTGGATTCGTGTATCAAGCGACTGGCCAGTGGTTGTTGATTTTGATCGCGATGGCTCTGACTGGCGTGGGTATGTCCGCGCTGGGGTATCGCGCGGGTAAGAAGGTCTACATTGATGACGAGCTTGTACGTTAAGACTTTGCACGCTAAAGACGTTAAAGACCTTAAGACAAGGTGGCTGCAAATCAGGATTTCGCTATTAAACTAGGGTGCTATGTCGAAGAAGAAATCACGCCCGCAGCCATTTCCCGCACCGGAAATTACCGGTATCGTTGACGCGCATACGCACCTTACGTCCTGCCGTGGAAGTAGTCTCGAGGAGTTTCTTGAGCGCGCTATTGCCGGCGGCGTCGGTGAAATCTGCACCGTGGGGGATGATTTAGCTGAAGCCGAGCAAGCATTGCGCGCAGCAAGGCAACACCCCAACCTACACGCTGCGTGTGCGATTCATCCGACTAAGGCAGAGCAGCTGGACGACGAAGCCAAAACTCGACTCTCGGAGATGGCGCGTGATGAAAACTGTGTTGCTATTGGTGAGACCGGTCTCGATTCTTATTGGATCAAGCACGCTCCAGAGTCGACTGCCACTCTGGAACAACAAGAAGCATCCTTACGTTGGCATACACAGCTCGCGCGCGCAGTAGGCAAGACGTTGATGATTCATAATCGGGAAGCAGATGCCGATTTACTGCGAATTCTTGATGATGAGCCTGCGCCGCCACAGGTTATGCTGCACTGTTTTTCTTCACCAGTATCGATGGCGCGCGAAGCTATTGAGCGTGGGTGGATATTGAGCTTTGCTGGAAACGTGACATTTAAACGAAACGATGAGCTGCGGCGTGCAGCTTCCTTGGTGCCGCGGGGGCAGTTGTTGATTGAAACGGATGCTCCGTTTATGACCCCGGAGCCGTTTCGTGGAGCGCCAAACGAGCCGTCGTTGGTTGGGCATACTGCGCTGTGCGTGGCACAGCAGCGTGGTCAAAGTGCTGAAGAACTCGCTGCCGAGGTGCGTGCTACCTATCATCGCGTATACGGGCTGGATGAAAGCCACTAACGTCACGTCGCTCATACGGTACAGGTGTGACAAATTGCATAGTTTCTGTTCTTCCAGGTTAGCTGGGTTGGTAGTGACCTTGGAGAAAGTTGTGTGATTTGTGAATTTTGTGACAGCTGGGTTTTGAGCGCGTTTCGCCACGCGTCGCCGCGTTACCGTATTGTTATCGTCGTTGCAGAATGAGTTGGCCTCATTGCGGGTTACTGGCATTCAATGTGCAGTAGGTGCAGTGGTTGCTCCTGTTCAGTACGCAGTTCGAGAGTCTTAAGGAAGTTCATGTCGACCAAAAAGCGGATCCAGCGGATTAACTCCAATGCATCTACCCCTTTACGCGTTGCTACTGGGGGTGTCGTTGGTGCTCTGCTGGTCGGTGGTGTCGTTGGACTGGATGCGCAAAAAGATATTGTGGTTGATGCCAATGGGGAAAAAATCGAACTTTCCACATTTGCCGGTGATGTAGAAGCTGCGCTTGCCGACGCTAACGTGGAGCTGAGTGCGCATGATGTAATTTCCCCGGCGCTTTCGGAGGGCGTGCATGAAGGCGACACCATCACGGTGCGCACCACAAAGCCAGTGGCTGTCACCATCGACGGGGCAAATAAAGAACTGACTACTACCGCTAGCACCATCGGTGAGCTGCGTAGCGAAATTGATGGTTTACATCGGAATGCCAAATTGTTGGCTAATGGTAAAGAAGTCTCTGGTGATGACGAACTCACCACTGGAATGAAGTTGGAGGCTGTGGAGCCGAAAATTATCTCGATCACCGATGGCGGGAAAACCGTCTACACCCAGCAAGCAGTGCGTACCGTGGGTGAATTGCTGGATATTCGCGATATTCACCTAGGTGAGTTTGATCGACTGCACCTGCCGGAAGATACTGCGTTAACTACGGGCATGGATATTGCCATTGATCGCGTTCACTTCGAAGATGAACTCATCAATGAGCCGATTGAACCTGAGGTTATCTATCGCGACGATGCAAACTTGCCGGAAGGTGATGAGCACGTGATTGAAGCCGGGACAATGGGTAACCGGGAAGTTAACCTGCGGAAGAAATTCGTCAACGGGCATGAAGAGTCTGTCGAACGCGTTGATGAGCGTGAGGTCGCGCCTGCGCAAAAGCGAGTAATTGCTCGTGGCACAAAGCCAGCATCACCTGCGGCTTCTGCGCCTGCTGCACCTGCCGTGGCAGGCGGTTCGGTGTGGGATGAACTTGCTGCATGTGAATCCAACGGTAACTGGTCCATTAATACTGGTAACGGCTACCACGGTGGCTTGCAGTTCAACGCTGGTACCTGGGCTGCTTATGGCGGAACGGCATATGCACCAACCGCCGATCTTGCTACGCGCGAGCAGCAGATTGAGATTGCGAAAAAGACTCAGGCAGCCCAAGGCTGGGGTGCATGGCCTGCATGTACTGCCAAGATGGGCTTGCGCTAATAACTGCTAAACTACCTGCATGGAACACGATTTGGTTGGTGCTGAAACCTCGCGCACGGTAGATCTTTTGGGTCCGGTAGAAATCCGGACTCTTGCTGAGGATATTGGCATCACCCCGACGAAAAAGCTGGGGCAGAATTTTGTCCATGACGCCAATACAGTGCGTCGCATCGTTGATACTGCCGGGGTGCGTGCAGACGATCACGTGCTGGAAGTTGGCCCTGGCTTGGGGTCGTTGACGCTAGGTTTGTTGGAAGCGGGACGGCATGTCACAGCCATTGAGATTGACGAAAAGCTAGCTGCGAAATTGCCGGAAACGGTGGCTGCTCGCGCTGGCCATCGTAAGCAAAACTTTTCTTTAATTACAGCTGATGCGCTGCGCATACGTCCAGATCAAGTAAACTCCGCATCCCCTGAATCGATCCCGTCTCCCACAGCTTTGGTTGCTAATTTGCCGTATAACGTCGCGGTACCAGTGCTGTTGCACTTATTGGCGCAATTTCCCAGCATTAACCGCGTCTTGGTGATGGTGCAAGCAGAAGTTGCGGCTCGGCTGGCTGCACAACCCGGAAACAAAATTTATGGTGTTCCCAGCGTCAAAGCTGGTTTCTATGGCACTGTGACTCGGGCCGGAACTATCGCTGAACATGTTTTTTGGCCAGCCCCAACAATCAAATCAGGTTTGGTACGGATCGAGCGTTTCTCGGAAGATGCTTGCCCATGGCCAATAACGCAAGACACTCGAGAGGCTGTTTTCCCACTCGTGGATGCAGCTTTTGCACAACGCCGCAAGACTTTACGTGCTGCTTTGTCTAAATATTACGGTTCGGCGGTTGAGGCTGAACAGGCGCTAAGAGCAGCAGGCATTGATCCTGGTTTACGGGGTGAGAAACTAAGCGTGGCTGATTTCGTCCGGCTCGGTTTAGCCGAATAAAAACAAGATAGATTCTCATGACAGACGATTATTTATTTCGCTCGTCCCCTCGTAGTTCGTACGCGGCAAAGGCGTTTGCCAAGGTGAATTTGCATTTGGCGGTCGGCCCTGCCCGCGCCGATGGCTTCCATGATCTGGTGACTATTTTTCAATCACTGGATCTCGCCGATACCGTGCGGGTTAGCCTGGCTAATGATCAGATTGAGCAGGACGAATCTTCCGGGCACGGACCGGTGCGCGCATTGACTGTGACTGGACAAGATAGTAATTCGGTCCCCAGCGATGCTACGAATCTCGCCTGGCAAGCTGTTGACGCCGTTGCTGTTGCTTTGCAAGCAGAACACGCTGGAAAGCTGGAGCTTCCACCGGTGACGGTGCTAATTGAAAAGAACATTCCGGTCGCTGGAGGCATGGCGGGTGGTTCCGCTGATGCTGCAGCCGCGTTGCGTGCTGCTAACTCCTTGTTTGCGGAGCAAGCAAATATCGAGCTGCTGGATGAGTCCGTATTGCATAATATTGCTGCGCAGCTAGGGTCTGACGTCCCATTTTGCTTGCACGGCTACACCGCACTGGGGCAAGGCCGGGGAGAAAAGCTGCATGCTGTGCCCACAACTGGTACGTATCACTGGGCATTGGTGGCCAATGAGCGAGGCTTGTCGACGCCACAGGTATTTGCAGAATTCGATCAGTTGTATCAGGGCAGCCCGCAGCCAGATGCTGGCGGCGGTGAGAAGAAAGGAACACCGGCGGTTCCGCACGATCCGAGCCTAAGTGAGACCACAGCATTAACGGCTGCCGCCCAATCTGGGGATGTGCAACAACTCGCTGGCTTATTACGGAATGACTTGCAGGCGGCTGCATTGCGGCTGCGTCCGGATTTATCCCGCATCCTCGATGCGGGAAGCCACGCTGGGGCACTCGCAGGGATAGTGTCCGGTTCTGGGCCCACCTGTGCATTTTTGTGTGCCGATGAGCAGACTGCACACTATGTTGCAACAGAAGTGGAAAAGAAAATAGCCGGTACCCGGGGCATTACTGCCATGAGTCCGGCTGGGGGTGCTGAGCTAATAGAATGTTAAGTTAGCGGGCAATTCCCATTTCCACTGGCGCAAAGTCCAACTCGGTACGGGTGAGCACTTCGCCTTCCTGCAGATCCACCATCAGAAACTCTTTGTTTTCTGCGTCGGTGACGTAAGCGATATCGCCATCGACCTTCAGGATTGGGCCGGGCTGTTGCCACTCATCTTTTTCTTTCCATGGCTTGATAACTTCGATCCGGTCGGTGACTTTGCCGGATTCAACATCGATGATGTTCAAGTAGCCGTCGTAGGTCAAGACCACGCCATCGCCGTCAGCGGTGCGGCCCAGAGAACGGAACCAGTATGAATCCTCGAGTTCTACGGTCTTCATGGAGTAGTCGGTGGTGTCGATCAATACCACGGAGGTTGGGCGCTCAAGGTCAGCGTCTTCGTCAGTTTTGTTGTCGCCGAGGACAATCGGGGAGTCTTCGCTGCCCGCCAGATTACCGGAACGCTGATAGCCGTCTTTCGCGATGTCATTGGCGTCTACCTTGTGGAATTCTTGGGCTTCTACATCGAAGACAATAGGTCCATTGGTGCAGCCAAAGGCGACGTTGCCACCCTTTGCGACTGCTTCGCCGTGAATACCCGGGCAGTCGTCGGTGGATGCCAGAACTTCGTTGTCCAAGCTGCGATATTCGATGCGGTGGCGCTCGTCCTCGGTGCCTACCGTGGTTAGGTAGCTACCGTCTTTGAATGGGACCGCCACACCGTGGTGTGGATCCCCGGATTCTGCGGTTACGATATGCGCCGGACGCATGGTGTCGGTGCCGTCTTCGAGTTCGTCGTTATCGAAGATCGTGATTTCGCCGGTTCCGTCGTCGAAAAGCGCAGTCTTGCCGTCGTGCTGAACCACATGGCCCGGCTTGTCGGCCGGCAAAATGTTGTCAGTCAGCTCAGGGGATTTTTCGTAGTAATGGTTGTGGTCGCCGTGAGGCTGAGTCACAGCGCCGGTGTCGAAGATCGTAAAGCCATCTTTGCCGGAAACATAGAGGTGTCGAGTGTTGCCAGCCGGGTTCAGGCGGTGGAAACCGGAGATTTTTTCTTCATCCACGATTTCGCCGGTGGCTGGGTCGATCGTCGTCAAGCCCTTGTCATGGGAGAGTACGACGCGTTGTGGTAGGGAAGAGACTTCGGTCAGGTCAGCATCATCAGCGCCAGGAGCATCATGGTCGTGGCCCTCGTGATCATGATTGTGGTCATGAGCTTCTGAGGTGGCGGTGGTGGCTTCAGCGCTGGTGGTGTCCTCATTTGGGCTTGAGCATGCGGCCAACGCAAATGAGGTTGCTACGGCCATAGTGACTGTGGAAAATATGCGGCGTTTCATACAAATCACAGTAATGAAAATGAAATCGCCCTGCAAAAAGCTTCTTGGCAGCTGGCTGTGGCCGATTGTGTCCCGCCGTGTGGGCTAGATAGTGCGCTGAGTGAATCGTACGGTTCTACTTTAAGATGGAATCATTATGGTGAACCTGTTAAATGCAGAGAATATCTCGCAATCGTTTGGTCTGAAAACCCTTCTCGACGGTGTGTCGTTGGGTGTGCAATCGGGGCAGCGCATCGGTGTCGTCGGAGTGAATGGCGGCGGCAAAACCACGCTGCTGGAAGTACTCACAGGTTTAATAGAACCCGATGGTGGCCGAGTCTCGCGAAATTCGGATCTACGGATGGCAGTGGTTACTCAACGTGCAGAGTTAGACCCGGAAGCAACAATTGGGCACACGGTGGTCGAGCCGTTGGGGCTAGATACGTACGAATGGGCCGCGAATGCAAAAGTCCGCGATGTTTTGGGCGGGCTAGGAGTAGCCCAGCTCGGGTTAGAAACCAAGGTTGGACAACTATCCGGCGGGGAAAAACGCCGGGTGAATTTGGCGGCGGCTCTCGTGCGCGATTTGGATTTGGTGGTGCTCGATGAGCCAACCAACCACTTAGATGTTGAAGGTGTGCAATGGCTGGCGGATCACCTATTGCATCGGAAAGTAGCCGTATTGGTGGTGACCCACGATCGCTGGTTTTTGGATACTGTAGCACAGCTGACCTGGGAAGTTCACGATGGAAAAGTCGACGTGTACGACGGCGGCTACAACGATTGGATTTTTGCTCGCGCGGAGCGTCAGCGGCAGGCCGAAGCTGCCGAACAGCGGCGACAGAATTTAGCACGTAAAGAATTGGCATGGTTACGTCGGGGTGCGCCGGCACGGACGTCGAAACCGAAATACCGCATTGCCGCTGCAGAAGCACTCATTAAAGATGTCCCACCGGTGCGCAATAGTGTCGAGCTGATGTCGTTTTCTAAACAGCGACTGGGCCGCAAGGTTATCGAGCTGGAGAATGCGCGCTTGGAAACCCCGGATGGGCATGTGCTTGTCGACGATCTGACCTGGCGCTTAGCCCCGGGGGAGCGCGTGGGCTTGGTCGGGGTGAACGGATCCGGCAAAACTACCCTGTTGCGAGCATTAGCTGGCGAGCATGAACTTAGCGCGGGGAAGCGCATCGAAGGCCAGACCGTACGTCTGGGTTGGTTGCGTCAGGAACTTGATGATTTGGACCCGCAACGTCGCCTGTTGGATGCTGTTGAAGATGTAGCAACCTATGTACACATGGGCAAAAAAGAGTTATCGGCATCGCAACTGGCCGAGCGCCTGGGGTTTAGCCCGAAGCGACAACGTACCCCGGTTGGTGATTTATCTGGTGGTGAACGCCGTCGTCTGCAACTTACTCGGGTATTAATGAGCGAGCCCAACGTCTTGCTGCTTGATGAGCCCACCAACGACCTTGATATTGATACCCTGCAGGAGCTCGAATCCCTGTTGGATGAGTGGCCGGGCACCCTGGTCGTGGTGTCGCACGACCGCTATCTTATTGAGCGCATTACTGATGCCGCCTATGCCTTGTTTGGTGACGGTAATTTGCAGCATCTGCCGGGCGGAATTGAACAGTATTTGCAGGTACGTCAATCTGCCCAGGATGCTGCTTCGAACGTAACCTTGGATCTAGGTTCTAGTAAGGCTACTGATTTTTCAGAGACAGAAAATAGTGGCGGTACAGGCATTTCTGCGCAGCAAGAACGCGAGATCACCAAAGCACTGCGAGCGCTGGAACGCAAGATGGACAAGCTGGAGAAAACAGAAGCCCAGATTGACGAGAAAATGGCTGTAGCAGCGGAAAAGGTTGATACGCAACGACTGACGGAGCTTAACGAACAAAAGGCAGAGGTTGTTGGGCGTCGAGAAGAATTAGAAGCCGAATGGATGGAGCTAGCTGATCAACTGGAGCCGAAATAATGTAGGTGTGCGGCAGGGCGAACTCTGGGCGTCGGCGCATTTATCAAACACGCTGGGTGAAAGCCGCCGGTTAGGTGGCTGCTTATGTCACCATATAGGTATGGCTTTCTCCCGTAAATTTTTCACCGCGCTCGCAGCTACCACCGTGATCAGCGCAGGTATTCCTGCTGCTGCATCCGCACAACCGGCTTCTTCCGCACAGCCAAACCCGGTCTGGCCGACTCCAGAGGTATTGACGGCTGGGTCCTCGGCTGCCAGCGCTGGTGTAGCGTCCTGGAGTTTGGAACAGGCCACGAAGTTGCACTTGCTGGCTATGGGGCACCACCGAAATGAAGAAGCCCAGCGCATTGCCCAGGACTGGGCTAACCAGGCTGCGCGCGGGGAAGTGGAATTCCACGCCAATGTTGGCCGTGGTCATACTGCTCATGACCGTGGGACGGGCAATATCTACCGGCTGGCTCCGCATGAGGCTGCGCAGCGTATTGCCTGGTTGCTAAGCCCTACGAATCGCACTGGTGATGGCAAGGGATTTGGTGTTTCGGGCGTTGATGCGCACGGCAACGTGTACTTGGCGGAATTTTTCTTGCACTAAATGTGCGTAGCCACACGCTAGCGTTGTGTACGCATCAACTAAATTAAGCGTATAATCGAGAACATGATCTTGATTAACGTTTCTTACCAAGTAAAGCCAGAGTACGCCGAAAACTTCCTGGAAGAGGTTTCCTGGTTCACGGAAGCTACTCAGGCAGAAGAAAAGAACCTGTTCTTCGACTGGTACCGCGACCCTCAGGATGCCAACCACTTCATGCTGGTAGAAGGCTTCACCGATGATGGTGCGGAAGCACACGTTACCTCTGAGCACTTCCAGCGTGCAACCGAAGAGATGCCAAAGTACCTGGTTGAAACCCCGAAGATCATCAACACTTTGATCGAGGGTAAAACCGAGTGGGACGAAATGGCTGAATTTCAGGTCAAGTAGTTCCAGGTGAAATAGTCGTAGTGTAGCTTTCACGCTACGTGCTGTACCCGAGGGCTGTAGTACTAATCCTGGCTCCGTAGAGGAGCGGGAGTGCTGCAGCCCTCACTTTATTGCGTTAACTGTGCCACAATGGGGCTATGACTGATGGTGCTATGACTGATACACAGGATCGCCAAGTAATTAGTTCTGTTTGCAATGGAACGGGAATTCTTGAACTCAACCGCCCGAAGGTGCTGAACTCCCTGAACTTGGAGATGGTGGAGATTATTCACCGGGCGCTGGATGCATGGGCGAGAGATGATTCGGTTACGCAAGTACTGATCTATTCCAATAACCCGAAAGGCTTTTGTGCCGGTGGTGATGTACGCGCGGCACGTGAACAAAGTCTCGCGGGCAATAAGGCCGGAGTCGACGAATTCTTCCGCAAAGAATATGCGCTTAACGACGCCATCGATAAGTTCCCGAAACCATTCATTGCACTCATGGATGGGGTGGTCATGGGGGGTGGTACCGGTATTAGCGCTTTTGGCTCTCACCGTGTGGTGACCGAGAAAACTTTTGTTTCCATGCCAGAGATGCTCATCGGGTTTATTACAGATGTCGGCATGACATATTTTTTCCAGCGCATGGTCGGCTCGCGGGGTAAGGCGTCTCGGGCCTTGGCGCTGTACCTGGCGACGACCGCCTACCGCATGAAGGCCGCAGATCTGCTGTGGACTGGCTATGCTACCCACCAGATTGCCTCCGACGATGCCGATGCTTTCCGTGAAGCAGTTATCGAATCCGGATACGCGGCTGCGGTGGAAAAATATGCGAATACGAACCCGGATACCGCGCCGTTGGCCTCGCAGATTGAGACCATCGAGGAAGTTTTTGCGCAGGATTCCTGGGCTAGGGTCGTCACAGCTTTGGAACAGTGTGCGGATAGAGCATTCGTCGCTGGCGTGAATGACACCTTGAAACATGCATCGCCGACTTCGCTGGTGGCAGCTGCGGAAATTTTCCGCGCAAACGCCCAGGTTGATTCGCTTGCCGACGCCTTGGATAACGAATACCGGGTTGGCGAATACTTGCGCGGCCGCCCTGATTTCGACGAAGGTGTGTGCTGTGTACTGGTCGATAAAGACGACGAACCGCAGTTCCAGCCGGATACAATTTCTGAGGTTCAGGAAGGTGAGATCCGTGAGCTCCTCCGGTAACAAACAGGATCGTCTGCCACCCCCGAAATTTCAGTTCGGCTGGTACCTAGCGTGTATAGCAGTCATTGTTGCCACGCTGGCTTTTCTGTGGATTAACTGGCATGCCGTGCCAGACCCGATGCCTACGCACTTCGATGCTTCGGGGACGGCAGATGGTTTTAGCGCGAAATCTTTTCCGGCAGCGATAGCCCACGTTGGCCTTGGGCCAGCGATTACTACGGCAGTATGCGCGGGAGCTTGCGGGATTCTGGTGGGAATCACGAACCAGACCAAAGATGGCTTGCACGATAAACCAGAACGTGCGATTAATCGGCAGCGTTTACTGGCACAGTTGATGCAGCCGATGTTGGGCAAGTTTAGCTTCGCGCTTGTGGTGGTGCTGTTGGTCAGCATTACCGCCGGATTGTTTGAGTTTCCTGTTGTGGGCACCGGGGCAATTGCCATTTGGTTGCTTATCGGTGCGATTCTCGCAGTCGCTTTCGGTATGGTGGTGCGCAGCGCGCGGATCATGCAGGAATTGGATGAGCGCTATCCACCGGCAGATCCCCGAGACAAGCTCAAGTATGGAATGTTTTATCACAACCCGGATAACCCGAGGCTATGGGTAGAGCTGGAGTCAGGGATGAATTTCACCCTGAACTTCGCGCACCGCACTGCCTGGTGGATCGCCGGAATTTTTATTGTGTTGATTCTGTCGATGGTGGCGCTGCCGATAATTTTGGCCTAGCCCCTGAATTTTGCTACAGGGACTAGGCCATGTGGAGTTCGTGTACGTGTACCACTGCGCTGTTTCAGTGCTTAAGCACACCAGGATGAATCGGTGAATTGTTAAGCGTTTTTCGCTTTGAACTCACGACGACGAGCATGCAGGATTGGCTCAGTGTATCCGGACGGGGACTCGGTGCCCTTGAAAATCAGGTCGCGAGCCGCCTGGAACGCCACCGACTCGTCGAAGTTCGGAGCCATATTGCGGTAGGCATCGTCGCCAGCGTTTTGCTTGTCGACGACTTCCGCCATCTTCTGCAGCTCCTGTTCGACGAAGTCTTTGCTGACGACGCCATGCTCAATCCAGTTAGCCAGCAGCTGTGAAGAAATACGCAGGGTAGCGCGGTCTTCCATCAGGGATACGTCGTAAAGATCTGGGACCTTGGAACAACCGACACCTTGTTCTACCCAACGGACCACGTAGCCCAGGATGGACTGACAGTTGTTGTCGACTTCTTCCTTCTTCACCTCATCGGACCAGTCTGGGTTTTCAGCAACCGGGACGGTCAGAAGGTTCAGGAAGTTGTCGCGCTCGCCGGCCTTGCGGAACTCTTCCTGCATCTGCGGAACGTTGACGTGGTGGTAATGAGTGGCGTGCAAAGTTGCGCCGGTAGGGGATGGCACCCAGGCGGTCGATGCGCCTTCTTTCAACTGCCCGATCTTCTTGTCCAGCATGTCTGCCATCAACTCGGTCATGGCCCACATGCCTTTACCGATTTGTGCCTTACCAGGCAGTCCCAGTGCGATACCGGTGTCGACGTTGATGTCTTCGTAAGCTTGCTTCCATGGTGCGGTCTGCATATCGGCCTTGCGCACCATCGGTCCAGCTTGCATGGAGGTGTGGATCTCATCACCGGTGCGATCCAGGAATCCAGTGTTGATGAAGGCAACGCGCTCGCTGACCGCGGTGATCGCAGCAGCCAGGTTGGCCGAGGTACGACGTTCTTCGTCCATAACGCCAACCTTCAAGGTGTTTTTCTCCAGGCCCAGCAGCTTTTCCACCGAAGCGAACAAATCGTTGGTGAACGCTACCTCGGCAGAACCGTGCTGCTTTGGCTTCACGATGTAGATCGATCCCGCACGGGAATTCTTCCGAGGGTTATCCGATTGCAATCCTGGGATAGCGCAGGCGCTGGTCAAAACAGCGTCCATGATGCCTTCGAAAATTTCCTCGCCGTCGACCAGGATCGCAGGGTTGGTCATCAGGTGACCGACGTTGCGCACCAGCAGCAGGGCGCGACCGTGCAGGGTCTGCTCGGTGCCAGAAAGGTCCGTGTAAGTGCGGTCGTCGTTGAGCTTGCGGGTGATGGTCTGGCCGCCCTTTTCCAGCTCTTCTTTCAGCTCACCGGTGTTCAGGCCGAACCAGTTGTGGTAGCCCAGGGTCTTGTCTTCACCATCGACGGCGGCAACGGAGTCTTCGAAGTCCACGATGGTGGAGGTGGCTGATTCTAGAATGACGTCTGACACCCCAGCCTTATCGGTCTTGCCGACGGGATGTTCTGGGTTGATCTGGATTAGGATGTGCAGGCCGTTGTTGCGCAGCACCACCTCGGATGGTGCGGATTTCTCGCCATTGAAACCGACGAGCTGTTCGGCATTGGCTAGGCCGGTGGTGGAGCCATTCACGGTGACTGCCAGCTTGTCGCCGTCGATGGCATAAGATTCGGCATCGGCATGCGAACCTTGTTCCAGGGGAGCGACCTCGTCCAGGAAGTTGCGAGCCCAGGCGATGACCTTGTCACCGCGGACAGGGTTATAGGAATCACCTGGCTCTGCTCCGCCTTCTTCCGAGATAGCGTCTGTGCCGTACAAGGCGTCGTACAGCGAGCCCCAACGCGCATTAGCTGCGTTCAGTGTAAATCGTGCGTTGAGAACTGGAACGACGAGCTGTGGGCCAGCGACTTCGGCGATTTCGGAGTCCAGGTTGGCGGTAGTGACATCAGCCAGTGCTGGCTTGTCTTCCAGGTAACCGATCTCGCGCAGATACTTCTCGTGTTCTGCGGGATCTGGCTGGCCTGGGTTGGTACGGAAGTGCTCGTCGAGAGTCTTTTGCAGCTCGTCGCGGCGGGCCAGCAGTTCCTTGTTGCGCGGGGTGTGGGTGCGGATGATGTCTGCAAAACCATTCCAGAATTTGTCGGCGTCGATGCCGATACGTGGCAGCACGGTGCCGTTGACGAATTCGTAGAGGGTGTTGTCGACGTTGAGGCCTGCAACCTCTGTGCGTGGGGTGGTGTCTTCGTTAGTCATAAAACTCCTTCTAATCCTCGCGGTCAGACCCTCAGGGGAGTACGTGATCTGTGTGAGTGGACACTCACGATGGGCGTTCACTGTGCCCCGGGGCATGAGACCACAATAAGTGAATTGCCTCACTGTGTGTAGTGCGGTTCCGGAAACGCGTAAATTCACCCCTGTTCGACTATCGAAAATAACTTAAGAAAACAGTCCGATCGTACTGTTTTAACAGTATGTCCGTACTGTTTGACTGTGGCATTCGTGCACCGCATAGGGGTTTTTGTTCTGCGGGTGCTGTTCAGTGGGTATTTTCATCTCGAAAACTTATGTGAATTCTGACACTACCCCCGTCGGCTGTAGGCCACATGCAATTCTTGACGTGATCGGATTCATGACTCATGATGTGAATCACCTCATAAGCCAACGAGAAAGGGAGTTGCGATGACTACTACCGGTCAAGCACGTACCGCCGCAGAAATCCAAAAAGATTGGGATGAAAACCCTCGCTGGGCCAACGTCACCCGTGATTACACGGCAGAAAAGGTAGCCGAGCTGCAAGGCAATGTCGTCGAAGAGCACACCCTGGCACGCCGCGGCTCTGAGATCCTGTGGGACGAGGTCTCGAAGGGCGATGGACATTACATCAACGCCTTAGGTGCCCTGACCGGTAACCAGGCTGTACAGCAGGTCCGCGGTGGTCTGAAGGCCGTGTACCTGTCCGGCTGGCAGGTTGCTGGTGATGCCAACTTGGCTGGCCACACCTACCCAGATCAGTCGCTGTACCCAGCGAACTCCGTTCCGCAGGTGGTTCGCCGCATCAACAACGCACTGCTGCGTGCCGACGAGATCGCTCGTGTCGAAGGCGATGACTCCATCGACAACTGGTTGGTTCCTATCGTTGCCGATGGTGAAGCCGGATTCGGTGGTGCACTGAACGTATACGAGCTGCAGAAGGCCATGATCAACGCCGGTGCTGCAGGTACTCACTGGGAAGACCAGCTGGCTTCCGAAAAGAAATGTGGCCACCTGGGCGGTAAGGTTTTGATCCCTACCCAGCAGCACATCCGCACCCTGTCGTCTGCACGTCTGGCTGCCGACGTTGCTGGTGTTCCAACCGTCGTTATTGCACGTACCGACGCAGAAGCTGCAACCCTGATCACCTCGGACGTTGACGAGCGCGACAAGCCATTCATCGAAGGTGACCGTACGGCAGAAGGCTACTACCACGTACGCCCAGGTATCGAGCCTTGTATCGCACGTGCAAAGTCCTATGCGCCGTACTCCGACCTGATCTGGATGGAAACCGGTGTCCCAGACCTGGAAGCCGCGAAGCAGTTTGCCGAGGCCGTCAAGGCTGAATTCCCAGACCAGAAACTGGCTTATAACTGCTCGCCATCGTTTAACTGGTCCAAGCACCTGGACGACGAGACCATCGCGAAGTTCCAGAAAGAACTGGGTGCCATGGGCTTTACCTTCCAGTTCATTACCCTGGCAGGTTTCCACTCCCTGAACTATGGCATGTTCGACCTGGCACACGGTTACGCACGCAACGGCATGACCTCGTTCGTCGAGCTGCAGAATAAGGAATTCGCTGCAGCAAAAGAGCGCGGCTTCACCGCCGTCAAGCACCAGCGTGAGGTCGGTGCCGGTTACTTCGACAACATCGCCACCACCGTCGACCCAACGTCGTCGACCACCGCATTGAAGGGTTCCACTGAGGAAGGCCAGTTCTAATCATGGCGATCCAATTCGTTCCCACCGCCGATATCGGAGATATCCACGGTGAACAGCTACGCAGCTGCGACAAGCAGTTCACCAACTACGGAGGAAAAACCGACTTTTGCGGCAAGATTTCCACCATCCAGGCAATTCAACATAATGCCTTGGTGAAAGAAATCTTGAACCAACCGAACGAAGGCGGAGTCTTGGTCATCGATGCCCAAGAAAATCTGCATACCGCTATGGTCGGCGACATGATCGCTGGCGCAGGCGTGGATAACGGCTGGGCTGGGATCATCGTTAATGGAGCCATCCGGGATTCCCAAGAAATCGGCACTATGAATATTGGTGTCAAGGCTTTGGGGACCAACCCGCGCAAATCCGCGAAAGATAAGGTTGGCAAAGTCGATATCACCGTGCAATTTGGTGGCATTGAATTTGTCCCTGGACAGTATGTTTATGCCGATGCGGATGGCATCGTCGTGAGTGAAACGCCAGTAGAAGCGAAAGAGAGCTAGATTTTTCTAGCATGCGGTGGCCGGTTGGTGCTGCGCTTAGCGGCACCACTGAGCTCACCCACCCGCAACCCGGATACAAGCCCGGAAGCTAGCAAGTGTGAGAGTTAGCTTCCGGGCTTGCGTCATGAGTCTAGGAAGAAAAGACCAAAACACCCGTGGTTTTCTTATCGAGTTGGTCGATCTTATGGCTAAAGCACTCTGTGATAGGTGCACATGCTGTGACAAGAGTGGCGATAGTCTGGGCATGTTCTGTGCTTTGCTCGCTGCAAGTGTCGGCGAGATTGGTATAGGAGACTTCGGTTTCAAACGCTAAGCAGCTACGCATCCGTCGAATATCAATATGTGGTCGGACAAAATCTATGACTCCATTCTGGATCCCGAAGTCTAAGAGCTTTCGGCTTTCTTGTGCACCAGGCGTGTTCGCGAGCATGGGATCGGCCCATGCCCACGTCCACGTATCACCACTCACAGTGGCAAGAGCCCAGCAGTCAACGGCCGTGTTGGTGCTTCGTTCGTCGTCGGAATGCTGCCGGATAAATTGGCGTCCGTCGTGGATAAGTTTGTCAATGGTCGGCTCCGGCGGCACGTTTGTCTCGTCCGAATCAAGCTGCTTCGTAATCTTCGAGGTCTTCGTAATCTTTGAGGCCACATCGACAGCAACACCGTTTCGCACGGTAATGGTTATCTGGTTGTCACCGGAACCGATGGTGGCAGTCGTCGAATCGGTATAAAAATCAAGACCGCGTACCACTGCAAAGCCTTTCAGTGCACGCATAACGTCGTAGTTGTTGGGCAACTTCGCTAAACCATGCGTCAGTGCTAGTGGAACTGGACCTTCCTCGGCAAAATCTCTAATCATCACGACAGCACAGCGCTGGGTCTCGTCCTTGCGTGAAGATGCAGTAAGCGGAACCAATACCGCTGGAATATTACGAAATAGCGTGCGTCCCGCAGCTAGGAGCTCATCGCTTGCGACCTGTGGATGCTGCGGATCCAATTCTGCGATCCCTGGAAAATCAATGACGGCAGCAGTCTGCCAATACCAAGCATCATCGGCGATGGTCGCGACCCAAGTACCTGCTAGCTCCACTTGCTGCTGCAAGTTGCTGCTTGCAAACGATACCGTCACTGCCCGGTCCCAGCCGTCGGCAAGTGCTTTCTGGTCGGTCGGGTTTTGGGTTTCCGTGCCGTCAGGTTCCGGGTGCACGGTGAGCTGCACACGGCTGATCTCGCCAAAACGAGCATGGAATAGCGCCAGACAATCGGCTTGCGCGAGGAAGCCATCGGTCGCGATATCGGTGACGGTGCGCGGGGCAGAAAGCATAGCATTGAGTCTACAAGCCAGCCCCTGATCGACTGTCTCACCCAGGGTTGGACCTATCAGGCTGGATCTATCAGTGAGCTGCTAGCCGCGCACGGTAAAGTTTCAACTATGCTCTACGCCGTCAGTTACGCCTTCATGGACTCGATTAATGTCTTGTCCATCGCAGTGATCGTTGCCCTAGGCGTGCTGCTGCCAGCCGGAATGTATAAAAAGGTTACCCCGCTATTGGTGGCGGGCAATTGGTCTGGGGTTTTTGCGCTGGCTTTGCTGGTGACCGTTGTATTTTCTGGCTTCGGTGAGTTGATGCAGAAAATTCTGGATTCTGCGGCCTTCGGCCTGACGTTGATGGCGGTTGGTGTGGTCACCTTGCTGGGTACGTGGATCTCGAAGGGGAAACCGCCGGCGGTGGTGGGGCGATTGCTTGGTGGGCTGCAGCGGCCGTCCCCGATGACGTTCTGGATTGGCTTCGGCCTCGGCGTAGTGCAATCGGCGACTTCCGTGCCATTTTTCGCAGGGCTAATCGTACTGGCAGCCTTGCATCCTGCACCAGCGATGCTGGGGGCCGGGGTGGTGCTATATGCCAGCATCGCGCTGTCGCTGCCGATCATCGCCGCTTTGCTCGTCGGTTGGGTCCGTATTGCTCCGAATTCGCCTATTGGGCGGCTGTTTACTAAGGCATCACACAGCACTGAGCTCTTGAGCAAGGTGGCAGGCTACAGCGTGGGCGTGCTGTTAATCGTGCTCGGCGCACTCGGAGTTTAAGCGCTCGTATACATTCGTTTTATTCAATAATTATGCCGATGCGTTCGGTCAGTTCCAGTTCACATGGCTTGGGTGCCAAGCGCTGGGTGATTGCAGAACGGAGTGCGGGGCTTAGCGGAAGCAGCCAACCATTGTTCGGATCGTGTACCGGCAGATCATCAGTTTTCGTCGGCACTAATACAATCTGCGCATTGGGTCCCATAACCACCGCAGCGTGATTATTGTGGGCGGCATCCAGAATGATGCCTGCAACCTGCGCCGATCCTGTGATGATCACCATTTCTTCCGCCGTGTGCACTGCCAGCTTGTCGACGCCTACGTGGCGTGCAATATCAGGAAGCTGGGTGAGAGTGGGCTTAGCAGAACCGCGTAGCAGGTCGAATAGTCCCATGCGGTCATTCTAACCGGTTAATGGTGAATCACTTTTAGTCACAATTTCGCGAGCTCGCGACTATTATGGGCAAGGATGATCGACGCACGAGATACAGCTTTAGTGATTGAAGGCGGGGGAATGCGCAATTCCTATACCGCCGCCAGCATTGTGCACCTGCTGGAAAAGCAAGTGCAATTTGGCTGGGTCGGTGGTGTATCCGCTGGTGCCTCACACACCGTGAATTTCCTCTCCGGTGATAAAGAACGCGCCCGCAGTTCGTTCACGGATTTCGCGAATAACCCCTCGTTTGGTGGGTTGAGTCATTTCTTGCGCGGTCGGGGATATTTCAATGCAGAGTTTATCTACGAAAAAGCCGCCGACAAAGATCTCCCGTTTGACTGGAAAACGTTCACGGAATCGTCGGCACAAGTCTGCATCAGTGCCACGCGTGCCGATACCGGAGAGACCGTCAACTGGGGCCGGGAGGACATGCCAAGCTTGCCGGATCTGATGATGCGCGTACGCGCCTCATCCACACTGCCGCTGATCATGCCGATGCGCCTGATTGATGATGTGCCGTTTGTCGATGGTGCATTGGGAGATTCCGGTGGTGTTGTGGTCAATGAGGCCGAGCAAGCTGGTTTTAGAAAGATTCTTTTCTTGGCGACGAAGCCCCGCGATTATGTGCGCCCAGCCACGCAGCGTGAGGGCTTTTTGCGTCGAGCATTTTTTAAACACCCAGCTGTGGCCAAGGCCATGATTGAACGGCCGGATAAATACAATGCCGCGAAAGATCGCCTGCTTACGTTGGAGAAACAAGGCCGTGCGCAATTGTTCTTTCCGACGGATTTGTCCGTGGAATCAACGGAACGCGATGCCGAAAAGCTGTTGCACAGCTACCGGATGGGCCAGATCCAAACGGAAAAAGAATGGCCGCAATGGGAAGAATTCCTGACCGGTTAAAGGAAAACGAATTTAATCTCAGAATTATCTGAATTATCTTCCACGACTACATTGTTCCGGTATCGTTCCGGTTTTGTTCCTAAGCATTTGCCCTCGGTGTGTGGGGGGGGATCATAAAGGTGCGTCTAGGTATTGTTAGGTAGTGCTATGTAAAATAGCAGCTGTATGAACCGCTTCACTGGTGAAGCATGAAATGTTCGATCACATAACTAGACAAGGAGTATTCATGAAGAAAATGTTCACCGCAAGCTTGGCTGTTCTCACGCTGGCAGGCCTGGCAAGTGGCGGAGTCGCTCAAGCGACGCCTGTTCAGAAACAACTGGTGCAATCGTCGTCGGCTCAGGACAATTCAGTGGTGAATCAGCTCAGCTCGGCGCTGTCTATTGGCAGCTCCGTGCTCTGGAACGACCCGAGCGGTAATCAGCCAAGCAACTTCCGCGCATTGGTGGCGTTTCTTAAGAACGTGGATAACAAATATTACAATGCCTTAAATTATGGTCTAACAACCCCGCAGCAGGCTGCGGATTGTCGTGCCCGCTTTGATGGTAAGCCAGGTGAGCCACGTCTGAGCATTTATGTCCCCCAGGATTGTTCCAAGGTTGAGGTCACTCAAGACGATTACGATCAGGCTCTGCGCGCCATCGGATTCTGATTACCGTGAGTCGGCGCTCCTACTGGCTCATTGATTGTGCAGTTGGAGCTATTCGTAGGGTGGGCTAGAGACTAGTTCACCCTACGTTTGATGATTGGCGGCTTCCCAGCCCTGTCCGGTAAACACGACCGGAACCCACCGTGCCGGTAGAATTGTCTGTCATGCGTTCGAGTATTTTAGCTGTGTTGACAGGTACTACTTTGTTGCTCGGGGCCTGTTCGGCTCCGTCTGATGACGACGCGCGGAAGGCAGCGCCAGAACAGGCAACAACGGGGCAGAATACGGCTGCAGAAACTACTACGGCCACGGAAAAAACAACTGCCACCACCTATGAATTTGCGCTGGAGGATTATCAGGTTTCTCCAGACATAGATTTACCCGTCCGCGGCAGCGTGACAACGGCGGGGCATAGCAATGCTCCGCTGGTGGTAGTGAATCATTTGCGCACGTTTAATTGCGCTGATGATACTTTCGCCTACCCGTGCCCAGATGGGGTAGATGAGGTACGTGCAGATCGCGGAATGCACTATTTGGCAGAGGATCTCGCAGAGGCCGGATACACCGTCGTCGTTCCTGACTTAGGCCCGTTGTGGGCGCCAGAAAGCCCCACGCAACCATACGACCAGGTGGAAGCCTGGGCGGGTGTGGTCAGTGCCATTCGTACAGAACTAGAGGCGGCGAACCAGGGCCAGTCGCAGCACTTAGACGACAGCCTTGTGGGCATGACGGATCTTTCTCGCACTGGTGTGTTTATGCACTCGCGTTCTGCATTGCTAGGAAATAAGGCTGCAGAAATGTGGCCTGAGATATCTTTGGCCAGCTATGGCGGGTTCTACCATGTGCCAGAATTTCCAGAAGATAATTTTTCCCCAGCTCCCGCCGATGTGCCTACTTTGACCATCGATGGGCAAGCAGATGGGGATACTTCCCAGGCCGCAGCTGACTGGTTGCCGGAATACGTGGGGCAAGACAGAAACACGGCAGCCTTAAACGTTATTGTGTCGGGGCTTGGGCACAACTATATTAACCGCGTTTTATCCAAGCGGGAATTCGACGACCGCATCGATGATGGCGAAATTAGCGACATTGGTGCCACAGAGCATGAGGAATTTTTAGCAGAAGCTCTCCGGCTTTGGTTTGATCAAACTCTCCGTGGCCAAGACGGGCCGTATCCATTGCAGGCTGATGACGAGCTACCGAGTGAGCTCGCAGGCAGAGAAGCGAGTGTGTATGCTGTCACCCCGGCCGCTGCAGAGCAATGGATTGCTTCAGAGCCAGAAGCGCAACTGCCAGGGAGTGAGGCCGAGTTCTGTCGGATTTATCCCTCTATGAACCCGGTGCAGTATGACGACCGCTGCGATTTCGTGGACCTGGGAATCGTCAATTCCGCTTCTGTCAATGCCCGCGTGCAATTGACTAAATCCCCCGCGGTGGTTCCGGTGAGTTCTGCAGGCGCGGAAGCGCTGAGCATGCACATGATGCCTACTGGCAGCCGGGAAGACGGCAAGAAAGAAACCAAGCTGGAAATTACGGCGATCATGGACGATGGTTCCCGCCAGCCAGTCCCAGTGCCGACACCCAACCCGGTACTGAAAGATGCCACCACGGAAACCAGCAACGGTGAATACTGGATACGCACCTTAAGGATTAGCTTGCCGGAAACAGTAAAGAACCGCCCGATTAGCCAATTGGAAATCACTGGTGATGGCAGTATCGACTTGCGGGCGGTCGAGCTATACTAGTCGACTTATACGCAGCGCGGGCTGATGCTTAATCGGCTACCAACGGCTCCATGGTGAGCTCTGGGTGTTCTTTTTGTACGAACGCGAGCTTCCATTTATCGCCGAACAGCGCAATCAATTCGCCGTCGGTGCGAGTGAAAATTTCCACTCCGCGCTGGCGGCCTAATTCTTCAGCTGAGGCCGCATCGGTGCGTCGTGCTACCGAATAAGGTACGGGTTCGACGACGGTTTCCACGTTGTATTCGACCTCCATGCGGGCCTGCATGACTTCGAATTGCATCGGGCCCACGGCTGCCATCACTGGGGCAGCGTCGCCGCGCAGTTCGTTGCGCAGGATCTGCACGACGCCTTCGGCATCCAGTTGCTCCAACCCTTTGCGGAATTGCTTGTATTTGCCCAGCGATTTTGCACGCAAGGTTTGGAAACTTTCCGGAGCAAACTGTGGCATCGGGCGGAACTGGATCTTCTTGCCCGAATAAATGGTATCGCCAGGAGCCAGCGATCCCGCGTTGACCAATCCGACGATATCGCCTGGATAGGCGGCCTCAACGGTATCGCGGGTGCGGCCGAAAACGGTCAGCGCGTATTTCGTCGAGAAGCTGCGCCCAGATTGCGCGTGCGTGACCTGCATGCCGCGCTCGAAGACGCCAGAGACCACGCGCATAAAGGCTAGGGTGTCGCGGTGGTTGCGGTCCATGCCGGCTTGAACCTTGAACACGACGCCGGCGAAATCGTCGTCCACCTCGCGGGTTTCGGCGATGGCCCCGGTGGCCTTTTCCACTACCTTGGGGTCGCACTCGCGGCTACTTGGTTCTGGGGCGATTGCGCACAACGTGTCCAGGATTTGGTGTACGCCGAAGTTCAGCATCGCGGAGGCGAAAATCAACGGCGAGGTCACACACTGTTCGAATAAATCTTGATCGTGCAGCGCGCCATCGGCAGCCAAAAGCTCGGCTTCTTCCACCGCCGTTTCCCAAGCCTCGGCTTCTTTTTCGCCAGCTTGCTGCGGTGAGTAGTGCTCTTCCGGTGCGATGGTGGAACCGCCGGCAGTGCGGATGAAGTGGATGTAGTTATCGGCTTCACCGCCGTCGTTAATGTGGGCGAGCCCGCGGAAGTCACCGGCTTCGCCGACCGGCCAGTATAGCGGTGTGGGCTGGAGCTGGATTTCGTTGACGATTTCGTCGACAAGCTCCAAAGGTTCGCGGCCCACCCGGTCCCACTTGTTGATCACCGTGATAATCGGCAAACCACGGGCTTTACATACGCGGAATAGCTTCAGTGTTTGCGGCTCCAGGCCCTTGGCGGCGTCGATGAGCATGACTGCCGCGTCGACGGCAGTGAGAACGCGGTAGGTATCCTCCGAAAAATCTGCGTGTCCAGGGGTATCTACCAGGTTGATCACGTACGGTTCGCCGTCGTGGCCTTCCGGGGAATAGTTGAACTGCAGCGCGGAAGAGGCCACGGAAATGCCTCGGTCTTTTTCCATGTCCATCCAGTCAGACACGGTGGCTTTGCGGTTTCCTTTGCCGTGTACCGCGCCAGCTTCGGTGATGATGTGTGCGTGTAGCGCCAGCGCCTCGGTCAGGGTTGATTTACCCGCGTCGGGGTGGGCGATCACAGCAAAGGTGCGGCGGCGCGAGGCCTCGTGGGCAGGGGAGGAAACAGCAGTGGTCATGGTTGAACAGTCTAATGGTTCGGTGCTGTGCGTGCCGACGTGGATCTGGTTTTCACGAATACCAAGAAGTTATTGTTGACAGGTCAACTAAAGTCGTTTTATTGTTGTTGTATCAACTTCATTATTTCTAGGAGGTAACCGTGAATATTGGTGTCTTTATTGGTTCGATCCGTGCAGGCCGCGCTGGTGAAGCGATTGGCCACTGGGTGCACGAGCACGCATCCCACCGCAATGACGGCCACAATTACGAAATCATCGACCTGCAGGATCATGACCTGCCATTTTTGGCTGCAGATACCGTCCCTGCCATGGCCAATGGCGAGTACGGGGATCCTAAGACCCAGCAGTGGGCCAAAGTAATTGCCCAGTACGACGGCTTTGTTTTCGTGACTCCGGAATATAACGGCACCGTACCTGGCCCAATGAAAAATGCCTTCGACCAGCTTGGCCAGGAATGGCAGGGCAAACCAATCGGTTTCGTCGGCTACGGTTACTCACAGGCAGGCAAAGGTGCGACCGACACCTGGCGCACTGTAGTTAGCGGTATGTTGGCTATGCAGCTGGCAGACGAAGACGTGAACATCGACCTCAATGCTGCATACCCAGAAGATGCCAATGGTGAATTCCGCGCATCCGATGCGGCCAAGGCTGGCCTGGACAAACTGCTTGACCAGGTCACCAGCACTGCACAAAACTAATTAGCGAGAATGAATCTCGTTTTGCGCGGCGCCTAAACCCCTGGCCACGATTAACCGGGCGGCTTCGGCGCCGGTGGCAATAAACTCATCAAAACCAGCCCCGGCTGGGACCGGGCCTAGAACCCAGGCAATGATGTCGTTTCCTTTCCCAGGGTGGCCCACCCCCATACGTACGCGGGGATAATCACGGGTGCCCAGGTGCTCAGTCGTCGATTTTAGGCCGTTATGTCCGGCTTCATTTCCGCCTTGTTTGAGGCGGATTTTGTGCTCTTTCAGGTCTAACTCATCGTGAATAAGCAACACTCGCTCGGCGGGGATGCCCAGTTGTTGAGCAACTTCGGCAATCGCCGGGCCAGAATTATTCATAAAGCTTGCGGTGCGCAGTACCAGAGCGGAGTTTTCGCCACATTCAATGATGGTGCCGAAAGCCTGCACATCTTTAATAGGCTGGAGGGTCTCGCCGGATGCGGCCAGCAGATCGTCGACCACCATATAGCCCACGTTGTGGCGCGTGGCCACATATTTTTGCCCCGGATTACCCAAGCCGACGATTAGCCACTCGGCCGTGACGTCAGCAAGATTTAATACCGGTTGTTGGGTCGTTGCCCTTTGATACCCACCGTCGGCGGGGTTGGCGATTGCGTCACTAGTGCTTTCGGTATTGCGTCCGAAAATTCTTGATAATAGGTTGCGCACAATATTCACCCGCCCAGTGTCTCATTATTGCGGGGGTTTTCTCTACTGACTGCTGCACGCCGGTGATCTGCATTAGCCTGGCAGATATGTCGGAAGTATTACGCCAACTAGAATCCCGTATACTCATCGCACCTATGGCAGGTGGCCCGTCCACACCGCGGCTGGTTAACGCAGCCGCTAAAGCTGGTTCCTTCGGTTTTCTGGCGTTCGGCACCACTTCGGTGGACCACGCGCAGTACATGCTCGCCGGCATGGATTCGGGGGTGCGTTACGGGGTCAATTTATTTGCCCCACAAACCCCGCTGGAAATTACTGCGGAGATCAGCGCTTTTCACCAACAATTACAGCGCGACTACGCGGTAGCGGATCAGCTTCCAAACCTGGATTACAGCAATGGTTGGCAGGATAAGTTGGATGCTGTTGTGTCCGCCGATAATCCACCGACGGTGGTCAGCTCGACATTCGGGTGTTTTAGCTCTGCAGAAATAAGCCGCCTGCATGAGGCTGGTATCGAGGCATGGGTGACCGTCACCAGTATTGAAGACGCGTTGAGTGCGCAAGATGCAGGTGCCGATGCTCTAGTCGTGCAAGGCCCAGCCGCTGGTGGTCACCGCGGAACCTGGTCGGTGGAAGAACAACCGTCCGGGCTAGGGTTGGTTGATCTTATCGAGACGATGTCGCTGGCTGGCGTGAATGCACAACTCGTGGCCTCTGGTGGGGTGCGTACTGCTGACGATGCCCGTGAGTTGCTTAAGCTTCCGCGGGTGAAAGCGGTGAGTTGCGGTTCGGCGTTTTTGCTTGCCGACGAAGCCGGCACCAGTGAGTTCAACCGCACCCTACTGCAGGCCGGGGGTGCCTCGGTTGCGACCCGGGCGTTTTCCGGCCGGGTGGCCCGCGGTCTCGAGACGGAATTTATTCGCGAACACCACGATGACGTGCCGGCGATGTATCCGCTGTTGAACTCATTGCTGGCGCCACTGCGACAGGAGAATGATCCGCGGGTGGCATATTGCTTGGTCGGCGAAGACGTCGACAAGATCGGTCAGGGCAGTGTCGCCGACATCCTTGCCCAATTACGGGGGTAGTAACCAAAATCAGGGTAGGATGTGGGTTGTAATTTTGCACCCCGATACCCCCGCGTAAAGGAAGATGACTGTGAATCAGCCCGCCGAGGTAGGACACGACAACTGGAATGAACGCATCGCGCTGGCGCAGGAGATGATCCCGCTGATCAGCTCGCTGCACCGCAACAACAACGTTGTGACCTCTATTTTTGGTCGTTTGCTGATTAGCGTCACCGACATCGATATCATCAAAGCCCACGAACGTGCGCACCAGGTCATCGAAGAAGACTTGCCGCTGGAGAAGACCCTGCCGGTGCTGCGCGAACTCACCTCAATGGATTTGGGTACTGCATCGATCGACGTCGGGCGCTTGGCCGTTGGGTTTGCGCAATCCGGTGCTACTGATCTTTCTGACTACCTGCACTCCGAGTTAGAGGAAGTCATTGGTGGCCGCACCAACGTGAAAGAACCCACCGACGTCGTGCTGTACGGTTTTGGCCGTATTGGTCGTCTGCTCGCACGCATCCTGGTGGAGCGCGAAGCATCCTATGGCGGTGTGCGTTTGCGTGCGATTGTCGTGCGCTCCAAGGGCGACGGCGACATCATTAAACGTGCCTCGCTGCTGCGCCGTGATTCCGTGCATGGCGAATTCAACGGCACCATTTCCGTGGATGAAGAAAACAACATTATCTGGGCAAACGGCACCAAGATCCAGGTTATCTACGCCAACGCGCCACAGGAAATCGATTACACCTCCTATGGCATCAACAACGCCATTGTCGTCGACAACACCGGCGCATGGCGTGATCGCAAGGGCTTGTCGCAGCACCTGGAGGCCAAGGGCGCAGACCGTGTCTTGCTGACGGCGCCGGGCAAGGGCGATATCCCGAACGTCGTTTTCGGCATCAACGAAGACAGCATTAGTGACGATGACAAGGTGCTATCTGCAGCATCCTGTACCACCAACGGCATTACTCCGGTGCTCAAGGCACTGGGCGATCGCTACGGCGTCGCGCACGGCCACGTGGAAACCGCCCACTCGTTTACCAACGACCAGAACCTCATCGACAACTACCACAAGGGTGACCGTCGTGGACGCGCTGCGGGTCTGAATATGGTGCTCACCGAAACCGGTGCTGCCAAGGCGGTATCAAAGGCCTTGCCGGAATTCGAAGGCAAGCTCACCGGTAATGCTATCCGCGTGCCAACCCCGAACGTTTCGATGGCGGTGTTGAACCTGGAACTGGAAACTGAGGTGACCAAGGACGAGGTCAATGACTACTTGCGCAAGGTGGCGCTGCTGTCGAATCTGCGTCAGCAGGTGGACTACGTCAACGACCCAGAATTGGTCTCCTCGGACTTCGTTGGCTCCGTTAAAGCCGGTGTGGTCGATGGCTTGGCGACGATTGCCAATGGCACCAAACATTTGGTGGTCTATGTGTGGTACGACAACGAGTATGGCTACTCCAACCAGGTAGTACGCTTCGTTGAAGACATCGCGGGTAAGCGTCCCCGCGTGCTGCCGCACCGCAGCCCAATCAGCGAGCTATAAGTCGTGAGAAGTTGATGCACTGGTACTAGTGCCAGTGCCGATAAAAGCCGCGGGTCCGCTCTCGGATCCCGCGGCTTTATTTTGTGTTTGCGTGGTGCCTGGTTTAGCTTTCCAGCTGGATGGGTTCAAACCCCAATACGTCGACAGCCATGCCGTGCTTTTCGTCACTGCTACTGGAGCGGATTGATGACTTTGCATTTGTCTGAAGATGCAGCGTTACGGATTGCGAATAACCACGAAGACGTATGGCCGAATGATCCAGGCGAAGCGGAGATGGATGTTCTTAACAATGCTGCAGGACGTGCTATTGGGTTGATGATAAAAGGAAAAGAGGGTATGGATAAGGGAATCGTTTATGTCTGTAAAGATATGGCGAATGCATCTTTGCTAGAGACATTGCCGAAATGAGATATTCTTCCCGTTTTCCCTTGAGTTTTGGGCAGGGTAAAGCGTTCCTTGCGTTGTCTTTGATGGCGTTCTTGGTGGCTTGTTCAAGCGAAATTGAACAAGCGTTACCAGCTGCAAGTGAATCTGGGGGCCCGGTTACTATCTCGGTTCGCGATGCTTATGGTCAGCATTGGGTAGAATTTGGTGTCCAATGTCCGTACACCAGTGTCGATGATATTTCCGAACATCTGGGTCTGGAGCCTGATGAGGCTTATGACTTAGGCAGCTACGACACTCAAGAGGTGGTGTACCTGAAAGATGCCGACGGTGACGTTGATTTTGACGTGCTCGATAGGCTAGATGTTACTTTGTGCTCCCATAGGGCCCCGGAATACTTTGGTTATCGTGGATGGTTACCGGCAGACCTGCCTCTGATTTTTGAGGTTAATTATGATGGTTGGGCCCTCACAGGGGTGGGTGATACAACCACGGAATAGATCATTCTGTAGCCTAAGTAGCTATACACCATGCCTGCCATTTGTGGGCAGTGGGCAAGCTCACCGGTAATGCCATCCGTGTTCCTACCCCGAACGTTTTGATGGCTTGGCGACGATTGCCAATGGCACCAAACACCTGGTGGTCTACGGCTGGTACGACAACGAGTATGGCTACTCCAACCAGGTAGTACGCTGCGTTGAAGATATTGCGGGTAAGCGCCCACGTGTGCTGCCGCACCGCAGTCCAATCAGCGAGCTATAAGTCGCGGGGGAGTTGATGCACTGGTACTAGTGCCACTGCCGATAAAAGCCGCGGGGTCCGAGATTGGACCCGCGGCTTTTATTTGGGCTAGTGCGTATGCGACACGCTAAACGTGCCGCGAGGATGGTTTTAGCTTTCCACTTTAGTGTTCTAGCTGGATGGATTCGAAGCCGAGCACGTCGACAGCCATGCCGCGTTTTTCATCTTCCACGTGGTTGCCTTCTGGGCGAGCGTCTGACCACTTCTGGTAGTTTTCTTGGCTATCCCAGCGGGTGATCACGAAGTAGCGATCTTCGCCAGAGACGGGGCGCAGCAATTCGAAGCCTTCAAACCCTTCTGCCTTGTCGACGCCCTTGGCACGCTGCGCAAAACGCTGCTCGATTTCTTCGGCGGCACCTTCCGGAAAGCTCAGTGCGGAGATGTTTACATAGGTCATGGTTCATCCTTTCTGCGGTTGAATACATCCACCATTTTATCTAATGGTAAGCGTTGGGATGGTGGAATAGTTGTGATCTTTTCCCAAAATTATTCTGGCTTTCGTGCCACGAGTGCGACGCCGCACAGCACATCGCTGTGCTGATTAAATAGCTTGCGCATGGCCAACATGCGGCGCCGGGCATCGGCGTCCAGGGCGGCGTTTTTGATGATGCGCAGTGTTCCCAAAAATCCCTCGTCGGCAAGGTTTCGGCGCATTTGCAGCAATGCCATGGGTGCGGTGTCAGTCCATTCCACCTGCAAACCCGCTTCTTCCACAAGCTTCGTCCACTCAGCAATGGTCAGCGGCCGGGCATTAACCTTAATCACGCGGGCGAGATTCTTGCGCAACTCGGTTTTGAACTCATCGTCGAGGTCATCGGGTTGCAAGCCGAGCTCGTGGATGGCGTAGCGTCCGCCGGGGCGCAGTACACGGACTGCCTCGTTCACGATCTTCTGCTTGCCGCGTGGTGATTGCATCGTCAGCATCGCCTCGCCCAACACAACGTCGGCATGAGCATCAGGCAGGCCAGTATCTGCGGCATCTGCATGTACCATGCGGCCGGTATCTTTGACGATCTCCCCAGTAATGCGCGCGGCATCTTCGTCTTTGTCGACACCGATATAGCTGGCTGGTTGGAAAGTGAGTAGTTCGCTGGCGGTACGGCCTAATCCAGGCGCTAGCTCGACCACGTCGGCATCAGTAAGTTTGGCGTTGTGCAATAGCTTGCGGGTGAGTTCCAATCCGCCAGGGCGCAGCACACGTTTTCCGAGCCGCGCAAGCAGCCAGTGTCCGGGCGCATCTTCTGCGCGGCGCTGTGCATAGGGAAGTGGATTTGTCTTGCCATCGGGGTTCGAGGAGGTACGGGGCATGGTGGGTCCTTTCTTTAAGGCCCACCAGCGTTAAACAGCGTTAGACAACATTAGACTATGACAGATACGTTAAGGCAGGCCTAATCTCGTATCTAATTCTCAGCTTACTAAATGCGACCTGTAAAGAATAGATGACCTAAAATTCGGTGGTTTAGTTTCCTCGAAATGACAGCCAACCAAAAAACGCCCCACCGAAAGTGGGGCGCTGGCGCGTGAAGCTTGGTGCTTAGCAGTCGTAGTACATCTCGAATTCCTGCGGGGTTGGGCGCAGGCGAACCGGAGTGATTTCCTCGTCGTACTTGTACTTGATGTAGGTATCGATGAGGTCTTCGGTGAAGACATCGCCTTCGGTGAGGAACTCGTTGTCTTCCTGCAAGGCCTTCAGCGATTCTTCCAGCGAGGTTGGTGCGGTCGGGATGTCTTGGGCCTCTTCTGGTGGGAGCTCGTAAAGGTCTTTATCCACCGGAGCATGTGGCTCAATACGATTCTTAATACCGTCGATACCAGCCATCATCATTGCCGCAAAGCCCAAGTATGGGTTGCCCGAAGGGTCCGGTGCGCGGAACTCCAAACGCTTCGCTTTCGGGTTATTACCGGTGGTTGGGATACGCACGGCTGCCGAACGGTTGCGCTGGGAGTAGACCAAATTGATTGGCGCCTCGAAACCAGGGACCAGACGGTGGTAGGAATTCAACGTGGCGTTGGTGAATGCCAGTACTGCACCGGCATGTTCCAGAATGCCACCGATGTAGTAGCGGGCGATGTCTGACAGGCCCGCGTAGCCGTCTTCATCATGGAACAGCGGCGCACCATCTTTCCACAGCGACTGGTGGGCGTGCATGCCCGAACCGTTATCGCCAGCCAGTGGCTTTGGCATGAACGTTGCAGTCTTGCCATGCTGGAACGCGGTGTTTTTGATGATGTATTTGAACAGCTGAATTTGGTCTGCAGAGTGCAGCAGGGTGGAGAAGCGGTAGTTGATTTCCTGCTGGCCGCCGGAACCCACTTCGTGGTGGAACCGCTCTAGCTCAAAGCCAACCTTTTCTAGGTTCAATGCCATGGCATCGCGGATTTCTACGGTCTGGTCATACGGTGCGGTAGGGAAATAGCCGCCTTTAGGGCGATTTTTATAGCCAGGGTTTGGTAGGCCGTCGATAGTGGTTTCTTTATCGGTATTCCACCAGCCTTCGTCCGAATCCACCTCGTAGAAACCAGCATTGGTGGAGGTATCGAAACGAACCTTATCGAACAAATAAAACTCGGCTTCGGCGCCGAAGAAGCAGGTATCAGCGATGCCTGTGGACTTCAGATACTCCTCCGCTTTACGCGCAGTCGTGCGTGGGTCACGTGAAAACGGTTCACGAGTAAACGGATCGTGCACGAAGCATTTGATGTTCAAGGTTTTTGTCGTGCGGAAAGGATCCACGATTGCAGAATGTGGATCCGGCAGCAACATCATGTCGGATTCATCAATGGTGGTGAATCCTCGAATTGAGGAGCCGTCGAAAGCCAGGCCTTCTTCTGCTGCCTCCTCAGTAAATTCCGAGGCAGGGATGCTGAAGTGGTGCTCTACACCGGGAAGGTCAGTGAACTGAATGTCGACAAATTTAATATCTTCATCTTCGATATGTTGGACGACATCCGCAATGGATTCGAAACTCAAGGGAACTCCTCGTTTTGGGTGCAACTGTGCAGTCGTAACTCCCACTATACCGGCTATTCGTGATCGATATCCCGATATCAGAGGATTCCCGAGGGGAAAATTTATAGAAGTGCCTTCCGGAGATAGTCAGCGACGTCCGGAATAATAAAATCCAATTCGCGTTCTTGGGCGGCGGAAAAGTTGCCTAAAACAAACGATGACGGATCCATCTTGCCAGGGGGCCGTCCAATGCCAACGCTGAGACGAGCATAGTCTTTGGTACCCAGAGCTTTGGTAAGGGATTTCAAGCCGTTGTGGCCTTTATCGCCACTGCCGTGTTTTAAAGTGAAATCGCCAAAGTCGCGTTCCATATCGTCATAAACTGCGACGATGCCGATAGCCGGAATATGAAAATAATTTGCCAGGGCATTGACCACACCGCCAGAGGTGTTCATCGGTGTACCGGTGCGCGCCAGGATGATTTTTGGGGAGCCGTAGCCTATAGAACCAGCAGGCATTTCGGCCACAAAAGCCCCGGTACGTTTATGCAAACTAAATGGCACAGGCTGGAAAGCTGTCGTTTCTGCTAATTCATTGACGATGCGATAGCCAATATTGTGCCGAGTTTGTGCATAACGCGCACCGGGGTTGCCGAGCCCAACTATCAGAACACTATTGTGCTGAGACAGAGCGTTCGCAGTGTGCATGGGGTGGACTCGACTTTCTGTTTGGGCATATCTAGCCGACGGCTAGATTATCCAGTGGCTTATTTGTCGTCGGAGGACTCGGTGTCAGGGTCCAGACGATCTGCAGGGGTTTCCTCATCGGATTCCTCTTCAGAGTCTGCACCGGCTTCAGCGCCGCCTTCTTCAGCGGCGGCAGCAGCAGCCTCGAGTTCTTCGTCTTCCTGTGGCTCCATGACGGAGACGATGACGGTGTCTTCTTCTGCGACCAGGGTGGCGCCACCTGGGATGTCCAAATCAGCTGCAGTGATGACGGTGCCATCTTCTGCGCCTTCGATGGAAACTTCGATCTCTTCTGGAATGGACAGAACGTCGGCCTCAACCAACAAGACGTCGTTGTCCTGGATGAACATCATGCCAGCGGCAGGCTCACCAGTAACGGTGACAGGAACCTCAACCTCAACCTTTTCGCCGCGCTTAATCGACAATAGGTCCACGTGATCGACGTCTAGGGTGAGGACGTTTTGGTCAACGTTCTTCACCATGGACAGGTGCTTTTCGCCGTCAAGTTCCAATTCCAGAACTGCGTTCAGGCCGTTGTAACGGATCAATGTCTGTAGCTCCAGCAGGTCTACAGAGAAGTGAATTGGGTCGGTGTTTGGGCCGTACAGAACGCCAGGCACGCGCCATTCACGACGCAAACGGCGGGCAGCGCCCTTACCAAACTCATTACGTGGCTGTGCCGCGAGAGCAGGGGTATTTTGAGCCATAATAGATAACTCCTCAGTGTAGTGAAAATAAATATGTGGACAAACGTGCACAGGCAAGGGCACATCCACGACCGGGGGAGCTACCGGGTTAAGTGTAGATCGCGTCGATAACGGCCAAAAATGAATGGCCCTCGCCGAGACGAGAGCCATCATAGCAAACAGCAGGCCAGCAACGAAACACAGGCGATACTGTGCCTAGACCTGGAATTGCTATGTTCTTAAAGATTATGGTCTTAAATGGGGATGACCTAAATGGCGGTATAGCCACCATCCACGGTTTGCGTGCTGCCGGTGATAAACGATGCGTTTGACGAAAGCAGGAACAGCACCATCGCGGCAACTTCTCGAACTGACCCCAGCCTGCCAAGTGGATGGTCGTTGATCAGCTTGGTCAGCTCATCTTCATCCATGAAATTCGCCAGCAGGGCGTTCCGGATATAGCCTGGGCACACCGCGTTGACACGAATTGCCTTGGAGCCGTATTCCACGGCGGCTGAACGGGTTAGCCCGATGACGCCGTGCTTGGCAGCGGAATAGGCTGCTTTGCCCTTAGCCGCCACTAGCCCGTGCACAGAAGCGACATTGACGATGGAACACTCCGAGCTCATGTCCATGTCTAAGAATTGTTCGATCTCATAACGCATGGCATAAGCGACGCCGTTGAGGTTGAGATCAACCAAATCGCGCCATTGCCGACCATTCAGCTTTCCGGTGAGTTCGCCTTCACCGCCGTAGCCTGGCGAATTAACCGCGTAATGTAAACCACCAAACTGCTCTACGGCGGTTTGTACCGCAGCCTTGTAATCCGATTCGGCAGTCATGTCGATCTCAATGGCATACGCCGAACCACCGTTAGAACGGATTTTTTCGGCCACCTCAGACGGCTTATGTTCTTTGGAATCGGCGACTACAACGTGGGTTCCCAATTCCCCGAGTTCATAGCAGATTTCCTCGCCGATGCCGAAGCCGCCGCCGGTAACCAAGGCTACTTTGTCACGGAATTCGTCAAAGCTTTTCATTAGGCAGACCCCTCGAACAGCGTGGTAACGGAACCGTTTTCAAAGATCTCGTTGATGGTGCGAGCCAGCAAAGGGGCGATGGAGAGCACGGTCAAGTTGTCCCACCCCTCTGTGGACTGAGGGATGGTGTCGGTGGTGATGACCTCTTCAGCGCCACAGTTCGAGAGCTTCTCTCGGGCTTGACCAGAAAATACGCCGTGGGTGCAGGCTACAACGACAGACTTGGCGCCTTCATCTTTCAAGATCTTTGCGGCACCCGCGATAGTTCCACCGGTGTCAATCATGTCGTCTACCAAGATGCAGTCCTTGCCCGAAACATCACCGACCACGCGGTTAGCGACGACTTCGTTGGCTACATCAACGCTGCGCGTCTTGTGGACGAAGGCCATCGGTGCGCCGCCGAGGACGTTTGCCCATTTTTCTGCGACCTTCACGCGGCCAGCGTCAGGCGAGACGATGCACATGTTCTCAGTTGGGTAGTTCTCTTTGATGTAGTCGGTCAACACCGGCATGGCGTGCATGTGGTCGACTGGACCATCAAAAAAGCCTTGGATTTGGTCTGTGTGCAGATCAACGGAGACCAAACGGTCAGCACCAGCGGATTGCAACAGATCAGAGATCAGGCGAGCGGAAATAGGCTCGCGTCCGCGGTGTTTTTTATCCTGGCGTGCGTATGGGTAGAACGGCAAAATGGCCGTGATGCGCTTAGCGGAACCACGCTTGAGCGCATCAATCATGATGAGCTGCTCCATCAGCCATTTGTTTAGATCGCCGCCTTCGACGGTCGCGTGGGATTGCATAACGAAACAATCCGCGCCGCGTACCGATTCTTCAAAGCGAACGAAGATCTCACCATTTGCGAAGTCTTCTGCTCGCATTGGGGTGATTTTTGTGCTCAATTCCTTGGCGACAGCCTCGCCGAGGTCTGGGTGCGAGCGGCCGTTGAAGACCATCATGTTCTTTTGGTTCATAGCGATCTTGCCAGTCATAGGATTAACCCTTCTGCTTTGATGTCTACGCTTGTTCGGAACCCTGGTCACTGCCGTTATCAGTGCTGCGATTGTCAGCTTCGCCGTTGTCGGCTGTGCTGTTTTCGGCAGCTTGTGCAGCCTGCGCAGAGGGACTACCCGGGCGCTTTTGCGCGACCCAGCCCTCGATATTGCGCTGGCGGCCACCTGAGACGGCCAGTGCCCCTGGTGGAACATCGTCTTTAATCACTGTACCTGCCCCAGAATAGGCGCCATCACCCACGGTTACTGGTGCGATGAACATCGTGTCTGAACCTGTGCGCACGTGATCGCCCACCACGGTGTGATTCTTGTTCACGCCGTCATAGTTAACGAAGACCGAAGAAGCACCAATATTTGAGTGTTTGCCGATGGTCGCATCACCCACGTAGGTCAGGTGCGGAACTTTGGAGCCTTCACCGATAGTGGCTTTTTTCGTCTCAACGAAGCCACCGAGCTTGGCGTTATTACCCAACTCTGTACCTGGGCGAAGGTAGGTAAATGGTCCGACGTTCGCCCCTGCGCCAATACGCGAGCTTTCTGCGTGGGCACGGATCACACGCGCATTCTTGCCTACGACGACATCTGTGAGTGTGCTGTCCGGTCCAATTTCCGCGCCGTCCGCGATGAAGGTTTTTCCCCACAGCTGCGTACCCGGGTGGATGGTGACGTCTTGGCCCACGGTGACATCCGCGCCAATCCAGGTGGTGGCAGGGTCGACAATGGTAGCGCCCCCGAGCATGGCTGCTTCTACGGTGCGGCGGTTGAATTCCTTGCCTGCTTCTGCCAGCTGTACGCGGTTGTTGACGCCTGCGAGCTCGCCAGCATCAGCTGCGACATAGGCACCGACCCCATGGCCAGCCTCGCGCGCAATAGCCAGCACGTCAGTGATATACAACTCGCCCTGCGCGTTATCCGTGTTCAGTTGTGTGAGCGCATCGCGCAGGATGGCAGCGTCGAAAGCGAAGACTCCGGAGTTGATTTCGGTAATTTCTCGGATTTCTGCTGAAGCATCTTTATGCTCGACAATTGCGGTAACCTGCTGATTATCGTCGCGCACAATGCGGCCATAGCCGGTGGCGTCGGCAAGTTCGACGGACAACACCGTAACGCCAGCTTGTGCGGATTCATGGTGCTCGCGTAGGTGATCGAGGGTTTCTGGTCGCAGTAGGGGCACATCAGCATTGGTGACAATCACGGTGCCCTGGAAATCTTCCAACCCAGCCATCGCACATTGCACCGCGTGCCCGGTGCCAAGTTGTTCTTCTTGCACGGCGGTGGTCAGCTTACGGCCGAGTTCCTCGGAAAGCGTGTCGACGGCTGGCACTACCTGCTCACGCTGGTGGCCGACGACCACGACGACATTGTCCGGATTTAAGCCGACCGCGGCGTGCACACTATGGGAAAGCAGCGAGCGCCCGCCAATTTCATGCAGCGTTTTCTGGGTCGTAGATTTCATCCGTGTACCGGCGCCGGCAGCTAAGACGATGACCGCGCAGGAAGATTGTTGAGCCACAGCGAGAATTCACTCCTGAACAAATGGGGGTTAACTAATGGCACCAATCATAACGATGTGTTCGCGCGTGCGCGCTTGACCGTGGGGTTTTAGCCACCTTGTGAGACTTCCGGAAGCTTGCGAGCTGCCCAAACACCGGCAAAACCAATGAGAGACAAAAATACTAACGCCCAAGCAGGGCCTTTGAGTGCGATGACAGACGACAACGCGCCGACGCATAACAGAATCACGCCCATCAGTGTGTTTGCGGCGCCGGTATAGCGGGTGCGTTGGTCGTCTTCAGCCATGTCCACGAGATAGGTTGAACGGGCCACGCGTATGGCGGCGTGGCTGAGAGACACCAAGAAAAATCCCAGTGGAAATAGTACGGAATTCCAGCCGGGAGGGAGAGTCAGTGAGCTTGCTACCAGCAGCAACAGCACCAATGAAGCCGTGCCAGCGGCGGCGGACATCACGGTCTTGGAGGAACGATCAGACCAGATCCCGGAAATTTTTCCTGCAAGCAGTGCTGAAAGACCAGAGACGAACACAAAGGCGCCCAATTCGGCGAAACTGCTGTCGTTGAGCGTGCTCAGTGTGACGATAAACGCGGTGGATAGTGACGAGACTAGGAGCAGAGAGCGAACGACGACGAATTGCCGGAAATGAGCGTCGTCACGTAATAACTGCCAGGTATCGCGATACCAGGGAAGTGCGTCGGTGGGAAGGCCTGGTTGCATGGCTTTCTTTAGTGAGCGAGTATCCAAGTTTTCGTCGACACGCGCGAAAGAAAGCGATGCCACACACCAACCGAGTGCGCCAATCCCAATGAGGACTGCGCCGACCCAAGTAGGAATTGGGGAGGGGACGAACAACAGCACGCCACCGACAGCGATAGTGACGATGCCCGATAGTGTGGTCGCGGTGCCGGTTACCGCGCCGCGTTGTCCCTTGCTCACAGCCCGGCCCAAAACGTCTTTCCCGGAGAGTGAAGACAAGGAACGAAAAATCGCTAGGCAGGCTAAAAGCGCCACGACCGTGACGCCTAGCGAGGGCCCGCTCAGTACCAATGCAGCGAGTGCCATGAGCGCGGCACAGAGTGCTTGCCCAAGTGAGCCCAATATCCAAATTCGTTTCCGAGATTCCTGTGATGTCACCCAACCCCGCAGTGCAGCCTGCGGGAGCATTGCTAACGACTCGCGAACCGGCACCAGCAAACCAGAAAATGCTGCTGGCACCCCAGCGGCAGTAAACAACCAGGGCAAGACAGTTTTGGCTGAGGCAGTCTGGTCGCCGATGTTTTGCAGGGCATTGGCGATAGCAATATGGCGGCCATTGTGCTGCTGGTTGCGTGCGGTGCGCGAGGAGCCGGGATTCATAATTCCAGGCTAATGGTAATGGCGAGTAGGGTGTGAAAAAGCCCTGGCTACGTGTTGTATGGCGTTTTGTGTGGCCGTTGGTTTTTCATTTCTTCATCTGATTGTGTAAACTTACAAGCCGTTGGCACGCAACTGCATATCGCCTCGATGTCATCATTCACTGATGGTCGTTTCGAATGGCAGTGTAGGAGTGTCGACATTTCCCCATGGTGTAATCGGCAACACTACGGTTTTTGGTACCGTCATTCTAGGTTCGAGTCCTGGTGGGGAAGCTTTTTCATATCAAGGGGTGAGGCTCCAGCCACCAGCCATCTCAGTCAGGAGAATGATCCCGAAGTGAATATGCTCGCCGGCCTATTAAAAGTTGCTGCCAGCGATCCGAAACTCAAAGGGCTCATCAATCATGTTGGTGAACCAACCCTGCACATCACCGGCATTACGCAAGCTCGTCCCTGGGCTATCGGCACCCTGGCGCACCATGCCCCCGTCGTTGTACTCACAGCCACCGGCCGCGAAGCTGAAGACCTACAAGCAGAATTAGCTGCCATGCTGGGCAATAAGGTCGCGATGTTTCCCGCATGGGAAACCTTGCCGCATGAGCGTTTGTCTCCGGGGGCAGATATCGTCGGCAAGCGTGCTGCCGTGCTGCACCGCTTAGACGATCTGCAAGTTATCGTGACCCCAGCACGCGGATTGGCGCAGCCAGTGTTGGAATCTGTCGATGGCCGGGCGCCGATTAGCTTGACTGAAGACCAAGAATATGACTTTGAGCAGCTGGTTGCTGAATTAGAATTCCGTGCATATTCGCACGTCGATATGGTCAGTAAAAAAGGCCAATTCGCCAAACGCGGCGGCATCGTCGATGTCTATCCCACGACCCTGGACTATCCAGTGCGCATCGAATTCTGGGGTGATGAAATCACCGATATCCGCCAGTTTTCTGTGGCAGACCAACGCACGATCTCTGAGATCGAAGTTGGCAAAGTTGCTATTTTCCCGGCTCGTGAACTGCCCATTACCGATGCGGTAGCAGCGAAAGCGGAAAAACTCGCACGCGAGTATGCTTCCAACGCGACGCTAGCGGAATTGCTCACCAAGATCTCGGAAAAGATCCCATCGGAAGGCATGGAAGCGTTGCTTCCGGTGCTGGCGGATACGCCGATGGTGTCGCTGTTGGACCTGGTGCCGGATAACACGCATGTTCTGGTCATGGACCCAGAAAAGGTGCGGCGTAGGGTAGAGGACCTGCACGATACCGACGCAGAATTCTTGGCCGCGAGCTGGGAAGCAGCAGCCATGGGGGCGGATGGCCCGGTGGCCCACAACAAACTTGACTTGTCGGCAGCAAACTACTTGTCCCTAGAACAATTAGAAGACATCACCCGGGAACGTGGCAGTTCCTGGTGGACGTTCGCCCCTCCAGGAATGTTTGCCGCAGATGAAGCAGCGACGTTGCCGCTCGAATTTGAGGCTGGTCCACAGCCGAAAGGCGACGCCAAAGAAATCGAAGCGATGATGTCGCAGCTTCGCGCCCATTGCCAGTCGGGTGGACGCGCAGCATATATCGCCCCGGCAGCCGGTGCTATCAAACGCATGGCGGAACGATTCCGCGAAAACGGCATCTCGGCGCACGTGGCAGAGCCCGGCTGGCAACCCAACGCTGGCGAGATCACGCTGTATCAAGCATTGAGCCACGCCGGATTGGTCTTTCCGAAAGTCCGCAACCAGCACGACGGTGCGACACTGCCGTTGGTCGTGGTTACCGAAACCGATCTGACCGGTAACCGTGTCGGCGATATCGCCGGTGCCAAACGTCGACCCGCCAAACGGCGCAACCGAGTGGACCCGCTGGCACTGAAAAAAGGCGATTTCGTCGTCCACGAAACCCACGGCATCGGCAAGTTCATCAAGATGGCTGAGCGCACGATCAATGCCGGTGGGGAAAGCTCTCGCCGCGAATACATCGTGCTGGAATACGCAGCGTCGAAGCGCGGACAGCCCGCAGACCAATTGTGGGTGCCCATGGAATCACTGGACCTGCTGAGCAAATACACCGGCGGGCAAGCACCGACGCTGTCCAAAATGGGCGGATCGGACTGGAAAAACACCAAGAAAAAGGCGCGCGCAGCGGTCCGCGAAATCGCTGGCGAGCTGGTGCAACTTTATGCGAAGCGCCAAGCCGCGCCGGGATATTCTTTTGCCCCGGATTCTCCTTGGCAAGCGGAGATGGAAGATAACTTCCCGTTCGTCGAAACCGAAGACCAGATGCTGGCCATCGAAGCAGTGAAAGCGGATATGGAATCGTCGGTCCCGATGGACCGCGTTGTCGTCGGCGACGTTGGCTATGGCAAAACCGAGGTTGCGGTGCGTGCTGCTTTCAAAGCGGTGCAAGATGGAAAACAAGTCGCGGTATTGGTGCCGACCACGCTGTTGGCACAGCAGCACTATGACACATTTGCTGAACGCATGGCAGGCTTCCCAGTTGAGATGCGGGTGCTTTCGCGGTTTAGTACCGCGGGAGAAGCCAAGCAGATCATTAAAGAGCTTGCCGACGGCACCGTCGATATCGTGATTGGTACTCACCGGTTGCTGCAGACTGGCGTGCAGTGGAAAAACCTCGGCTTGATCGTCGTGGATGAGGAACAGCGCTTCGGTGTGGAGCACAAAGAACACATCAAGGCCTTACGTTCATCCGTCGACGTGCTCACGATGTCTGCGACTCCAATCCCACGCACCCTGGAGATGTCGATGGCGGGCATCCGGGAAATGTCGACGATCCTTACTCCACCGGAAGACCGGCACCCGATCCTGACGTATGTCGGTGCCTACGAAGACAAGCAAGTTGCGGCTGCGATCCGCCGCGAGCTGTTACGCGATGGTCAGACCTTCGTGATTCACAACAAGGTCGCGGATATCGAGAAAAAGGCCCGGGAAATCCGTGAACTGGTGCCAGAAGCCCGCGTCGTCGTTGCCCATGGGCAAATGAACGAGGACCTGCTGGAACGTACTGTGCAAGGTTTTTGGGATCGCGAATATGACGTGCTGGTATGCACCACGATCGTGGAAACCGGCTTGGATATTGCTAATGCCAACACCTTGATCGTGGAAAATGCCCACCAGATGGGGCTGTCACAGTTGCACCAGCTGCGCGGTCGCGTTGGACGCTCCCGGGAGCGTGGCTACGCCTACTTTTTGTACCCGCAAGGAGCCACACTTTCTGAGACCAGCTATGACCGCTTGGCGACGATCGCGCAAAACAACGATCTCGGTGCCGGTATGGCAGTGGCCATGAAAGACCTGGAAATGCGCGGTGCCGGAAACGTGCTGGGCGCCCAACAATCTGGTCATATCGCAGGCGTCGGCTTCGATATGTACGTCCGGTTGGTCGGCGAAGCTGTCGAAACCTTCAAGGCGCTTTCCCGCGGTGAGGCACTGGATGCCACAGATCAGTCGCCGAAAGAAATTCGTATCGACTTGCCGGTGGATGCACATATCCCGGAACAATATATTTCTTCGGAACGCCTGCGTTTGGAGGTTTACCGCAAGCTGGCGTCGTCACAGGACAATAAAGACCTACACTTGGTAGTTGAGGAAATGGAAGACCGCTATGGCCCGATCCCGGAAGAGGTCGAGCGTTTGCTGGCTGTGGCACGCCTGCGCCACCAAGCTCGGCGCGCCGGGGTCACCGACATCATGGTGCAAGGAACACGAATCAAAGTGGGCCCGGTGGAATTACCGGATTCCAAGCAAGTGCGTTTGAAACGCACACACCCTGGTGCGAATTACCGTGCAGCCGCCAAAGCGATCCAGCTACCGTTCCCGAAAGCTGGTCGTGGCAACGTGACGGACCCGAAGTTGCGCGATGTGGAACTCCTGCAGTGGATGGCGGATTTCCTCACCGAGATGTTCGATGTGGAAAAAACTGACGTATCCGGAGCACAGAAACCACAGACTACTGGCAAAGATGAAGCCGGTGCTGTTACACGTGGCGAAGCGCGACGTAAGAAGCCAGGGAAACCTCGAGTGCAGAAATCCAGCGGCTCGGTGTTTTCGCTGAGCGAATAGGAGTGAGTAGTAGTAAACAGTGGCGAACAGCTGTAATCAATTATGACTTCTAGTGGCTAGTGGAGTGTGCACGAATGCTAGATTTTTCTGCTGATGCCGATGTAGTTGCGCCCTTGCTTTTGGGCAGAACCCTGTCTTTTGGCTCTGTGACCATCGAAATTACTGAGGTGGAAGCCTATCTACATGGCATCGACACAGCTGCGCATAGTTTCCGTGGCAAGACACCGGCAAACGCCGCGCTTTGGGGGCCGGGCGGACGCCTATACGTCTATATTTCTTATGGTATTCATCGTTGCTGCAACTTGGTGTGTGGTCCGGAAGGCACCGGCCAAGGGTGCTTGCTTCGCTCTGGGCGAGTGATCGCCGGTGAGCCGATAGCGCGTAGCCGCCGGGGCGATGTCAGCTATACCCGTTTAGCGTCCGGCCCTGGAAACCTTGCTAAAGCCTTCGGAGTGGGTACCGAACACAATCACCTCGCTGTAGAACAAGTGCCTGCCCACATGGACAGCCTGCCGCCACGAGGAACCGCAACAATGAATCCACAGCTTGGCATACGCTCGCAGGAACCTGAATGGGTAGCTGGACCGCGCATCGGCATTTCCAAGAATGTTGCTGCACCCCTGCGGTTCTGGATCCCGAACGACGCGACAGTGACCAGCCCGAAACGGCCACCGAAGTGATAGCCCGGTGTAATATATAACGGAAGAAAATGGGGCCACCACAGGCGGATTGAATGACTTGCCGCTCTGCTCGAAGAAAGGAGCCGCAGTGCGCGCTGATGCCCAAGCGAACCGAGAAGCCATCATTCGAGCATCCCACCGCTTGTTCCAAGAACACGGTATCGATGTCACTTTTCGTGCGATTGCCACGGCTGCGGGAGTAGGAGTGGCCACCGTACACAGGAATTTTCCGGATCGCTGGGCGTTAATTTTAGCCGTGGGGGACCACGTCTATTCGCAACACTGCGCAATTATCGAAAAATACGATGGCCACTGGGAAGCGCACCCATGGCAGACCTGGACAGATCTTGTCACCGAATTGGTAGAACAAGGTGTCGGTCCGCTGAGTGAGCAAGTTTCGCGCTACGCAGAGCGGCAAGATCTCGTGCAGCAATTCGCCACCGCGGTCCGGAACCGTGATATGCAGCCAATTGAAAAACTTTTAGCCACTGCAGCGCAGTACGGCTTCGTGACGCCCGAGCTGCACGCGCGCCGCTTTGTATTGACCATCGGCGTGCTTTCTCGGAAATTAACCAGTCTGGGGCACGACATCCTGCCGGATCATCAGAAGTGGATGACCCAGCTGGTGTTAGCTGGGCTAGCCCAAGCAGCTACGGCTGTGGAGCTTCGTCGCGCAGATCCTGAATAATCGCGTGCACGCTGCGTGCGGTTTTATCCGTTTCTTGCAACATGATCGGGTCGGTACCTGGCATTGGGGAAATCGTGGTATCTGGCATCTGCGCATGTGTGGGAATACCAATGATGTGCAGACGGGAATCCTGACTGCCGTCCGGGCGAATCGTCCGACGCGTCGCGTACGCAGTTTCCGGCGAACCTTGTTCCACTCCGTCAATCGAGAACGGACGGATCCGGTCGGAAGCGAATAAAGCCTGGCTCAACGGATCGGCAGGGAAGCGGATATCAGGCTTTGGTAACCAAGCATCGACGAGCGTTGTCGCACTGGCCCGCCGTGCAGAAACACCCGAACCGCAGGTGAGCGTGAACTCTGCAGAACCAATGGTCAAACGTGGTTGGGCGCCCAAAAACTCCACCAGTCCGGCGTCGACAAGCGCCAGTAACTGTTGGGAACGAAACAGTGGAGGCCCGGAACCAACCATCTGTCCTAAAGCCATGATTTGCGACAGCGTTGGGGTTGTGGAATCTGCCATGAATTTTCCTTGGCTTCCGGCAATCCCAACGTGTTTGCGACAGGAGGCGAATACCCACAAAGCAGCCTTGATCGGTGAATTGGAACCTTTTAGGGCTTCGTCGATATCTCGGGCCATTGCTTCAGCAACTTGCTGAGTCGATTCGACGCGTGGGTGTAAATACGGCTGCAAATTGCAGATCTCAGTCGTGTGCCGGGCTAACACACCGCTGAGACCGTGCGGATCCAACAACACATATACTGGGGTCGAATCCAGCACGGTGTTGATGTCTTCCGTACTGGTGAGGATCGATTCTGGGGCTAGGCGAGAGAGCGTTGCATAAAAGGCCTGGATAGCATCGCGAATAATCGCCGGAGCAAGGTCGATGGAAAAATCAATCCGCTCTTGCTCCTGCACAGCCTGCAGGGCGTTGTGTAGACGGGGCATATGAGCTTTTGGCGGGAGCGAACCGTAATCTGACTTTGGCAAAAATGGGTAGCCGCGGCGGGAAGAAACTACAAAATGTGGTTCTTTCCCATTGGCTCGATACCGTAGCCCCGAGCGCGTGGTTGGATCTACGTCGAAAGAGCCGCCACGGCCGAGGGTGCATAGTGCTAGCAAATCGAAAAATCCCATTCCTAGTCCCCGTACCAGCACTGGTTTTTCCGCCGCGATATTGTCTACGGGTTGTTCTACTGGGTTATTTGGACTGATCCAGGTTAAATGCTCAGCTTGACTGGCCGCGCGCAATTGGTGCTGCTCATCGTTATCCGCGTTCAGCACCCAGCCAGTGGCTAGCACAGTGGCGTGGGCGGAAAAGCTGGTGCCGTCGGCAAGGGTAATGACGTCGGTATTAGCGCTGTCCGGGACCGTGTACATGTCAACCGCACGGGAATTGTGTTCGATGACTTCCACAGAATCCGGCAAATGCGCCAGAGCCACCTGATAGACCCAACGCAGGTATTCGCCATAAAGCGCGCGAGAAGGATTGGATTGTTCTACTGTGCCGACTAATTCCTCGTGGTAGTCATTTGCTAGGCTTTTTCGCGGCGGGTGTGCACGAAACAGTGCTTCTTTTTCCTGAACTACCTGAGCGTTGGTGTCATAGTTAAGGTTACCTGCAGTGAATGCCGCTAGCAGATCATCGCCGCGAACCAGGCGGATCCATTCGTATAGTGTTGGGCCAGATAGCACTGAGGCACCCACGGTGGAACCAGGCTCGGTAAATAAAGTCACGGCATCAGCCAACGTGTTCATACACAGTGTACGAGTCTGGGTGGTGTCCCATACCCGACCGGCACCGATTTGGGAATCATCAACGATGTGAATCGTTATCTGTGGGCGGACTGCCTGCGTCTTCGTTTGCGCCTGTCCGGAACTGGACGAGTCGCGTAAATAGGCTGCAAGCCGTTCTAGAACCGAAATACCGCGGGGACCAGCACCGATCAGGGCTATCTGAGTTGCTGTCATGAAAAATCCAATCCAATATCCATTACACGCACTGAGTGAGTTAGTGCGCCCACCGCAAGATAATCCACCCCGGTGGTGCCGTACTCGCCAGCGCGAGCAAGTGTGAGCCCTCCGGAAGCCTCCAGTTTGGTTGCCGGGCTGAGCTCTTGCCGACGCGCTACTGCCGCACGAACTTCGGCGGGGGAGAAGTTATCCAGCAACACCATGTCTGGGTGCAGCGGCAGAATTTCATCGAGTTGTTCTAAGGTGTCGACTTCCACTTCGCACGGAATATCGGGTTTATGCTCACGAACCAGGCGAAGAGCCGCGCTGACGCTACCGCCAGCGGCGTGAACATGATTGTCTTTGATCATCGCGGCATCACCCAAGCCCATCCGGTGGTTACTGCCTCCGCCGGCGCGGACCGCGTATTTTTGCAACTCGCGCAGTCCTGGGAGGGTTTTTCGGGTGTCGCGCACCCGGGCTTGTGGGATCGCTGGTTGGTGGCAGTCGCCAGAAGCCTCAGTTTTCTGGGCGAATTCTGTTGCTGCATCTGCGATCGCGCGAACCCATCGGGAGGTCTCGGTTGCGATGCCGCTGGCGTGCGAGATGATGTTGAGTAGAGTTCGCTCGGCAGCTAGGAGCAGATGGGTATTAGCGGTGATCGTCGCTAAGCGCTGCCCAGTGACGACGTGCATGCCATCGTTACATTCCAGAGTGAGCCGGAAATTTTCTGGCCCATGCTCGCCCGTCTGCGAGACCTCATGATCCGCGATCCGATGGGCGACAGCGCTTAATACTGGTTTTATTAGCCCCAAACCGGCGATGACACCGTCCTGCCGGGCGTTCAACTCGGCGGTGCATGAGGCGCTGGTGGTGACCGTTGCTAATGAGGTGTGGTCTGGACCGTAAGCGAAATCTTCGTCTAACGCGGTGTCTATTAGCGCAGAGCAATCAGGAAGCTGCAAGTGATCCATTTATTCGGCACCACCAGGGCTGCCGATCGAAATCATGGCTTCGAGTGATTTACGGGCTGCATTCGCAATATTTTCTGGAACCGTGACTTCATCCGTTTCGGTTTCCAAGCAACGTACTAGCGCTTCAGGAGTGATCATCTTCATATACTTGCACTCAGCGCGATCGTTGACCGCTTGGAAATCAATGTTGGGGGCTGCCTGGTGTAGTTGGTGCAGCATACCGGTCTCGGTAGCGACCAAAACCTTATTTTGCGGCTGTTTTTGTGCCTGCGTGATCATCTGACCGGTTGAAAGCATATGCACGCGATCTTGCGGTACCAAGCCTTCATTGGCTAAATACAGTGCAGAGTTCGCGCAACCGCATTCCGGATGGATGTACAAATCTGCCGAGGGGTTGTCCTGGGTTTGCCGGGTCAATTGTTCGGCGCTAATACCTGCATGTACATGGCACTCGCCAGCCCAGATACGAATGTTTTCTCGACCGGTCTCTCGTTTCACATAAGCACCCAAGAACTGGTCTGGGCAGAACAAGATTTCTTGGTCTGCCGGTAAGGAATTGACGACATCGACGGCGTTTGATGAGGTGCAGCAGACGTCGGTCAGGGCTTTTACCTCGGCGGTGGTGTTGACGTAACTGACCACCAAAGCGTTTGGATGTTCGGCCTTCCACTCTCGCAGCTGTTCAGCAGTGATTGAATCCGCCAAGGAACAACCAGCGCGTGCATCTGGGATGAGCACCTTCTTGTTTGGGGAGAGAATCTTCGCTGATTCGGCCATGAAATGCACACCGCAAAACACAATGATATCGGCATCAGTGGCGGCTGCTTGCCGGGACAGCGCTAAGGAATCGCCAGTGTGGTGCGCGATGTCTTGAATCTCCGGAATTTGGTAATTGTGGGCCAGGATGACCGCGTTTCGTTGTTCTGCAAGCTCCCGGACCCGGTCGGCCCAGGCAGTACGACCATGGTCACTGGTAGAGGAATCACCAGCAGACGTAGCTGCAGCAGTATCGAAAGTGCCAGTAGTGGTAGCAGTAGAACGCGTGAGATCCGCGCTGATACGAGTCACAGAAGCTCCCAAATAGAAGTGATAGTCACAGGAATCGACGGTGTACTAACCGTACTAAAAACCTGCTGTCAACAACCAGATAAGGGCATGCTGTAACCGGGCTATACGGCTTCGATGCCTACAGGTGTAGCGAGCCTTGTGCCAAACCAACAGCAGCGATAACTGCTGCGATGACCACCAGAATGACGATTGACCATTCAAAACCGTTAAATAATTTTTCTTTGCGCGAGATTCGCGTCAAAACGTACGGGATTATTCCGGGAACAACGGCTAGTGCACCGAAGAGAATATAAACCGGATCGGCAGCATAAATCAGCCACATGGAATAGATAAACGCTACTGCGCCGATAAGAAGATGGCGTCGGTTTTCGCGCTGGGACATTTCCGGTCCAGACAAATCGAACCTCGTGCCGGCGTGTGGGTGAGTTATGCCTTTGCCGCGTGATGCCAACAGCAGCAGGTATAGCGAGGAAAAGATATACGGCAATAGGTACATCACCGTAGCCAGCTGCACCATTGAAATATAGGCGGTCTCGTTGAGGAAGAATACGATGACCGCGAATTGAATCACGGAGGTAGAAATCAGTTGTGCCATCCACGGAGCGCCTGCGTGGTTGATGGCACCGGTTCGCTTGGGTAGCAACCCGTCAATCGCCATCATGGTCAACGGCTCGGCGCATAGCATTTGCCAGGAAACATACGCGCCCAAAACTGAGATACACAGTCCAATCGAAATCAGCAAGCCGCCGACGGGGCCGATAGCAGCTTCTAGCACGGCGGCCATGGAGTTATCTGGCAAGGCCGCTAATTCTTCTTTACTGAGTACACCAAACGACAACGTCGCCACAGACACCAGCAAGACGAGAACGGAAACGAACCCGAGCACGGTCGCGCGGCCTACATCGGTGCGTTGCCGGGCCTGCTTGGAATACACCGACGCGCCTTCCACACCGATGAATACCCAGACAGTAAACAACATGATCCCTTGGACCTGTTCAAAAACTGAGCCTTCACTAGATTCACGGCCCCAGAAATCGAGGGTGAAAGTATCCCAGCTGAAACCGAAAAACAGCAGCAGTACGATAAACGCCAGGATCGGGACTAACTTGGCGACGGTAACCACAGTGTTCATGATTGCGGCTTGTTTCACCCCGCGGCTAAGCAACGCGAAAATCACCCAGGTCATGATGCTCACGGAAATAAACGATGCCCAGCGGTTGGATTCGTGGAATAGCGGCACATAGTGGCCGATGGTGTTGAAAAACAGGGTTGCGTAGCCCACCTGCGCGATGACCGAGCCGAGCCAATACCCCCAACCGGAAGCGAAGCCAATAAAATCTCCCAACCCGGCGCGCACATAGGAATACACCCCGGAATCCAGGTGTGGTTTACGCTGTGCCAGAATCTGGAAAACGAATGCTACTGAGAGCATGCCGACGCCGGCGATTGCCCAACCAATCAACATCGCGCCGGGTGCGGCTACTGAAGCGATGTTTTGCGGTAGCGAGAAAATTCCTGCACCGACGCAAGAGCCGATGATGAGCGCGACAAGTGACCACATCGTGACCGTGTGCTTGGATTTTCCGTCTCCTTGCTGCTGAGACGTTTGTGCGGACTGGGATGTGGCCCCGGTTCCGCTCACTGCCGCGGTGTTGGTGGTGGCATTTGACTCGCTGTGCATGATGGTAAAGCTACCCTGGAAATCCCTGAGCGCGAAAGGCGGGGTGGCTATAGCGGGCATAGTTGCTTATAGGATTGTCTTTATGACTGTTCTGCTTCTTGATCCTCGTTGGCCCGAGCAAATTCCGTTGGAGGTATTCAGTGGCGTTTCTGGCCCGGTGAGCTATACCGAGGAAGTGCCGGTGACAGTGCGCTGGAATTTTGGTGATGTTATTCGTGGAACTGATCCTTCTGGGGCAGGACTTTTGGTGAGTACTAATGAAGCGGACCAGCGCGTGCTGGAGCGCGTGAGTCGCGGCGAGAGGATAATAACTGCGCGTTCGCGGGATGATCAGCTTTATATCGCACGTCAGGTCATGCGGCGTGCCCGTGATATCGGTGAATTTGAATTATTGCAGACCCATAAAACGCTGGTGCCTTATCTGCGCGAGGAGGTTGCGGAGCTTTGCGAGGTTATTGAGTCTGCTGAGACGACCCGGGATATTGATGACGCGCAGTTGGTGCGTGAGCTGGGTGATGTTTTGCTGCAATTGTTGTTTCATGCGGAATTAGGGCGTCGTCGGGAAGCGTTTAGTTTGGACGATGTTGCGGCCAGTTTTATTGCCAAAATGCGTTCGCGCGCGCCGTATCTTTTTGATGGCACATCCAGCATGGTCTCTCAGGAAGAGCAAGACCGATTGTGGATTGAGGGTAAGCGTGCGGAACAGGAGCAAGGGTAGGTTTGTTCCACGATGGATTATTCAGCTCGCAGTAGGAGATCTGGCTGCCTGAAAGTTGGTTGTGCCTCGGTACTGGGGATTATTTTGGTGATCTCTGTGGTGCTGTGGCTGTTGTCGTTTCTCGATGGGCCGTCGGTCACTCGGCAGTTGCAGCCGGTGCCGGATAATGTACCACCGGCAGCGGGCCGAGAGGTGCCGTCTATTGATGTGCATAGCGAAGGACGCACCGCTGATAAGTTGACCTATTGGTCTGAAGGGCTTGCCGACGATACCGGGATCCCGGGGCAAGCATTGCGAGCTTATGGCAATGCGGAGCTGATCGCCCGTGATGCCTGGCCGTCGTGCAATCTGGACTGGACGACGTTGGCAGGAATCGGTTGGGTGGAAACGCGCCATGGGAGTTATGCCGGTAATTGGTTCGATAGGCCTTCTATAGGTGATGACGGCCGGGTGCATCCTCCGATTATTGGGATACCGCTGGATGGCACGAATAATACTGTGCATATTCCGGATACTGATGGTGGGGAATTCGATAACGATAATGTCTATGACCGCGCGGTTGGTCCGATGCAGTTCATTCCCCAAACCTGGCATCGCTACGGTTTGGATGCTTCTGGCGATGGTTACCCTGATCCACAGCAGATTGATGATGCTGCGTTGGCAGCGGCAAAATTGTTGTGTACTGGAGGGCGCAATTTGGATGATCCACAAGCATGGACCGAGGCGATCTTGTCGTACAACAACTCGAACGACTATGTTCTCAAGGTTCGTGATGCGGCGAATTCTTATGCCATTGACCAGCCCGCCTCCCGCTAATACGGGGTGCCTGTTACAGCTTTCGGTGAAATCTGGAACAATTAGGGGTGTTCACTGCACCTGACATGGCGCACTAGTGTGCCGGAAAATCAGAGGAGGCCCAGCCTGTGGCTGATATCATGCATGTTTTTGCACGCGAGATCTTGGATTCCCGCGGCAATCCAACTGTGGAAGCAGAAGTTGTTCTGGATGACGGCGCGCACGGCCGTGCCGGGGTGCCTTCCGGCGCTTCGACCGGTGAGCATGAAGCTCACGAACTGCGTGATGGTGGCAAACGCTACCTGGGTAAGGGAGTGTTGCAGGCCGTAGAAAACGTTAACGAGGTTATCGCTGACGAATTGGCCGGCCAGGTTGCTGATGATCAGCGCCTGATCGACGCGGCTATGCTGCAACTCGATGGCACTGAAAATAAATCCAAATTGGGTGCTAATGCCATTTTGGGTGTCTCTATGGCTGTGGCAAAGGCGGCTGCTGATTCCGCTGCGCTGCCTTTGTACCGTTATATTGGTGGCCCGAATGCCCATGTGTTGCCAGTGCCAATGATGAATATCCTCAATGGTGGTGCGCACGCTGATTCCGGTGTTGACGTTCAGGAATTCATGATTGCTCCGCTGTCTGCCACCAGTTTCGCCGAAGCCCTGCAACAAGGCGCTGAGGTTTACCACGCCTTGAAAGCGGTGTTGAAAGAGCGCGGGTTGTCTACTGGTCTTGGCGACGAAGGCGGTTTTGCTCCGTCTGTGGAATCAACGCGTGCAGCCCTAGACGTGATCGTTGAGGCAATTAAGAAAGCTGGCTACGAGCCAGGCAAAGACGTTGCGTTGGCACTGGATGTGGCTTCTTCTGAGTTCTACGACAATGGATCCTACAAGTTTGAAGGATCCGAGCTTTCTGGTGCAGAAATGGCGAGCGTTTATGCTGAACTGATCGCTGAATATCCAATCGTGTCCATTGAGGATCCATTGGATGAAAACGATTGGGATGGCTACGTTAACCTCACCCGCGAAATTGGCGACAAAGTACAGATCGTTGGTGATGATTTCTTTGTCACCAACCCGCAGCGTTTGCGTGAAGGCATCGACAAAGGTGCCGCTAATGCTCTGCTGGTGAAGGTCAACCAAATTGGAACCTTGACCGAAACTTTCGATGCGGTTGAGCTGGCTCACCGCAACGGTTATCGCACAATGATGTCGCACCGTTCGGGTGAAACCGAAGACACTACGATTGCTGATTTAGCAGTGGCGCTATCTTGTGGTCAAATCAAAACTGGTGCGCCGGCTCGTTCCGAGCGTGTTGCGAAGTACAACCGTTTGTTGCGCATTGAAGAGGAACTAGATGCGGCCGCACGTTACGCTGGACGTGACGCATTCCCACGTTTCCAGGGCTAAAATCCGCGCTGGACGGTAACTCGAGGAGATCATGACTGAGCGTAAAAAGTCTACGCTGCGGACACGGACAACCGTGCCCGTTTCTTCTCGTACCGCCGCCCAGCGTGGACCGGGGGGAAAAACTGCGGTAGCCGGTCGATCCCGAAAGAAATTCCACCAGCGCTTCGACCTCATCAGTGTTGCTGTGATGGTTTCTGTGGTGTTGGTGATCTTGTTGTCGGTGGCGGTGCCACTGCGTAATTATTATGAGGGCCGGGCCGAAATTGCGCGCTTGGAAGATTCCATTGCGGCGAAGAAAGCCGAAAAACTTCGGGTTGAAGACGAGATTGAGCGTTATAAAGACGCGGATTATGTGCGCGAACAAGCGCGCAGCCGCTTCGGGTTGGTAGAACCCGGAGAGACTGCTTATCGCATCATCGATCCGCGTATTACTAATAAGGATTCGGTGACCACCTCACGGCAAGACTATGAGGAAGCCCGCCCATGGTACGCAGTGCTGTGGGACGCAATTGCGGAACCACCAGAGATCCCAGAGCCTGCCGACGCTCCCACGTCCACCGACGGAGAGGAAGTAGAGGGCGATCCGGTGGCCCCAGAAGTCCCAGAACATGCCGAGGATCCAACTAACCGATGAAGTTGTGGTAACCAGTTGCGCGTAGTGCAACTGGTCGTGCGAGAATAGCACACATGAGTGTTACTTCCGCCGAACTTGATGCCGTCGAAAAGCAGCTGGGACGTCGCCCGCGTGGTGTCGTAGAGATTTCGTACCGCACCCCCGACGGTGCGCCGGCGGTGATTAAAACGACACCAAAGCTTCCCGATGGCACCCCGTTTCCCACACTTTTTTATCTCACCGACCCGCGTTTAACGGCGGAAGCTTCACGGTTGGAAGTTGCACACGTGATGAAGTGGATGGAATCCCGCTTGGCGGAAGATGAAGAGCTTGCCGAGGATTATCAACGCGCGCATGAAGCTTTTTTGGCAGAACGCAATGCGATGGAAGATTTAGGTACCGATTTTTCTGGTGGTGGAATGCCGGAACGCGTGAAATGTCTCCATGTTTTGATTGCTTATGCTTTAGCCAAGGGGCCGGATCATTTCCGCCTGGGCACAGAAGCGGTGGCGATGGCAGCTGAGCATGGTAACTTGCGGGGCATTGCCATCCCGGTGGACTGGCCCTCGTGTGAAGGCCTGGGAATCGATCTCGATGATTTCGATTTCAGCAACGCTGAAAAATAGTCGCTGAAAATAGCCGAGCCGAAAAGAAGGAAATTTCATGACCCGCATTGCAGCCGTTGACTGCGGCACGAATTCTATCCGTTTGTTGATCAGTGACGTCACCCGGACTGGCAACACTCCTTCTGGGGTTAGCATTAACGAGGTTACGCGCAGGATGGAAATCGTCCGTCTGGGACAAAGCGTAGATGCTACCGGCGAGCTAGCAGCGGAAGCTATTGTGCGGACGCGGGAAGCGTTACGGAATTACGTGAACATCATGAAATTCGAAAACGTGGAAAAAGTTCGTATGGTTGCTACTGCAGCGGTGCGTGACGCGAAAAACAATCAAGCCTTTTTTAACATGACTGCCGAGCTGCTCGGAGAAATTGAACCTGGTGTTTCTGCTGAGGTGATTACCGGGGTCGAAGAAGCTGAGTTGTCCTTTTTGGGCGCCGTACAAGATCTCCCTGCTGAAGCCGGCCCGTTTTGCGTAATCGATTTGGGAGGCGGTTCTACGGAATTCATCGTCAGTAAAAAAGGCGAGGAAATCCTTGGCGCACATTCAGCAGCCATGGGGTGCGTACGCATTACCGAGCGTATGCTGCCGTCCGATCCACCGAGCGAGACAGAGGTGGAAATCGCAGACGATTTCGTCGCGGAGCGCATGTCCGAGGTAGAAAAACTTGTGCCAATCAATCAGGCACGAACTGTGGTTGGCTGTGCCGGTACGTTCACGACACTTTCCGCATTAGCCCAAGGCTTAGAGCAGTATGACCCGGAACAAATTCACGGTTCCGTGCTGCGCTTTGATGCTCTTCGTGTATTGCTAGACCAAGTCATTGCTACTTCCGCTGCAGCGCGAGCGCAGAACCCGGTGGTCCACCCTGGGCGTGCCGATGTACTTGGCGGTGGAGCAGTAGCTGTACGTGGGATCATGGACATGATCGAGAGGCACAGTGGAGTACGAGAATTCGTGATTAGCGAAAAAGATATTCTTGATGGGGTGATCTGGAAACAAGCTGAAGCTGTTTCTGTGCTAGAATAATCATCCGTGCCAACAAACAGCTGATAATTGCTGGTCGCTTGGTATTTGCCCCCATAGCCCAATTGGCAGAGGCGGTGGACTTAAAATCCATACAGTGTCGGTTCGAGCCCGACTGGGGGCACAACTAAAAGCGGAAACGCTGAACGGGATACTCAAAACCCGATAACTACCCAAAACTCATTAAATTAGCTAAAGGTGAAAAAGAAATCCCTTGATCGCTAATTGTGGGAACTTTCTAAGCTTTCGCGTCGTTACACTGAGTGAGAATCTATACTCCATGACACGAAAGGCGCGGGATACTACAGTGCGTAACAGCAACCCCGTAATGAGCAACTTGTCTGCTGGAGCAACCGGGAATGGTAATAACGCCGGCTTCCAGCAACAGATGAACTATAACGCCTACGATAACTATGGCGGGCAGGGCGGCTACGCCCCAATGACCGAGCAGCGTGATGCTGATCGTCCGATGACTGTCGACGACGTGGTTACGAAAACTGGTATCACTCTCGGGGTCATCGTGGTCTTTGCCATACTCAATTTTGGCATCGGTATGGTGAACCCACAGATTGCCATGATGGCTACGATTGGTGGTGCGATCGCCGGGTTTATCACCGTCCTGGTTGCATCTTTTGGTAAGAAGTGGGGTTCGCCAGTGGTGACTCTGCTCTATGCCGTGTTTGAAGGCTTCTTCGTCGGTGGTATTTCCATGGTTTTCTCCGGCATGCATGTCGGAGAAGCTAATGCCGCAAGCCTCATCGGCCAAGCGGTATTGGGTACCGTTGGTGTCTTTTTGGGCATGCTGGTCGTCTACAAGACTGGTGCAGTGAAGGTTACTCCACGCTTTAACAAGATTCTGACTTCCTGCATCATCGGCGTAGTCGTGTTGATGCTGGGTAACTTTGTGCTCGCTATGTTTACCGGGAACAACCCGTTGCGTGATGGTGGCATCCTAGCGATTATTTTCTCGCTGGTATGCATTGGTTTGGCTGCAGCATCTTTCTTGACAGATTTCGATGCTGCAGACCGCATGATCCGTGCTGGCGCACCGTCCAAGATGGCTTGGGGCGTTGCGTTGGGCTTGGCAGTAACCCTGGTATGGCTCTACACCGAAATCTTGCGTCTGCTGTCTTATTTCCAGCAACGTTAGGTGTAACTTGACGTGCTAGTGGCGGGAATTGTGGTTGTACAGTCTGTAACTACGACTGACACCGTGCCGTCTGTCCCGTCTAGCACCTAGAGACGCGAAACTCCGGTGGGCTAGTCACTACGCTTAAGCGATGACTAGCCCACCGGAGTTTTTCATGCCGTTTATTTTTATGGGCGTTTCGATCCGACTCTGGTAATTAGGGAGTAACCAGTTGCCCGTCGACGAGGATTTCGGAAAAAACGGTTCCTTGGGCTGATTCCACAGGAGAGCGTAAAACCAGAGATACTTCTTGGTTATCCGTGTTTTGCGCAGATGCTTTTGCAGAATCAGACTCCCAAGACGTCCATTTTATTTTTGTCAGACGTTCGTCGGGGTCTGCGCAATCGAGTACAACGTAAGCTGGTTTCCGTTCCGGACTGCCCAGGCAGTTAATAAAACCAATCTTATTTGCTGCTACTTTGCGAGAACTAGTTGTTTTTGTGGCCCCTGAAGAACCCGTCGCAGAATCCCCAGAGGCCGCGGCTAATTCAGAGTCCTCGTCGTCGTCCAGGTCGGACTCAGTGCCACCGATGATGGTTTCCGTGGTGCGCACTGATTCGCCAGTACTGTCGGTGCCGTTGGTTCCGGTAGTGCCGGCAACACCGGTTTCTTGAGTGTTCGTACCGTTCGTGCTGGTTGGTTCGCTGCTACGTGGAGCCTCGAAAGTGTTGCCAGTTTCGACCTTTTGATCTGAAGGATTTTCGTTTGGAGGAGTACAAGCAGCCAAAGCCAAAGCAGCCGCGGACACTCCGGTGACGGCGAATTTGCGATAGTTAGTCATGGGGATATCCTTCTTAGTTTTTGTCGCGTGGGGTGGCGTACAGTGCGGAGTCGTATGGAGCAGCAGAGTCCACGGTCACCTTAATGACGTTGCCATTAGGTGCGGTGTACTGACGGGTTTCGCCCTCTTCTGCGCCCAGGATGGCTGCACCCAGGGGAGACTGTTCCGAATAGGTTTCTAGGTTCTCGTTGTCGGTTGCGGCAGCGCGGGTGCCGATAAGGAAGGTTTCCTTATTTTCTGGGTCCTCGTTGTAGTGCACGTGGACAACTGAGCCGATGTTGGCTACGCCTTCCTGGACTCCGGTGCGCTCGGTAGTGGAATTAGCAAGAATTTCCGAGATGTGCTTGATGCGGGCTTCTTCCTGGTCCTGCATCTCGCGAGCAGCATCGTAGCCGGCGTTTTCTTTCAAGTCGCCTTCTTCGCGGCGCTCGTTGATCTCGGCAGCGACTACCGGGCGGTGGTCAATAAGCGCCTGCAGCTCCTCTTCCAGTTTTGCCTTGGTTTCTGGCGTGATGTACTGCTTTTTATTTTCAGCCATGTCCGTATGAAGCCTTCCTTAGATTCTTCTGGTCGTTCAAACCCTTCGTGTTTGAACTCGCTGCGATGCGACGATTCTGTCTAGATCTTAACGTATGTGTATATCGTTTTTCGTCCCTAGCCCTTATCAAACAAGACCTAGTAGCTAGCTGTCGAGCTTTAGATGTGCTGGGATGGTTCCAGAACACCCGTAGACCCCGCCTGCAACGGCCTTTTCGTCAGAACGAACAGGGACATCGACGCTAATGCGTTCGGTTCGCTTCTCGCCCGGTGCCATGGGGATCTCTACTCGGCCTACCTCAGCCTTGTCATAATTGAACGCCTGCACAATGCAGTAGACGGGAACGGTGGGATCGTCCCGGGTAATATCAACCCATACCCGCAGCGTATCGTCGTCTGGGTACTCTTGGCTGAGCAATGTGATTTCCGCAGGTGGTGTGTCCGCGTTGAACAAGCGGAACAGGCCCCAAGAGCCAATTGCGAGCATAAGAACTAAGAGCGCAACGAGGATTTTGCCGGTGAGATTATTAGCGGGAGTTTTCCTACTGCCGGAACGGTTGGAACCATAACGTGCGCGCGTGCGAGTGCTCATTCTTCGCATCTTAAGGCAGGCGTAGAAGCCAGTACAATTAGGTAATATAATCAATTTCAGCACAATCGATTCGGGTAACGTCGATTCGAAGAACTTTGAGATGATCCATCAGAATGATGAATCAAGCGAATATGTGAAAGGACCGATGTGAGCTACCGGTTGCTGTCTATCCATGCCCACCCTGATGACGAAGCATCTAAGGGCGCAGCCACCACCGCGATGTATGCGCACAATGGTCACGAAGTTTTGATTCTCACCTGCACTGGCGGTGAGCGTGGCGACATTATTAATCCTGCGATGGATAAGCCCGGGGTCAAAGAAAACATGCAGGCTGTCCGTCACGAAGAAATGGCGCAGTCTGTTCAGGCTCTCGGTGTCCAGCACAAGTGGATGGGTTATATTGATTCCGGTTTACCGCAAGGTGATCCTATGCCACCGCTTCCTGATGGCTGCTTTGCTCGCGAAGACACCATGAAGGTTGCTACCGAACTGGTAGAAATCATCCGGGAGTTTAAGCCACATGTCATCATGACTTACGACGAAAACGGTGGCTACCCACACCCAGACCACTTGAAAGTCCATGAGATCAGCATGATCGCATGGGAGCGCGCGGGTGATCCGGAATTTCTCCCGGAGGTTCCAGCTTGGGAGCCGTTGAAACTCTATTACAGCCATGGCTTTGTCTATCAGCGCATGGAGTTATTCCATAACCGTTTGTTGGAACAAGGTAAGTCTTCTCCATATGAGCCGATGATGCAGCGCTGGTCTCCACACTTGGCGGATATTATGGCTCGTGTTACTACGCAGGTGGAGTGTAGTGACTACTTTGCACACAGGGAAGCGGCATTGCGCGCCCACGCCACGCAGATTGATCCAGCTGGCGCCTTTATGGCCACAGACGTGCAAACCCAACAAGAGCTCTGGCCTACTGAGGAATACGAATTAGCGCGTAGTCGGGTAGAAACACAATTGCCGGAGACCGATTTGTTTGCCGGTTTGGAGGAAGCCAACTAATGCAAACATCACTATCTGCAGCCATTGTCTCGGCATCGGTGGCGCAGGCATCGGAAGCAGCGACCGAGGCGTTTTACTGGGCCCAAAACCAGGTGCACGAAGGACCTATGGGGCCAGAATTCGGGAAAGCTTCACCAATCGGCTTACTGGTTATCGTTGCTTTAGTTGTGGCGATTATGATGTTGGGCTGGTCGTTTCACCGACGACAGTCCAGATTTCGACGTCGTCGTGCATTCGCAGAAGATCACGGTCTTGACCCCTTCGACATCGAGGCCATTGATACTGCAATGCGCGAAGTCGGCGTGCACGATCGGCGGTAGCAATGAAACTGCGGGAATTGGTCTATCCCATTTATGAAGCGCGTATTCGCCGCAGCTTGCAGGGAAAGCCGCAGCCGAAGCACGTCGCAATCATGGCTGACGGCAACCGGCGTTGGGCGCGGGAAGCCGGGTTCACCGACATTAGTCATGGGCACCGACGTGGTGCACACAAGATCGCAGAACTGGTTTCCTGGTGCGCAGAAACCGAAGTAGAAGTAGTTACCTGCTATTTATTGTCGACAGAAAACCTACAGCGAGCCCCGGAAGAACTGAACCTACTTTTTGACATCATTACCGATGTCGTCGTTCAGCTTTCGCAAGGGGAACCGAATTGCCAGGTGCGTTTGGTTGGTCATCTGGACCTGCTTCCGGTTGAGGTGGCACAGCGTATGGAAAATGCCGCGGCGACTACCAGGGACAACACGGGAGTTATCGTCAACGTTGCGGTGGGTTACGGCGGTCGACAAGAAATAGTGGACGCGGTACAAAAGCTTATTCGCGCGGAAGCAAGGAAAGGCTTGGCCGCAGACGAGATTGCCGATGCCGTCACGGCAGATTCTATTTCGCATCACTTGTATACCAAAGGCTTACCGGACCCAGATTTAGTGATCCGAACTTCGGGCGAGCAGCGCTTATCTGGGTTCTTGCTGTGGCAGGCTGCCTATTCGGAAATTTGGTTTACCGATACTTATTGGCCGGCGTTCCGCAAGATTGATTTCCTCCGGGCGTTGCGAGAATTTTCGCAACGCTCACGACGATTTGGCAAATAACCGTTGCATATTCCTTTGCATCTGCCCTGTTCTGCAGGCAAGTTCTCGTTGGGGGAGCCACTAGGATTACAACTTGCGGAGCCGAATTTTTTCCACGAGGTGGTCGTGGTTTTTCCGAAGTACTAGCGAGGCCCGCACGCGCGTTGGCAAGATATTTTCTACCAGGTTGGGTAAGTTAATGGACTGCCAGATCTCGCGGGCTTCGGCGCGGGCTGCGGTTTCTTCCAAATCCGCGAAATGAGCGAAGTGAGCGCCGGGTTCCCGGAATGCAGTGCGTCGAAGCTTCAAGAAACGCTCGATATACCAGTTTTCAATGTCGTCGATATGAGCGTCGACGTAGACGGAAAAATCCACCAGATCCGAAACCATGAGCGTGCGGCCGGTCTGCAAAACGTTCAGGCCTTCGATGATCAAGATGTCTGGTTGCCGAATACGCTGGACCTCACCAGGCAAAATGTCGTAAGCAGTATGGGAATACACCGGTGCATGGGCTTCGGGCGCACCTGATTTTACCTCGGTAACAAACCGCAACAGCGCCCGTTGGTCGTAAGATTCGGGGAAGCCTTTGCGCTTCATTAATCCACGCTTTTTCAACTCTGCCGTGGGCAGTAAAAAACCATCGGTAGGCACGAGATCAACCCGCTGGTGTTTATCCCATTTTTGCAACAGCACCTGCAGCAGACGGGCAGTGGTGGACTTGCCGACGGCTACTGATCCCGCGACCGCGATAATGAATGGCACCTTTTGCGGCGGGTGCCCTAAGAACTGTTGAGCGGCGTCGTTGACTCTGCGGTGAGCTTCGATCTGTAAATGCAGTAGACGAGCCAGTGGTAGGTAGACGTCGGCCACCTCTTCGAGGTCAATATTTTCTCCGATACCGGCGAGCTCGGCAACCTCGTCTTCCGTTAACAACTGCGGGACAGATTTACGCAGGTTGCGCCAGTGTTCTCGGGAAAAATCCAGGTAGGGGCTGGTAGTCATAGTAGGTATTGTCTCATTACCGCTTGGTGTTATTGTTATAAGCATCATAATCGCCACCTGCGTGCAGAAAGGCCCGCTTTGATGTTTGAATCCCCGCTGTCTGAGTTTGACCCAGAGGTAGCTGCTGCCATCGACGGAGAAATCTCCCGTCAACGTGGAACCTTGGAAATGATTGCCTCGGAAAACTTCGTGCCGCGCGCGGTGTTGCAGGCACAAGGTTCGGTACTGACTAACAAATATGCCGAGGGCTATCCCGGCCGCCGCTACTATGGCGGTTGTGAGCACGTCGATGTCATTGAAGACCTCGCTCGGCAGCGTGCCAAGGATCTATTTGGTGCAGAATTTGCCAACGTACAGCCGCACTCGGGTGCACAGGCCAACGCCGCGGTATTGGCTTCACTGATCAAACCAGGTGACAAGATCATGGGCTTGTCTTTGGCACACGGTGGGCACCTGACCCACGGCATGAAGCTAAATTTCTCCGGCAAGCTGTATGAGGTTGCTGCATACGAGGTGGACCCGGAAACCCATCGCATTGATATGGACAAGGTCCGCGAGCAGGCTTTGGCGGAAAAGCCACAGGTGATCATCGCTGGGTGGTCGGCGTATTCGCGTCGTTTGGATTTCGAAGCCTTCCGTTCCATCGCTGATGAGGTTGGCGCTTATCTGTGGACTGATATGGCGCACTTCGCTGGTCTGGTGGCTGCTGATCTGTACCCATCACCAGTTCCACACTCCGATATTGTTTCTTCCACCGTGCATAAGACCTTGGGCGGTCCGCGTTCCGGCCTGATTCTGGCGAAACAGGACTACGCTAAGCAGATCAACTCGGCAGTCTTCCCAGGCCAGCAGGGTGGTCCGTTGATGCACGCGGTGGCGGCGAAGGCTGTGTCGTTCAAAGTGGCTGCCACTGAGGAATTCCGGGAGCGTCAGCAGCGCACCATCGACGGTGCACGCATCTTGGCAGAGCGCCTGACTGCACAGGATTGCCAGGAATCTGGTATCTCCGTGCTCACCGGCGGCACCGATACCCACTTGGTTTTGGCAGATCTGCGGAACTCAGAACTAGACGGCCAGCAGGCAGAGGACCGCTTGCACGAGGTTGGTATTACTGTTAACCGTAATGCGGTGCCGAATGATCCGCGTCCACCAATGGTGACCTCCGGGTTGCGCATCGGTGCTTCGGCATTGGCTACTCGAGGTTTCGACGAGAAGGCGTTCGAGGAAACGGCTGATGTGATTGCGCAGGCATTGCTGGGCAAAGACGTTGCACAGCTGCGTGGCCGCGTTGAGAAGCTCACCCAGGACTTCCCACTGTATGAGGGCCTGGAAGACTGGAAGCTGGTTTAGGTAATTGAAAGTAGTCCTGGTTGATAACCACGACTCGTTTACCAATAACCTGGCTAGCTATGTGCGCATGGCTGGCCAGGAGGTTGTCGTTGTCGCCAATGACGCTGATCTTGGTGGAGTAGATTTCGCCACTTTTATGCGTCAGGGTGGCTTTGGTGCGGTGATTATTTCGCCGGGGCCAGGAACGCCGGAGAACCCGTCTGATTTGGGGCATTCGGCGGCCGCGTTGCACGTTGGGCTGCCGGTGCTGGGGGTTTGTTTAGGCCAACAAGCTATGGCCTGGGCAGAAGGTGGCTCTGTGGTGCGTGCGCCCGAACCGTTTCACGGGCGTCGGAGTCAGATTACGCACGACGGGGTCGGGTTGTTTTCCGGTATTAACCAGGATTATCAGGCGGTGCGTTATCACTCGCTCGTGGTTGCTGATGACGCCAACAATCCTGTACCGGAATGTTTTCGTGTCACCGCTCGCACCGCGGATGCGGATAACTTGGTGATGGGCTTAGCGCATAAGCATAAACCGTGGTGGGGTGTGCAGTTTCACCCAGAATCCATAGCCGATGCGCAGGGCATGGGAATTGTGCGCAATTTTTTGCAGATTGCCGCAGAAGATAGGGCCTCTGCTGATAGTGCCAGCCGTGATGATGCTAGTCGCGATAATGAATCAGATTCAGCGCGTGCAGAAATTGCCGGACTGGAGATTTCCGAATCGACACTTGCCGAGCCCCATAGTGACGAGTCGAATACAACGGACACCCAGCCGTGGTTGATTTCCCGAGCTTTTCCGGCAGGAGCGCTGGCCACCGACCCGATGCGTGCTTATGAGCATTTGCGTGGGCAGCGTTGGTGGATCGAAGACGGCTCCGGAGCAATCTGTATGGGGGATGATTCCGGGCCACTGGCCAGGCACATCAAAGCGTCGGTAGTGCGCGGAGAAGTGGAGGTTTCTCATGCAGGCACTGGTTGGCGCACTGAAAGCTCTGAGGTACTCGAAGAATCTGTCTTTGACGCTATTGAGCGCTTGCTGCAGCACTATTCCGCGGTGCAACCACCGGTGCCTGGGTGCGAATTTGGCTTGGGGCTAGTGGGTTATTTGGGATACGAGCTCAAGGCGGATTGCGGCTATTCTGCTCCCCATGCGCGCGAGGATTTTTGGGATGCGCAGCTGTTGTTGGCGGATCGGGCGCTCATTCTTGTCGACGGCCAGTGCCATGTGGTGGCGCTGTGTGAGAATGCAGAAACGGCTGTTGTGCAACAGGCGTGGGTGGATGCCATGGTCGCAGGATTACAAGAAGCTCAGGAGTTCGAGACTGCAGACGCTGGCGTCTCTGTTGCTTGGCCCAAGCACTCCAAGACTACTGAGGAGGAAGGCGCACCACAAAGCGTCGCGCAGCAACTACATTCGCGTGCGGAATACCTAGATTTGATTGCGCAGTCCCAGGAACTCATTGCAGCCGGTGAGTCTTATGAAATTTGTTTGACTAACCGGCTGACTATGCCAGCTGCCGGGCATCACGCAAAAGATGCGTTCGCGTATTTGCGGAACAACCATGCGTCGGCGCGAGCAGGGCTGCTGGAATTTACTGATTTCGGGTTGGCGTCGACAAGCCCGGAGTGTTTCGTGCGCATCGCAGGTGGTGTGGTTACCAGCAAACCGATTAAAGGGACCCGCCCGCGGGGCGCTAGCGATAGTGAAGATATGGCGTTGCGTGAAGGCCTCCAGACAGCTGAAAAAGACCGCGCGGAAAATCTGATGATTGTGGATCTGGTGCGCCACGATATGAATACCGTTGCGGTGCCCGGCAGCGTGGAGGTGCCGAAATTGTGGGATGTGGAATCATTTCCGAGCGTGCATCAGCTTGTCAGCACAGTGTCTGCCCGGTTGGGAGAGGTCAGTCCAGTTGCAGCCGTGCGTGCTCTGTTTCCCGCGGGTTCGATGACTGGCGCGCCGAAAAAACGCACGCTCGACATCATTGACCGGCTGGAAGGCAGCCACCGCGGTGCATATTCCGGTGCTTTTGGTTATTTTTCATTTCATGGGGCAGTGGATTTGTCCATGACAATTCGCACCCTGATTTTTGAGGGCAGACAGGTGACTTATGGCGTGGGCGGAGCGATCGTGTCCTTGTCTGACCCGGAGGACGAATATACCGAGACCCAAGTGAAGGCCCGGCCGTTGTTTGGGTGGCTATTCACGTAGCCAATTCAGGTTAGGCTGTGTTAATGTAGGTGAGTTTTGTTGGCTGCACCACGCTAATTGGCAGATTTCCTGCGCGCTACGGTGCTTGAACTAGGAGAAACTCGTGAGATTTTTGCGTATTCGACAAGCCTGTGCGGCACTGGCTGGCGTTGGAATGCTTGCCGCACTGACAGCATGTGGTACTGAGCAACCTGATCCTGAAAACAACGCAGCGGATGCTGGCAGCGAGGAACGCGTGGTTGTCCTGAATACGGGACAACTGGAAAACGCCCTGCAGCTCGGAGTGGTTCCGGTAGGTGTCGCCGTCGCTAAGAATGCAGAGGCGATCCCGGAATTTGTGCACGAAGAATATGGTGACGAGGTTGACCTTGACGGAATCGAAGTCGTTGGTGAACGCGCGAATCCGGATATTGAAGCCATCGCAGCACTGAAGCCAACGCATATCTTCGCTAACGAGCGCACGGATTCCGAGATTGTGAAAAAACTAGAGCAACTCGCACCCGTGACATTGGGCAAAGGCGGCGGTGAAAACTGGAAAGGCGATTTTAAGTTACTTGCCTACGCGCTCGATAAAACCGAAGAATACGACAAGTTTATGAAGAACTACGAGAAGCGTGCAGATGCATTGGATGCTGCAATCGACGATGGCGTCGGCACGATTTCTCTGTTACGCCCGAAAAATGATTCCTTCAATATTTTCGGTGTCGAATCCATGGCAGGAATTGTCGCTGCAGATGCCGGATTGCAGCGGCCGGATAGCCAGCAATTCACGGATAAATCCAGTCACGATATTTCTGCGGAGGAACTTGGGCTTGCTGACGCTGATTGGATTTTCTACGGCGTAGTACCCGGAAGCCCAAACCCCACCGAAACCTCCCTGTGGGGCAGCCTGGGCGCGGTACACAAAGACCAGGTTGTTGAAGTGGACAATGATGGCTGGTACCTGAATGCCTCGTGGCTGTCGGCAACGCTGATTCAAGACGGCCTGGCCGAGCATCTTGCTGACGGCACGCAGCTGCCTGAACGCGCTTCGTAAAACGTCGGGGCTTAGCAGTTCTGCTGAGTGCGTAGGCGAGACGGTGATGAGGGCTGAGATGGAGAAGAGCCCGAGATGGAGACTCTGGCATAATCGGGCAGGCGATGAAAATCCTGGATTCTTACCTCATTAAAGACGGCCGCGTGGTTGGCCGTGAAGCTCACGAACACCGTTTTAGCCTTGGCGCGCGCGAGGCAGGACTGGACCAGTGGGATATCGAAGCCTTCTTGTTGCGGGTACGCGATGAACTGCCGGATGATGGCACATATTTCCCGAAAATAGAAGTTGGTGCAAACGGTGCCCTTCGATGGCAATTGCGGCACCCACCCGCATTACGCAGCACCACGGAGCTGTATATCCCAACTGAACAGGACCAGCGCGTATACCCGCGTGTAAAAGGCCCTGATTACGGCTATCTGCAGCAGTTGCGTGAGCAAGCTCGTACCGTGGGGGCCGATGACGCGCTGTTGCACCGCAACGGGAAAGTATTGGAAGCAGCGAATGCCGCGATCATGTTTTTTCCGGGCTGGAAGCAGGAGACTGACAGTGCAGCGGGGGCGGCAGGTCTAACGCCAGATAACGGTGCACCATCAGATCCGAGTGCAGTGCCGGACAAAATTGCACTGTTGCCACCGGAACAAGCGCAAGTTTTAGCATCGGTGACTGCACACAGCAGTGTGAGCGCCTTGCACAATGCCGGGTGGCAAGTCCACCGCGGGGTGTTGAGTCTGGCAGAAGCCTTGGAAACGCCAGCGTGGGTGGGAAGTTCATTGCATGGCTGGACTCGGCTGACCGCGTGGCGCACTGATGCCGGGCGTCGGCAAGCGGTTGCCGCGCCAGACCCGACATCGATTAATCGCGCGTTATGGGAGCACGCTAGCTAGCCGACAACGGTGCCGCTGGATCCGGGCTGGAAAGCTAATTGGATGCTGGAAAGCTAATTGGAATCAGCGTTGCCGGGCTTTGTGTTTTCCTTGCGGGATTCCGCCAGTTGAGTACGGGCTTTGGACAACCACTCTGGCTGGTTTTGCAGGAGCTGTTTGATCTCGGCAGTGGTCAGAGCTTTATCCAAGTGGGTTTTTACCGCGTTGACGGAGACACCAAGTTTCCGGGCCACCTCAGCGCGTGGATGTGGGCCCTCCAAGCGCAATTGCTGCAGCCACTCTGGCGGTTCGTGTTGCAATGAGCGCAGCTGCGCATGGCTAATGCCACCGTTTTGAAACTCCGGAGGGCAGGCAGGCAGGTGGATGCCGAGTTTCTTTGCTGCCGTTTGCGGCTTCATAGCCGTACTGGACGGGGATGCTGCGTCGGCACCGCGAATCGTGGTATCAGCGGTGCCGGTCTGGTTAGTGCTCTCGTGGTTGTTGTGATCAGCGCTGATCTGATCGGCGTTAGCGGTAGAGTTATTGCTTTCGTTCACACCTGCACACTACAACACGGCACGCACATCAACCCAGCAGCCATGACGGCCGCCTAGCTAACACGCCTCAGCAGCCATGAAGCTGAGCAGCTGCAATGAAGCCGAAGCTATTAACCCAACACGCAGTCGCCGATGAGCTTATCGATCGCCCGGACATCCAGTTTGCGGCCAATCTTGATCTTTATGTGGCCCGCGCGGGTCCAGAGTTCAATTTCCGCGTTGAAGTCCAGCGTCCCAGCGTTTTCCGTGGACCACATATTGATCGCGGAGTACGGCAGAGAATACATCTCCACTTTCTTGCCGCGAAGGCCTTGTGAATCCCGGACAATCAGCCGCTTATTGGTAAAAACCGCACTGTCGCGGAAAGTCTTGAACGCAACGTGTGCTTGTTCGCCGCTGGTCAGGAGTGGATAGACATCGTCTGGGATCGGGGTTTCTTCAAACAGTGTCCATTCGGCAATCGCTTTGAATTCCACGGGAGTCCTTCCTTTAAGGTGTTCTAAGTTCTCTTATTATATTCCAGCCGCGGTAGCATGGCCGTCATGTTGCACCTCGTATTCGCTACCGGAACCGAACCCGGCAAATGGTTCCAGCGATTTCAACGTGATACCCCGCATGGGCTCAAAGCAGTGGCGGCGGATGATCCTTTCGCAATGCTTGCCGACGGTGCGAACGCCGACAGCGTAGCGCATGGCGATGCCAGTGCAGCTGATCGCTGCGAGGTAGCGCTGATGCGGTTACCTGATTCACGCATCGATGAAGCCATAATCGGCCGAGAGTTTCACGTCGTCAAGCTTTATACCGAGCAATGCGGGATCGCGGTACCGAAAGACAGCGTGTTCGCAGAAGTTGGTGAGCCCGTCGGCTCGCGAGACATCGAAGGCGAGATCATCAATTTTGTGGCAGAAAAACTTGGTCCGATTGATGTAGACAAACTTCGTGAGTCTTTGCAAGTGGTTGCAGCCAATGTTGGGGTGACGATAGGGCCACTGCCGCTTTTGAAGATGCTGTCGAAAAATCAGATCCGTGTGCTGCCGTACAACGGCGAGCATGTAGGCGGTGCAAAATCAACAGGGGGGTCAGACACAGAACCAACAGACGGGCGCTCAGGAAGCCAACGTGCCGTGGCACAGACTGAGATCGCTTTGGTATGGAAAGTAGCTGCAGATGGGGATGCCATCCAAGATTTCGTCGGAATTGCGAAAGGGCGTAAAGCAGGGTCGACGCGGCATAGGGCGCTAAAAGAGACGCGGCAAAAGAAAAGGCCCGGGGCAGGTGTTGGGAGAAATACTGGGAACAACAGCGTAAAAGGTGTTGGGAAAAACTCTGGGAGCGGTGCCGGGAAAAGTGGCAGCGGCAAGAAAAAATCTGGAAAGGCAACGCGGGCACGTGGGCAAGCGCCGGGTGGACTGCGCAAGAAGAAACGTCGCTGATGCTGGGGTGTAAACTGGGGAGCCTGACGAAGGACAAATGTACTTCACGCATTGCTGCGAGTCGTACCAAAACTTTCCGGTGAACTCGACACCATAAGCTCGAAAACATTGAACTCGACATAGTCACGGGAGGACCAACAGCAATGTCTGACGACTTCAACCTGCGCCCCATCCGGCCGGATGATTACCCACAGGTTCGCGAAATTTATGAACTCGGTTTAGAGACCGGCCACGCAACGTATGAGACGGAAGCGCCAACCTGGGAGCAATTCACCCGCCTGAAAGTCATGGAAACAGTGTTTGTGGCTGTAGAAGAGGGCAATGATTCCAAGATTTTGGGATGGGTCTCTGGTGCACCTGCCAGCCACCGACCGGCGTTTCACGGCGTGTTGGAGGATTCAATCTACTTGCACCCGGACGCGCAGGGTCGTGGCGTTTCCGGAGCGCTGTTGGATAAGTTGATTGAGGTGGCAGAAGAGCTGCACAAGTGGGCCATCCATGCATGGATTTTCCCAGAGAATGAAGGCTCGGCAAAACTGCATGAATCCCGTGGCTATGAGAAGGTCGGCACGTTTAGCCATATGGCGAAAATGACTTACGGCGAGCGCGCCGGGGAATGGCGCGATACCGATGTTTGGGAAAAGCTGCTGAAAAAACCAGACGAGAAGTAGCTTTTGGTCCGCCAGCGGCCTAGCGCTGAGCGCTAGTTTGTGCAATTTGCGGCCCGGAACGTCACTATAGTGCCGGGGCTTAGCTGCGCCATCTTATCGACGGATTCGCTGGTCAGTACACCAATGACAGGGTAGCCGCCGGTAATCGGGTGATCAGCACCGAAGGCCACGGGGTGCCCGCTGGGAGGTATTTGCAGCGCACCGCGCATTGCGCCTTCGGATGCTAGCTCACCGTCATAGGCTCGTTGCAACGGGCGGCTGGCTATCAGATTGACGCCGATGCGGTCCGAATCGGATGAAATTTGAAACGTTTGGTTAAACAGCTCTGCGGTCTCCGCGAACCAATCTTGGCGTGGTCCGAGAACAATGTCGAGAACCTCATGTGATTTCGGAACGAATTGTGTAGGCAGGTGCTTGATGCGTGGTAATTCCACGGTTGGGTTTTTCGCATTCGTCGGCAAACTAGTCCCGGATGTGATCGGATCCGGGCCGATACCGGAAAGCATGTCAGTGGCGACTGAACCAAGCACTGGCTCGACCGCGAAGCCACCGGAAATACCCAGGTAAGCGCGCAACCCTGTGCCGATTTCCAAGCGGACTGTTTGGCCTTTTTGAATATCGAGTACCGTGTTGGTGCGCATACGTCGCTTATCGACGAATACGTCCGCATCGGTACCAGTAAAAACGATGCGTACCGGCTTTTCAGCGACCACCTCAAAACCTCCGAAAAGGATCTCGATAACGGCCGAGTTTTCGTCATTTCCGAGCATGCGATTTGCACGACGGGCAGCACCGCGATCAAACGCGCCGGAGGGGCTCACACCGAGGCCGGAATAACCTGCGCGCCCGAGATCCTGAAAAGTTGCCTGTGGTCCGGTTTCTAACACCTTTAACATGTTTTCTCCTGGAATCGCACGGTATCGCCGGGTTGGAGTAAAGCTGGCTGGTCGCGGTCTATATCCCACATACGCGTTTCTGTGGTGCCAATCAACTGCCAGCCGCCGGGCGAGCTTTGGGGATAAACTGCGGAAAAACCTCCGGCCAAGCCCACAGAACCAGCAGGAATAGAGGTGCGTGGTTGGCTACGGCGGGAAATATTGGCGAACACCTTTGCGTGTGGGTTCGTGAGGTCAGGGCGCAAGTACAAAAAGCCTGGCGCGAATCCAGCGAATGCGGCCGTCCAGGTCGTCTCAGTATGTGCAGTGACGAGTTCTTCGGTGCTGACACCGAGTTCGTCGGCAAGCTCGTCCAGGTCATCCCCGTTATAGGAGACCTCAATGATGTGTGCATTGCCGCTACTGTGTGCCCCGGCCTGTGCGTCCAGTTCCGGCAGAGTTATCTGGCTGGGGTTGCGATCGAATGTGATCAGCAGGGTTTGTGCGGCTGGAACGAGATCGATGATGGATTCGAGGCCTGCGCGCTGCAGTTGTGACTGGTAGGCCAGTACCTGGCCCAATGGGTCCTTGTGGTCGCTGAAGTCGATTAACAGACCTCGGTCGCCGTATGGAATTAACATATAGCGATGCCCTCCTGTTTAAGTGCGGTGATGATTGTTTGCACCATTTCCAGGGCTTTGTGGCTATCGCCGTGGACACAAATAGACTGGCCAGAAACTTCAACTGGTGTGCCATTAACGGAGGCGAATGGCTGCCCGGTGGCAATCGCCAGGGCTTGCTTGACGACGGTGTCGACGTCGTCATGCACTGCACCCGGTTGTTTCCTGGGGACCAGCCGGCCTTCGTCGGTGTAGGTGCGATCGGCGAAGGTTTCTTCGATGACCTCGAGCCCGGCCGCACGAGCTTCACCGACGACGGGGGTGCCGGACAGGGCCATGAGTTTGAGCTGTGGGTCGACGGCCAGTATTCCGCCGATGACTGCTTCTGCCTGGTAGTTATCGGTGGCCATGCGGTTATATAACGCCCCGTGTGGCTTGACATAGCTGACTTCCGCGCCAACCACGGAGGCGGCAGCCTTGATTGCTCCGAGCTGATAGATGGTTTCAGCGAGTAGTTCTTCGGCGTCGTAGTCTATGAAACGGCGGCCGAAGCCGGGCAGGTCGCGGTAGCCGATGTGAGCGCCGATGCGAACATCACGCTCGTGTGCTGCTTTGACGGTATCGAGCAATACCTTTGGGTCGCCAGCATGGAACCCGCAGGCGATATTGGCGGAACTGACCAGGTCCAGTACGGCATTGTCGTTGCCCATGGTCCAGTTGCCGAAGCTTTCGCCGAGGTCGCTGTTGAGGTCGATGTGCAGGGCCGAGGTTTCGGATGCGGTACTCATCGTGGTTGTCTCTCCTGACACAGGGATGGGGTGGTTATATGCGGTTCTGCATTGTGTGGTTTTGACGAGTTAGTTGTCGTTTAGAACACGAAGTCCCAGACTCCGCTGAATGAGCGGATGGCCAAAAACCAGGCAATGATTACGCCAATCATGCCCAGGACGATGAGCCAGCGTGGGTATTGGTAACCAAAGAGCAGGTCTTTCTGCCGGAATATGGCGACGTAAATAATCATCGTGAAGCCGACGGGCAGGACTAATCCATTGAAAGCACCGGCGAATACCAGCAAAGCAGCAGGTGCAGAGCCGAGGAAAGCGAAAGTAGTAGCGGAGGCGACAACAAAGATGATGGTGACGATGTTTTGTGCTTTGCGGAGCTTATCCTTCTTCGGGATGATGAACGTCGCCGAGGTATAGGAAGCTCCGATCACCGAAGACAGTGCAGCGGCGAACAAGACTGCACCGAATGCACGCATACCGAAATCACCTGCGGCGGCTTGGAAAGCTTCTGCAGCTGGGTTGTCATCGACGTTCAAAACGATTCCACCAGCAATGACGCCGAGGATTGCGAGGAAAAGGACGAAGCGCATAACGCCGGTCAGCACAATGGCGGTAACAGAAGCGCGGGTTACAGCCTTGACGTTTTCTGGCCCGGTGGTGCCGGAGTCAAGCATGCGGTGTGCGCCAGCGTAGGTGATATAGCCACCGACGGTGCCGCCGACCAGCGTAGTGACAACCACCCAGTCTACGGTTTCTGGCCATACGGTTTGGGTGAGAGCTTCACCTACCGGTGGTTGGGAGACAAACGCAACGTAGATCGTCAGCGCGAACATTACGATGCCCAGGACCACAAGGATCTTATCCAGGGCCGCACCAAGGCGTTGGAAGAGGAAGACGATAATGGCCAGTCCAGCGGTGATGAGACCACCTAACTTTGCGTCGATCCCTAACAGGGCGTTTAGTCCAAGGCCACCGCCGGCAATATTGCCGATATTGAAAACAAATCCACCGATGCCAATCAACGCAGTAAGTAAGTAGCCCAGGCCAGGAAATACCACGTTGCCAAGTTCTTGGGCGCGTAGTCCCGAAACACCGATGACGCGCCAGACATTCATTTGGACCGCGATATCGATAATGATTGACACCAGAATCGCAAAACCAAAAGCCGCAGCTAGCTGGTTAGTAAATACCGCAGTTTGCGTCAGGAATCCAGGGCCGATGGCAGAAGTAGCCATCAGGAAGATCGCACCCATTAGGATGCTGCGTGTTGAGGCAGTTGCTGTCGCTTGTTTTAGATTGGGCTGTTGTGGAGTGCTGTTTGGCTGGGGGCTGGAGGCCGAAGTACCAGCATTGCTTGATGAAGACATTTCCAGGTCCTTGCTCTTAGAGGGCTGTGGGATGTTACAGGGCTATATAAGGGTGACTTTCGTGAAAGCGAGATTATTTGCTGCTGACTTCCCAGCAGTTGCTGGGAAGTGGCATGGAACCAATATCGTGGTGATTGTTGAACAACGATAGCATAACTGTGGGTTAACTCACGGAAAAATCCGCAGGGGGCACATGCGTCATGAAAAATTGCTAATGACAGTAAAGACGATAAAATTACTGTGTATGATCGCTGATTCTTTGGCCCGCGAGATCACGCAGCGCATCACGCGCGGAGACCTCCGCCCGGGTCAACGCTTGCCTGAAACTCGCCTTGCCCGGCAACTCGATTGCTCACGAAACTCATTGCGTGAGGCCTTTCGTTTTTTGGTTAACGATGGGCTCGTTACACACATTCCTAATCGTGGGGTCTTTGTACGCACCCTGACGGCCGAGGCGATCAGCGAAATCTATACGTATCGTCGCATCGTCGAGTGCGCAGCCGTGGCAGAATCTGATTTAGACAGCATTGATTTGTCGCACCTCGACACAATTATTACCGAGGCGCGCCGGGCTGCAGAACATGATGATTGGCATGTCGTCGGCAGTCTCAATGCCCAGGTGCACCTCGAATTCGTGGCGCTTGCTGGAGTAGACCGGCTGGTGGAAGACATTCGCCCGGTCATTGCCCAAGCGCGCATTGCCTTTTTGTCGCTTGCGCAGCGTGATATCCATGAACCGTTTATCTCGCAGAATGCGGAAATCATTGATTTATTGCGGGAAAAACGACGTGACGACGCCGTCGTGGCTTTGCGGAAGTTGCTGGATATTGCACAACAACATGTACTGGACCGCCTAGATTCCTAGTTGCCGTTAGACTAGCACCATGATGTTCCGACGCTATCGCCAAAACCGCCTGTTGCGGCAGCCAGATCCGTCGTTTCCGAGCCTAAGTCGGAAAACTGCGGATCAGCTTCGTTCCTCGCTGCGTCGCCAGCTGGCAGCTGAAGGTGCGTCGATTCGTTTTGACGGCATGTCGGCGACTATTGAACACCCGAGACGAGGCCGCATGTCGGTGCGCCTAGATGATTTAGTGCGCCAAGTAGCAAGCTCGCAGCATCCGAAAGCGATTCCGAACCTGGCAGCGTCATTTATGTCAAGTCTTGACGACGATACCTATATGGAACAGTTGGATACCGCATCGATTTATTCGCGGTTGCGTTTACGCCTAGTTTCGACGCGTGATCTCAGCGCGGAAGAACAAAAAATTATTGATTCGGCGACGCTTTTCAGTTTCACACAGGATACCTCCGCCACGATTGCTGTGGATACGGCCTCTTCTATACAGACAATTGCTTTGGAAAAGCTGTCTGAAATTGATGATATTGATGCTTTAGAGCGTGCTGCGCGGACGAATTTGCGCGAAGAATTGCGCACTACTGATATCGACGTGCAATATCATAATGGTCCCGCCGAATCACCAGGGGCTTCAGCATGGACTTTTGAATCGAGCTCCCACTATCTCGGTTCGGCCCCGTTGCTGCTAGAGGAATTTATCGACATGTGGGCACCGGAAATTGACACCAGTAATGGCTTGCTATTTTCTATGCCGACTCGACATTTGCTGTTGGTACGTGCGGTGACTGAAGGCACTGACCTGTTGGAAGGTATCTCGCGGATGGCTCCGGTGGCTGCGCAGATTGCCGATAGTGCGGAGTCAACAGTTTCACCACTAGTGCACGTATATGACGATGGCGAGATCACTACGATTTCTAATTGGACGCCAGGTAGCCAACAAATTGAAATCGCACCAAACGCACATATCATGAATCAGCTGATCAAAGGAGGCTTTGATCCACAGGCTGCGATTGAATCTGGTGGGGGTATTTGGGAATCTGGCGAATTGCCGCCGTTGCCGGACGATTTTGAATTGCCTGATACACCAGCTGATATAGATAATGTTGGTGACGGTGAAGACGAAAACGGTCACGGTCCCGGGGATCAGTACCCGCGTCGGGACACTTAGCGACCGGCTGCGAATTACTACCAACGGCGCGAAAATACCATGTGGCCTAAGAGAATTAACCCGAAACCTAGGTTTATGCCTGCCCGCGGTAAGAAAAATTGGGGCTTACCCGTTGCACAAGCTAAAGCATTGGAAATTGAATTAGAAACAACCTTCAGCACTGCAGGTATAAGCATGCAGTTAACTGGACGGAAAATTCATTTGCGGTGGCGAGAAGGCCACGAGACTAGCAGGGAGCTGGCGCCACTGTTAGAAGACATTGCTGATGGTGCTGCCTTGTCGGCTAGTGTGGATGAATTCGTCGCAAAGATCATCCGTTACGAGACCGAAACCGTTGCGCGTGGTTTGACCTTGTCGCAGCTTTATCGCGGGGCTTTTATGCATTTGGATGCCAAGCGCGGTGGTGAGTGGGGCAGCTTTAGCCTTGATTTGGCTCGCTATCTGGTGGTTGGTGGCGCTGGAAGCTATCTTCGGCTACCGGCGTATGAGGTACGAAAAATTGACGACGACATTCAAACAATTGTGGAAATTGCGCGAAAGAATTTATTTCGCGCTTTAGATAATGCACAAGTGGATGTGCAACGCCGACGTAGTGGGCCGGGCGGAGAGTACGCCTATGTGTTGCGTTGCTCGAACCCGCATTGGTCTTCTATGCCGCTATTTTTAGATTGGTGTGTGCAGCGTTTCATTCCTGGTGAAGAATTCGACGCTGGGATACTTTTTGCGGTGCCACAACCAGACATGGTGTTAATTCGCCCAGTCACGTACGGAAATGACTTAGCTGAAGGTATGGCAACGATGGCGGGAGCGGCACTGGCATTATTTGCGGCTGACAAGCGTGGAATTTCGCCGCGCTTACATGTAAGCGTTGGGGGCGAAATCCACGCGATTTCCGACGTAACGGATAACAGCTATCTGCTGTACCCAACGGATTATCTGGTTGAACGGATTAAAGGTACTTAAACCGTTAATCTCGCACCCAGGCACCGATAACCCCAGGTACTACCGGTCGACGTTCACCGAGTAGTGCTTTTTGGTTCCCCTCGCGTTCAATTGCTGTGGTTACAGCCTTTGCACGGCTTGGTTTGGAATTTGTTCCAGTACCTTGCCCTTGTTGCCCGGCACCACCCATCATTGGCATCATTCCACGACCCATGTGGCCGGAACCCGAACGACCAGAGTTTCCTGCTTGAGAGCTGTGGTTTCCGGAAGCGCTGTTGCCGTGTGGGTTGTGGGCACCGTGTTGTCCATTGGAACCAGAACTACCGGATCCGCCATGTCCATTAGAGCCATGGTTACCAGTTGCATTGGGGCTGTTTTGGCCTGCATGTGGCCCGGGGGATCCAGGTTGATTGGGGCCACCCGCATGGGAAGCTCCGCCGCTGGAGCCAATGGGACGGGCAGAAAAGTTTTCGCTGTGCCCTCCGGAATAACCGCCGGCACCAGGAATCGCAGTTGAACCCAACCCGCGCGCTCCAATTCCGAGTTGCGCGCCAGGATTCATTCCGCCACGGCCAGAGATGCTGTTGTTGACGCCCCGTCCTGATTCTGACACCCCTGGTAACGATGTGTTGGCACCGCGTGCACCACCAAACACATTTGTGCCTGATGCATTAATTGGTTGGGAACCGTTCGTAGTTGTTGGGGATGGATGCGTGATGCCAGTGTTGAGCGGGGTACCGGTATTGCCATTACCTAAAACACGGGCGGCACCAGCATTAGGCGAATTGTTGGCAGCCATGGTTCCCGGCGTACCTTCGAAGCGGCTCAAACCAGGGGATCCAGCGCCACCATGGTTGGGAGCAGAAAAACCTGTTTGTTGCGCATTAGTTGGATTAAAAGTTGCTGCTTGCGAAGCTACATTAGTAGGCGTGTTATTGGTGCCCGCAGAATGGTGGGCTGCGGCATGGGTTGACACACTATTTTGGCCCACGTTCGCTACTTGTGCTGTGCCGTTGTCTGCGGCAGCAAATGTTGCTTGGTTTGGTCCGTATTCGGCGATGGTCCGTTGAACTTCACGGGGCAACTGCATGGCGGCCCGTGCTTCTTCCACGCCAGATTTTGCATGGCCGGTGCCAACTGCTTGGTTTTCGCCGCCGCTAGCGGCTGGGCTAGGGATGCTCAGTCCCAGGAGACGCGGAACGGCCGTCTGTAAGGCGGTGCTGAATTGGGTAGGGAAAATATCCAAATAAGTTTTCTCAATCAATTCGCGTGCGCTTGGGGTGTGATTTAGAGCCACCGCGGCTTGCACAGCTCTGGTGTTATTCCGTGCCGCCTCAATCGTGCCGATCAGGTTATTGATGGTGCTGTTCATGATCTGAGAATTAGCATTCAATGTCCGGCTGGTTTCTGCAAAATGACGTAGTTTCTGTGCACCACCGGAGATTGCGTCACCATAGTTATTTGCTTCTAGATCCGCGGCCACTTCTTCCAAGCCATCGGAAATTTCGGTGGCGGCTTGGCTGAGTTGCTGCCAGAGATCAGCGTCGTGGTGTGCTGCAGAATCAACCGTGCTGGAAAAATAACTTGCCAACAGATTGATATCCGGAACCCGGCCGATAGCGGGGCTGTTGATTGCTACCGGAGCAGACTTGTCAGATGGTTCAGCGGCGGTAAAGAACTTGCTGCTAGCGGAAGGATGGCCAGAATACATGTGGGTCAGGCTGCTGGAGAGGTATTCATCCTGCTCGTAGACTGCGCTTGCCAGGTTGTGCAGGTTGTCGGCGGCCCATGAAATTTTGTCACGTAGTGCCATGAATTCTTCCGCTGCAGCACCAGGATTACCAGAAAGCGTTCTACCATGCTCGGCGGCAAGGAAACCTAGCCCTGGGATCTGTGAAAAAGCCTCAGAGAGGCGTGAGCGTCCACTTTCCCGGCTAGCTTGGTATGCCGACGCTCCAATTCCCGCCAGCTTTGATCGGATAGCGGATAGTGATTCGGTTGAAATGTTTAATTCCATAATTGCCCCCGATTTTTATCTAGTTGAGAACGATTTTTTCTAAGTTCTCTAGTGCGATCATGCAACTTTCTTCTAGTGTAAGACCTCTAAGTTTGCCGTGGTCACCGATGTTTATACGCCCCTTTACAGTTTCGATTCCAGCAGTGCATTCATCAGTAGCAGTCAATTCCCTGAAGTGGACCTCTGCAATGGAGGAATCGGATGGAATGTCGAGAATTTCTCTTTTTTCCTCGAGCTCTTTCATAGAATAATCATCAACCGTAATTGCGAGGTTTCCTGCTTGGCCGGTTGAGTAAGACTCGGTGAGATCTTCGGACATACCGAGAAAGCATGTGATATGTGTTCCGTAGATTCTCGTTTCGGAGATTTCCGGATGATAATGCAAACCTGCCTTTTCCCAGACTGAATCTGGTGCTTCGTCGCATAAGTTGAATAATTCGAAGTCGGGAGCGTGACGATCCGTGGGTCCGCGTTCGGGCACCCAGTCAGCAAATTCGATGGATTCCTGTACTGGTTCATCGGCTACGGCATCATCGTCGCTCTCGGTTACAGAAGCATTGTCCGAGGTGCAGCCTGCGACTAAGCTGCCGGCAAGCAATGTCGCTAGGCTAATTCGGTATCTGCTCATCAGCTTTCCTTCCATCCTATTTTCAATAGCTATTGGTGATCTTGGATTATCAGGGGAGGAGTACTACGAGTGGATTAGACTCTGCATTAGGTCAGAAGGTTCCCGTACTCAGCGAACTAGTGCAGTCCGAGAACTTTTGTTAGATAGACGCGAGGCGCCCAGGATCAACACTGCGGTGAGATCCGGGGCGCCTCGCGCTCGCAACCCTATTAATTTATTTCCTAAAATCAGCCGGATTCCGACCCGAGCAATCGATGATCAACATTGATTACTCATAACCCCCATTGGGTCGGAATCCTGTGGCCTTTTGGAAAGCGCCCCCGAAAGCGCTTTCCGAGAGCACGCTGGCGATACACGCGATGACCCCCATCGTGTATCCGCTGAATAGGCAGCTTCGGCTATAGCCGCTTCTCGGGCCTCCTTTCGTCTTCACAGGCGAAACCCGAGCAATTGATGCAGCCCTTGACCTCCGCGCGCCTGACACGGTGATTGAACAACGACGATTCTGGTTAACATTATTCCCCCGAATGTGGTTAACCAGGCCGTAGCTCAAGGCCGAATCGGCAGCCAGCGTGAGGCCGTTCCGAAGTAGCTGCATCAATGATCCCCCGCTTCTAGCCGGTGATTACAAACGTGCTCTCAGCGAATAATCAGCGGGAACTGATTTCGTTCGCCGGAATTCATTGTGCATGAGAACCGGTGATTTGTCCCGCCGGGTGCAAAGAAATAAAATACATGATTGATCAACCATTTCAAGGAAGCTTTGGATTGCGGGAATGCATTCGGGGCTGAGTTCGATAAGCCTAGTATGGCCTGAGTGTTAGATATTTTCTTGATAGTTTTTCGAGAGAAAATGCTGTGAATTAAATGGCTGGCGGCGGGGTTTTGCAAGCGTAGTCGGGGTGGATTTGCCTCACTTTAATATTAGAGGGCTGTGAAATCTGAGACGTGTGGGGTTGTAGCTAAATATTGCCTGGAAGAGAACTGGGAAAATTTAAAACGGGAACATGTTCGAACCCTGGTTTTGGGTGGGGTGAAATGCGTGTTCATGGCCGTAAAGCTAGGGCCTGTTTGTTCTACCCCTAATCTGGGGGTATTTCCGGTGCGTTATGCCGACATCGGTTGGGGCACAGGGGGTGCTGAAAGAACAATGTGTAGCCCCGAATAGAAAAATACGCCCCTGATTTTCTCAGCGGCGTTGTCAGGTTTCTGGCGGAAAAGCCTCAGAAATCCCTTTCGGGGTTGGCAAAGTGGAGAAGAGAAAGTAATTAAGACTTTTTCACGACGGCGGGCTTCAGCGTCATTGCGCCAAATCCATCGATCTTGCAATCAATATTGTGGTCTTCCGGGCCGGTGCCGGCGTCGTAATTCAAGCGAATATTACGCACCTTGGTGCCTGTCTTCAGTGGTTGTTGGGCGCCTTTTACCTTTACCGTTTGTGTGATCGTGACCGAGTCGCCGTCGGCGAGCTCATTGCCCACGCTGTCTTTAATGATGTTGTTGGAGGCATCTACAGCGCCATCTGTGGAATCGTTGCTTGGATTCCACTCGTATGCACACTCGGGGCAAACGATCATTGGAGGTAGCTCATAGGTGTATTCACTGGTGCACTCTGGGCAAGCTGGCAAAGTCATTGACTAATAATAACCGTCGTGAGCTCGCTTAAGGAATTACGTGCACAGCAAAAATAGGCGGATAGCCTAAAGAAAAATTCTGCATTAGGGGCCGGCGAATTTCTGGGTGTGCATAGAAATGGTTAACGCTCCAGGCATTGAGCCTAGAGCGTTAATTTAACGTGCAGTAAGAGCTGTGTGTACAGCTGCCTGCGGCCAGGCTAGCTGCAGGCAGAACTGCAAGCCTTAGAAGCGATCGCGGTCGGTATTGGCCATGGCGAGTACGTCGAGGCGCTTATCCAACTCTTCTTCGGATAGATCATCGCCAACGAAGCCCAGGTCAATGACGGCCTCACGGATGGTGATTTCCTTGGCCAGTGCATGCTTTGCTACCTTCGCAGCGTTTTCGTAGCCGATAGCCGAGTTTAGCGGAGTCACGATCGATGGGGATGATTGCGCGGAAGTCTTCATCATCTCGCGGTTTGGCTCGATGTCATCGATTAGGCGCTCAGCGCAGACACGGGACGTATTAGCCAGCAGACGAGCCGATTCTAGAACATTGCGTGCCATCATAGGGATGAAGACGTTCAACTCGAACTGACCCTGGGTGCCACCGAAGGAAACAGCAGCATCGTTACCGATCACCTGTGCGGAGACCTGGGTGGCGGTCTCACACAGAACCGGGTTGACCTTGCCCGGCATGATCGAAGAACCAGGCTGCAGGTCAGCCAGCCGGATCTCGCCTAGGCCGGTCAGTGGACCGGAACCCATCAGGCGGATGTCGTTAGTGATTTTGTACAGCGAACCAGCGATGACCTTCATCGCACCTGAGAATTCCACCAGTGCGTCGCGGTTCGCTTGGGCTTCGAAGTGATCTACTGCCTCGCGCAGTTCTTCGAGTCCGGTTAGCTTCTTCAGTTCTTCGGTGACCTGGGCACCGAAATCAGCGGAGGTGTTCAGTCCGGTTCCGGTTGCGGTACCGCCAATTGGGAGCTCACCCAGACGCGGCAAGGTGGCCTTAACACGCTCGATACCAAGCTCGATCTGGCGAGCGTAACCACCAAATTCCTGGCCCAAAGTCACAGGAACAGCGTCCATCAGGTGGGTTCGGCCCGACTTGACGACATCCTTCCATTCTTTAGCTTTGTTTAGCAGCGAATCGTGCAATTGTTGCAAACCAGGGATGAGGTCCTTCACCGCGGCCTCAGTAGCTGCGACGTGGGTAGCCGTTGGGAAGGTGTCGTTGGAAGACTGGCCCATGTTGACATCGTCGTTCGGGTGAACCTCGGTGCCGGCCTGCTTTGCCAGAGATGCGATAACCTCGTTGGTGTTCATGTTCGATGAGGTGCCGGAACCAGTCTGGAAGACGTCGATTGGGAATTCGTCGTCGTATTTGCCTTCAGCAATTTCCTTGGCAGCGGCAATGATGGCGTCAGCCTTGGCACCGTCCAGAGCACCGTTGTCTTTATTAACCTGTGCACATGCGGCCTTTAGCAGACCCATTGCGCGAATCTGTGCAGATTCCAAACCACGGCCAGAAATAGGGAAGTTCTGCACTGCGCGCTGGGTTTGTGCACGCCACAAAGCGTCCTTTGGTACCTTGACTTCGCCCATCGTGTCGTGTTCGATGCGGTATTCTTGCTCAGTCATTTTCTCACCTTCAAGTCAATACTTAATTGCGTAATTTGTGTAGCCGGGAAGCTGTGCACTTGGCCGGGTAATGGCCTGTGCTGCATACCAGTATTCCAGCGTTGCGCAATTATTTCCGGTATAAATTGTTGCTTATTTGCTGCTGTAATCAATCACGGAGTATTCCTGCAGCTTAGCGAGCTGGTGAATTGATTCGACATAACGGGTTGTGCCGGATTTCGAACGCATCACCAAGCTACGTGTGACAGCGCCGGCAGGACGATAAGAAACCCCACGGACCATATCGCCATCAGTCACGCCGGTGGCGGCGAAGTAGCAGTTGTCCGACGAAACCAAGTCGTCAGTAGTTAGAACCTTGTCCAAGTCGTGCCCGGCAGCGCGCGCCTTTTCTGCTTCTTCCTCGCTTTGTGGCCACAACTTGCCCTGGATTTCACCGCCCATACATTTCATCGCGCAGGCGGTAATGATGCCTTCTGGGGTGCCGCCGATGCCCATCATCATGTCAACACTGTTGGAATCATGCGATTGTGCAGCGGCAATTGCGCCAGCAACATCGCCATCCATAATGAGACGTACTTTGGCACCAGCTTCACGAATTTCTTTAATCAATTTCTCGTGGCGCGGGCGATCCAAGACTACGACGTTCATTTCCGCAACCTTGATGCCTTTGGCCTTAGCGACGGCGGCTACGTTGTCAGCTACCGAAGCATTGATGTCGATCGCACCACGTGCTTCTGGGCCAACTGCGATCTTGTTCATGTAGAAGACCGCGGATGGATCGAACATTGTTCCACGCTCTGCAGCTGCAATGACGGAAATGGCATTTGGGCGACCTTCTGCCATCAATCGCGTGCCATCAACCGGGTCTACTGCGATATCTACCTTTGGGCCTTCGCCGGTGCCAACGTTTTCGCCATTGTAGAGCATTGGAGCCTCATCTTTTTCGCCCTCGCCAATCACAACGACGCCGTCCATATGCACCGAGTTAATCAGGCTGCGCATGGCATCGACTGCAGCACCGTCGCCCTCATTCTTCTGTCCGCGACCTACCCAGCGCCCCGAGGCCAAAGCTGCGGCTTCGGTAACGCGGACTAATTCCATGGCGAGGTTGCGATCAGGGATATACGAGGTGGGAGCGGACATAAATCCTCCTGGGTTCTAGCTTGGGCATAAACGTGCCCCCCATTGTTCCACTAAAATAGTCAACCGTTGTGGGGCACACCCAATAAGCCGCTAATAAAGCCGATGAAATGTGTGAGTCAGCCGATCACATGGTTGATTGAACACATCGCTGGGCGTTGTGAATTCGTTGTGAATTCGCGCCTGGAATTACCACCTCTAATAGCTAAACGTGCCATACTGTTGGACGTGGCTGGCGAATCTAAAAAACCCGCAATTTTTCAAGGTGGCCGAGACATGTTTATCTCTGTCGCCGTCATTGTTATTGCCATGATTGTGGTAGTAGCTCCTACAGGGCTCTGGTCTTATAGCCCAGGGGAGCCAGAATTCGAGCCGGTGCGCGAAGTAGACCCGCAGGCGTTTATCGATAATGAAGCCCGTGCTAGTGCGTACGACATCTACTTCCCGGAGGCCCCACAGGATTGGGTTCCGAACTCAGCGCGCCGCAAACTGATCGACGGCGAAACCTCCAGTGTCGTTGGATGGGTGACAGCAGAGCGCGGTTTCATCCAAATTGCGCAAACAGGCGTGCCACTTGCGCAAGCGTTGCAGAAATTTGACAGCAAATATCGTCCGAACCAAGAAGCGCGTCAGATTGTCGGCCGCGAGGTGACCGTGAAATCTTCTGACGACGCTTCCGTAAGCAGGCTGTGGGGAGTGGAGAAAAACGGCACCACGTTGCTATTTGACGGGGTTGCTTCTGACGACGAGTTCACCACGATCATTGCAAACACCCTGCAGGCCGACGCCTACCAGCCTGCATAGGTAGCGCACTACACGTTGTAATAGAGCTCAAATTCTTTTGGGGTAGGCCCTTCACGCAGCGGCATAATTTCTTTGTCGTATTTCAACCGGATATGAGCGTCAAGCAAAGAGTCGCTGAACACGCCTGTGCGCGTTAGGAATTCTCGGTCATTGTCCAAAGCTTCTAAGGACCGTTCCAGTGAATACGGCACTTGCGCAACTGCTTTTGCTTTGGAGAAGCTGACGTCAGACAAGCTAGACGAGTCAGACGAATCGAAATCAACAGGGTTGCCTGGATCAATCTGGTTCTGAATACCATCCAAGCCTGCTAGTAGCTGCGCAGCAAAACCTAGATACGGATTCCCTGAAGGACCTGGCGCACGGAATTCTAAGCGCTTGACATCCAGGTTATTTCCTACAGCCGAGATTCTAATGGCTGTAGAACTATTTGATTCCGAATACGCCAAACACCTTCTAATGGCTTAGGCATGAACGTTGCAGTCCGCCCCATAGACTCGGCTGCGTTCTTCACGATGTATTTGAAGGTCTGCAAATCATCGCCAGCAGCCAACAATGTATTGAACCTGCACTCGACCTTTTGTGCACCGCCTGTAGCGATCTCGTGATGGAACCGCTCTACTGCAAACCCGCACCCCGTCAAGTGATGTGCGATTTCATCACGAACCGGAATGGTCTTGTTATATGGGGCGACGGGGAAGCGGCCGTCGTTAATTTGGATTTGGTTTCCGCGGTTCAGACTCCCGTTGATCATGGTCTTTTCGCCAGAACGCCACCAGCCCTCATCAGAATCGACGCGGTGGAATGCAGTATTAACTGAAGTGGAATAGCGCACGGAATCGAACACGAAAAATTCCGCCTCGCACCCGATATAACAGGTGTCGACAATGCCAGTGTCTTGCAAGTATTCTTCAGCGCGACGGGCAATGCTGCGTGGATCCCGGGAATAGGGTGTGCCGTCGGAGGCCGACTTGTGCACGAAAAACTTCATATTGACCGTCTTGTGCGCACGAAATGGATCAATATACGCGGTGGAAATATCTGGGCGCAGAATCATGTCGGGTCCATTGGTGGTAGTGAAACCATAAATCGACGAACCGGCAAAGGCAAACCCCGCTACCGCTGAAGCCTCAGTAAAAGTATTTGCCGGAATGGTCAACGCATGCTCGGTGTCGCGCAGATCTGTAAAACGCATATCCAAATACTCGACGGAATGTGCTTCGAAAAAATCGAGTAACTCGGTCACAGTAGTGACGGCGATGTCTGCTCCTCGCAGAAGTTTCTTTTGGGGTGGTCGGCTATTCCGGTAATTCCGGCGTCTTCGTCGACAAGCAGCATAAGAGTTTCCTCCATAGTCTTGACGCATTGGGCAGAATCTGTGACTTGTGCGTCAACCATGTCCTGTTCGGATAAATAGAGGAAATCAATCCGGGTATCGTTCGGCGTGCTCAATAACGTGTTTTATCCTTATTCGCCGTGATCGGTGCCAGAATCCCGATTCTGTGCGCCAGATTCATCTCCTGCGCTATTCCTAGCACTCATTGCCTCGTCAACACGGCGGTTTGCCCGATCTAAATGCTGTTCGCAACGCTTAGCTAAGGCCTCGCCACGTTCCCAGTACTTTAGCGATTCGTCAAGCCCCATCTGACCTAATTCCAAAATTTTGACGGTCTCAATCAGCTCGTCACGGGCTTGTTCATAGCTGAGTTCATCAACTGGGCGCTCTGGGGAAGGATTTCCGGTACCAAAAGAATCGTTCATTGTGCAGCCTTTCGAAATAAATAATTACAGAGTTAACGCAAGGTACAGGGACTCAGCAACAAGTTAATGACATGAGGAGGGGACTGCTCGTTGCCTAATCCGCATGCTGGGTTCCCATACCCGCCGCAGTGATCGAGCCGTCGGCGACGCGAATGCGTAATTGAGAACCAGGAGGTGCTTGTGCAATCGTGGTTACAACCTCTGAATCGCCATCACGAGGCAGTACCTGCACGATTGAATAACCACGTTCTAATGTGGATGCTGGCCCGAGCGCAGAAACCTGTCCGCGTAGAGCTGCAACCCGCGAGCTTTCCTGGCCAACGACATGACGGATTTCCCGACGAATAGCAGCTAATGCATTTTCGAGTTCGTCGTGCCGGGCTTTGATCGGGGTACGCGGGTCCGCCAGCACCGGGCGGGAGCATAAAGCATCCAGATTTTGTCGTTCGCGTGCTACCCACTGTCCGATAGCCTGCGCCATTCGGGCGCGTGCTTCGTCGAGAAGCGCGCGTTCCTCGGCGACGTCAGGGATGACTCTCTTTGCCGCATCCGTCGGAGTCGCTGCACGTAGGTCTGCGACATTGTCCAGAACCGGTGAATCTGGTTCATGGCCGATTGCTGAAACGACGGGTGTGCGTGCCGCTGCTACTGCACGTTGCAGAGCTTCTTCGGAAAACGGTAACAAGTCTTCCACGCTGCCGCCGCCACGTGCGATGATGATGACATCAACCTCGTCGTCGGCGTCTAGCTGCTGGAGTGCGTCTATTACTTGACTGACCGCTTGGGCACCCTGCACTGCGGTATTAATAACACGGAAGTCCACGGCAGGCCAGCGGTCACGTGCTACTGAAAGAACGTCACGTTCAGCAGCTGATCCGCGCCCGGTAATCAGACCTACTGTACGGGGAAGATAAGGGAGCGGAAGTTTTTTCGAGGCGTCGAACAGACCTTCAGCGGCAAGCTGCCGACGCAGATTTTCGATGCGAGCGAGTAGTTCACCGACCCCCACATGCCGAATATCAGTCACCCATAACGAAAACGACCCGCGGCCTGCGTAAAACGCTGGCTTGCCGTACACCACGATGCGATCGCCATCTTTAATCGGAGTAGGCAAATTTTGCAGTAATTGCGTGGAGGTCGTGAGAGAAACCGACATTTCCTGGTTGACGTCGCGCAAAGTGAGATAGGACAGCTTCCACGACGGTTTCATGTTGACCTGCGTGAGTTGGCCTTCGACCCACAAATAACCGAGCCGTTCAATCCAGCCCTTGATCTCGGTATTGGCAGTGCTGACTGACCATGGATTCTCTAATGTAGCGGGTGGTTTACTCAACAACGATCCCTTCGTCCAACGATGCGCGTAGCGGTTGTACCCGGTAACAGCTGCCCATTGTACTGGGTGTTGACGTATTGGATACCCTGGAGGGCATGACTGAACAGGCTGAGCGACAACCCAATGTTCTTCTCGCGGCACCCCGCGGCTACTGCGCTGGTGTGGACCGCGCCGTTGAAACGGTGGAAAAAGCCTTAGAAAAATACGGAGCACCGATCTACGTGCGCAAAGAGATTGTGCATAACAAGTACGTGGTGAAGACCTTTGAAAAGCGGGGCGTTATCTTCGTAAATGAAGCATCGGAGGCTCCAGAAGGCGCCCACCTGGTGTTTTCTGCACATGGTATCTCGCCGGCGGTGCGGGCTGAAGCTGGTGAGCGAAAACAGATTACGCTTGACGCCACCTGCCCGCTGGTGACAAAAGTACACCGTGAGGCTGAACGCTTCGCCCGCGACGGCTATCATATTTTGCTGGTCGGCCACGAAGGCCACGAAGAAGTCGAAGGCACCGCTGGGCATGCGCCAGAGGTGACCTATCTTGTCGACGGTGTGGAGGGGGTTGACAAGCTTCCGGAATCGTTGGTTGATGAAAAGATTGTTTGGCTTTCACAGACCACGCTCTCGGTAACGGAGACCATGGAAATCGTCAATAAATTGCGAGAACGATTCCCGCACCTAGAAAATCCACCGAGTGATGACATCTGCTATGCGACGCAAAACCGCCAAGAATCGGTTCGTGCGATCGCCCCGCAGTGTGAATTAGTAATCGTGGTGGGATCGACGAACTCTTCGAATTCCAAACGATTGGTAGAGGTTGCCCTTGATGCTGGTTCTAAAGCGTCGTACTTGGTCGATTTTGCTGATGAGATCAAGGAAGAATGGTTGGACGGTGTGGAAACCGTTGGTGTGACCTGTGGTGCTTCGGTTCCAGAATTACTGGTTCGTGACGTCATACAATGGCTCGATGAGCGTGGATTCTCTGATGTGAAAGAAGTGACGACGACAACCGAGACGATCCAGTTCTCACTGCCGCGCGATCTCCGTCCAGCCCGTAACCGGAAAAAGCAGGTCCAAAACTAAGATTGTGGTTGGTTCATTAATTATCCCGGTTATTGCTCCGGGAGAAGGCCGAAGATCTTTCGCCTGCCCGTCGCGCTGACGTACGAGTGGGAGCTGCTGGGCGGATGCGTTCTGTGGATGCCGTTGGTTCATTAGCGGACTTCGACGCATGTGCGCTAGCCTGCGCCCTTCGGGCATTGGCTTCCAGTTGACTGCTTGGGCGTGTTGATCGGGGGAGCCGTGATGAACGCACCGGGGAAGAAGTAGCGTTGTCAGCACGGTTACGTGCCATCAATTCTTCTACGGTTACACGGTTGGTGCGTTCGCGGGCGCGCGAACTAGAGCGAATATTGCGTCGATTAGATTCTTGATTACGGCTGCGCTGCTGCCTTCTGTTTCGCTCGTGTATCTTTGCTTGACTGTTTAGTAGCAATAATCGAGCCACAGCGATACCGATGGAGATGACGGTGATCAAAGCTAGCGCGGGAAAATATTCGACCACGGCGTAAATCGAGGTCCATACCATCGTGCGTGATGCAGCCTTGGCCCCGTCTGGCGCTGAAGCGATGTTGTTGCCCCAGGAGGTGGAGAACGCGAAAAAACCAAAAATTAGCGGAAGCGGCGCTACGGTCAGAAATAACGACTCTGCTTCTACGAAGAGCGTGACGAAAACCGCGGCAAGCAAAAAACACAACAAGAAAGGCCAGCCAAGGCCATTAAACAAGATGCTAAGTAGTAGTCCTGTCACGCTGGCGGCCAGCACTAGTACAAGTGCAAGCGACAACGACAGGCCGGAAAAACCTGGCGCGGGGGACCTTCGAGACTGTGTAGACACAGTAGGTCATCTTAGCGGAAGTCAGATTCGTGATAGTCTGCGACATCTACATACGTAGGCGAAGAGTCTGTGGAGCTGTGCCGTGCACGGTGTGCTGCGTGATACGGCTTGGTGGGTTCTCGTGAACTCACTCCCATTTCTGCTAATCGTCGAGCAGTAACCTGCACTCGGGAATCTAGTGAAGAGAGCGTGGAATTGTAGGCTTCAACAGCCTTGTCCAGACTCCTTCCGACACGATTGTAATGTTCGCTGACCGTATTTAACCGCGAGTATAGCTGACGGCCCAGCTCATGAATTTCTTTGGCTTTTTCGGAAAAATCTTCTTGTCGCCAGCCCAAAGCTACCGTACGTAGGAGTCCAAATAGTGTAGTCGGTGTTGCAATTACAATGTTTCTGGAAAATGCATACTCGAGTAATTCCGGGTCGGTATTGAGTGCCGAATCAAGGAATGGGTCCGCAGGTACGAACATGACCACGAATTCTGGACTGGGTTGGAATGCATCAATATAGGGTTTTGCTGAAAGATTTGCGACGTGGTTGCGCAGTAGGTGAGCATGTCGACGCAAATAACCGGCGTGTTCTTCCGGATCATCGGTATCAAGAGCATCCAGATATGACGTGAACGGTACTTTGGCATCGACGATGAGCTGCCGACCCCCAGCTAAATGAACAACCATATCGGGGCGAACGAGTCTTTCTCCCAGCTTGGCGCTTGTTTGCACACTGAAATCACAGTGTTCAACCATTCCCCCGAGCTCAACGACGCGTTCGAGCTGCATCTCACCCCAGCGGCCTCGGACATTTGGGCTGCGCAGGGCGTTTACAAGCTGATCTGTGCGTTCGTTTAAACGCGTAGATGTGCGTGATAGTGCCTGAATTTGGCTGGTCAGCGATGCCGCGGTATGGCTGCGCTCGGATTCCATGGTGCGCAATTGCCCATTGATGCTTTCCAGCGATCTTTCCACGACTGCGAGAGATTCTAGCGCGGGCGTGAGCCCAGGTTCAGGCCGGGAAGCTGGGGGATGTTGATTTACTGACTCTTCATTGAGTAGCCCCGAGTCTCCTGCAAACTTCGGGCGGTCAAGGGATCGAGTGGCGTTTATTGTGCCGTGTGGGCGCAAGCTACCGTGTGCGAACCATCCGAGAGCGATGCCCAACACGAGTGCAATAAATACGGAAACGATGGCAACTGTAGAAATGGTCATGGTATGGCCTGCGGAGAGTAGGGGAAAAGCGATCAGGCATCAGGTTGATGCTTATGTTTATTTGATTTGGACATTTTTGCCCACCAGCGTTCCACGCGGTCGGTGGCCAAGCGGTGATGTTGGCGGTCGGACTTGTTGATGCTTGGCCGGGCGTCTAAATTGATGCGTTTTTCGAGTTGATCTTCGAGATCATCGTCGAGATGAATGGTGGCTTCCTTGGTGTATTTCGCGGCATCCTCGTGGGCATGGGCGTGTGTGCTTCCGTCTTGCCGCCAGGAACGACGTAAGTTGCGTCCGTTATCTTCGGTGAATTTAGCGGCCAGCTCACCAGCGATCGTCACCGAAGTGATATCGCGTGCGCGGCGCTCACCAGAATTCAAGGTGAGGAGGTCTTGGACGTAACGATAACCGACGGCGATCATTGCTGCGACAGGTACTGCCAAGAATGCGCCGATTAGGTTGAACAGTGCAGTACCAGTAATTACGGAAATCAACACGACCACTGGGTGTAAGTTCATTGCGCGCGCCTGGAACCACGGTGAGAGGATATTGCTCTCAAGTTGTTGGACTGCGACGACCACGATGAGCACCATAATTGCTTCAGTAAATCCAAGGCTCACCAACGCAATTAGCGTCGATAAAGCTCCGGCGGTAATCGCCCCGGCAAAGGGAATGAAGCCGGCCATAAAGGTGATAATCGCCAGTGCTAGTGCCAGCGGAACTCCGATGATAACGAGCCCGAGACCAATAAAGATGGCGTCAATTAAAGACACTAAGGCTTGTGCGCGGATAAATCCGCCCAGGGTGAGCCACGCTCGGGTGAAGAGTTCGGTCAAGTGCCAACCAGTACGACGACCCGTAGCGCGGCGCAGCCAAGGTAGGAACTTATGTCCATCTTTGAGGAAGAAAAAGGTCAGAACTAAAACCACAAATAGAGTGATGACCATTGAGGTTGCTGTTTCGATGCCAGCAAAAACACCGCCGACGATGGTGTCGGCCTGTTCTTGCAGCCAGGTAAATACCTCTTCAATGAAATTTGAGAGATCATCGCTATTGAGGTGGAGAGGTGGGCCTTGTAACCAGACTTGCACTCGTTGAATGCCTTCCACCGTCTGTAAGTAAAGGCCTTGGGATTGACGAACGAAGTCGGGGGCGATGAAGAATATAGTTCCGCCTACTAAGCTGACGAAACCGCCCAAGGTTATTAGCGCCGCGAGTGAACTCGGAAAGCCTGCATTTCTTAGCTGGCGCGAGATCGGAGCCAGCATGGTGCAGATGATTAATGCAAATGCAATCGGCAATACGCCAGCCCAGAAGCGACCGACGATCCTGCCCAAAAAGTAAATGAATGCACCAAGGATAATTAGGCGTAATGCCCAGGTGGCGGCCTGTTTAATGCCGTGGCCGAGCACCACAGAACGATCGACTTGATCGCCGGGTGGGTGCGGCGTGATATCTGACCACTCGATATCCTGTGGAGCAGGTTCTTGCTCCTGGCGATCTTGTGCTCGGTCTGGCTTCGTACTCACGCCTAATATCATGCCTTATTCCTAGCTGCTAGGCGAAGAACGCAGATGCAGATTCACTCGCAGGGCGCTGTGGGATCGTTGCCTGGGCAAGTTAACTCCAATCCTGCGATGGCTTCGAAGTACCTAAAGCTAATACGTTAGGATGAGCCGTGTGAGTCTTACTTTAGGAATCGTCGGATTGCCCAATGTTGGCAAGTCCACTCTGTTTAATGCCCTGACCCGTAGCGATATTCTGGCAGCGAATTATCCGTTCGCCACCATCGAGCCCAACGTCGGCCAGGTGGAGCTTCCGGATCCACGATTGCGTCGGCTCGCGGAGATTTTCTCCTCTGAGCGGATTTTGCCAGCCATCGTTTCCTTCGTAGATATCGCCGGCATCGTGAAAGGCGCTTCGGAAGGTGAAGGCATGGGAAATGCGTTCTTGTCGAATATTCGTGAAGCCGATGCGATCTGCCAGGTGGTTCGTGCCTTTGCCGATGACAACGTGATCCATGTTGACGGTAAGGTCAACCCAACTAGTGATATCTCCATCATTAATACTGAGCTTATTCTTGCGGATTTGCAGACTTTGGAAAAAGCCCTCCCGCGACTGGAAAAAGAAGCCAAAAAGAATAAAGACCTGACCGAGGTCGTTGAAGCTGCGAAGACAGCTCGTTCAGTATTGGAAGACGACCGCACACTGTACGCAGCTGCGAAAAACGGTGAGATTGGATTGGCTCCCTTGCGTGATCTGCATTTGATGACCACTAAACCGTTTCTGTATGTCTTTAATTCTGATGAAGAGGTACTGACAGATGAGGCGAAGCGGGCCGAATTGGCAGAATTAGTAGCGCCAGCCGACTGCGTCTTCTTGGACGCAAAGACCGAAACTGAATTGCTCGAATTAGAAGAAGACGAAGCAGCCGAATTGTTGGAATCTGTCGGGCAAAATGAGCCTGGGCTGAACACCCTCGCGCGTGCTGGTTTTGAGACACTCGGGCTCCAGACCTATCTGACCGCGGGACCGAAAGAAGCCCGTGCGTGGACTATCAAGCAGGGAGCTACAGCCCCACAGGCAGCGGGCGTGATCCACTCGGACTTTGAAAAAACCTTTATCAAAGGTGAAATCGTGTCTTTCTCTGATCTCGACGAGGCAGGCTCCATGGTTGCAGCGCGTAACGCTGGCAAAGTGCGCCTGGAAGGCAAGGACTACGTTATGCAAGATGGCGACGTATGTGATTGGAAGACCGGCGCTTAACACAGCCGTCTGGAACAACCCGAAAGAACTTCGAGATGACAAAGAACACCCCGCAAGATGCTTCCCAGCAGACCACCGGTGATGCCCACGCTCGCTACATCCCGATTCGTGCCGGGCTATATCCAATTTTTCTGGCTGCGTTCGTCGTTGTTTTTGTCATCTCGAATATAACCGCCAGTAAAGGTGTGACGATAGGTCCGCTAGTTACGGATGGCGCATTTTTCTTGTTCCCAATCGCCTATATTATTGGCGACGTTTTGGCGGAATGCTATGGGTTCAAAGCTACTCGGGTAGCCATTTGGACAGGTTTTGCCTCGGCATTAGTGGCGGTACTAGCGTTTTATGTCGCCATTTGGTTGCCAGCTGCTGATTTTTACGAAAATCAAGAGGCATTCTCTACAGTTCTTGGGTTGGTTCCGCAGATTGTGGCGGCTTCGCTGGCTGGTTATGCTGTTGGCCAGCTGCTCAACGCCTGGGTGCTGACCACGATGAAAAACCGCAATGCCAACGCTCCATTATGGCAGCGGTTGATGGGGTCGACCGTCGTTGGCGAATTCGGTGACACCTTGGTGTTCTGCCTGATTGCAGCGACCGCGATCGGTATCAGTACATTCTCGGATTTGGTGAATTACGTAATCGTAGGGTTTGTCTGGAAGACGGCGATGGAAGCAGTTTTATTGCCGGTAACTTATCGCGTGGTCGCCTGGGTGAAAAAGCGCGAAATGCCTGTGAAGCCCTAGGGAAATCACGTAAATATGAATGAGACACAACCAGCAGTATCCAAATCCCAGGAACAACCAGAACCTGAATTAACGCCATTAGATATTTCGGGTATTAAGAAAATCCTGGTTGTTGTGGCACACCCAGATGATCCCGAATATGGTCTCTCTGCGGCCGCACATGCTTGGATTAAGCACTCAGACATTGAGATCGCCTATTTGCTGTTAACCTCTGGCGAGGCCGGCATCGCGACGATGACGCCGGAAGAGTGCGGTCCGCTGCGTGCTGCTGAACAACGCGAGGCCTGTAATGCGATTGGCGTGGAGTCACTGGAAATATTAGATTTCCTGGACGGTCAGCTCGTTTATAGTCTGGAATTAAGAAAGGCGATTGCACGCAAAATTCGCCAATTTCAGCCTGATGCCGTCGTGACTTTGCCCATGAGCTTGGAGTTGTCCTGGGGATTGAACCAAGCTGATCACCGGGTAGCTGGACTGGCAGCACTCGATGCTGCCCGCGATGCCGCTAATCCGTGGGTCTTTCGTGAGCTACCAGAACCGGCCTGGTCCGCTCGGCAATTCTGGATAGTGAATGACGTGGCTGCAGACCACGCTTATCGGGTGGATTGCGATGATGAACAAGCCGCTATTGCTTCGCTAGAATGCCATAAAAAATATTTGGCTGCACTTGAGGACCATCCGCCTGCTAAAGACTTCATTCCCTTAATTTTACGTGGTGAGAGCCTAAAGGAAAGCCCGCGCGTTAAGTTTAAGGTTTATGAACTTTAAGGCGAGGATTGTGGTCCAATTGGGTTGGCAGGTTGTTGAATGCTGCGTTGGCCGTGCGGCAGTGGTTGCAAGATTGTGGCTGCAGGGTAGATGTCCAGTGGTTGCGCAAGACTAGGAATCTCTACTACACGCCCGTCACCGTGGGGAAGCGCGACGACCACGTGTCCTTCCGAACAATATGCCCGAACGTTGAGCGGGGTAGCGATCGGCTCTGTGACAGGGATTGAGCCAAGTTTATTGCCATCGATGAACACACTGGTACCCGAAACCACTGCGTACATGTGTGACGTGCCGTAAGTACGCATGTCATAACTAGAGTGCACGGGATAGTATCGTGAACCCACAGTTACCGGACCTGCAGGGTTATTTACCGCGACAATCCACGGTGCAATTGGAGCTAGAATTTCTAGGTCTATATACCCGGAATCGAGAGAAATGCGTGCCGTTGCTGCAATCTTGAGAGTCCGCAATGGGCGTAATGCCTCGACGTCGGGAAGTACGCCGATAATCCCCTTCGACGCGTTGATTCGCCATTTACCCTGGAACGTCATAGTTACTGGAATCTCGAACTGTTTCGCATGGTCCTCATCATCGCGAGAGTGCCGCCCGCTGGGTGGAGCCACGTGAATGCTTGGCAGGCTCAAAATGGCTGCGCTGAACGCCTTCTCAGCTGGAATTGGGTCACTGACGTGGACAGCGCTAGCAGGCAGCGGAAAAAACTGCACTTCGATCACCCTGCTTATCGTGTTTATAGTTTTGTGTGGCTACCATGGTTTATACCGCGTATTGCAATTAACTTCTGGTTAAGCATTGTAGGTAGAAACCTTGCATCCGCACACCAGAAATTGACCAGCTTAGTGAGCTTCTTAAATTAACCAGTCGAATAAAGTCTAATAAAAAGAATGTACGAAACTTCCACGATCTTATTTGCGTTCGCACTTACCCTTGGAGCCGGGCTTTCTACCGGTATCGGGGGCGCGATTGCGGTTGCGAAAAAACGCCCAGGTCCGGCTTTTATGGCGATAGCTTTGGGCTTATCTGCTGGCGTTATGTTGTATGTCTCGTTTGTGGAAATTTTGCCAAAGGCCATGGAGAGTATCGGTGGTTGGGCGGTTGCTGGCTTTTTCGCAGGCATAGCGCTGATCTTGGTGGTCGACAGGTTAGTCCCAGAAGACGTCAACCCCCATGAACCTTTGCAGATTCAGAAAGACGCACGTAGTAGGTTTCTGAAGACCGGGGTTTTTACTGCCGTGGCAATCGCAATTCACAATTTCCCAGAAGGGTTGGCGACGTTCATTGCGGGTTTAGAAGAACCAGAAATCGCGGTGGGGGTAGCGTTGGCGATAGCGATCCATAATATTCCTGAAGGCATTGCGGTAGCCATCCCGCTGCGTGAAGCGCTAGGATCCCGGTGGAAGCGTGGGCAGCAGCAACCTTGTCGGGGTTGGCGGAACCGCTGGGGGCGTTTGTCGGGTTTGCTTTGCTTATGCCCGTGATGGGACCAGTGGCACTTGGTTTCGTGTTCTCTTCTGTAGCCGGCGTCATGGTATTTATCAGTTTGGACAAACTCCTGCCGACGGCCGAGGTTACGGGCCGCCATCATGCCGCGATATATGGCTTGATTGCCGGAATGGCGATTATGGCAGTCTCGTTGTTACTGGGTGCCTAAATAGTTTCCATCGATTTTGTGGCCCCACATTGGCTTTAGCCTAGCTCTCTATTGGAGGGCTCAGGGTAAACGATTCGGGGTGGGCCCAGGAGATGGGCATGTCCAGAGACCTTAACCAAGCTAGAATATCGTCGTTATGCCGCGTGATGCCTTCGACAGCCCGTAAAGTTGCTTCAATTGCGTGTTCGGCGTCGTCGGCGCTAATTAAACCTTGTGAGGTGGCTTCCGCAAGTTCATCGATATCGAGAACCTCAACTGGATGGCCGGTGAGGGAGACGATATCTACGTAGAGGTCACGAGTGTGCCAAGCCGGTTCTACTTTCGCCACCGTAGATGTTGTTGCCGATTCTTCCTCAGGCAATGGTTCACCTGCTGTGTTTTCAGCAGTAGGAAGTTTGTTTTCGACAGCGTCTTTGATTTCGACAATGTCAATGTAGAAATCTTGCGGTCTTTCGAAGCCTGGACGGTAGTGAAAAATGCTGATTCGCAACGACAGCTTTGGAAGCAGCCATGATTCGAGATAACCGAATTGTGGGTGATCCGCACCTCGGGCCATGTATAAGCCGAAATCGGTGGTGCGATAAATATCGACGTGGCGGTGAAAACCTTTCGGGTCGATATTCACCTTGCTCTCGGTGGCAAAGGTTTCGTGTTTAACGGGGTGCATGATCGTGACCTGTGAAGTGTTAGCTAGTAATGATCGCGGCGGTAGGGAAGTAGTTACAGGTGCTATCTTCTGTGTGGACGCTGCCTTCTAGTAAGACCACGATAATCCCGCGACCGGTGTCCGCGACACCAGAAATGGTTGCCGGCCCTTCTGGATTAATACCGTGGTTTCCAAGACTGATGCTGCCGCGCCTGCCATTGGAGAGGTTGAACCAATGAGCGCGCATATCTTGGTGTTGTGCGGCGGGTGCGGTGCCTAATGCTGTGAACAAGAAAGCGGTTTCATGTGCTTTGGCGCCAGGCAAGGGAATGTCTGCGGGGCCTGGTACTGCGATAGCTGTACCGACGCTGTTATGAGCGCCGTTGATGCAGGAACCGGCGACCGTAGGCCAGCCAAATTGCGTGAATTGTGGGCCTTGTTTAGGTAAATCCGGTCCGCCAGTTTCACCTGCTCCGATTGCGAAATCCAGTGCCTGTAAGATGGCGTCTTTTGCCTGTGGCGGGACCCATGGCTGGTGCGCGAAACCGCGGATTTGGGCGGCTGTTTCCGGAGTTGGTCGCCCCAGGTGATCGACTGGAGAATACCGGGTAAACAGATCGTTGAGTTGACTACTGAGCAGTTGTCCCTGTTGCGAGGCAGGGTTCGGTGCAGGTAACACACTGGATGCTTGGGGGGCTGCGTGAGCCTGCAGTGCCGATGACGCGAGTAAGGCACAGCTGGCGACGATGCTAGCTATGACTGTGCGGGTGCGGGGGGCTGCAACCATGTGTTCCTCCGGGAAATGGTCTGTGAACGATAGCTGTGAAATTACCGTTGAATAAGATGAATGGAGCGAAGTAGTCGACACTTGGGCGTCACATGAGTAACACTAAAAACATTGCTCACAATTCTCACAACATTAGTTGGGTTGTTCCTTATCTGCAATAGGGGTGCGTTATTGCCTTCATGTCGAGATTTGTGCTCTATCCGTCACCTAACCATCATTATCCGCGCGTGTGAACTGCAGCCTCGAGCAAGCTTCTTTAGAAAACTCAAGAGAGCTCAAGACGGTTAGCCGCATGGTGTAAGCCGCCTGGTGCAAACGACAATTGGTTTTCGGTGCTCGTATTGTGATTTATGGGGGATTGGGGGCATTGCATTAAAGAAAAGGTGCAACGAATGGGCAAGGGGAGTATCGTTGAACCGTTAAAACCCACGATTTTTCAGGAGTACTGTGAACACTGAGTTCCGCAACGTCGCAATCGTCGCACACGTCGACCATGGCAAAACCACGCTCGTCAACGGGATGCTCGAGCAATCCGGAGCGTTCGGCGAACATGGCGAAGTAAATGATCGCGTCATGGACTCGAATGACCAGGAAAAAGAGCGTGGCATTACGATCCTCGCGAAAAACACTGCGGTCCGCCGTAAAGGTCTTGGTAAAGACGGTGCTGACCTTATCATTAACGTCATTGATACCCCGGGCCACGCGGATTTTGGTGGTGAAGTCGAACGCGGAATCTCGATGGTTGACGGTGTAGTTCTGCTTGTCGATGCCGCCGAGGGGCCACTTCCACAGACACGTTTCGTTCTCACCAAGGCGTTGGAAGCGAAGTTGCCGGTGATCATCGCGGTCAACAAGACTGACCGCCCAGACGCTCGCATCGATGCCGTTGTGCAAGAATCCCAGGACTTGTTGCTGGAAATCGCCGCCGGATTGGAAAACGAAGAGGCCGCTGCAGCAGCGGAAGAACTTCTGGACTTGCCGGTTCTTTACGCGTCTGGGCGTGAAGGCAAGGCCTCGACAGAAAATCCGGGAGATGGCAATGTTCCAGATTCAGAAGATCTGCAACCACTGTTCGATGTGATCTACGACGTTCTGCCGGAGCCATCTGCAACCGTTGATGCTCCGTTGCAGGCGCATGTCACCAACCTGGACTCCTCGGACTTTCTTGGCCGTTTGGCGCTACTACGCGTGTACGCAGGCAAGATTACCAAAGGGCAGCAGGTGGCCTGGATTCACTACGACGAAGACGGCAACGAAAAGACTACCAATGTCAAGGTTGCCGAGCTGCTGCGTACAGAAGGCTTCGATCGCAAACCAGCGCAAGAAGCTATCGCAGGTGACATCGTTGCGATCTCAGGTATCCCTGAAATCATGATCGGCGATACCGTCGCTGATCCAGAATCTCCAAAGGCGCTACCTCGTATCGCTGTCGATGAGCCAGCAATCTCCATGACGATTGGCGTGAATACTTCTCCGTTGGCTGGACGCGGCGGTGGCGACAAGATGACAGCTCGGTTGCTGAAAAACCGTCTGGACCAGGAACTCATTGGTAACGTCTCGCTGCGCGTTTTGCCGACTGAAAAGCCAGATGCATGGGAAGTGCAAGGACGAGGCGAAATGGCTTTGTCGGTTCTCATTGAGTCGATGCGTCGCGAAGGTTTTGAGTTGACCGTTGGTAAGCCAGAGGTTGTTACACAGACGATTAACGGACAGGTGCATGAGCCTTATGAGATCGTCACGATCGACGTGCCTGGTGAATTCCAAGGTAATGTCACCCAGCTATTGGCAGGCCGGAAAGGCCAGATGCAGTCCATGGACATCAAAGAAGGCGATTGGGTTCGCATGGTCTTCCGTATTCCAGCCCGTGGCCTGATTGGGTTCCGCACACAGTTTATGACTGAAACCCGTGGTACCGGCATCGCGAACTCCATGTCTGATGGCATGGATGTTTGGGCCGGGCAGATCAAGTCGCGCGCAACCGGTTCGCTTGTGGCTGACCGTTCGGGCAAGATCACCCAGTTTGCTTTGATGTCGCTGGCTGATCGTGGCAACTTCTTCGTTGAACCGGGCGCCGAAGCTTATGAAGGCATGGTCGTCGGTGCTAATAACCGTGATGAAGATATGGACATCAACATCACGAAGGAAAAGAAGCTGACGAATATGCGCGCAGCTTCCGCGGACACTACCGTTACGCTGGCAAAAGCTAAGACTTTGTCGTTGGAAGAAGCCTTGGAGTTCTGCGGCAATGACGAGTGCGTTGAAGTAGCCCCGGAGGTTCTACGAGTACGTAAGGTTGAGCTGAACGCTTCTGAACGTCGTCGTGCAGCCTCGCGTGCGAAAAATCAGAAGTAATTCGCAGAAACAGCGGATAGATCCGCACCAACAGCCATGATGCGCAGATTAGGAAATGCCGCCGCGATAGGCGCGGATAAAAATTGGGTGATGAAAGTCACCCGGAGCTATAGATTTCCGTTAGTCATCGTGGCTGCTGCTGGTTTATTGACTTCATGCGTGGCCAACCCAGGGCCACCACCGATCGAAACCGGACAAGAAGCTGAATCTAGTGCGGCGGATGTAGCCCGTGGTGATGCCAAGGCAAGCTCTAATTCCTCGGAAAACCACGCAGGGGCGGATCATGGTGCAAAAGAACGTTCAGGAGGCCGCCGCAATTCGGTAGAAGAATCCCAAGTAGGCATTGGGATTGACCCAATACACAACGGGCTGAATCCACATTTGCAGGCGAACCAACAAGCCGTCGTCGATGATATTGCAGCATTGGCCTTGCCATCTGCTTTTGTGAACGGCGAAATTACGGAATTATTGGACTCGGCCGAAGAAGTGGAACTAACAGGCGTGGACACAGACGCCGTTGCCACAGAGCCCAAACCGGAAGGTGCTGAAGACCAAGTCGTCGTGCAGCGAGTCCGTTACGAAATCGCACAGCAAGCGCAATGGTCTGACGGAACCCCAATTACCGGCGAAGATTTTATTTATTTGTGGCAGCAGATGACGACAACTCCGGGTGTGGTGCGCGCTTCAGGATATTTTGCAATTTCGGACATCACCTCTACCGCCGGGGGCAAAGTGGTTGAAGTTGCTTTTTCCCAGCGTGTACACGACTGGCAAGAATTATTCCATTATCTCTTGCCGGCGCACTTGATGAATGCCCCGTTCGCAGCAGTAAGAGAAATACCTTCCAGTGCAGGTCGCTACCAAATCGACAGTGTTGATTGGGCACGTGGCAAGCTAACATTGCATCGTAATGATCGATTCTGGGGTGCCGACCCGGCCAACATCGACGTGATTGAACTGACAGAGATTAGAAACCCCAGGCAAGGGCTTGATCTCATGCGTTCCGGCCAGATATCGTTTGCAGATCTCACCCCTGAAGAAACCACATTCCTTGCCTACAACTCGTTGCCGGGAACACAGGTTTTCCGCTTCAATACTCCGAGGCAAATGCAGATTGATTTGTTGACGCAGTCACCGATTTTTAGCCAACAATTGGCTCGATCCGAGTTTGCCAGATTGATTGATAGACCCGAGGTAGCCGTACAAGCGGCTGGTCGACGAACGGACGTGAGAGTCCCGGGATATGCAGAATCCGGCGCCCATAGTGAAACCCGAGGTGAGGAAGCACCCGATGCCAACAAAAACACTATTGACGGTGACGCGACTGCCGCGCAAGTGGAACGGTTACGCGAAAGCAGCACTCTGCAGCGTCCACTAAGGATTGCCGCTGATCCCACCGATCCCGTTGCTAGTGCTGCAGCAGCTGCAGTGGTTGATAAGTTGGTCGCGGTGGGAGTCCATGCTGAGGTCGTTGCAAATGATTTTGCTACTATCGCCAGAGAAATGGTGCCAAATGGGGACGTCGATGCAGTGGTGAGTTGGCAAGATACGAGTGCTTCTTCTGTGAACCTCGCCGACGAACTACTCTGTCGTGCCCCGGGGTTGAGTACTGAGAAAGCCGCGTGGATTCCACAGTGCCTACCAGATTTCGACGATGCGTGGATTCAGGTTCTCGAAGGCAGTGTAGATGCCGAATACGGACTTGATTTAGTTAGTAGCTTAGATTCCGAATACGTATTGCAAATTCCTGTGCTCGGTGAACGAAGAATCCGGGTTCTGGGCAGTGGGATTATTGGCCCGGAAGAACAGTTAGAGCGGTGGCCAGCTGGGCTGAAATCGGCTCCACAGTGGCGTTTATTGACTGCTGGGGATAAAGCCGGCGTGGGCGGTGTTGGTCGAGGGCTCCAGATAGAAAACCCGCAAGAAGGGTAGTACGTGGACTGGGTACAATCAGATTTCACGGTACCCGGCCCCTATCCTCGGAGGAAGATAATGAAGGTTTTAGCCGTCCACGCGCATCCGGATGACGAATCTATTTGGACAGGCGGGGCGTTAGCACGGTTTGCTAAACAAGGCGCCGAGGTCACAGTGCTGACATGCACGAATGGCGAGGAAGGCGAAATTATTGGCAGGGCGGAACTCGTTGATGATCTGGCTCAATTTCGTTTGGGCGAACTGGCAGAAGCGCTAGAGGTCTTACAAGTTTCTGGCCAACGTTTGAATCTGCGAGACTCCGGTATGGCCGGGGCTGAGTCCGCGCAGCATCCTAACGCATTGGTAAATAATATCGAACGAGCGGCAGCTGCTATAGAGGATTTTCTCCGGGCCGAGGCGCCTGATCTGGTGATTACCTATGGCCCTGACGGGGGATATGGGCACCCTGATCACATTGCCGCACACAATGCTACGCACGAGGCGTTGTCTCGGGTTCATGCATCTGGAATTGATCCTGAAGTGTGGTGGTCAGTGTTGTACCGGCAAGACGTAATAGATGGGCAGCAACAGTTTGTTTTGCCAGAGGGTTGGCAATGGCCGGGGCAGGAATATTTATTCAACGGAACCGATGATTTTGTCGATGTCGGCTTGGAACTCAGCCCAGCTGAAGTGACTGCTAAACGTGAAGCAATGGCAGCACACGCCACGCAAGTTTGGATCGCCGACGGAAGAGCTTCGACCGTCAATCCGGATAGGGTGGTGGCCTCTCATGATGATGCCATTGCCGGGGTATACGCCTTGTCGAATCTATATGCTTATCCCATTTTGCGAACTGAACACTACCAGTTGCCGTTTGGTCCCGGACCGGTTGCTCGAGCACAGGAGCAGCACCGGTGGGACAACGCGTAATACGAACCGAATTCAGTCGTAGTGAGGTTGTCGGGGCATTAGCCTGGCTCTGTACTTTTGCCGCAATAGGTGCGGTTTTTTGTCTCTGGTATTTGCCCGCTACCATCACAGTAGAGGTTACGAACCTGCCGTGGACTATTCCATTAGCCTACGGCTGGGTCATGGTTTTGGTGAAAACCGCCACGTTGTGGTCGGCAAACTACCTTATTCAGCTACTGCCCGCGGTAGTCTGGGTGGGAGTAGTTGGGCTGATGTCGCCCACGTCAGCTGCGGTCGCGTACGTGGTGGCTTTGGTATGTGCCGTCTTAGCAGGAGCAGCTTGGTCGGTCATCAAAAACCATAAAGCTGTCGTACCGAAATAGTGAATATCAATCAGGAGAGCCCATGACTTATATCATTGCCCAACCGTGTGTGGATGTGATGGATCGCGGTTGCGTGGAAGAATGCCCGGTCGACTGCATCTATGAAGGCAAGCGCATGCTGTACATTCACCCGGATGAATGTGTGGATTGTGGTGCTTGTGAGCCAGCTTGTCCAGTAGAAGCAATTTTTTACGAAGACGATACCCCTGACGAGTGGGAAGAATATTACGATGCCAACGTCGGATTCTTTGATGACCTCGGCTCACCAGGTGGTGCCGCTGGCTTGGGGCCACAAGACTTTGACCATCCAATGATTGCCAAGCTTCCGCCACAAAACCAAGACGTGGACGCCTAATTGGCTACTTGGCGCGCTTGCCTGGCCAGGGAGAAAAATCCCTTAGCCCACGTCGGTGAATAACTAGCGATTAAGGACTAAAATCATGATGCGTACCCCTTCTCTTCCAGATTTTCCGTGGGACAGCTTGACCGACGCGAAAAAGATTGCGGAATCGCATGCCGACGGGATCATTAACTTATCGGTTGGAACCCCAGTCGACCCAGTAGCCCCAGGCATCCAGCTGGCATTGGCAGAATCCGGTTCCGCGCCAGGATATCCACAAACTGCTGGCACTGCGCAGCTACGCGATTCGATTTCGTCTGCGCTGCGGCGTAGATATCACATGCACGTAGAGGCAGTTTTGCCGGTCGTCGGAACAAAAGAAGCGATTGCCTGGTTACCAACATTGCTGGGCGCCAAGTTTGTGGTGATACCGGAGCTGGCGTATCCGACTTATGAAGTTTCTGCGCGCTTGGCAGGAGCAAATGTTCTTCGTGCAGATTCTTTGACACAGATCGGCCCAGCGCGCCCCGATTTGCTGTTTATCAATAGCCCATCGAACCCAACTGGTAAAGTTTTGGGCATTGAGCACCTGCGCAAAGTGGTGGGGTGGGCGCAATCTCGCGGTGTCATTGTCGCGTCTGACGAATGCTATTTAGGTCTCGGGTGGCAGTCTGCGGGAGAAGACGAACCACTGTCTATCCTGGATCCGAGGGTGTGTGACGGTGATACTACCAACTTGATTGCCATTCATTCCTTATCGAAAACTTCTAATCTCGCATCGTATCGGGCCGGATATTTGGCGGGAGACCCGAAAATTATCGACGCTTTGCTGCAGGCACGTAAGCACGCTGGTCTTATGGTTCCGGGGCCAATTCAGGCAGCGATGGTGGCAGCCTTGGACGACGACGCCCATGAGTTAGCACAAAAACAGATTTACGGTGAACGGCGAGCTAAGCTGCTTGGCGCGTTATCGGACGCTGGTTTCCGGATTGATAATTCTGAGGCCGGGCTGTATTTGTGGGCGAGCCGCGATGAGCCCTGTCGTGACACTGTGAACTGGTTTGCGGAGCGTGGCATTCTCGTTGCTCCCGGAGAGTTCTACGGCCCTAAGGGTAAAAACCATGTGCGTATTTCGCTGACCGAAACGGATGAGCGTATAGCAGCCGCGGTTTCGCGATTGTGCTCTGATAAATAGTGGCTTGGTCAATCGTCGAAAGGGACTTTGTGGCCGAAACTTCTCCGAAGACGGTGCAGACGTTAGCGAGCCTCCGTCAATTTATCCAATTTGGGATGGTCGGTGGCTCCGGAGTGATCGTCAACCTCACCGTTGTATATATTTGCAAAAAATTCGCAGAGGTGGTCTTTGCGTTAAACGAGCGTGAGGTTTTTCTGCCACTTTTGGGCACTGATTTCAACATCCGCTGGTATAACGTTTTTACCGTGGTGGCGTTCGTCATTGCGAATATTTGGAATTATCAGTTGAACCGATCGTGGACGTTTAAAGGCGTGTCTTCGGTGGGGTGGATTCGCGGGCTTGTGCCATTTATGATCACTGGTATTGGTGCTCTTGTGGTATCACAGATTGTTTTGGTGCTGCTCATGAACCCAGGCTCGCCAATTGCACTCTCAGAAAGTGTCTTTGACGATTCCACTGGGCTGCGCACGAAGTTTTATTGGGCCAGTGCGCTGTCGATATTGGTTTCTATGCCAGTTAATTTTGTGATTAATAAATTTTGGACTTTCCGAAAAAGCCCAAAGGGGAGCCGAGTGGTTCTCGACTCCCCAATATCTTAGGTTGCGGTGCTTTCCGTCACCGGAAGCTATGCCGCAGCGCTTTGGTTTTAGCCCTTAATTATTGTGTAGTTCCTCGTTGAGCTGGACCGCCGAAGCTTTCCATTCGGTGGCCTCCACAGAACCGGAGACTGAATTGCGGCGGTACAAAATACCGCTGGCACCACTAAGGGTGCTGGCCTTGACCGTTGATCCATGAGACACTCCGATGGCTTCGGCTACCGGTCCGAAGACGGTGAGCTTTGTGCCACCGGTGATATACAATCCGGCCTCTACGACGCAGTCGTCGCCCAAGGAGATACCGATTCCGGCATTAGCACCAAGCAAGCAGTGCTTACCGACGGAGATAACCTCTTTTCCGCCACCGGAAAGAGTGCCCATGATCGAGGCTCCGCCGCCGACGTCAGAACCGTCATCTACGACTACACCGGCAGATATCCGGCCTTCGACCATGCCGGAGCCAAGAGTACCGGCATTGAAATTGACAAAGCCCTCGTGCATGACGGTGGTACCTTCTGCGAGATAAGCGCCGAGGCGTACCCGGTCTGCATCACCAATGCGCACTCCTGATGGCACTACGTAGTCGACCATACGCGGGAATTTATCGACAGAGTAGACGGTAACTGGGCCACGGCTTGCCAAGCGGCCTCGCACCATTTGGAAATCTTCCACTGCGCATGGTCCGTAGTTAGTCCACACAACATTTGCTAACAGGCCGAATAAACCCTCGAGGTTCTGCTCATGGGGTTTGATCAAGCGGTGCGATAGCAAGTGCAGGCGCAGGTAAGCGTCGTAAGTATCCTTGGGGGCTTGGTCTAAATCGGCGATGTCAGTACGCACAGCTATACGCGCGACCCCTCGCTCTTCGTCTGGCCCCACCAGGTTGGCGAATTGTTGGGGAACCTCGTCTAGTTTGCTCGTTTTGCTGGAGGAGACGGATTCTCCGAGCTTTGGTGCGGGATACCAGACGTCGAGGACGGTGCCGTCATGAGTGACAGTCGCGAGTCCACGTGCCGATGCTGAAGTCATAGAAAAGCTGCTACCTATTCTGTTTCGGAAACTGTCAAAGCAAGTCACAAGCGCGCAAGTCACAACTGTGCATGTCACAACTGTGATTGCGGGTGCAATTGTGGCTTGCTATCCGAGTTCGAGCATACCCGAAATATTGTGGTTTTATTGCTTAACGACGTTGGATAGGCCTTTGCGTTTGCGGTTTTGTCCCACGAATATCGAAATGATGAGCAACCCCGAAAGCAGTACAGCGACTGCTAGTAGTTGACCGCGCGCTCCTGGGTCGGTCAGCATGAGGATCATGATGCCAGCCAGCGCAGCCAACGAGATATATGCGTCCCATGGGTAAAAACCGGCGTTGAGTTCTCCCAGTTCTCCGTTGCGCTTCATCACTGGGTGCAATTTCAAGTACGACAAAATGGTGAGAATCCAAATTACCAACAAGCATCCGCCCACGGCGTTGAATAAGAATTCCAGTAGCCCAGGTGGATTCCACCATTGCAGCGCGACTGAACCAAAAGCGAAGATAACTGAGAGAACGACCGCGTTTTGTGGTGCTGATGCCTTGTTGACCTTGGAGAAAATTGCTGGGGCATTTCCATCGCGGCTCATGTTAAATACCAGGCGCGAGGTGGCATAGATCTGTGCGTTGAAAGCTGAAAGCAGAGCGATAACGATGATCAGTTCCATGAATCCAGCTGCCCCAGGGATATTAGCCATGGACAGAATCTGGGTAAACGGTGAGTCTGCAGCAACGTCTGCGTCTTGGATGGAATCAAAAGGTAAGAGCAGTGTGATGACCAGTACGGATCCGATATAGAAGAAAAGAATACGGAAAATGATCGCATTGACTGCTGTCTTGACGTTTTTTGCTGGATCTTCTGATTCTGCGGCAGCAATGGTCACTAGTTCGATGCCACCGAATGCGAAAGCAACTGCCAATAGGCCAGCGGCAATGCCGGAGAGACCGTTAGGGGCAAAGTTTTCAATGAACTCGCCGGGGTTAGCGCCTGTAGCATTCGGCCACAAGCCGAAAATCAGTAGCAAACCTATGCCAATAAAACCAATGATCACCACAATTTTGATGATGGCGAACCAGAACTCAAATTCACCGAAACCACGGACGTTAGCGAAGTTCACCAGAGCAAAAAGGACAACAACGACGAGGGCCGGAATCACTGGTGCAATACCAAACCAGGCACCAATAATCGCTGATGCTCCGGTGATTTCCGCTCCCATCACCATGACTAACATGAACCAATAAATCCAGCCGTTGGTGAATCGTGCCCAGTTACCGAAAGCCATGCCAGAAAACGTCGAAAAAGAGCCCAATGATGGCCGGGCGGCGGCCATTTCACCCAACATGCGCATGATCAGGGTGACAAGAATTCCGGCGACGATATAGGACAGCAATACTGAGGTGCCGGAAATTTGGATTCCCAGACCGACCCCTAAGAACAGCCCTGCACCGACAGCAGAACCCAGCCCCATCATGGTCAGATGGCGGGTTTTCATCAGGTTCGCGCCCTGTTTTTTCGCTGGTGACGCCCCAGCTTGCGGTTGCGACATGAGTTGCGCCTTTCTTTTTCTCTTCGGCCGGTCCCGCTATGGCCGGTCGATCTGCGTCCGATGGCTCCGGTGACTGTTGCTTAAAATGAACAATCGCTTTGCAGAATACTCAACACCCTAGTCCAGAACGTTTTCTTGCTCACGATACGGGGCGAAGTAAATGCCGGTTACTTGTCCTCGGATGGTCCGGATCGTGGACTCACGAGCAAGAAAATATGCTAGTTGCTGCGGTATCGAAGGGGAGTGAACCGGCAGTTTGTGCAAAATAGGGTGCGAATGCAGACCGCAAGCGCGGTAGGCTTGGGCACTGTGAAGACACCACTCGAGCAAAAACATCAGTCGTCTAGTGAACAAGAAGATAGCTCGCGGAATTCCGGGGAGCAGGCTGTGCCGTACTTAGATTTCGATGCTGACCCAGTCTCTTTGACTGCGGCATTGGTAGACATTGCATCACCGTCCCATGATGAAAAGAATATTGCTGATGCCATCGAATCCGCGCTCTACGCAGTTCGGAAGCATGCAGCAATCGATTTTGTGGTGCAGCGTTATAACAATACGGTCTGCGCAAAAACCAATACCGGGCGTGATACCCGCGTTGTTCTCGCAGGTCACGTGGATACCGTTCCTATTGCGGATAACGTGCCGCACCATTTGACTGAGGATGCGAATGGGCAAACAATTATGCATGGCTGCGGAACTACCGATATGAAATCTGGTTTGGCTGTTTACCTACACGTTTTTGCGCGGTTGGTAAAAACCGGCAATCTTTCGTGCGATCTCACGATGATCGCCTATGAGGGCGAAGAGGTAGCCACCAAGTACAACGGTCTGTACCATCTGCAACGCGATCACCCTGAGTGGTTGGCTGGCGACCTGGCACTACTGGGTGAACCATCAGGCGGCATGATTGAAGCCGGCTGTCAGGGAACTCTGCGGTTGAAAATCTCTGCGCGTGGACAACGCGCGCACTCTGCTCGGTCATGGTTGGGATCGAATGCAGCCCATACTCTGGCGCCGGTGATGGTCAAAGTCGCCGATTATGAGGCACGTAAAGTGACGATTGATGGCTGTACTTATCGCGAGGGCCTCAATATTGTGCACCTGGAAGCAGGAGTTGCGACAAATACTATTCCGGATGATGCATGGATGTTCGTGAATTTCCGTTACGCCCCGGACCGTAGTGAAGACGAAGCACTCGCACACGCACTCGAGGTATTGGGGCTTAGAAATCTCGCCGACGATTCGCTACTGAGCGTGGAAATTGATGACAGTGCAGGCGCAGCGTTACCAGGCCTGGGGGCGCCCGTCGCTAAGCGCTTATTAGAAGCGGTAGGCGGAAATTATCGCGCGAAACTTGGTTGGACCGATGTAGCTCGGTTCAGTGCGCTAGGTGTGCCAGCCGTCAACTTCGGTTGCGGGGACCCAGGATTTGCGCATAAACGCGATGAACAATGCCCGACAGCGCAGATTACCCAGGTAGCGCAACAACTTGTTGACTACCTCCAGAAAGAGGAATTACCTTCCTAATATGGCTGCAGAAACCCCCAAAGAGCGTTCAGTGCCCCCGCATGAACAATGTTCCCCGCATGCAGATTACTCCGCCCACGAAGCTGACAATAGTGATGCAAGGCGTGACGGCGATGCAAGGCGTGACGGCCAGCGTCGGGAAATGAATATGCGGGGTCCGGTGATCACGCGCGACGAAAACCTTTCGCAATCAACTTATGACCAGCGCTTATTGGAACGCAGTGCTGACCATGACTGGATGCATGCCGACCCCTGGAGGATCTTACGCATCCAGGGCGAATTTGTATCTGGCTTTGATGCCTTGGCGAAGTTGCCGAAAGCGGTGACGGTTTTTGGTTCTGCCCGAATCCCACGCGGGCAGGAATACTACGAGTGGGGCGAGCAGATCGCTGCCAAACTAGTTGAGAATGATTACGCAGTGATCACCGGGGGTGGACCAGGATTGATGGAAGCCGCCAATAAAGGAGCCTTCGAATCCGGTGGCCGGTCCGTGGGGCTAGGCATCGAGCTGCCATTTGAGCAGCAACTCAATGACTATATTGGGTTAGGTATTCATTTCCGCTATTTCTTTGCACGCAAGACCATGTTTTTGAAATATTCCCAAGCATTCGTCTGCTTACCTGGAGGTTTGGGAACGCTCGATGAGTTATTTGAAGTCCTGTGCATGGTGCAAACCAAAAAAGTTACTAGCTTTCCGATCGTGCTTGTCGGGAAGCAATTTTGGTCTGGCCTGGTGGATTGGTTGCAGCAACGTCTGGTCGCAGAAGGTATGATCGATCAGGCCGATCTAGATCTCTTCATCGTGACTGACGACGTAGACGAGGCTATTGCCCATATTGTGCGCGTCCACGAACGTTTTACTGAGACGAACACCGCAGATAGTAAGGCTAGAGTTGATGACTGAGATCATGGCGATTATTAATCGCACCCCAGATTCGTTTTATGATAAAGGCGCGACTTTTGCCGAAGATTCCGCGTTGGCACGTGCACAACAAGCCATTGCCGATGGGGCGAGCATTATCGACGTTGGAGGAGTAAAAGCTGGGCCCGGTGACGACGTTGATGTCGCAGAGGAAATCGACCGGGTAATCCCAACGATCGCTGCTGTGTATGAGCTAAACCCTAACGTCACCATTTCTGTGGACACCTGGCGTGCTGATGTCGCCGAGGCAGCGATTGGCGCCGGAGCTAGGCTCATTAACGATACGTGGGCCGGATATGACCCAGAACTCATTGAAGTTGCCGGGGCACACCGGGTCGGATACGTTTGCTCGCATACCGGAGTCAACACTCCGCGCACCCGCCCACATCGCGTGCACTACGACGACGTGGTAGCTGATGTGATTGCACAGACCACGTCATTAGCAGAACGTGCCGTAGCCTGCGGTGTGCCGGAAAATAAGGTCTTCATTGACCCCACGCATGATTTCGGAAAAAATACCTTTCATGGGCTGGAATTATTGCGCCGTTGCGATGAACTTGTTGCGACCGGATGGCCGGTTCTTATGGCACTGTCGAATAAAGATTTTATCGGCGAAACATTACAACGAGCGCCCCGTGAGCGAGTCGTCGGGACACTGGCAGCAACCGCATGGGCTGCTGCTCGTGGGGTAGCAGCTTTCCGCGTACACGAGGTGGCAGAAACTCTCGATGTCATTAAAATGACAGAAGCAATTGCAGGTTTACGCGCGCCTGAAGACACCATTCGCGGGCTATTATGATGCAGGCTACCGACTTCATGCACCGCGTAAGCGTAGTGATCCCCGCACTCGATGAAGAAAATACTGTTGGGCAAGTAGTGGCTGCAATTGCTGCAGAGCAGCCTGGAGAAATCATCGTTATCGATGCTGATTCTTCCGATGCCACTGCCCATCGTGCGAAAATTGCTGGTGCCAAGGTTATTAACTGGCAGGATGCTGCGCCGGGCCGCGGTGTGCCAACACAGCCAGGCAAAGGAGAATCGTTGTGGCGTGGAGTTGCAGAAGCATGCGGGGATTATGTCGTATTTGTCGACGCCGATTTGGTAGAGCCCCCTGCTGAACTAGTCGGCAGACTTGCGCGACCATTGGCAGAAGATAGTACCAAGCAACTTGTGAAACCAATCTATCGTCGGGGCTACCAGGGTGCCGATAGTGGCGGCGGACGGGTGACGGAACTAACTGCGAAACCCCTGCTAAGACTACTATTTCCGCATTTGGCACACATCGCGCAACCTTTGGGTGGGGAATATGCGATTCGACGTTCAGCGGCGTTAACGCTTCCTTTTGTCGGTGGATTTGGTGTCGAAGCTGGATTGTTGATCGATATTGCTGGCGCCTATGGTGCTGCTGCTATTACTCAGGTAGAGCTAGGTACCCGACATCATCGGAACAAACCCCTGGCAGAATTAGCCCCAATGGCAGATGTAGTTGCGGCCACAATTCTTGGACGGGCCGAACAGTATCCTTGCCTTGGTTCAGACAAACTAGGACGAACTACCGAAGCGACACATTTAAAGTTGAATGGGGCAATATCAGCGCTAACGCAGACACAAAGTCTAGAACGCCCGAGTCTATCTGACTATGGGGTCTGCTAAACCGGCATGAGCATTCTAGATAATTTCGTAGACTACTAATGACAAGGAATAATTCGGGCCGATGTTTCTATCATGGATTTTTCTAGTGCTCATCATCGCGGTTCTCGTAATATTGGGAATTGTGCTCTGGGCTAAATTTTTCGGCATTCATGACTTGGCAGCCCACCCTGGTAGCGCACAAAGCAGTGGGGACTCTGCAGATGCTGCACACCAAGAGACGGAGAGCCAGATTGTTTCTGCTAACCGAAGAGCTGTCGCACACGGGCAGCTTGCAGCGGTGGAATTTTCGGTTGTGCCGCGTGGCTACCGTGCGGATCAAGTTGATGCGGTACTAGCCGAATGTCAAGCAGAAATAGACCGCCTGCGTGCGCAACAAGCCCCGCATGCACAACGTGCACAGGATACTGAGAGATAAAAGGAAGAACGAGATGCTCCATGAGGTAGTTGACCTGCTGGCTGATCCGAACGATGGGACAGCGTTGCACGGGGAAGATGAATTTCGCCGTCTAGTATCCGAATCTGGCCATAGTTTCGACGTTGCTAAACAAGGCTACGTTACGCTGCTTCCGGGGGCGGGCCGCAAGCACGATGGTGATAGCGCAGCAATGGTGCAAGCGAGGGAAACGTTTCTTTCGCACGGGCATTTTGCGCCGTTTGTGGAGGCCGTCACTTCTGCGATGGTGGCGGCGGTTGATTTGGCTAATACTGCAGCATTGACCGGTAGCGATCATGCCCCGGTAGTTATTGAGTCGGGCGCAGGTACTGGATATTACTTGTCACATACTCTCGATAGCATTGCAGGAGCACGCGGGATAGGGCTGGATATTTCCACCCCGGCCGCGAAACAACTAGCTAAATGCCATCCGAAAGCAGGAGCTGTGGTCGCAGACGTGTGGCAACGGCTACCAATCGCTAGCGCTTGCGCTGATGCTCTTTCTGTGGTTTTTGCTCCACGGAACATGCCGGAATTTGCACGGGTGCTCAAACCTGGTGGTCAACTGGTTGTGCTGACTCCCCATGCTGGGCATTTGCAAGAATTGCGGGAACCTTTGGGCATCGTTGACGTGGAAGAAGACAAGGTTGCTCGGCTACATGACCAAGCCGAAGGACTATTAACTTCATTGGACGATCCGACGTACGTCGAATTTACGATGCGTTTGGATAAGTCCTCGATCAGCGCCCAGATTGGCATGAGCCCGTCCGCGCGCCATATTGCTGCTACAGACTTGGAAAAGCGTTTAGCGAAACTACCGGAAATCATGACAGTGACTGCGCGGGGGCGCGTGGACTGCTTCAGCAAACCCGCTTGAGCGCAGCTCTTCACATGCATCGAGCATGGGGAGTTTAAATTTAGGAAGCGCTGCGGTGCCAGTCGCGCTCTATTTTCGCATGCCCAGTAGTTTTAGCTTCAATCGCAGAGCATCCACCGTCGAAATATACGCGCGAAGTCATTGCCACGCAGCCGCCATCCGCGAAAACTTCGACCGTGGAACCATCAACAATGATGGTCAAAGAATCGCTGTCGCCATCGGCAAGTTCTGCTACAGCGGGGGCTTCGTCCCGGTATCGATCACTAGGACCGACGCTACGGTCAATGCTTAGCGTGTCACCGGAATGCGTGATACGGGCAGTTTCTTTGCCGTTGGAGTCCATTAACGACACCGTTAGAGCGGAACCTTCATCGGCCGGAACCTCACACAAAACGGTGTAGCCATGTGCTCGCTCAGATGCAGATATAGCTTCCGGTAGCCCAGCAGGTGGTGTTTGGTACAGCAGACCGTCCTGCAGAGAAATCATGCGTGGCAGCGTTAAAGCATTCGCCCAACCTTCGTCGGTAAGCGAAGGATGCTGGGTTGGATCGTCGTGTCGACCTACCCCGTTGATGAATCCAAAGAGAGCGGCTTCTGTGTAATAATCAGCCGGGTTTGTCGAGTTATTCGTGGATCCCCGCAGGGTAGTGCCTGTGGTCATGTTGGTGTTGCGTGGGCGTGTGAAATCATGGCCGTGGTCGATACGGCGGAAGCCACTGCGCACATGGTAGGTTGTCCCGCGTAACGTGCCGACGAGGTAACCGGAAATATCCACGCCAGCGCGCTCTAGAGTGAGCAATAAAATATCATAGATTTCGCCGTCGACCTCATCACGCAAACGCAAAATACGTGGGGCAACGATAGTGGAGAGCTGGCCTTCTTCCGGGGAAAGATCTAAACCGAGCTCACCCTCAAATTCCAGTTCCCCTTGGAAATCCCAAGACTGACCATCCTGTGACGTGGCGATAACCGGGGTAGGAGTCTCCGCATCACCAGTTAAAGCCAACATCAACCAGCCAGCATGCCCAGCTTCTCGATTGACCGGGGTTTGCCAATTCGGAACCACACACGGTGAACGGAAACGTTGGAAACCTTCCTGATTTTCGAGCACCGCCGAGACACGATTGATCGCTGGGTTTAAGGCTGTGTGTTCTTCAGACAGCGGGCAATCCGCGGTAAGCTCATTCATCTTTGCGAGCTGAATATTCGTGCCAGCGGAAGTTACCGAAGTGAAATATAAGTTGGCATCTTGTGTGCCGTCTCCGTCGATAGGAACCACAGAACCAGCACGAATCGTCAGCTCCCCACCGACCGGTGCTAATACGTCATCGCATTCGAACCACGAGAACGGATCACCTTGAGAGATCGTATGTGCCCAGCGTGCCGGTCCCGGAACCTCGGGGCGGTACTGATAGAACACGTGCCAATCATTACCGTCGAGCAGAACTCCAGCAGGGGCATCTAGCACGCCACGTTCTGGGGTGATGTGGAGTTCCGGTCGATGGATCTCAGTCATGATTTCTCCTTGGGTCTTTGAACTCACGACCAGGGTAGTGATGTTTGCAATGTCTTGCAGCAGGAATGCCTGCTAAAAGTGGGGCACTGCAGGTCAGGATAGGTTTGTGCTTACAGTTTTGTGACCAGAGTCAACCCTGAGCCCAGGGGTAGGCGGGTGACGATAGCGTCGTCGAGTTTCCTGCAGTATTCATCTGCGGTTTGTGCAGCGTGGGTTGCGCGGTCGTTGCGTGAGGAGTCACCAATGGTGCCGTCGAGAAGCGAATTTGCCAGAACTAAGGTGCCTCGGCGCCCCAATAATGGCCAGGCGGTTTCGACCAATTTCGGGAGATCGGTCGACGGTACGTCGGCATAAATCACTTGGTACGAGGCTGCAGCCAATCTTCCCATTACGTCGAGTGGACGTGACGGTAAGAAGCGGATTCGCGAAGCACTGTATCCGGCTTCCCGAAATGCATGTTTGGCATGTCGCTGATGTTCCACCTCGGGGTCAATGCAGGTCAAAACTCCTTTTTCGGGTAAGCCTTGCAAGAGATATAGGCCAACCACGCTTGACGCTGGGCTGACTGCGATTACGCCTGCGCTTTTTGGGTTGTCTGGATGCGTGGCGCTTGCAGCGAGGGTGGTTAAAAGTTGCCCGACAGTAGCATCCGGGGCAGGCAGCGAATATTCCTGGGCGTGGGCGAGTGCAGCCTGCAGGCCTTCAGAAACCACCGCGGTGGAGTCAATATATCCGAGCATGGCTGAGACTGGTGAAGTGTGCGGAGAATTCTCTGAAGTAGACACACCAACAGTCTAAATATTTTTTGCAGTATACGCTGCAACGTGGCGCGGGTGATTAGCGAAAACCGTTGCTAAACGCCTTTAGTTAAATTTTTCCCAAGCAGCAGCGAGTGTTCATAGTCCTCTCCAGCGTGCTTTGCTGTGTTATTTTGCTGAAGACTTTGTCTGTAGTGTTTCTCGGTTGTTGCGGTGCATAGCGCCTGGTTGGTGCTGTTAGTGGTTCACAGTGATAACACAGGTAGTAGGTTGGCTTTCTTGAGAGACTTGTAGCACAATCATGCTTATGACGATCCAGGATGGCGCCCCAGGGAGCATAGAATCCACCGCGGAACTGCGCGGCACCGAAGCATTCGATGAAGGTGTTGGTGCGATGCCAAACTGGGACGAGTTAGTGGTTGAGCACGCTGATAGCGTCTACCGCTTAGCGTTTCGTTTAGCGGGAAATCCACAAGATGCTGAAGACCTCACGCAAGAGACATTCATGCGTGTATTCCGCTCGCTGCAAAATTATCAACCCGGTACTTTCGCTGGTTGGTTGCACCGGATCACGACCAACTTATTCTTAGACATGGTGCGGCATCGCTCCAAGATTCGTATGGAATCGCTACCAGAGGATTATGAGCGTTTTGCTGGTAACGGTATGACGCCTGAACAGGCTTATAATGTCGCCAATTTGGATCCTGCGTTGCAAAAAGCATTGGATGAGCTTGCACCGGATTTCCGAGTCGCAATCGTTTTGTGTGATGTCGTAGGGATGAGCTATGAGGAAATTGCCGCTACGCTGAGTGTGAAGATGGGCACCGTGCGTTCCCGTATTCACCGCGGGCGTTCACAACTGCGTGCCTACCTAGAGCAAGAAGCGACCCACAACGAAGAAACCCAGATCTTGCTGCGTACACGTTAGCAATGTGGACGTGGCTAACCTGAGTATTCACGAGGGAGGCGAGTCAATTTTTATCATGACGCCTGCAGAATCCGGCCCGGAGAAAAAGAAGCGTGTCGCAAAACCCCGCCGTCGATTCGACCATCTAGGACCTGAGGCCATCACCGCGTTTGTGGACGGGGAAATGACACGCAAATCAGAACACAACGCACGGGTACATCTTGTGCTTTGCGAAAGTTGCCGTGTTGATGTCCATAGACAACGTCGCGCAGCCCAGGCTTTGCGTAGCTGCAACGGTGATCAGCAGGTGCAAGTGCCTGAATCGTTGTTACACCGACTGCGAGGGATAGCGGATGTATCTAACGATTCCCAATCAGATGATGCCCGATGTGAAAAAACACAGTCCGATTTGCTGCGTCGTCTTGAAAAGTTGGGACGTACGGTGCTTCGAAATCGCTCCGACTAGACGCTAAACTAGTTTCGTGTTTTCCAATATCGGTTGGTCGGAGATTGCCGTCATCATTGTGGTGGCGATTATCGTCATCGGTCCCGAGCGTTTACCTGGGCTATTACAGGATATTCGAGCCGCGGTATTTGCCGCCCGTAAGGCCATCAATAATGCGAAAAAAGAACTTAACGGCGAGTTCGAAGAACTCGGCACTGAGTTTGAACAATTCCGTGCACCTCTTGAAAAAGTTGGTCAATTGAGCCGTATGGGCCCGCGTGCTGCTATCGCGAAGACGCTTTTCGACGAAGACGATGACTTCTTCAACCAATTTGACCCCCGCACCATTTTGAAAGAACAGGGGCGCGGGAAAGATGCTGCTAGCGGACTGGGCTCTGCAAAAACGTCTCAGGGCCAAGAAAAGCGTACCCAGGTGCAGCCGGAGCATAAGCATCGCTTAGAAAGCTCCGGAGGTGACTCAGCCGGTAAACAGCGGGCCGGAAACCAGGAAAATACCATCGATGAGCAGGCTCGCCGACCCCGGCAATCAGGCACAGGTTATCAGAACCCCGGCGGTAAAGCGGAATTTAACTGGGCTGATGTGATTTAGGCTGGCGAGGTGCCGTACCTAAATGATGCCCCAGCGGAGAAATTATCCCGTGGAGCAACCCTGCAGAATTTAATTAACCCCAAGGTTTAGTGGCTTGCCAGCCAGTGAGGTGCGTCGTTTCGCTAAACCGGCAGCGATTTTTGTGATTTCTTTTGCTGCCGGGCTGCCGGGCTCTGCCAAAACCACGGGGGTGCCTTCGTCACTGTGTGAACGCAAAGGGGGATCGAGTGGCACTTGTCCCAGCAACGGAACTTCTGTACCTACCAGTGTAGTCAGGCGTTGAGCAACGATTTCTCCGCCACCGGAACCGAAGATGTCCATTGTGGAACCATCCGGCATCACCATGGCGCTCATATTCTCGATAACGCCGGCTACGCGTTGCCGCGTCTGTTGGGAGATCGATCCTGCACGCTCTGCGACTTCTGCTGCTGCCGCTTGTGGCGTAGTGACTACTAACAACTCGGCGTTAGGAATCAACTGCGCGACTGAGAGCGCAATATCTCCAGTTCCCGGTGGTAGATCCAACAGCAGAATGTCGAGATCGCCCCAGAATACGTCGGCAAGAAATTGTTGGATTGCACGATGCAGCATTGGGCCACGCCACACGACGGGGGCGTTACCTTCCACAAACTGCCCAATGGAAATAAATTTTAGGTTATGGGCTTGCGGAGGCATGAGCATATCGTCGATCACGGTCGGAGCCTCAGTAGACCCCAGTAAATTGGGCACAGAATGGCCGTAAATATCGGCGTCGACGATGCCGACTTTTAATCCTTGGTTTGCTAGCGCAGCCCCCAAGTTAACAGTCATTGACGATTTGCCGACGCCGCCTTTACCCGAAGCGACGGCGAAAACTCGCGTGGTGCTTTCTGGCTTGGAAAACGGGATTTCTGGTTCGCGCTGCGATCCACGCAGGGAGTTACGTAACTCCCTGCGTTGTTCATCGCTCATGACATCAAGCGATACCGAGACATTCTCCACGCCGTCGACTTCGGCAACGGCTGCCTGGGTATTCGACTGAATTGTCGATTTCATCGGACACCCAGAAATGGTGAGGTACACCTCGACATTAACGTCGGCGCCGTCGATTGTTATGGATTTCACCATGCCGAGATCAGTAATTGGTTTTCCGATCTCCGGGTCTTCGACGCGCGCCAAGGCTTCGCGGACTGCTGATTCTGTAATGGCACTCATTATTACCCATCTTAGTCCTGCTAGTTAATCTGTAAACTGCACAGCGTGGCTAGGATGAATAACGATGAATAACGTGAAAAAACGCTCGCTTGTAACTGTGCTGGCAACCACCGTGCTGTTGACTGCATGCTCCTCACCAGAGAATGTTAATCAGGTTGAGCGGGCAAACAATAAAGAGCAATCAGATTCTCGTACCGCCGCAGCTGATGCTCAAGACCGTGCAGTGCGCATTACTGCAGACAGTTCATCAACCGAGCAACTCTTATGGGCGTATATTTACCGTCAAGTACTTCGTGAGTCTGGCCGTGAAGCCCACGTACTCGGCGACGACGCCGTTAGTACCGCGGACCGCTGGGAACAGTTGCAGACCGGAAAAGCAGATTTCATGATTACTTGTACTGGAAAATTCGTGGAAGACACGAGCCCGGTACTCGCGAAGGAGCTTGCCAGCCAGCAAGATGAGGACGGACAGCGTGATCCTAACGCGACGGATATTCACGAACACTTACACCGTGAGGTTATGGGCCTTTTACCGGTGCATATCGTGACTACCAATCCGTCATCTGCTGAAGGCTGTCCGGATGCAGAATTGGATCTTCCGCAAGATTTCACACCACTGTTTAGCTCTCGTTTGTTTGACCGAGAGGAATTTGGAGCAATTGAGGGCGTTACTCGGCTGATCGATAAGCGGGCCTTGGAAGAACTAGAAGACAAGCTTGCCGACGGTCTCAGCGCCGAGGATGCGGTTGGGCAATGGGCTAGCGTCAACGTAACTGGGGAATCCCTAGATTCGGTTAGCGACGAGGCTTGATTGCACGAGGTTGGGGCTTAGCGTCTGTAAAGCCGCGCAAGCTTCGGTAGGGATTGGACCCCTGTGATGGCGAGCTGGAAAGTTGTGCCGCCTTGGTTGTTCCCGAAGGCTTCGAACTTAAGTTTGCGCAGCAGAAAAGCCATGCAATGGTGCGACGGTGCTGGCTGCAGAGATAGGAAGTCTGCAGCCAGCACCGTCGAAATGTAGCGGTGTCCGTTTGAGGGCGCTACAAAGACCAGTTGCATGGCTTTTCGGGGCTTACGGTGATGCAAGACAACAGATGCCTTGGCTCACCGCAAGCGGGTTAAGCGAATGCGCGTACTGGAACCAGGTTTTAGTCAGCGAATGCTTCGTCGATGAGCTGCTTCTGCTCCAGCTGGTGCACCTTAGCAATACCGGTAGCCGTCGAAGACTGTGCACGGCGAGAGATACGACGCATACGAGGCATATCTGGAATCAGCTCGTGCAAATGCTCGTTGTAGAACGGCCAGGGGCCCTGGTTAGCTGGCTCATCCTGAACAAAGCGAATCTCTTCTAAGTTCGGGAAGCTGTCGAATGCTTCCGACAGGCGGTTGAACGGGATTGGGTGCAGCATCTCGATACGGACAATCGCGATGTCTTCACGCTCATCCTTTTGGCGACGCTTTTCCAATTCGTAGTAGACCTTACCGGAACACAGCATTACAGTTTTCACCTTGTCTGCGTCACCGATGACGTTGTTATCGGCATCGACCAAACGAGGGTCGTTGATAACAGAACGGAAAGAGGTTACCTCGGTAAATTCTGCTACCTCAGAGGTTGCAGCCTTTGCACGCAACATAGATTTCGGCGTGAAGACCACGAGCGGACGAGACATTGTGCCCAGTGCGTGACGACGCAACAAGTGGAAGTGGTTTGCTGGCGTCGATGGCTGGGCGATGGTCATGGAGCCTTCTGCAGCTAGTTGCAGGAAACGCTCAATGCGCGCAGAGGAGTGGTCGGGGCCTTGTCCTTCGTAACCGTGTGGCAAGAGAAGGATGACCTTGGACAACTGGCCCCATTTAGCCTCACCAGAGCAGACGTACTCGTCGATGATGGTTTGCGCACCGTTGACGAAGTCGCCGAACTGCGCTTCCCAAGCAACAACAGCATCCAAGTTACCGACAGAATAACCATATTCAACGCCCAGTCCAGCGAACTCGGTTAACGCCGAGTTGTAGGTTTCGAAGCTGCCGCCATTGCCGGTTTCTTGAGCCAGTGCGTGTAGCGGGTTGTACTGCTCAGCGGTGTTCGGGTTGAAAGTCACTGCGTGGCGCTGAGTGAATGTACCGCGTTTGGAATCTTCACCAACCAAACGAACCTGCTTGCCTTCACTCGCCAGAGAACCCAGAGCAATGAGCTCGCCCCAGCCCCAGTCAATACCGCCTTCGACGGCTGACTTGGCACGTTTTTCCGCGATTGGTGCGACGCGGTCGTGTAGCTCGAAGCCTTCTGGCAGATTCAGATAAGCTTCACCCAGCTCACGTAACGTATCTGCCGAAATTGAGGTATCCAGACCGCGAGTCAGCTCCTGAGAAGCGGCAATACCAGTTTGTTCTTGCGGCCCATTCTTTTCGGCTTCTTTAACCTCGTTAAGCACGGATTCCATCTGGTCGCGGAAGTCTCGAGCGGCCGCCTCAGCGTCTTCCTCAGAGAGGTCACCACGACCGATGAGCTCATCAGTGTATTTCTGGCGAACCGAATCGCGGTTTCCGATGCGCTCGTACATCAGTGGCTGGGTCATTGATGGGTCGTCTGCCTCATTGTGTCCGCGCAAGCGGTAACAAATTAGGTCAATAAAGACATCTTTGCCGAAGCGTCGACGATATTCCGTGGCCAACTGACCAACCCAAACAACAGCCTCCGGGTCATCACCGTTGACGTGGAAAACTGGGCAATCGAAGCCCTTCGCGAGATCTGTGGAGTACAGAGTGGAGCGACCAGAGTCTGGAGTAGTCGTGAAACCAACCTGGTTGTTGACGACTACGTGGATGGAACCACCTACGTTATAAGCATCTAGTCCCATCAAGTTGATGGTTTCTTGCACAATGCCTAATCCAGCGAAGGATGCGTCTCCGTGCAGCAACAGAGGCACGACTCGCTTGTCATGGCTGCCTTCGATGCGGTCCAGGATGTCTTGTTTTGCCCGGGAAATACCAACTACCACCGGGTTGACAGCTTCCAAGTGTGAAGGGTTCGCAGTCAAGGTGACCTTGATTTCACCATCACCGAACATCTGGAGATGCTCGCCTTCAGCGCCGAGGTGATACTTCACGTCACCCGAGCCACCAGCTTGGCCGCCCTTGTAGTTGCCGTCGAACTCGTTAAAGACCTCTGCCAGTGGCTTGCCGACGATGTTGAACAGCACGTTCAAACGACCACGGTGTGGCATGCCGATGACCACCTCGTCGAGGTCTTGGCCCGCGGCGGTGTCGATGACCGAGTCCATCAGAGGGATCAGAGCTTCTGCGCCCTCCAGGGAGAAACGCTTCTGGCCGACGTACTTTGTCTGCAGGAAGTTCTCAAATGCTTCAGCAGCGTTCACCTTTTGCAGAATGTATTTCTGTTCGGCATTGGTTGGCTTTGGCATTCCGGCTTCAAGGGCATCGCGCAGCCATTCACGCTCATCACGGTCCATGATGTGGGTGAACTCAGAGCCGACCTTGAGCGTATAGGCGGTACGTAGGCGTGAGAGAACCTCACGTAAAGTCATGGATTCTTTACCGCCGAATCCACCGACATGGAAGGTGCGGTCCAGATCCCAGAGCGTCAGGCCATGGGTGCGGATATCCAAGTCACGGTGGTCTGGGGAAGGCAAGCCCGGTTGCTTCCAACGCAGCGGGTTGGTATCAGCAATCAGATGACCACGCGAACGGTATGCCTCGATGAGGTTCATGACGCGGGTGGACTTATCGATTCCTGTGTTCGGGATATCTTGGGCCCAGCGCATTGGCTCATAAGGAATTTGCAGGTCGGAAAACAGCTCATCCCAGAAGACGTCGTCGACAAGTAACTGTGACATGGTGCGCAGGAATTCGCCGGATTCTGCGCCTTGGATGACGCGGTGATCATAAGTAGAGGTCAGAGTGACCAAACGGCCGACTCCAAGTTCTGCCAGACGGTCGGAAGAGGCACCAGCAAACTCGGCAGGGTAGTCCATGGATCCAACACCGATGATGGTTCCAAGCCCCTTGGTCAAACGCGCAATGGAGTGTCGGGTGCCGATGCCACCTGGGTTGGTTAGGTTAATCGTTGCACCTTGGAAGTCGGCTGCGGTCAGTTTATTTTTGCGGGACCGCGCTACGATGTCGTCGTAGGCTTCGATGAACTCGGCGAAGTTCTTCTCCTGCGCCTTTTTCAGTGCGGCAACTACGAGCGCGCGGGAACCATCCTTTTGGGGCAAGTCAATGGCCAAGCCCAAGTTGATGTCTTCTGGGTAAACCACGGTGGGTTTTTTGCCATCAACAAGTTCATAACGCACATTCATGTCAGGGTGCTTCTGGGTCGCCTTGACCAGGGCATAACCGATGATGTGAGTGAACGAGATCTTGCCACCACGGGTGCGCTTCAAGTGCTCGTTAATTAGGGAGCGGTTTTCCCACATAAGCTTGACTGGAATATCACGCACGGAAGTAGCGGTTGGAATCTCTAGAGATTCATCCATGTTCTTGGCAATGGCTTTAAACATGCCTTTGAGAGCCTTGGATTCGCCGCCCTCGTAGTCCGGTAGTTCGTCTAACGGTGAAGGTGCCTTCTTCGGCGCTTTTGGAGCGACGTCGCGCTTATCAACGCCTGCCTTGTTCTTAGCCTTACGTGCAGATTCTTCTACTACAGACTCACGTTGTTCCCGCTTATGCGACAACGATTTCTGTGTCGGTGGTGCCACACTAGCAGCCTCTTTTCCACCTTGAGCTTTTTGGGCTTTGGTGGTGCCGGCGGTTTTCTCGGAATTGGCTTCCGATGACTCGGCAATGCTGGATGGGGCGCCGTGCTTATCAAATAACTCGCGCCATTCTTTATCCACCGACTGTGGATCTTTCTTGTACTCCTGGTACAACTCGTCTGCTAGCCAGGTGCTCAAGCCGAAGGGATTGTTAGTGCTCACGGCAGGTGCTCGCCTCTTTCCGTTAATTTGCGTGCATTCGTTTAATCTGCGCATTTGCTGTCTGACTTACGCTCTTTTCAAGCTTAATAGACAGTTTGCATTCATTCTACGCGCTTATGCGTTGTGTAATGGCACCTCATATGCCAACGCGTGTATTTCACTGCTTGCGACGGTACGTGCTAATCCTTGCTGGGGTAACTAGCCTGGGGCATTATGGATGAATCGTCACACCTGACGTCGGATTATCCGCGGGTACGCATCAGTAGTGGAGAAATTCAAGGTGAATTCGCTCAGGACGGCACTATTGCAGTCTGGAAAGGGGTCCCGTTTGGTGCGCCTACGGGTGGTGCAGGGCGGTTTCGTCGGCCGAAACCACCACGGCCATGGCAAGGAATTTTAGATTGCACACGCTACCAATCACCGGCCCCGCAACCGAACTATGGACTCAGTGAACGGCTCACAGGGGATGAGGATTGCCTCCATTTGGACATTGTGCGTCCACACTCCGTGGAAAGATTGCCGGTTGTGGTCTATTTTCACGGTGGTTCTTTTCTGATGGGTGCAAGCCATCAAAACATGCTGCGAGGTTATCGCTTAGCCCGCGTAATGAATGTTGTTTATGTATCTCTGAATTTCCGGCTTGGCGTGCTTGGCTACCTCGATCTACGCAGTCTGGGTGGAGATTGCGTCGCTAATCCTGCTTTGTGGGACCAAGTTTTGGCCTTGGAATGGGTTCGTGAAAATATCGCGCAATTTGGTGGCGATCCGGATTCGGTGACGATCATGGGGGAGTCAGCGGGGGGAGCTGCCGTGTTGGCACTGTTGTGCTCACCGCCGGCGCACGGCCTTTTCCATCGCGCAATTGCGCAATCACCGCCTATCGGATTGATTCATTCTAAAGCACAGTCACAATTATGGGCGCGGCAACTGCTGACCCGTTTGGGATTGTCGCACGACAGTACAGTAGAAGATCTGCGTACTTTTAGTGCGGATGAATTAGTGCGTGCTGGCATGTCTATGATGTGGCGAGCAGGGGAGTTACAATTCCTGAACTCGACGTTCGGGCCGACGGTGGAGTCGGAGTCTCTGCCGGAACACCCGATGGTGGCATTTCAGCATGGCAGGCAGGCACGTGTTCCTTTGATGTTGGGAACAAACCTGGATGAAGCAGGGATTACCCGCTATTTTTTCCAGCGAACGGCTCGGCGTGCTAAAGCGGGGCGACGCTTGCTCTATCCCTATGATCCAGAACATACGGATACCGTTTTGAAAGCTTATGGTGGCGCGCGCAGCCGTGCGGAATTTGCAGACTTAGTAACGGATGCTTTGTTTTGGGCACCGACTGTGCGGATCGCTAGCCATCACAATGAAGTAGCCCCAACCTGGATGTATCGTTTTGATTTTGCCCCGCAACTAATGCGGAAGCTCGGAATTGGCGCTGCCCATTCTGCTGAGTTATCAAATGTTTTTGGCACCCCGGAAGCTTCGAAAACTCGTTTACTCTCCAAAGTTGGACGTGATGACGAAGCCATGCAGCGGCTGACCGCAGAAATGCAGCGTCATTGGGCGAGTTTTATTTCTAGTGGTCAACCGGGTTCTGACTGGCCGCAATATAAACCGCCGACTGATCAGCACCACTCACGTCCAACTATGGTTTTCGATGCGCAGTCTCGTGTGGAATACGACCCTAAAGCTGACAAGCGTCGAGCTTGGAAGGGATATAACGTGCTGGAATGGGGCGCTGGGCGTCCAGAATTATTGAGAGATTTAGGATTCCGCGTCGATGATTAGCTTTACCGTAGTAGATTAGCGCTTATGAGCTTCTTTGAAGATATAGCTGCTGCCCTCGATGCCGAAGGGGTGGAATCACGCGTAAATGGCGATGTGCTGTTTGTGCCAATAACCTCGGATATAGAGATTCAGTTTGTGGAAATTGATGCGGTATTGCCAGCCGCAAATGTCTATATTGCGGCGGCTGATGTTGACGAAGACGATGAATATTTCGAAGCTGCGCTGGTGTCAGTAGCATTTTCTGTGGAAGATGCCGTGGCTACTGTCGCCGAGCATATTGCTACAGACCAAGTGGTCACAGTCCTCCGCGATTTGCTGGAGGGACGGGACGAACGGATCGCGGACTTAGAATTTGAGCATCACCATCATGATCCTGCGGTGGTGCTCGCGGACGTTGCAGAAAATTCTCATTTGCGCGTGTCAGTGGAATTGTCTGACGGAGTACCAACCGCCAGCTTGTCTTTCCTGGCTTATACCCCCGATGCGAATGCGGAATTGATATCGCCCTTAGGCGAGCCTGTTGATCAAGATGACCAGGACACTGACAGTGATTTTTCCGGAGTAGGGGATTTGGAGTATGGGGGAGAGCCTGAAATTCTGGAGTTGGGAACTTTCACTGACTTTGACCGGCTGTTTGAGGTCTTGTCCTTATGCGTTGAGCAGGCCGACGACTGGGAACTCCAGCTAAAACCGTGTGATGACGGCATTGAGTCACAATAAAAATTTGTGTTGTGCCCTTAGCTCCCTGGTTAGGAACACAGCATAGATCTCAAAAGGATTTCTATGCTGCTTTAGAAAAACCTGCAAACATTGAAGCCGGTGAGTGTATCGGCACATAATTTGCATCAACGAGCCAAACGTAGATTGCCGCGGTGTCATCTTTCCTGTCGATGAGGTGCACTGCATTGATCATGTCCTGGGGCACGATAGCCCGAATCCAGGCCTCGGCCACAACCATGGGCGGAGGCGTTCCGGCCGGGTCTGTGAGCCGTACGCTGACGGCATAGGCTGGGGTGCGCTGTTCGCCGTATCCGCGAATTCTTGATTGCGCTAGCGGGCCAACTCGGTAACGTGAAAGAGTTGCTTTCAGCTGGCGATGTTTACCGACTGCAAGGGTCAGATGTGGCGGACGCCAGTTTGCCATTGGTCGTGCTAGTGAACGCGGATGATGTAGCACACTGTCCAGCTTGAAGAGCTGATCACTCGCGGTTGTCTGAATCTCGGTTACAACGTCACGGGTGGTGTGCGAGATGTGCGTAAGTGCGTGTTGTGTAGTCATACGCTGGATAATAGGGAACTGGGAGCACACGAGATATAAAAAGTTCGAATTTTTGTTCGTTATGTGTTAGGTGTGATTCTGGCTGGTTACACCACACTGATAGTTCTTGCGGAGTAGGCTCGCAAGAACTATGCCTATTGCGAACCCCAATAAAGATGCTTACGAGCCTGAAAGCCAGTCAGAACGGCCGCAGATCCCCAAAGAAATTTGGGTCCTGGTCGCAGCGTTTTTCTTGGTTGCTTTGGGGTACGGTTTAATAGCGCCTTTATTGCCACAATTCGTCGTGAGCTTTGATGTTGGCATGGCCGCTGCAGGGGCTGTTATTTCGGTGTTTTCCGTATCGCGTCTCATCTTTGCGACAGGTGCGGGAATCTTAGCTGACAAACTCGGTGTTCGGCGGGTATACATAACGGGATTGCTGCTGGTCGCGATCAACACCGGACTCATATCTATCGCACAAGAATATTGGCAAATTTTGTTGCTGCGCTTTTTAGCAGGAATCGGTTCCACTATGTTTACCGTTTCTGCAATGGGCCTGATCGTGAAACTCGCACCGCCAGAAATTCGAGGTAAATGTTCTGCCACCTATGCCACGAGTTTTTTGTTAGGCAGCATCCTCGGGCCATTAGTGGGTTCAGCTCTTGCTTTTTTGGGTTTTCGGTGGCCGTTTTTGATCTATGGTATCGGTTTGTGTTTCGCAGCGGTGGTGGTCTGGGTATTAATGCCGAGAATGAATGCTTCGACGCAGCAGCCCACGAACAATGCGAAAATGACTTATAGGGAAGCTATGCAGGATACTGCATTTCGTAGCGTGCTGGTGTCGAATTTTGCGCATGGCTGGGTCAATATGGGGGTGCGCGTCGCAGTCATTCCATTGTTTGCTGCTGCGGTATTTACCGATAGTGCAGCTGCTGCCGGGTACGCGTTAGCTGCCTATGCAGCTGGTAACGCCATAGTATTGCAGTTTTCGGGTCGATTAGCTGACCGGATCGGCCGTAAGCCCATGATTATGGTGGGGTTCGCAGCTAGTGCGCTTTGTGTCGGGCTTTATGGAACAGCAGACACATTGTGGCTTCTGCTTGTTCTTTCAACCCTGAGTGGTGCAGCAGCTGGGATTGCAGTTCCTGCGCAGCAGGCAACACTGGCTGATGTAATTGGCAATGAACGCTCCGGAGGCAAAGTCCTCGCAGCATTTCAAATGTCCATGGACCTTGGGATGATCTTCGGTCCTCTCGCGATAGGTGCTGCCGCTGATAACTGGGGCTTTACTTGGGCATTCTTACTCAGTGCTGGAGTAGCTGCGTTGGCATTCTTTGCTTGGATCCCGGGACGTGAAACCTTGCTTAGCCGTGACGCTAACCTTCAGGAAATGCCTGTTGCGCGGTAGCGACTATTTTTGCAGTTTGGCATGCTCGTTCTGGGTGCCTTCCATATCGGTGCCGTTGACTGCGACGGTGCCGGCGTCGTATCGGGGTAGTGCGTTGTGAGCTGGAAGGTTAGCTAGAGCTTCGCGGAGTACATGCGGACCCTCGGCGGCGCCACGACGGCATCCATTACGCCGGGCTCCTTCATCACATGCGAAGCCGAGAATTGCGGCTCCAGGCTTGCTTCGTATTGTGTCGATAACTGAATGCCAACGGTGGAATTCTGGACCATCGCCATCGTGTCGACCATCCCAGTGGTGTGGAGTAGAGGAAACAGCTGAATGAGAAGTCATGCCACAAGTATAGAGAAAAATAATGTGTTTCACCTCACTGTTAGGTTGGTGGCTTTGTGCTGTGGGGAACTCGGGTGTGCGAAAATTGGCGCTAAATGGTGTTTTTCTGTTTGCTGACGTAGTGTGTATCAGGCAATGAGCATTACCGATAACGCCACCGGCGGCGACAACGAGCCGGATAACTTCAGTCAGTCTCCATCGACTAGGTCGGAATCTCAGGAAAATTCGCAAGGCAACACCAAGGACACCGCAGGTGCCGTTGCTAAGAGTGGCGAAACTTCTGAGCACACCGACGCTGCAGCGCAAGCTACGGCCAACGATAGTCCTCAGGGTTTTTCCAACCTCGACCTGCCTACCAATGTGGTAGAAGCGGTAAAAGCCGTAGGTTTTGAAAAGCCATCTCCAATTCAAGAACAAACCATCCCGATCCTTATGCAGGGTCGCGATGTGGTGGGCTTGGCTCAAACTGGTACAGGAAAAACTGCAGCTTTTGCTCTACCTGTTCTGGCTCAGCTGGACTCCACCGAGAAATTCCCGCAAGCTTTGGTATTGGCACCTACTCGCGAGCTAGCACTGCAAGTTGCAGATAGCTTTGAGTCTTTTGCCAAACACCTCGGTGGTATCGAGGTCTTGCCGATCTATGGTGGGCAAGCCTACGGGATTCAGCTAGCCGGGTTGCGGCGTGGTGCGCAAATTATCGTCGGCACGCCTGGCCGTGTCATCGACCACTTGGAAAAAGGCAGCCTGGATATTTCCAAGCTCCGGTACCTTGTGCTCGATGAAGCAGATGAAATGCTCAACATGGGATTCCAAGAAGATGTTGAGCGCATTTTGGCCGATACTCCTGAGGAAAAACAGGTTGCACTATTTTCCGCCACAATGCCCAATGGTATTCGCCGCTTATCTAAGCAGTACCTGAATGACCCAGCAGAAGTAACTGTTAAGTCCCAGGCGCGTACTAACGAAAACATCACTCAGCGCTACCTCTTTACGCAGCACCGCGCTAAGTTTGATGCGTTCATCCGTATCTTGGAAGTCATCGATTATGACGGCATGATCGTGTTTACTCGCACGAAGCATGAGACAGAAGAAGTTGCGGAAAAACTGCGTGCAGCGGGTTATAGCGCAGCGGCAATCAATGGTGACATTGCACAAAACCAGCGCGAACGTACCGTTGAACAGCTGAAGTCTGGTCGTCTAGATATTCTGGTTGCAACTGATGTTGCCGCACGAGGCCTAGACGTAGAGCGTATTTCGCACGTTATTAACTTCGATATCCCTGGCGATACCGAGTCTTATGTGCATCGTATCGGCCGTACAGCTCGAGCCGGACGTAGTGGTGAAGCGATCTTGTTTGTAACTCCACGCGAGCGTCGCATGCTACGTTCCATTGAGAAAGTTACCAAGGCGACGCTCGAAGAGATGCAGTTGCCGACGGTTGATGAAGTAAATGAAGTGCGAAAGAAAAACTTCGCACAGAGCATCACTGAGGCGCTTGCAGCGAAGGACAAAGATTTCTTCCGTACCATGATTCGTGAGTACTCGAAGAACAATGACGTTGCCATGGACGATATCGCTGCAGCTCTGGCTGTGAAGATGCAAGGCGACAAAGAATTCCTGCTGAAAGAACAGCCGGCTGATAAGCGCAAAGACCGTTTCAATGATAAACGCGGTGGCCGTGACTTTGATGACCGAGGTGGACGTGGTGGCCGTGATCGTGGCGGTCGTGATCGCGGTGGCCGGAATAACCGAGATGGTAACTTCCAGCCTTACCGCTTGGCAGTGGGTAAACGCCAACACGTACGTCCAGGTGCCATCGTCGGAGCATTGGCAAATGAAGGCGGTTTGAGTAGCAAAGATTTCGGCCGTATTAACATCGGAGCCGAGCATACGATTGTTGAGCTGCCACGCGATTTGGATCCCGCAGTATTGGACCGCTTGTCTGATACCCGGATCTCTGGTGAATTGATTAAGATCCGGAAAGATCATGGAGCGCCATCGCGTGGTGGTTTCAGAGGCGGTGACGGCGGTGGTCGGCAGAACAAGGGCGGCCGCAAAGGCGGAAAATTCCGTAATTAGCCAGCTCCCGTCCAGCCTGCTAGCTTATTATCCTGAGCTAGTAGGGTGCTCTAAGTAGCTATGCTGTAGATAATCAACGCCCGGGCCAGGAAAATATTCCTGGCCCGGGCGTTGGCTGTTTGTTGGCTAAGCTACGGGAATTCTGGGATCTGTTTGACTTATACGAACATCAGAACCAGAACCACAATCCAGATGAGATTAAAGATTCCGGCGTACATAGATAGTTGTTTCTTCACCTGAGACCAGCTAGCGATCTTGTCTTCTTCTGGTGAGGCCTCGCTTTCTGGAAGCATCCCCAATGCTCCCAAGGCGGTGCGTTGGCGTGGAAGAATGACCACGAGCAAGATAACCCAAGCGATAATTGCCAATAAAATCGATGCGTGGAATTTACCTTGGGTGCCATAGGTTTCCATATCGCTAAGGAAAACTACGAGACCCAACAGCGGAACAAGCGCGGACAGGAAGCCGTAGGTTTTGGTGATCCGGTAGAGGACTGAAGCCGCACCTTTTGCGGTAGCGGTACCGGATTTGGCTTCTTGGATTTGTGCAGGGAATGCAGAAGTAGCAACCATTAACGGGCCGATAAACAGTACCGCCGCGACTATGTGCAGAATAATCAAAAAACTTGTCATGGACTATCCCTTTCGGTAAGGAAATTAGTGGGGGCAAAAACTCCGCATGCCACTCTACCAGCGCATAGTTAGCCAGCGAAGAGACCGAAGAGTCGGCACGCCTTATTCATTCGCTTAACGTCTGGTTCGGGAATCGATAGCTCATAGAGCACTGCGATATATGCAACCCTGCGAGCGTACCAGCAATGTGCTGAGACGTCAGATGGCATCCATTCGTTTGGTAGGGAGTCTGATTTTTCTCGGTTTGCACTTGCATCGGTAGGAACCAAGTTCCGGTAATCGTTTGCAAAATCTTGGCGACGGGTCTGTTCCCAGGAATGTGCCCCTAAGTCCCAAGCCGCGGAAAGCGGGAAAATATGGTCAATATCTACGTGGCGCGCTGAATCTACAATCGAAATTGAGCCACCGGCATATTCATCCCAAATCTCGATATTCTTTATCTTGCAGGATTCTGGTTCTGCGGGCTGTGGTAGTTCATTGGAGTGACGGCGATATTCTTCAGAACGTGGCTGCATATTCGATGCAAGAAGCACGGCTTCTCGCGTCGAGCAGGCTCCTTGTTGTCCCCAACCACGGCCGAAGCGGTCCCGTTCGTATCCTGGAATTTTTTGCCTTTGTGGTGTCGTTATTAATTGGTTCTCTAACTCCTGCCACTCAGGGAGCATGAGGGCGTTGTCATACGTCGTGGGGTTTAGTTTGGACCATGCACCCATCACCAATGCAGTTATGGTTGCTATGGATAAAAGCAGCAAAAATGCACGGTAGATCAGCGTGCCTACCGAATGTGATCTGTCAGATTTAGCCGATGGTTTTTCCGGCTCTGCGGTCTTCGTGCGAGTCAGCGGCATCAGTTGAGCGGTCATAAGCGATTGGACGGCAAAGATTGCGCTAAAGTTCCATGCTCCACTAAGCCAACCGATATCGCCTAATTTGCGAACAGTTTCCGTACGACCATAAAAATAGCCTTTGGGCGAGATGTTGCTCGCCCAAAGGCTATCGATGTCTTATATTCCCGCAGCCGTAGGATCTCGTGCCACGAGAATAATCGGAGGTGGAAAAGAAGAAGTTACTTCTTAACCTCTTGTGCTGCCTCGTCGAAATCTACGTCTTCGTTCTCGGTAGCAATGTCAGTCAATTTGGAAGCCTGATCGAACTGCTTCTTGACCTTTGTCTCTGGTTCCTTGGTTGCCAAGGTGACCAGTACCAGCACAATTACCGAGGCGGCGAAGCCTGGCACGATTTCGTAGATGATGTCGGAGAACCATACGCCCCAGACAACCGAGACGATTGCACCGGTGGCCATACCGGCGATAGCACCAGGAGCATTTAGGCGCTTCCAGTACAGGGAGAACAGCACGACTGGACCGAATGCGGAACCGAATCCTGCCCAGGCGAATCCAACCAAGCCGAGGATGGAATCGCTTGGGTTCACTGCCAGAATTCCTGCAAGAACGGCAACGGCAACAACGCAAGTGCGGGACAGGTTGATCAGGACCTGCTCGTTTGGCTTGCGCTTGGCGAACATCTTGTAGAGGTCCTCGATGAGAGAGGAGGACACCGCTAGTAGCTGAGAGGACATGGTGGACATGATCGCTGCCAGAACTGCAGTCAGGACCAAGCCTGCTGGCAATGGGTGGAACATTACCCGTGCCATGTCCAAGAATACGGTCTCGAAGGAATCCTGATCGGTGATGGAGTTACCGGTCTGGGTGAAGAAGACAGTAGCGACCAAGGCTACGAATACTGCGCCAATGACGCAGAGCAGCATCCAGCCGATACCCCAGAAACGGCCGGCGCGGGCGTCGGTGGAGTTACGCAGAGCCATGAAACGCACGATGATGTGTGGCTGGCCGAAGTAACCCAAGCCCCAAGCGAAGTTACCGACGATGGCTGCCACGGCTGCAGCAGAACCAACGTTGAACAAGTTAAAGAATTCGGGGTTTGCTTCAACAACGCCGTCGGTGGCGTAGTTGTTGTTTGCTGCGAAGCTAAAGATATCGGAGCCGTTGTCCAAAGAAACGAACGCCATGACCGGAACGATCATCAGGGACAGGAACATGATGATGCCCTGAACGGTGTCGGTGTAGGAAACCGCTAAGAATCCACCAATAAAGGTGTAGGCAACCGTGATGGCAGCCACGATCAGCAGGCCTAGCAGGTAGTCACCATCAAATGTTGACTCGAAATAGCGGCCGCCGGCGACCATGCCAGACGAAACGTAGAAGGTAAAGAAGAAGATGATAACCGCTGCGGACAGAACACGCAGGACACGGGATTTATCTGCTAGGCGGTTTTCGAAGAAGGAAGGAACCGTAATCGAGTCATCGGCGATCTCGGAATAAGCACGCAGTCGTGGGGCGACAACCTTCCAGTTGACCCATGCACCAATCGTGAGGCCGATGGCGATCCACAGCTCAACCATGCCGGATGCGAACAAAGCGCCCGGAAGTCCCATGAGCAACCATCCGGACATGTCCGATGCGCCAGCGGATAAGGCGGCCACGAACGGTGGTAGGCCACGGCCGGCGAGGACGTAGTCGTCGTATTGATCTGTTTGTTTATAGCTCCAGTAGCCAATCGCGAGCATCCCGAACATGTAGATGATGATCGCGATGACAAACCAGGTTGATTCTGTCACCGTTACTCCTAATAAATAGACATCTGACGTACTGTAAAATACGTGTTTCTTGTACACGGCCTGGCGTTAGTCGGCCAGGCAAGAGTTTTTGTCGAGCTCTGCTTACCACTGAAAACCTGGCAGCCTCCTGCGTGGTCAAGCCACCGCGAGCACCTTGTCGGTGGTCACTGTTGTTGACGTGCACAGCAAAACGCCTGGTTTTTGTGGACCAATGCCTTACCGTAGTGAGAATTCGCAGCTCACCCAAATGTTAGCTGCGTCAAACTCAGAGAAATATCAGGATTTTTAGGCTCTTAGCAGGGAACACTGACAAAAGTAACAGAATAATAACAATTGGATTCTGTCGCGATTACGAACTGGTAGTCTGTCCATTATGTCTTCGTTCCTTCTGCATGGTCTATGGCTGCCTGTTTCTGGCTTGAGTTTATGGATCGAGAGGGTAGAAGGACGGAAAATTGTCCTACCGGAGCAGGTCCCAGCTGGTACTTTTCCTCCGATCGTGGAGTCTTTGTTGCAGCGGCGGAGCTTCCGTAATCGTGCGCGAATATCCTTGCGCACCCCCAAGGGCAAAGACGTCTCGCTTATGGTTCCGATGGGGCTTTTTGCCCCAGAAGATTCTGTGAAAATCCTGAGTGAACTCGAGTTTCTTGACAGCGCATCCCCTGCGGCAACCGAATCTCAGCGCAATGCGATCGCTCCGGATTTATATTGGCTTATTCGTATGTATACGGGGCTGACGAAATTCGTTCAGGCTGGGCGAGTCACTATACGGTTGAGTTATCAAGCAGGTGAATGGTTCCCGCAGTGGCACCTTGCTACCGGATTGTCAGAACGTGGCTGGCTTAGCGAAATGATTGCTGCATGTCCGGGTATTTTGACGGTAAATAACCGTGATCTTTCCGATGAGCTGTCCCACCACCTGGTGCATTGGATAACCATTGCGCAGTTACAGTCATTAGCTAGCGAACCCCGCCCTTATCCATGGCATGATTTTTCGCAAGCTCTGTTGAAAGGTCAACCTATCCGGCGGGGTAAAGGAGCGCTTTTACGTGGTCTAAACGACTGGAACGACTCGATTACTTCTGTTGATTTGCAATTAGTCGTGATTGTGAATGAACCGCCAGATGAACCGGATGCGCAGTGGCCTATCCGAGTGCAAGTTCGTTCCGGAACAGATTCTCCACAGCCCATTCGTACAGACCAGCTCGACCACTCGAGCGTCGAGTTGCTTCGTAAATCGCACCTGGAAGCAATCCGGGTGTCGCCGATGTTGGAACCAAACCTGGACCCGGTAGAGCGCATGCGTCGTCGGCACGACGATGCTAATGCAGGTGATTGGGATGTCTACGTCGATACCGAAGATGTTGTGGACTTCGTGAGTTCAGACATTACTGATCTTCGTACAGCGGGGTTTACTGTCATGCTGCCACGTGCCTGGTCGCAGCTCGAAACCACCGCCAAACTAGAAACTCGCGAGGTCAATGAGAAAGCAACCCAATCGCAACTGGGCATGGATAAGCTCGTGCAATACAACTGGCGGCTTTCCATCGGCGACCAGGAACTGAGCGACGACGAAATGTCGGAATTGGTGAACTCGAAATCCGGCTTGATCAAGTTACGCGGTAACTGGGTTATGGCAGATACGCAGGCCCTCAACCGCATCAGTAGCTATATGGATCAGCTGTCGGAAACTGCCACGAAGCGCGCGAAAAAGCGGATGGAAAAAGCCGCACGCTTAGCGGAGATGGCACGCTTGGCGGATTCCCCCGACGCTGACGAACTGGCGGCAGAAGCCGAAAGATTGCGACAGGCCTATAACGACGCTGTCAAGAACAACGCAGGTGCCGCCCATGCAGATGGCGCACCAGGCAATGGGGGTTTTAGTGCCCAGGAAGTGACCGTCGGTGATCTCCGCGAGCTGGCGCTACAGTCGATGGCCGATGAGCCCATCGAATTTACCGGATCGAACTGGCACGCTAGCCTGCTCGGAGGCATGGAAACACCAGCACCCCAGAGGGTAGAGATCCCAGATACCGTGCATGCGCAGTTGCGTGATTATCAGCGCCGCGGCGTGGATTGGATGTACTGGATGTCGCGCAACAACCTGGGGGCTGTGCTTGCCGACGACATGGGCTTAGGAAAGACACTGCAACTGTTGTCTTTGACTGCGATCGAAAAACACCGCGAACAATCGACTGGTCCCACACTCGTCGTGGCGCCGACCTCAGTGGTAGGAAACTGGGCCCGGGAGGCAGCGAAATTCGTACCTAGCCTGCGAATCTTGGTGCACCACGGCAGCCAGCGTGCCACTGGTGATGAGTTTGTTCGTGTGGCGACAGAACGTGATCTCGTTATTACCTCGTATGGCACTGTGAGTCGCGATTTTTCTGCTCTGGGACGCATAGAATGGGATCGCGTAGTGCTAGATGAGGCGCAGGCTATTAAAAACTCGTCGACGCGTGCGTCGAAAAGCGTGCGTTCTTTGCCTTCTCGCCATCGCATTGCTTTGACGGGTACCCCGGTAGAAAACCGCCTGTCCGAGATGCGTTCCATTGTCGATTTCACCAATCCGGGTGTGCTGGGCTCGGCAAGCTTTTTCCGACACCACTTCGCGAAACCAATTGAACGCGATAATGATGAGGCATTAACGGATCGGTTACGACGTTTGACAGCACCGTTTATTCTCCGGCGACTGAAGACAGATCCCGCCATCATCGATGATCTTCCGGAAAAAACAGAGGAAGTGCTCACCGTCACGTTGAGCGATGAACAGGCTGCCCTGTACAAAGCTCTAGTTGATGACGTACAACGCCAGCTCGAGACCAAAGATAAAGGCATGGCGCGCCGGGGCATGGTGTTGGCCAGTCTGACGCGGATGAAACAGATTTGTAATCATCCGGCACATTACTTAGGCGATGGCTCACCAGTGACGCTGAAAGGCCAACATCGCTCAGGAAAAATTGAGAAACTCATGGAGCTGGTGGATCACGCCGTGCAGTCTGGCCAGCGCATGCTGGTATTCACGCAATACCGGGCATTTGGGGAGATTCTGCAGCCATATTTGAGCGAGCAACTCGGAGAAAGCGTGCCTTTTTTGCACGGCGGCGTTCCGCAACAAAAGCGCGACCGGCTAGTGAGTGATTTCCAGGCAGACGACGGTCCGGCCGTGATGATTCTGTCGTTGAAAGCAGGCGGGACCGGCTTGAATCTCACTGCGGCCTCGATGGTTGTGCACATGGACCGGTGGTGGAATCCGGCGGTGGAAAACCAAGCGACTGACAGGGCTTTCCGCATTGGCCAGCAGAAGAATGTGGCGGTGTATAAGATGATCAGCGCTGGGACGATGGAGGAATCCATTCAGGATATTCTTGACGGAAAGACACATTTGGCAGGCGCCATCGTGGGTGAAGGTGAAGGCTGGATTACTGAATTGGACCCACAACAATTGGCAGAATTAATGAGTTACCGTGAGCAATAGCTATGAATGATAAGCGTAGGCAGAATGGGGTACCCAAGGGTGTGAAAGACTCTGAATCGGATTCCGGGTCGGATAATGTCATTTATGCGAACTTTGGGGCACGAAAGCGGGTAGAAAAAGCCCCTGATTTGCATGAGACCGTCCGACAAATGCAACGCTCACGCCCATTGCAGGGATCTGCTGGCTTGGAGCTACGTCGGATGATCCTAGAGAATGCGGATAACGGACGCTATCAGCGTGGTATCGATTACGCCCGCAGCGGTCATGTAGTGGAGATCGATATTCACAACGGTGCTGCGCATGGCAAGGTAGCCGGCTCACAGAATCAACCGTTTTCGGTGCTTATCCAACTCCCGCCGCGGTCGGTTTCTGAATTGAACTCCGTAGGGCGGATGTTGGCCGAAACTTCCGGGGCGATGGAGCGAGTTCGTGCCGGTGAGCTTGCCGACGACGTCCTGGCAGTGCTGCTGGCAGAAGATGATAGTGATATTCGCTGTTATTGCGATTGTCCCGACAGTGCGTGGATCTGTAAACACCTGGTCGCATTTGCCGAGGAGCTGGGCGGAAAATTGGACGCCGATCCGGCAGCCGTTTTTCATCTGCGCGGAATCTCACTGCGGCAACTCGAAGAGATGATCGCTGCCTCTGCACAGGACGTCGCCCGCAAAGCCACCGAAGATGGTGCAGAAACTTTTTGGAGTGGCAGGGAATTACCAGCCGTGCCCAGCCCAAAGATCGCCCCTGCGCTGGATGATTCAGACCCAGACCTTCTGCGCAAAGCATTGCGCGCGGTTAGCCACACCAATATTGATTTGCTGCGTGCCGTATCCGATATCGAAGATATGTACCATCATTTAACGCACAGGAAGCAGTAATGTGAGACGGCTGTGTTAACAATGTAGTTGTGAAGCATTCGAGCACAGATCAGACCGTCACTTTCCTCCACACTTCCGATTTCCAGTTGGGTATGCATCGACGTTTCCTTGACGGCGATGCAGGCGCACGCTTTGAAGAATCACGTCTGTTAGCGATTGAAAAATTAGGTGAGCTTGCTCAGCAAGAAGGCTGCGCGTTCATCCTTGTTGCAGGTGACGTCTTCGACGATAATTCCTTAGAGCGACGGACATTAGATCGCGCATTAGAGACGATGCAATCGCTACCGGTGCCGGTGTATTTGCTTCCCGGAAACCATGATCCACTCGTGGCGGATTCCATCTTTTTCAGTGCACGGGAATTGTCCAATATTCACGTCATCGATAACAACACGCCACAGGAAGTAGCAGATGGTGTCGAACTCGTTGGCGCTCCCTTGCTGGTGAAAAGCCCGGACCATGATTTGGTAGCTGCCGCACTAGAGGGGCTGAAACCAACAAATGCCATCCGCGTGATGGTGGGCCACGGGCAGGTGGAATCGTATGGCGATGAGATCAAGCCCGATTTGATTGATCTGAATTGTGTGGAAACAGCTTTAGAGTCAGGGACTATCGATTATCTCGCTCTTGGTGATACCCATTCCACGGCGTCACTGGGCACCACCGGAAAAGTATGGTTCTCCGGGGCACCAGAAACAACGGATTTTCATAAACTAACGGACTGGGGTTTTCCCACAGACGGCGGAGAAACCGATTCTGGGAACGTGTTGGTCGTCAGTATCACCAAGCCCGCCACACACTCCGTGCAGCAAGCAGCAGTAAGCGTCGTCAAGCACACTATTGGCCAGTGGCAATTTCACGCACTTCAACCCGAACTCGATGATGCCGCTACCGTTGATGGGTTTCTGAACTACCTGCACAGTTACGCCAACAAGCGACGCACGGTGGTGAAATATTATCTGCGCGGTGCGTTGAGCTTGACCGATACCATGCGGTTGGAGCGTGAGTTAGCGGAGCTTCGCCCTAGCTTCGGGGCACTGTATGAATCGCGGTCGTCGCAGGGGCTGAATCTCCAGCCAGAAGCAGATGAGCTAGAAAATCTCGACGTTAGTGGCTATGCCCGGGCTGCGCTTGAAGAGTTGTTGAATGATGCTGACCACGACGATGCCGCGCGTGACGGCGCACACTTACTATTCCGATTGACGAAGGAGGCGCGCCGATGATGCGTATACACTCACTCAACCTGCACAATGTCCGAGGAATTAGCCAGCTGGAGCTTTCTGAGTTACCCGAGACAGGCGTCGTCGTGATTCATGGTGATAATGAGGCGGGAAAATCCACCATCATGGACGCCATCGACGCGTGCCTGAATTATAAGTATTCGGGGTTTCCGAAGGATATTAAGTCTCTCGTTCCTGCCGACGGCTCCGGATGGCCAGAGATACGGCTTGACCTGTCGATTGGTCCGTACCGCATGGAAATCTACAAACAATTTTCCAGCTCGGCCGCGAGCAAAAAATGCGAGCTGAAATTCCAAAGCCCGAAAAAAGCAAGTTTGCGCGGTGATGAAGCCGAAAACGAGTTCCGCGTGATCATCAGTGAATATCTTGATACCGACCTGTTGGATGCATTGTTTGTCCGACAAGGAAAACTACACCATTCGCTCGCCGCAGCCGGCATCCCTAGCGTGGAAAGCTCATTGCAATCCGGGCATGTATGGTATGAAGGCAACGGCTCCGTGAATACGACGGCCCAGGACATAGCAGGCACAGCAATCGAGATCCCAGAAAACGTTGACTTTTCTCCTGTGTCAGGCACGAGCACGGAACAAGCGCAGGAAGAATCACGGCTGCTTGCGGCCGTCAATGCAGAATACGCACGTTATTACACTGCAAAGACCGGTAAGCCTGCGAAAGAGTTGAAAGCTGCAGAAGAAGAACTCAACGCTGCTCAATCCCGTTATGACGAGGCAAAAAAGCAACTCGACCACGTAGCTGGATACGTTGCAGAATACGAAGAACTCAGTGAACGTGAAAAACTCGCCGCGGGCGAAATCCCCGATGCAGAGCACGAATATGCCAATTCGGAAGCTGCGAAGCAGAATGCGGAAACAGTACAGCAACGGCTGAGCGACGCTGTGGAATCGGTACGGCAAGCAATGCAGCAGAAAAATTCGCAATTAGAGCTATTAGAAGCCCGTACTGCTCTGATCGACGAACTTAAGCAGGAGCAATCGCGCCGGGACGAACTGTCAGAGCAGCTGCAGCAGGCAGAAGAAGCGGCAAGGCAAGAAGCAGTAATCATTGACCAGCTGCAGGATACGAAAAACAAGGCTGATGCAAAATACCGAGCGCAACGGGATCGGCACAAGGCAGTCCGTGTGGCCTCGAGCAAACTACGCAACGCACAGCGGGCACAGGAACTGCGTCACTTACTAGACCAGGTAGAGGGGATTGATACAAAGATCGGGGAAGCTCGTGCGGAGCTGGCGGCTCTACCCGCGTATATAGATCGGTCTGCATGGCAACGTCTGCGCCAAGCTCATGATGATGTGGTGGTTGAACAAAAGCTTGCCGACGCCCATGCTGCGCGACTGGAACTGTGTGCAGGTTCTCCAACTACGGTCACTGTCGTAGATGACACCGGTAGCCGCGAAATTTCTCTCGGGTCGCCTGTGCTGAGCGGGGCCGGAGAACATGACGAGCAAGCTACCGAAAAATTCCAGCCGGAACACAGCCTTGCGCTTTCCGACGGCATGTCGGTGCAGTTCGGCGATATTACTGCGATCTATCGCAGTGCACAGCGGGAACAGGAAGACACCCAGTCCGCGCTATCTGCACTGGAACAGGCTCGGGCACATTTAGACGAACTATTGCGTGAATTCCAGTGTTCTGATCTGGAGAGTGCAGAAAAGATTTATACCACGTGCGATGCGCTTGATGGAGAAATCACTGCTTTGCGGAACCGGCGAGCTGGTGTCGTAGGTGATAAGGATATCGACGATGTGGTCCAAGAGCTTGCCGGGTTAGATCAGTATGCCAATGATGGTGGAGTCGCGGATTCGGGTACTGAACCTGGCACCGAAATTGCCACCGAAACGAGTGCGGACCAGCTAGCAGGATTGACTGTTGATGAGATTGCAACAGAACTGAGTACTGCCGAAGCAGCTGAAGAACAGGCCCGTGAAGAATTGGAAGACGCAGCAAATAAGCTTGCAGTTTATGATGGTCGGCCTGCCGAAACGGAGGCGATGCGTGTGCGTGAACGCTACGGTCTAGCCACTGAGCGCGTTGTTAACGCTAAAGAAAAAGTTTCGGTGAGTGCGGATTCTGCTTCGATGGAGAAGCTGCGTGAAAATGTTGAACTTGCGAATATGCATTGGCAGCAAGCGATCAACGAACGGGAAGCTGCACAAGCCGCTGCCGATGATGCTGATGTTTCCATGGCCATGCGGAACTGGGAGGGTGCAAAAGCCCATCTTGTTCAGTTACAAAGGACCATACGCGAAGCCGAGAATCGTAAACTAGCCCTAACCTCGCACATCGAGGCCGCTACCGGCGCGGCGGAGCGGCTACACAAGGCCGAGGCGCAGCTGGAGAACCGAAAAGCTGACTATGCAGTCGTCGAACGACGGGCCCACGCTGCAGCCCGCCTGCGGGAGACGTTAATCCGGCATAGGGATGCTGCACGCCAGCGATACATGGAACCATTTGCCCGTGAACTTGAGCGTTTCGCCCGCGTGGTTTTTGATCAATCTGTCAGTTTCGAATTAGATGAAAGCCTCGCGATTTCTCAGCGCATCATTGGTGATGAGGCTTTAGAGACTGAGCATCTATCTGGCGGAGCCCAGGAGCAATTGGCGTTGTTGGTTCGTTTTGCGGTTGCTGCATTGACTGCTCACGGCCAGCAGGGCAGTACTGCTGAAGGTGAGCTGCCAATAATTCCTGTGCCGGTTATGGTCGACGATGCGCTGGGATCGACTGATGCACGACGGCTCCGGCTTATGGCGACGTTATTTAGTGAAATTGCCCGACAGACTCAGGTATTCGTGTTGACGTGTATGCCGGAACGCTATTCCCGGGTGGTGGGCGCCCAGCGCTATTCGATGCGTGAATTGACCGCCGGTTAGTTCATTAAGCACGCATCTGAATAACCAGCAGGATAGTGATCAATCCGGTGAAATCTGACTTGTCAACAAAATTCGTTAGTATATGGTCATGGCGGAACCAGTACGTTGGCTTGATGATCATGAACAAGACCTGTGGCGTAGCATCTTGCAGGCAAACCGTAAGATCAATCGCGTTTTAGACGAGACACTGCTGAATGCTAGCGGATTGTCGACTGCGGAATACGGGGTGCTTGTCGTTCTTTCGGAAGCGCCTAATCACTGCCTGCGCTTGTGCGCACTATGCGATGAATTGGTGTGGGACCGATCCAGAACTTCGCACCAGATCACGCGTATGGAAAAGCGGGGATTGCTACGTAAAGAACGCTTCAGCGGTGACGGCCGCGGCGTCAGCGTGGTGCTCACCGATGACGGTATGCAGCGGCTGCAAAAAGCAGTGCCTGATCACGTGGAGTCGGTGCGCAGGTTGATTTTCGATCATTTAGATGAGGACGATAAACCAAGCATTCAACGCTTTATGAATGCCGTGCTCGCGGTGGACAATATCCCTGGATACGAAGCAGCCGATGGGTGTCCGCCGTCTGCATCGTCTGCTCCCGGGCCGGATAATTAACAGGCTTATGTGCGAGAGAAAATGAGCTAAACGACGAAAGTCTCGAGACACCGTTGAAAACAGCAACGATGTCTCGAGACAATACAGTGTGCCCCCGAAAGGGTTCGAACCTTCGACCTTCGGTACCGGAAACCGACGCTCTAATCCGCTGAGCTACGGGGGCAATCCCGCGGAATTTACCGCGACCTAAATACTAACATCTCGTCTCTCATTGGCAATAATTAGCAGGTCGCGGGTGTTTCTGGGAAAAATAGGGCTGGTTATTGCTCGAAGTAGCCCGGTGCATCGGACTGCTGTGGGGTTTTGCCGGTCCGAAGGTAGTCTACGACGATATCGTCGACGACTTTGTTGCTGTTGCCCACGTGACCGTGGCCTGGGCCATGGACGGTGAGAACGTGCGCGTTCATGACGTCGGCAAGAGCTTTGTGGTCAGCGTAGACGGTTTGTGGGTCTCCAGTGGCACTGACCTGAAGCGGTTGCACGGCAAGTTCGGCGCCATCCAAGTGAGCCACTCCGGTAATCGGTGCCGCACCGTTGCACGTGTGGCCAGCCGCCAAGCTGTAAGAATTGGCAGTAGGAATATCACTGACGACATAGTTTGCCCACAGGTATTCCGGCAGCAACGCAGGGTTCGTTGGCGTCGTGTTTTCATTGCAGACTAATAACTGCTGCGTCGCAATCGTGGCAACTTGCGCTTGTTGGATCTTCGCAATTTCTTCATCACTGAGTTCGGTAGGCTGTTCCAGTTCAGCAAACATATCCTCGCTGCCATTGATTTGTTTCGCGAGCTTGTCCCACTGGCGTGGTTGCGGAACCAACTGGTGGGTGACGATAGCGGTCAAGGATTGATCGAGGCTGGCGCCAGGGGCGAGTGCGGAACGCGTTAAATGTTCCAGCTGGGCAGAACCCTGACTCGTGGCATTGATAATTTCTGTGCCAATTTCCCCGGACCATTCCAATCCTGCTGGTAGGTCACCAATTCGGGCAGCTGGGGGCAGATTGGTGGGGTTTACTCCGGATTCTTCCAAAACCTTGTGCGACCATGAATTATAGGCGGCTAGCGGGGTGGTGCCGAGACCATAAATGTCATTGCGGTCAGCCACATAGGTGAAAAAATCTGCGTAGGCGTTGTCGTATCCCCGTTTTTGTTGCGTGAGTACACCACCCCACGAAGCATAGGGGTTCATGGCGGAATCGAGGATTAACCGATCTGTATGTTGTGGGTACGCGCTTGCGTAGGCAGATCCCAAGTAGGTGCCGTAGGACAGGCCTAGGATCGAGATTTCGTCGTATCCCAGCGCCTGGCGTACCCACTCCCAATCATGCGCGGTGTTCTGCGTGGTCAAGGAATCGGTGTATCCCGGTGTGGAATTCTCGCAGGCATCTTTCCAGAATCCGCCAGGGCGGGTGATGGGATTATTGGCAATGATATCTCGGGGTTCATCGCAGCGCACTGGCGTAGAACCCGGTAGGCCGCGTGGCTGGACGACGATACGGTCCCACTCTTGGGTGATGCCATCAGGCCATTCGAACATGTCACCTGCGAAGTAAGAATAACCGTCTCCGCCAGGTCCGCCCGGGTTGCCGAATAATGCGCCGCGCGAGCTTCCAGAAGCTTTCTGCCGGACAAAGCCGACGGAGATGCTGCCAGCTTCTGGGGTGTCGTGGTAGGTAGGAACGTCGATGCGGCCACATTCTGCATTGTCGTCGGTAACCTGCGCGGGGCAGTCTTCCCAGGTAATCTCTGCATTGCGGGCGGGGTGTTGTGCGATGCCGGCGTGTGCTGTTAAAGGTTGGAACAACGCAACGGAAGCGCCCAGGCAAGCAACGCTGGCGATAGTGGTACGGCTCCGTTGAAAAAATGGTGTCGATCGCACTCGCAAGTCCTTCCAAAAGTGGCGAAAGTGAAAATAGTTACTTCATGCGATGCTAGCGGTTTAAGTTGTGCAAGGTGTCGGGAAACGCCGGACACCGTACGACCGTTCTGTGGACTTCTAAAAATGTTCAATTTGCCTGTTTCTTAAGCCAGGTTGCTTGTCTATTACACTAAGGAGCTATGACTCCAGCTGATCTTTCGCAATTAATTAAAGACACCGCCACCACCATCTTGGCAGAGCGCGGCTTAGACACGTCTGCGTTGCCTGAGGTGGTGACAGTGGAACGGCCGCGCAACCCGGAGCATGGTGACTACGCCAGTAATCTGGCTCTACAGGTAGCGAAAAAGGCCGGGGCAAACCCGCGCGACTTCGCCAGCTGGCTGGCGGCAGCATTAGCAGGAAACTCCGCGATTGATCAAGCAGAAATTGCGGGCCCGGGATTTCTGAACATTCGCCTGGCTGCCGACGCACAGGGGGAAATCGTCGCCAAGATCCTACGGGAAGAGGAAGCATTCGGAAATTCGGATGCACTGTCTGGTCAGCGGATCAATTTGGAATTCGTCTCGGCGAATCCTACCGGCCCCATCCACCTTGGTGGAACTCGCTGGGCCGCGGTTGGGGACTCTTTGGGCCGCGTATTGGAAGCCTGCGGGGCAGAAGTTACCCGAGAGTATTATTTCAATGACCACGGCGGGCAAATTGACCGCTTTGCGCGGTCGTTGGTGGCTGCTGCGCAAGGTGAGCCGACTCCCGAAGATGGCTATGGAGGCGATTACATCCGGGAAATCGCTAGTGCAGTCGTCGAAAAGAACCCCGCAGCACTTGATGGTGAGCCAGCCGAAGTGCAGGAAAACTTCCGTGCGCTTGGCGTAGAGATGATGTTCGAGCAGATCAAAGCCTCATTACGCGAATTTGGTGTTGAGTTCGACGTTTATTTCCATGAAAACTCTTTATATGAGTCTGGTGCAGTCGAAAAAGCAATTACCACGCTGAAAGACAACGACAATTTGTATGAAGCTGACGGTGCCTGGTGGTTACGCGCAGAAAAATTTGGTGACGATAAAGACCGTGTGGTGATTAAATCGGATGGTGACCACGCGTATATTGCTGGTGATATCGCGTATGTCGCCGATAAATTTGATCGTGGCCACAATTTAGCAATCTATATGCTAGGTGCCGACCACCATGGTTACATCGGACGTTTGCGTGCTGCGGCACAGGCGCTGGGTTATGAGCCAGACAACGTCGAAGTATTGATTGGTCAAATGGTTAACCTGCTGCGCGATGGCAAACCGGTGCGCATGTCGAAACGTGCTGGAACCGTGATTACCCTGGAGGATTTGGTCGAAGCCATTGGTACGGACGGGGCACGTTACTCGTTAGTGCGCTCCAGCGTTGATACCTCGGTGGACATTGATTTGGAATTGTGGACTGCGCAGTCTGCCGACAATCCGGTGTATTACGTGCAATATGGTCACGCTCGGCTGTGCTCCATCGAACGTAAAGCTGCTGAGCTCAAAGTCGACGGCAATGAACCCGAGCTCGGTCTGTTGTTGCACGATAAGGAAGGTGACTTGATCCGTACTCTGGGTGATTTCCCGGAGGTAGTAGCCACCGCAGCGCAGTTGCGTGAACCGCACCGAATCGCTCGTTACGTAGAAGATTTGGCGGCGACTTTTCACCGTTTTTACGACCAGTGCCAGATTCTGCCAAAAGCTGGTGAAGACGCAGAACCAATTCATAGCGCTCGGTTGGCATTGGCACGGGCAACGCGACAGGTACTGCATAACGGTTTGACTATGGTGGGGGTTAACGCTCCGGAACGGATGTAGTCGCATGAGCATGCACCTTTCTGATTTCAACGAACTACCTAGCCATGTTTGGCCTCGTAATGCCTGCCGTGAGGACGACGGCACGGTGGCTATTGCTGGAGTGTCTTTGCCAGAAATCGTCGAGAAATACGGTACTCCCGTCATGGTGTTTGATGAAGATGATTTCCGGTCCAGATGCCGGGATATGGCGCAGGCGTTTCACGGGGCCAGGAATGTGCATTACGCCTCGAAAGCAATGTTGTCGACGCATATTGTCCGTTGGGTCAATGACGAGGGTTTGTCTTTAGACGTAGCCTCACTTAATGAGCTGTTGATTGCGTTACGCGCCGGATTTCCAGCCGAACACATTACGGTGCACGGCAATACCAAAAACCGGGAGTTTTTAAGACATTGCGTTGCCGCACATGTAGGACACGTGGTGCTGGACGCGCCTGGCGAACTTGTCGAACTTAATGAGATTGCTGCCGAGCTGGGCAGGAAGCAGCCAGTTTTGGTGCGAGTGACGCCTGGCGTGGATGCACACACGCATGAATTCATTGCTACCAGTCACGAAGACCAAAAATTTGGCTTTTCCTTAGCCGCTGGTGATGCTTGGCAGGCCATCGTCGACGCGCACCAGGCGAACAACTTAGATCTGCACGGAATCCATTGCCATGTGGGCTCACAAGTATTCGATGCTGATGGTTTCAAGTTAGCCGCGGATCGCTTGCTGGAATTGTTTGCGCGCGTGCACAAAGATTTGGAGTTGCAGCTACCCATTTTGGACCTGGGTGGGGGGTACGGAGTGCCGTATCTCGCCGATGACTCCGAGCTGGACATTGCAGGAATTGCCGAAGATTTGATTACTGCAGTGCATAATAAGGCGGCTTTTTTGGGAATTGAACCGCCGAAGGTTGTTGTCGAGCCTGGTCGTGCACTTGTCGGTCCGGCAGCGGTAACGGTTTACGAAGTCGGTACTGATAAAAACGTGCAAATCGACGAGGGGCGCTACCGGAGGTATCTTGCGGTAGATGGTGGAATGTCGGATAATATTCGTCCTGCACTCTACGGCGCAGATTACGATGCGCGAGTGGTCTCACGATTTACTGATGGACACCAAAAATCTACCCGCCTCGTGGGTGCACATTGTGAATCTGGGGATATTCTGATCCCAGACTTTGCTTGCCCGGCGGATGTTCGTACTGGTGATTTGATGGGTCTAGCTGTGACGGGAGCTTATTGTTATCCGATGTCATCGCGGTATAACGCGTTTACCCGCCCAGCAGTGGTGTCAGTACGGGACGGAAGAGCGGAGCTTATGCTGCGTCGCGAAACCATTGAGGATTTGCTTAGCCTCGAGGTGGTGCGGGACGCGGATTGAGCTGACTATGTGGAGTGGAAGCGCGTACTGAGCACAGATGCTGAAGCGAATGCGGCCTGAATAAATTTCGCCAAGCAAGTTAAGTCTGCCGTTAAAGCCGGTACCATTGAATGCGCACGCCCGTGAAAACCGCCGAATGAGTGATTGCGTAGATACGTAATTGCTCGTTTGAGTAACTGACTAACGACGATTTACGAAGGAATGCGAAACAACATGGTCGCTAATTCACCAACCTATACCGAGAACAATGCTGGCAAGCCTGTTGGAATTGCGGTATTAGGAATGGGTACCGTCGGTACCGAGGTAATCCGCCTGCTTGCGGAAAATTCCGAGGATTTCCGTCAGCGCGTCGGGGGCCCATTGGAATTGCGCGGAGTTGCAGTTGACGACACCTCCAAGCCGCGCCGCGGTGTAGATCCGGAAATGATTACCGGCGATGCACACGCTTTGATCGCGCGTGACGACGTCGACGTGGTCGTTGAACTCATTGGCGGCATTGAATATCCCCGCGAGCTGGTGCTTGCTGCGCTGCGTGCTGGTAAATCTGTGGTTACGGCAAATAAAGCGCTTGTCGCAGCTCATGCCGATGAACTCGCACAAGCTGCAGAAGAATCTGGAGTAGATCTATACTTCGAGGCAGCTGTGGCCGCGGCGATCCCAGTCGTCGGTATGTTGCGCCGTTCGCTAGCCGGTGACCAGATTCAGCGTATTTCTGGAATCGTCAACGGTACGACGAACTTCATTCTGGACAAGATGATTACCGAGGGCATGGGCTACGACGAGGCTCTGCAAATTGCTACCGACTTGGGCTATGCGGAAGCAGATCCCACTGCCGATGTTGATGGCCACGACGCCGCGTCCAAGGCAGCGATCATGGCTTCACTTGGGTTCTATACGCGCGTCAACTTCAAAGATGTGCACTGTGAAGGTATCCGTGACATCACCGCTGCAGACATCGCGGCTGCAGATAAAGCAGGGTATGTCATTAAGCTGCTTGGAATCTGTGAAAAGATCACCGACGATCAGGGCAACGACGCCGTTAATGCGCGGGTGCACCCAACTCTGGTGGCGAAAGATCACCCTCTGGCCTCGGTTAATGAGTCCTATAACGCGATCTTCGTGGAGGCAGAAGCCGCTGGTTCGCTGATGTTCTACGGCAATGGTGCCGGTGGCGACCCAACTGCTTCTGCCGTGCTGGGCGACCTCGTGGGAGCTTCCCGGAATAAAGTGCATGGCGGCCGCGCACCAGGTGACAACACCTACGCCAACCTGCCTATCGCTGATTTCGGCGAGGTGCACACGCGCTACCATATCGACATGGAAGTGGTCGATCGCGCCGGAGTTTTGTCTGATCTGTCTGCCACTTTCGCACAACAGGGGATTTCTTTGCGCACTGTGCGCCAGGAGGAGAATGAAGACGGTATCGCCCGTCTTATTGTTGTCACCCACAGTGCGAAAGAATCTGTATTGCACGACACCGTCGAGGCGTTGAAGAAGTCTTCAGACGTCAAGAAAGTGCATTCTGTCATCCGTTTGGATGTTTAGGGAATCAGGGGAGCTACGCAGTTTATGAGCACTGAACTTGAAATCGGCACGAAAGCGACCGTTCGCGTTCCTGCATCTTCAGCAAACCTGGGACCAGGCTACGATACATTAGGTCTTGCATTGGGCATTTATGATGTCATCGAAGTCGAGGTTATCTCATCCGGCCTGCAAATCGAGATCTATGGGGAAGGTGAAGATGACCTTCCACGGGACGGCTCACATTTGGTCGTCAAAGCTTTAAGATCTGGGTTAAACGCAGCTGATGCTACTGCGCCCGGCCTACGAGTCACATGTACCAACGCCATTCCGCAATCGCGTGGCCTAGGATCTTCGGCATCTTCGGCCGTCGCTGGTGTGGCTGCCGCGAATGCCCTTGCCGGATATCCTCTTTCCGATAACCAGGTGGTGCAGTTGTCTTCAGCATTTGAAGGACACCCGGATAATGCTGCTGCTTCGGTGCTCGGTGGAGCCACGGTATCGTGGATGACGGTGCCGGTGGACGGACGTTCTGCACCAGAATATAAGGCTGTAAGCCTTGATGTACACGATGAGATTCGTGCGACTGCGATTGTCCCAGATTTCCATGCTTCAACACCAGCAGTCCGCCGGGTGCTGCCGAGCCACGTCACACACGGCGACGCCGCATTCAATGTTTCCCGTGTAGCCGTCATGACGGTGGCCATCCAGCATCACCCGGATTTGCTGTGGGAAGGTACCCGCGATCGGTTGCACCAGCCGTACCGCTCTGATGTGCTGCCAGTGACGGCCGAGTGGGTCAACCGTTTGCGCAATCGCGGTTATGCTGCCTATTTGTCTGGAGCAGGCCCGACCATCATGGTCCTGCACACCGAGGATATTGACGAAGCATTACTTGCTGACGCCCGCGAACAGAACCTCAAAGTCGTTGAACTTGGAGTCGCCGGACCTGTGGAAACTAGTGTGAGCCACGCTTAGTTTTCACTGCGCCGAGGAATGTCGCTAAAAAATAGCGCTGAGAATTTTAGGAGCCCGCAAGTTCGTGTATGCCTTCGGGCTCCTAGTTTTTCTGTCTAGGGGACGCTGTGTCTTTGGCGGGGCGGTGGGCAGTGCTCACCACCAGATGGTTTGCGGAATTTTCTTAGTTCTTATGTTCTTCTGCAGCTAGGCTGGTTACAGCCAGTTTATCGGCACTGACGCCCCAGGTGATTTCATCATCGAGTTCTAATCCGAGTTCGGAAGCATCGAGTGGCGAGACAGTAATCTTTACTTGTTCGCCGTGAGTACAAACAGTTATGTCACACACTGTGGGGTGCGGCACGGAGATGTCCGTGATCGTGCCGACCCAACAATTTTCTTCAGCGGTAGTCTCTTTCGCTTCGCCCTTCTTTAACCAGGCATCTGAAGGTAACCAGGTTGCAAGGACTTGGAGCTTTTCTCCGTTGTTTGCCTTTAAGTCTTCGTCGCTAAGTTCAATGCGTTTTTCCCCCACGGTTAGTGAGAGCTGCCCGCAACTAATTTGCACGCTACCGCTACCCAGTGCGTTTGCCCCTACATTCTGTGACAAGCGCGCTACAAGGGCGTTAAGCCCTAGAGTCGTGGCGAGAAACTTCGTGCTTGGTGCAGAAGTGAGTTTCGTAGTTTTGTCATACGAGACAATTTTGCCAGCCGCAACTGACATTACGTAATCAGACAAGGAAGAAATGTCATGGCCATTGTGCGTGACTAGCAATGTTGTGCGTTGTTGGGAGGTAGAGCGGAAATAAGCTTTCCATTGGGCAGCAATAGAGCTATCCAGACCGGCAAATGGCTCGTCCAAAATCAAAACTTCTGGGCTGGCCGCAATAGCACGGACGATGGCTACCTGGCGTGATTGGCCTCCGGATAAGGCCGGTACGGGGACAGATTTTAGCTCACTTAACCCAGCTGCGTTTAACAATTCTTCCGCACGCCCTGTATCTCGTGTTGCCATGGTGATTGCCTGTAACACAGTGGAAGCCGGAGGCAGTGCTGGGTTTTGGGTCAGGATGATGACTCGCGGTTTATCGGCGGATTCGTGGCCAGAAGCAGCAAAAAAATCCAGTTCGGCCCCGCCCAAGCGTCCCGCGATTGCTTTCATAAGCGTCGTTTTCCCGGCACCATTGGCGCCTACCACCGCGGTGGTGCAACCTGCTTCAATGTGGCAACCATTCACGTTGATTCCCACGGGGTTAGTGGTTGCGCTTGTGAGCTCACCCAGCCGCTGCCGATCGAGCCCGATATTGCGACTTACGCGGTGCTTATGGCGCTTTCTCCATACTGCTGGAAGAGCCGACAGGCAGAGAACGATGATGGCGATGAAGATTAGCAATGCTGCTTGTACGTATGCAATATCTGCGTCTACTTCGCGGTTAAGATATATCGCTAACGGGAGCGTCCGAGTTTCACCGGGTAAGGAACCAGCGAAAGTGAGTGTGGCGCCGAATTCTCCCAGTGAACGAGCCAAGGCTAACCCCGCACCTGTGCCGACCGCAGGCAAAATCGTTGGCAGGATCACGTGACAGATCACGCGACGGTAGCTCATGCCGATGCTGAGTGCGGAATCTATGATTTCTTGGTTAATTTGGCGCAGCGCAGAGTCTGCGGACACGATGATGAACGGTAATGTAATAAAGACGTGAGAAGCGACGACACCATTAAAGGTAAAAGCGATGTTAATGCCAAGCGCATCCAAGACTCCGGAAGTATAAGAACGTCGGCCGATTGCTGCGGTGAGTGCCAAACCGGCGACCACAGGTGGCATTGCTAACGGTAATACAAAAAGTAAGCGAATGAACCAACCGCTTGCACGGCTTTGCAATAACCACAGTGAAAGCGGAATGCCTAGCGCCAAGGTGATGAGCGTCGATAAAACTGCGGCGTACAGGGATAAGCCTAAGGCTTCTAGCGTGGAAGCCTTAGTGGCAATTTCGGTAAAGCGATCCCAAGGGACACGCAAGATTAGGGCTAACAGCGGGCCCAGTACCGTCACCACGGCTACCGCAGCGAGAAAAACCAGGGCAATAGGGTTTTTCGGTCGAACTGGGGATGGGGTCCAATCAGCAGAATGCGGGTGTGCCATGGCGCGGTATTTTCAACGGTGATTTATTTGGCGGCTGCTGGCAAAAATCCAGCGTTTTCCCACACCGAACGCATTGCTTCACCGTGGAGCAATTCGAGAATAGCCTGAGCAGCTTCCGCGTTCGTCGTATTTTTTAGAACCGCTGCAGGATAGTCATTCACGAAACCCTCAGAGTTGGGAATTTCAATGACTTCGACTTTATCACCGGCAGCAATAGCATCGGTTTTATAAACCCATGCTGCATCAGCCTGGCCGGAGGTAACCTTCCCCAGGGTGTCGGTGACGGAGTGTTCCAGCGAGGATGGATGTAGCTCTAAGTTGTTTTCCGCTGCCAGTTGCTCTGTCAAATTGCCGCATGGAACCGACGGGTCGCAGAGGACCAGGGTGGTGTCTTCGTTGAGGTCTTCGATGCTGTTGATATTGCCCGGATTATCGGCGGGAACCACCATTACTAGTGTGTTTGCGGCCACCATTTTGGATTCTTCGACGTCACCGTTGGCTTTGGCCTTGTCCATGGACTTGGTATCCGCGGTCAACAAGACGTCGGCAGGCGCACCTTCTTTGATTTGATTTACCAAATCGGTGGATCCTGCATTGCTGATCGTTAAGTTTACTGGTGGGTCGAGCTTCTTCGCTTCTTCTACCAGTTCCTCGCCAATTACGCGGGTAGAAGCTGCGGCGAACAGGGTGACGTCCTGCGCTGTAGCAGTATCTTTGGAATCGTCAGCTGTGGAGCCAGCAGTGTTTCCGGCATTCGATTGGCAACCAGCCAGAGTGATGGCGCTGGCCGTGACAGCGCCCATGGCGATGCGACGAATGGTGGTTGCGCGGTTACGAGAAAGCATGAATCTCTCCTGATAAAACGTCTCTAGGGGGTATCTTCTAAGAATCCATTGTACAAATTAAAACGATTTTCACGAGTGAACCCGCTGAGAAAAAGTCCTGATTGACGTGCGAGATCAACCGCTAATGATGTGGCCGCTGATACAGTCACCAATCCGGAGAATCCAGCAAGTACGGCTTTTTGTACGAGCTCGAAGCTGGCGCGCGAGGTCATCACCAAATACATCTGTTTTGCCGGCAAATCACCATGCATCAACATCGCACCGATTACCTTGTCCGCAGCATTGTGCCGACCCACATCCTCGCGGGCGAGAATGAGTTGCCCGTCACTGCTGACAGCGCCTGCAGCATGGATACCACCGGTACGGCGGAATGCTTTTTGGCCAGCTTCTAGTGCCGCTGGTAAGGACAAGACAAATTCTGCGGTGGGGCGAACTGGGTGAATAGGGTAGGAACTACGCTTTTCGACGTCATCGATCGAGGTGGTTCCGCAAATGCCGCAAGCTGAGGTAGTGAGCACTGAGCGTACAGGCAATGAAAACGGCTGACTGTCGCTTTTGCCTGCGGTGACAGTGGCAAAATCTTGGTTGCTATCTTCTGTTTTTGCAGGGGTTAGAGCCACATCAAGGGTGTTATACGTGTTGAGGCCGTCATTGCCGACTGCCCCGCCACAGTATCGAATTGTCGCAATATCGGATGCCCGTCTGATGATGCCTTCAGCATGCAGGAGCCCGTGGACGAGCTCGAAATCATTGCCCGGTGTGCGCATCGTCGTTAAGAAATCTGTGCCATCGACGCGGATCTGCAAGGGTTCTTCGACCGCGAGTGAATCGACGCGTTCGGAGACAACAATACGAGAGTTGGCGAGACTGACACACTGTGCCTTAGTGCTGGCGTCCGTTGTAGCAGCAATATCAGGGTTGATTTCTTCGCGGTATACGCGGGTGATTGGAGTACGGGATGTAAGCCTTCGCGTCATATCGGACAACCTACCTGGTACTGCGTGCTAAATCAGCTAGGTGCGCTAGATGTTGTTGTATAGCTTCGATTTGTTCAGCATGGGTGCTCCCAGCAGTACGTTGACCAGCGGCCAAACCTGCTAGAAATGCTGTCACCGGTGCAGCCGGACGGGAGTGTTCGTGGGCGACAATACTGGTGAGGTCGAGGACGTCCTTGATAGTGGCGCGAAGCACTTGCGGATCGACGTCAAGTGCCGAGGTCGCGGTGACAAGCCAAGTACTGGCAGCGACTTCTTCGGGTGCAGCCTTGATTTTTGCGGTTTTAGCGGGTTTTAGAGTTTTAGCGGATTGTGCAGTTTTTCTACCAGGCCCCGTGCCTTCCTGTGCTCCAGACATGTTATTAGTTTAGGTGCTTGGTCAGATCAAATGCTTAATGGGTTTAGTCACTTAACGGGGAATATCCGTTGGCGACAGTCTGCGGTAGTGCTTTAACCACCGGCAAAGGGCGGCAATACGTCGATGCGTTGCACTCCAGCCAGTGAAGTAGACCGAGTCGCGGAAGCACCGTCGACGAGAAAACTGCACCGCGGGAAAATGTCTGCCAAACTCATCCCAGAATCTGTGGTCCCGGTATGCAACTGGGCGCGGGAATCGAGGAGTTCCCCTAGTGTTTCGTGGTCAGTTTCGGTGATTACTTCTTCTGCGGTTCCGGCGGCGGCTCGTGCGGCGGAAAAATAATGAATGCTCAGCATGGTAACCACTATTCTGCCTGGTTGGCTCGGGAGTATGCAATAGCTTGAAAATCTGAGTCGGACTCAACATTTTCTAGACTCAACATGTTCTAGAACATACCCGGCTGAGAGCGTTGGAAGGGGCTAAATAACGCATTTGGAATACATGGTGTTTAAACAGAACACTGCTTAATAGAACACACCTTAAATAGAACAGTGCTTAAATAGAATTATGAGCAACTGTCGACAGCAAGCGGCTGGAAGCACAAAGCTAACTCCAGAAGAACACTTGGCTAATATCACCGAATTGATTGCCCAATTCGGTACCTGGCCGAGTACAGAATCCATTCTGGTGGCTGATGCTTTAGACCGTTACCTCGTTACAGCTGTTCCCGCGCCGTATGATTCGCCGCGGTTTTCTAATTCACAGGTCGATGGGTATGCCCTAAGCCAGGCAGCCTTGGACCGCCTGCCGGGTAGTTTCTCCGTGGGGGCGGATATTCCAGCCGGAGCTGATCCGGCGCTGAAATATCCACAGGGGATTGACCCTGACAATAGCGGTGAGACGATCGTGCCAATCATGACCGGAGCTAAAATCCCCGCAGGCGTAGCAGCCATTGTGCGTGTTGAAGACGCTCTACCACCGGAATTTCCGGAAAATACTCACAGCGATGGTACCAATGGCACGAATACAGACGCCTCCCGGGGCAAGCCCACAGCACCGCGCCGGGAAATTTCTATGGCGCAGCAAGGGCAGTTCATACGGCAACAAGGCATTGATAGCAGAGCTGGCGAGGTTATTGTTGATTCCGGCGAGGTGTTGAGCCCAACTGCGATTGCAGCTTTGGCATTCCAGGGGGTTTCGACTGTTGAGGTACGCAAGCGCGCGCGGGTTCTGATTGCTACCGGTGGGGCAGAGGTTGCCGAGATTGGTGAATTGGATGCGGAAGCTGGCTCCGCCGTCATTCCGGATGCGAATTTCCCCATGTTGGCGGCGCAAGCACAGCGCTACGGGCTAGAGCCGGTAGGCCGGGTGCATATTGATGATGACGTTGATTCACTTGCTACTAGCTTGCAGCAGGCTATCGACGTGCATCAGCCAGATTTGGTCGTTACCTCAGGCGGCATTAGCAAAGGGAAATATGAGGTCGTGCGGCAGCTGCTTGCCGACGGAGACGGCGCCTGGTTTGGTGCGGTAGCCCAACAACCTGGTGGGCCGCAAGGTTATGGAAGTTTTGCAGGTGTACCGTGCATTTGTTTGCCGGGTAACCCGGTCTCGTCGTTGGTGAGTTTCCGGTTATTCGTTGCTCCTGCGGTGGGATTGGTCCCGGAGCCAATCAAGGTTATTTCTGCGGAGCCTTTGACGGGGCTATCTGACAAAGATCAATTTTTACGGGCCCGATTTGAATATTCCAGCGGGCATGTTCGAGCGCGAGTCGTTTCTGGGCCTGGCTCGCACCTGTTGCAGCAGGCAGTAGCCGCAGACGCACTGGTGCGGGTTCCGGCTGGTGCTACCGTTAACGCGCGTCAGCGGTTGTGGGCTTACCCGCTTTAGCTGGTTTGCCTTGCACGGGGCTATGAGGTTTTAGGGCACCAAGATGTGAGCGAAAACCTGGGAAGCCCCAAAACGACTACAAGGTCGGCCTATTGCTGCTGTCTGGGTCACCATCCTTTATTATGTTTAGCACACTAGAGTTAGTGAATTAACACACAATAATTATGGGGAGACACTTATGGCAACGGCCACCTCATTCTTTGCGCGTACTAGGATCATTGCGCCGAAAGAATTTAATCGCTGGTTAATACCACCAGCTGCATTGGCAATTCACTTATCGATCGGCCAGGTTTATGCCTTTTCGGTATTTAAAGCCCCGTTGATGGAGTTTTTTGCTGTCCGTGAAGTGGCTGTGGGGTGGATCTTCTCCCTTGCTATTGGAATGCTGGGGCTTTCTTCAGCCGTTGCTGGAAACTGGGTTGAAAAAGTTGGGCCGAGAACCTCAATGGCAACTGCTGGTCTGTTCTGGGTTATTGGCTTTTTCGTCGCTATATTTGGTCTCGCAATTGGGCAGTTATGGCTGGTCTATTTGGGCTATGGCGTAATCGGTGGTATCGGATTGGGGATTGGCTATATTTCCCCAGTATCAACCTTGATGAAATGGTTTCCAGATAAACCCGGTCTGGCTACTGGGATGGCGATTATGGGATTCGGCGGCGGTGCCTTAATCGCGAGTCCTGCTTCCAATACCATGATGGAATTCTTTGGCGGCGGCTCAGGTACCGCGAATCTTGCCGACGGCCTCTATGGGACGTTCCTGACCTTGGCTATCTTGTATCTGGTGGTCATTGCGCTAGGGGCTTATGCGATCCGGTTACCACATCCAGACTGGAAACCTAAGGGATATCAACCGGAGAATAACTCCGGAACGAAGATGAAAACCACGGGAAATGTGTCAGCAAATACAGCCTTGCGGACCCCACAATTTTGGCTGCTGTGGGTGGTGCTTTTCGTGAACGTCACGGCCGGCATTGGAATTTTAGAAAATGCGGCCCCGATGGTGCAGGATTATTTCGCAGAAATTACGGCGGGCGCAGCCGCAGGTTACGTTGGCTTGCTGTCGCTAGCGAATATGGGGGGTCGTTTTGTCTGGTCAACGGTGTCAGACTGGATCGGCAGGAAAAACACCTATTTCCTCTACTTAGGTCTTGGATTACTCTTGTACTTGGTGGTTGCCAGTTTCTCTTCAGCGTCGCTGGCCATTTTCGTTCTCAGTACGCTGGTTATCATTTCTTTTTACGGCGGTGGCTTTTCTACAGTGCCCGCCTACCTGAAAGATCTATTCGGTGTCTACAACGTCGGAGCGATCCACGGTCGGTTGCTCACGGCATGGGCTGCTGCCGGTGTCGCAGGCCCACTGATCGTGAACACGGTGGTGGAATCCCGTGCCGATGCGGGCTTAGAAGGTGCTGACTTGTATCGGGCAAGTTTATTGTTGATGTGTGGATTGCTGGCTGTTGGTGTCGTCGCGAACCTTTTGATCAAACCTGTCAATGAGAAACACTATGTCGATGTAGACGTCGTCAAGCAAAAAGAAGCTGCTGACCGCAAAGCTGTTGAAGAAGCTGAACGGGAAGCAAAGGAGAACGGTCAGGCAAAAGGCAACTCTAGTTTCGCGCACAACGCGGTTTCCCTCATTCTGGGTATTTTTATCGGTGTGAGTTTGGCCTTCGGGCTATGGGACACGATGGTACGCGCGGCAGGATTGTTTATTGGATAGCAATATCACGGTGTGCTAAGCAGTGTGAGATTCGCACATTCTATCGCGGTATGCGGGTTTTCGAATAAGATTGGGGGCGGAAAGCCCGTACTGATCGTGCGGCGAATGTGAGCTCACCACAGCAGAAAGGCCAGCATGGCGCGTAGCGATACTGTAGATACTCTTGAGTTTGGGCATGACCAAAATACAGAGCATGCTGGGCATCCTGCACCTAGAGGATTGGTGCTGGTGTCCTCGACTCGTGCCGCAGCCGGACTCTACACTGATGAATCCGGCCCCATTGCCGTGAGATTTTTACGGGAGCAAGGCTTTTGCACCCCGGATGCACGCGTGGTCGCGGATAAAGATATATCCCGTGTTATTGCTGAAATTTTCGCTAGTTCTGACAGGCCTGACGTGATTTTAACGTCAGGTGGAACAGGAATTAGTCCAGATGATCAGGTGATTGAGTCGATCCAAGCACATCTGGATCGGGAGCTGCCTGGTATTGCACACGCGTTTTGGTCAAAAGGTCTGGAAAAAACGCCGACTGCAACACTATCTCGTGCGCTAGCAGGCACTGTGGGGCAGACCTTCGTGATGGCTATGCCTGGCTCACCGGGAGGAGTGCGCGACGGCGTCAAGGTGCTAGAAGACGTGTTGGCCCATGCAATTAATATTTTGAAAGGACGCCAAGTCACCAATCATGGCAAACATCATTCCTAATTCTTCTGAAGAACCCACAGCTGCGGCGAACCAAGCGAGAGAGAGCACGCTAAACGCGCGCATCATCGGTACTGCCCTTACTGACCAGCCGTTGGAGCCATTACGTGAAGAAGCGCAGCGATTGGTGCCCAATGCGACTGCCGGGGCTGTTGTTACTTTTGACGGTATTATCCGCAATCATGACCACGGACATTCGGTCGACGAGCTCGTGTATACCGCTCACCCCTCTGCCGAGAAGGAATTGTCAAGTGTCGTCGCTGACATTGCCGCCGAGTACCCGGATGTGCGCCTGTGGGCTGCGCATCGCACAGGCAAGCTTGGGATTGGAGAGCTGGCTTTCGCGGTTGTGGTAGCGAGTGCACACCGTAAGGAAGCATTTGCTGCTTGTGCTGAATTGGCAGATCGTGTCAAAGCTACAGTGCCAATTTGGAAAGAACAATTTCTTACTGATGGCTCAACGCAATGGGTCGGCCTGGACTAGACGGTGAACCGTCATAACGTCATAAGGGAGACAGCATCACTAGGGAGGCAAAGAGTACATGGAGTTTGATCCGCAATGGGTTGCGCGTTATCAGCGACAACTTAGCTTGCGCGGTTTTGGCCGACAAGCACAAGAAAAGTTAGCTGGTTCGCACGTCGTTGTGGTTGGCGCCGGCGGATTAGGCTCTCCAGCGCTGCTCTATCTGGCCGCTGCAGGGGTAGGCGCGCTAACCATCATTGATGGTGATGAAGTCTCGTTATCTAATTTGCACCGTCAGATTATCCACACCACTGAGACAATCGGTACCCCGAAGGCTGCTTCGGCGAGGGATACTATCAAAACCCTAAACCCGCATATAGCGGTTGCTGTCATCAATGCTGAACTAGATAGGGAACACGCGCGGGAGATTTTTGCTGGGGCTGATCTGGTGATAGATGGCACCGATAACTTAGGCGCCAGATACCTTATTTCGTGGGCTGCATTGCGCAGCGGAATCCCGCATATATGGGGTTCAATTCTGGGATTTGACGCACAAATTTCAGTGTTCGGTTTAGGCGATGGTCCAATTTATGAGGATGTTTTTCCTACGCCGCCACCGCCTGGTTCGGTTCCTTCTTGCGCACAAGCAGGAGTGCTGGGACCAGTGGTCGGAGTGGTGGGCTCGGCTATGGCGTTAGAAGCAATAAAAGTACTCACAGGCATTGGAAAGCCGCTATCAGGGCGTCTGGGTTACTTCGACGCGCTGTTGGGGGAATGGGAATATATCCCAGTACGAGCTAATGCAATCACGCGTGAGTCTGTATTGTCTAGCGGTCCTATAAGGGCAGACGCTAATGAGGAGCCCGGAAATCAGCTCGAAGAAGGCCTAGTGGTCGATGACATTCCAGAGGATGCTGTGGTCATTGATGTCCGTGAACCCGATGAATATGCTGAATACTCGGTTCCTGGTGCATTAAATATCCCGCTGTCGACCTTTAACGGCAGTGCTCAGCGCCCTGGTGAGCAAGCGAGTTCTGTAATCGCCGGTGAGGCTGTTGCAGCTCAAGTCATCAGCACCGTTCGTGCACATGATCCACAGCATCCGGTAGTCATTTATTGTGCAGCAGGTAAGCGTTCAAGCCAAGCAATCGCGTACCTACAGGCGACGGGCATGACCCGCCTGGGAAATTTGCGCGGTGGGATTGACGGCTGGCTCACGCGGCAGGCTGAATAAACTTCTTCTGCAGAACCGCAAGCTCGAGTAACTGCAGAGTATAGAAGCACATAGTCGTGCAAATTTAGCGGGAATTATCTGTAGGTAGCTCTACCGCGCCACGTACTTTCAACTCAGGGAGACTGTCGTAATCTACCTCGAGCCCGCCACCGTCGACGCCAATCCAATCTGCGTGACGCACTAAAGCACGGGCTGGCTTGTTGTGCGCAGTACCAATTTCTGCGAGATTAGCCTGCAGGCGTTCCGATTTCCAAACTGAACACAATGGGTTCGCGATTCCCGCCGAATCTTCAATGATTGCTGCATCCCGTTCCGTATGCCGTGTCAGTTCAGCCATAAGTGCGGGTAGTAGCTGCCACGAGTCCGGCGCGTCTACGCTCAAGATTGCTACGCGTTGTGCACCTGTCGGAATTACTGATAATCCTGCAGAAATCCCGGCTAATGGCCCACCGAAGGCTGGATTTTCTGCAGTGTGGGAGATTTCTGCAGCTAGCTGTTTGGTGGAAACGATCACGATCGCTTGCTTCTCAACACCGAGTGACAGCACACCCGCAAGTTGATGGTCTATTAACCGGGTACCGTTGAGACGGATCGTGGACTTATCAATTCCGCCCATCCGCTCTGAACGGCCCCCGGCCAAAATAATGACGGCAAGGTCGTCGTAGGCGGGGGAATCGTCGGCAAGAATTTCTGGCTGATTTGCGTTGGTCATAGCTTTTACGTGGTGGTGTTTTTGTGACCTATTGCGGCTCCGGGCGAGACCAGTCGCCGGAACGGCCACCGGATTTCTTAATGATCGCGCAATTGCTAATATATGCGCTTCGATCGACGCCTTTGACCATGTCGATTACGTTGAGTGCGGCAACGTTGACCGCAGTGAGGGCTTCCATTTCCACGCCTGTGCGGTCCGCGGTGCGTACTGTGGCTTCGATGCGCAGGCGATCTTCCAGCAAGTCGAGGGAAACCTCACACCCGTGAACCCCGATTGTATGAGCCAATGGGAGCAGTTCTGGAACCCGTTTCGCAGCAGAGATACCGCCGATACGCGCGACAGCGAAGACATCACCTTTGGGGACGGTTCCATTGCGTAAGGCTTCCAGAATCTCCTTGGAGCACACAACAGAAGCTACAGCGGTTGCTGCGCGAACAGTTGGTTTCTTCTCTGTCACATCGACCATGTAGGCGTTGCCGGAACTGTCTAAATGCGGGGGTTGTTTCATATATTTTCGCTTCCTATCAAGATGCTAACGAGACCAGCCGAGTACGGTTGCCATTCCAGGGGAATCAGGGTGCTCTGCGTCTTCTGCTGGCGGAATCACTGCTAGACCGTCGATTCCTATGAGTGTACTGACGAAATGTGAACCGGGATTTCCTCCGGTATTTGGAACCGCGAGCAATCCGGTGTCAGCAGGAACGACCTGGACAGGTACCAATTGGGTTTTTCCAGGCCTCGGGAGTGGCAGGGTTGGGTGAGCGTGAACTAAGGCAGCGCAGTGTGGCCACCACTCGGTTGTGCTCCTGGCCTCGACTGGGGTGGAGGTTACGCGACCCTGCAAAATATATAGGCAGGCAAGTACGTATACCGTCGCAGAGACATAGGCAGCAACAGGGTTGCCCGGTAGGGTTACGACAGCCGTGCCATTCCATAGGCCGGCGCCTTGTGGTGAACCGGGTCGCTGCGCTGCGTTTCCGAACCAGAAATCCGCGTTTGGGGAATCTACAGCGGTAGCTTTGACCACGTCGAAAGCGCCTTGTGAGATCCCACCGGTGGTAACGATGAGATCTACTGGCTGAGCGCTTGATGACGTAAGTTCGTCGAGAAGCGCAGTGAGCTTGTCGGTTCCATCGCCGACGTGGAATCGGCGAACGTCGACTGGGCCGTGCTCAGCCAACAAATTGGCAACCATTGGGCCATTGGAATCTGCAATGCGGTAATCCGCATTTTCATCTGCGGTTCCGACACCGGTAGCAACACCGGCAGCGTTGTCGACATTGTTAGTAGCTGCGGCACCGACGTTGGCGGTGGAAACTAATTCATCTCCGGAAGAAATCACAGCAACCTGCGGGCGACGGTATACCGACACGTGAGAGACACCAGCGGTGAGAAAAAATGCCAGGGTCCCAGCGTCGATAAGTGTGTTGGGGTGAGCGATGTCTTCGCCTGGTGTTACTACTTCACCGCGCAACCGGATATGTCGCTTCTTTGGTACCTCGTGGATGGTTACCTGTGTTGGCAATTGTGCGGGTCCTAGCGATGCGTCCGTGAATTCTGACGGAATCACCCGCAACGATTTTGCATCCCCGGAAATCGGGGCCCCCGTCATAATGCGAAGGGCTTGATTCGGCACAACTTCTTGCGGAAGCCCGCCGGCCGCAACTTCGCCGGATACCGGCAGCGTCCACGGACCAGATCCAGAAAGATCTTTGTCATGGACCAAGAAACCATCCATCGCGGAATTGTGGAAAGAGGGGATAGCGACGTGGGCCTGCACAGTCTGCGCAAGGTAGCGTCCATGAGCTTCCTCTACCGATAGGCGCTGGGGCTTGGTCGGTTGTATGAGTTCACGTACACGCTTTAGGTGTTCTGCAACCGAGACTGAAGAAGTAATCATTATTGTGTCGCCACCTTAACCACCGATAGCAGACATGGTGCGTGCAGGTTGCAAAAAGCCTTCGTCATTGATGCCGTGGCCAGGAAGTTTTTCCCACATGGCAGCTGCCCAGATGGTGGCTAGTTCGTCGTCGCTGGCACCAGCACGAAGCAAATCGCGTAACTGGGTTTCGCGGTTGCTAAATAGGCACGTGCGAATTGCCCCATCTGCGGTAAGGCGAGTGCGGTCGCAGTCTCCGCAGAACGGATAGGAGACAGAACTGATGATGCCCAGTTTGCCTCGGTGCACGCTATGATCTGCATTTTTCCACACATCCCATAAAGCAGCAGGGGCAGAACCGCGTGGTTGTTTTGCCGGTGTCATAATAAACGACGATTGCAGCTTCGCTAGTATTTCGTCGGCGGTGATCATATCTTCCCGGGACCAGGCCTCGCGTGGTCCTAGTGGCATCTGCTCGATAAATCGCAGCTGCGCCCCTTTATCGAGTGCAAAAGCCGCGAGATCGACGACATCGTCTTCATTGACGCCTTTCATTACCAAGGCATTGATTTTGATAGGGCTTAAACCAGCTTCGGCACACTTATCGATTGAGCGCAGCACATGATCCAGACGGTCACGGCGTGTTAGGGCCGTGTACTTTGCCTTGTCGATGGTGTCTAAGGATATGTTAATCCGATCTAGCCCGGCAGCTGACAAACTAGCCACGCGCTTATCTAGCCCGAGCCCGTTGGTAGTCAGGGCGATTTCTGGCGCATCCCCGGTATCTGTTGTCAAGGCTTTGCTGCGTTCGATGATGCTGGGCAAGGATTTACGCAGTAAGGGCTCGCCACCGGTGAACCGTAATTTTCGAACCCCCAGTTTTTCCACGGCGATGCGAACTAAACGGATAACTTCGTCGTCGGTAAGCACTGCGCTATTGTGCATCCACTGCAGGCCTTCGGCTGGCATACAGTAAGTGCAGCGTAGATTGCATTTGTCTGTGAGACTAACGCGTAGGTCGCGCGCGGTGCGCCCGTAACGATCAAGGAGTAGACGGGTGCCGTCGGCATTGGCTGCAGGAAGATCGTTAGCGATATCCTGCACAGGCGAGTTCGGCGGGGTAGTAGGATCAGGCAGCGCAACAGATGTGGACATATTAGTTCCTATTTTAATATCCCTGTGCGGCAGGCACAATGAGTCTGACAGTGGGAATGATCATGATGTACCATCTGTGAGTTCTGAATCTTCTGTGTCATCTTTTTGCTCGATGCGCACACCAGGACCTGGCAAGGCAATGATATCCAAGCGACCAGCTTCGAGGTGCTCACGGAGATCTTTTTTGTCGAACTTGCCGACGGAGGTCTTATCGATGGAATCGACAAAAGCCCAATATTCCGGTGCCATCCAATTCGGCAGTGATTCGCGAAGGTAATTGCGCAGTTCGTTGGCTGTAGCTTCGGTGCGTGGTACACCAGCGTGCAGCACGGTGACTGCTAACGGGCGCTCATTCCATTTCGGGTTTGGGTAGCCAATTACGGCACATTCCACAACCCTGTCGGAAGCCATCACCATGTTTTCCAGCCCAACGGAATAAATCCATTCGCCGCCGGATCTGATCACATCCCGGGCACGGTCGGATACCGTCAAAAAACCATCTTTGGTGATGGAACCGACATCGCCAGTCCGTAACCAGCCGTCGTCAGTAAACTTGTTACGAGCGGCATCAATATCATCGGCGACATCTTGGCCTCGGAATTCTGCTGCGGTTCCGTTGGACGCTTCTGCAGCAGAATGGAAGTATGATCCAGTAACCAGATTTCCCCGAACTTGGATCTCACCCTCATTGCGGTCGGTGTTCGGCACGATTTCTCCGTCGTTTACTACGCGGTATTCCAGCATCGACGGAAAACGCCCCTGCGAAATCCGGTATCCCCAGCGCGCTTCTCCAGATACGCCTGATGGTGGGCGCGAAACAGTGCCTATGGTGGTAGTTTCCGCCATCCCCCAGACATGGACGATGTCGACACCGTAGCGCTCTTCCCAGATTTTAATCAACGACGGCGGCGCTGGGGAGCCTCCAGCGAATATTTCTGTCAGCGACATCCGCTCTGGTGGATTCTTCAGATAATGCACCATCAGCTGGATCCAGAGGCTGGGCACGCCGTTCGCGCGTCTCGGGTGTGTTGCTTCTATGATCGTGGCGAGTGTCGGTGCAGAGGTGTCAGCGTCGGGGAGTACTAAGGGAGCGCCGGATAGAAAAGCAGCGAAGGGGACGCTCCAGCACAACACGTGATAGATCGGAACACCACACAGAAATGATTCACCATGAGTGATGGCAAGAGAATCAGTGGTACGCAGTTGTAGTGCTGCTAAGTAGATTGCTCTGTGTGAATAGACCACGCCTTTCGGTGCTCCAGTTGTGCCTGTCGAATAGCACAGCGCGGTAGCATCACGCTCGTCAACTATTGGCCAAACAAAAGTGGTTGGTTGGCCATCTAATAGGGATTCATAGGAATACACCGAAATATGAGCTGGTAACTGCTCCGCGAAATCCGCGAGCTCATTAGGGCTTGGTAAACCAATGAAGGCCACGGTGTGTACACACGGTGCCTCTTCCGTAATCTTTCGCACTTGGTTGATCATCCGCGGGTCGACTACCAGTATCTCGGTGTGGCTGTGATTGACGATGTGCGTTAATTGATCCAGCATCAACTGCTTGTTGAGTGGAGCGAAGACCGCACCCATTGACATCACGCCAAACATGACTTCGAGATGTTCGGCGCAGTTATTAAGCAAGGTGCCGACCCGCTGGTCGCCATCAATCTGAAAACGTGTACGTAATGCGTGCGCAAATGCCGCTGCCCGGGACGCGATCGCGCTAAAAGTCGTTTCTTGTGGGCCATTCGGAGACCAGGTGGTGACCTTCGTCGTGGCGTGCGTGCTACGACCGTATTCCAAAATTCTGGACACAGACAGCGGCAGATCCTGCATCGTCGAGAGCATGAACCCAATTTTAGCGGTGACTGCAGGCATTAGATAGTGGCTGCCGAATAATGCCTAGCGGGACAGTAAAAGGTTAGAGAACGAAGGGGAATATGGCTCCATTAGGGGGTAAATACGAAAAAACATTGATGTGCGCTACACTGGTGCGTGAAATCGGTAGGCAGAGTATTCACACCGTCTGCACGATTATTCTAAATTCTCACAACCAGGAATGCCCGAGCGAAGATGCTGCGGTATTTCGCCGAGCGGGATCCGAATGAGAAATTTGGAATTAGTCTTTTAACTTTTCACTACTGCCACGGTGTTGCGCGCAGAAAGCAAGCAGCCGGAAGTGATGCCAAGGCATCTCACAATTTCTTCCGCGCACGCGTTGCGCACTGCCCGCGCCCAGGCTGTAGTCCGGGATCCCCGGTTATCGGGGCTACCTGAATCACGCGAGAAAAATCGACGCGAAAGGATATCCGTGAGCACAACGGACAACCCAGACCTGTATTCCATGAAGCTTCCTGAACTGCGGGAGCTTGCCATCGCCAAAGGGTTGAAAAGCATCACTGCCCTGCGTAAGGGAGAGCTGATCGTAGCAATTGAAACTGGTAAGGTGCCACGTAAATCCACTGAGAAACCGTTGCCGCGAATGAAGAAGTCCGAGTTAGAAGCACAGCGTGCCGCGCGATTGGCCGCTCAGGAATCCGGAACAGACAGCGTACGGAATTCGCCTGAAAAGGAGGCTCCGGCCTCAACCGAGCACACTGAGCAGTCCGTATCTGTAAAGCAAAATGTCACTGTGGATGGTGGCGACCGCGCTAGGGGCAGCAAAGAAGGACAGCAACAGCCGGGTCTAGAAAAGAACACCCCTGGTGCTGCACCAGAGGAAGAGACCCCTTCGCCTGCAGCAGCTCGCCGTGCGCGCCGGGCACGTGCTAAAGCTCGCGCTAACAACAACCAGCACAACCAGCAGCATGAACATGACCGGAATCGCCGGAACGACAATGATTCCCGTCGCGAATCGTTGCAGGCTACACAGGTGTCGGAGGCTGATGAAGCGGTTCAAGCGCAAGACCAGGAGCAGCAGCCCGTTGTGCAACATACTAGCCCGGCTGCTAACACCCGCAGAGGGCGTCGAGGTCGGCGCGTTCGTCGCTTAGGTGAAAACAATCACCAGCAGGAAGCGGCACAAAATGATTCCCAGAACCACAGCAGTACTGACAACAATGTTGTTGAGGTAGCAGATCGGGGTGGCCAATCTGAGCGTCAAGATCGTACTGACCATGACCACCGTAACCGCAATGCACGTGGTGGCCGCGACGACCGTGACAACCGGGGTCCACGGGAACACCGGAATCGTGGTAACAACCGCGACAATAACGAGTTAAGCAACGATCACTCTGGAAATAATCAGGGGGGTAACCACGATGGTGGCAATGACCAAGGCGGTAACAATGACAACCGCAATAACGGTCTGCAAGAAGTCGCGGGCATTCTGGAAGTAGTCGATGGCAATGCTGCCTTCTTGCGTACTACGGGATATCGTCCGAGTTCGCTTGATGTTTTCGTCAACACCAATTTGGTTCGCCGTTTCCATTTGCGTACTGGCGATTATCTAACCGGCAAGGTGAAAATGACCGGGGGCGGACAGTCGCACGGCAAAGGCCGTAATCGGAAAAAGTATAACCAGATGGTGTTCGTGGAAACCGTCAACGGTTTGCACCCTGAAGAAGCCAAGCAGCGACCACAATTCAGTAAGCTCACGCCGTTGTACCCGAATAAGCGTCTGCGTCTGGAAACTGAGCCGAAGATTCTAACCACCCGCGTGATTGACTTGATCATGCCGATTGGTAAAGGCCAGCGAGCGTTGATCGTTTCGCCACCAAAGGCTGGTAAAACGACCATCTTGCAGAACATCGCGAACGCAATCTCGACGAACAACCCGGAATGCTATCTGATGGTAGTGCTTGTCGACGAACGCCCAGAAGAAGTTACAGATATGCAACGCAACGTCAATGGTGAAGTCATTGCGTCAACCTTTGATCGTCCACCTTCAGAGCACACCGCGGTTGCCGAACTTGCTATTGAGCGTGCTAAGCGCTTAGTAGAACAGGGCCAGGATGTCGTTGTGCTGTTGGATTCGATCACCCGTCTGGGCCGTGCATACAATAATTCGTCACCAGCGTCTGGTCGTATCCTCTCGGGTGGTGTCGACTCGAACGCACTGTATCCACCGAAGCGATTCCTTGGTGCGGCCCGCAACATTGAAAACGGTGGGTCGTTGACGATCATTGCGACCGCTATGGTGGAGACCGGTTCGACTGGTGACACCGTGATTTTTGAAGAGTTCAAGGGCACTGGAAACGCAGAGCTGAAGCTGGACCGTGGAATCTCCGAGCGCCGTGTCTTCCCGGCGGTTGATGTCAACCCATCGGGCACGCGGAAAGACGAGTTGCTGTTGGTGCCAGAAGAAGCGCGCATTATGACGAAGCTGCGCAGGATTTTGTCCGCGTTGGATTCGCACCAGGCTATAGATTTGTTGATTAAACAGCTGCGGAAGACGAAGTCGAATGGCGAATTCTTGATGCAGGTTGCGTCGTCGGCTCCGATGGCAGCGGCGCTTGAAGAAGAGGACTAATTAATGGCTAATGAGGTATCACTTGTCGACGATGTCGTTTCTGAATATCGTGGCATTGAAGCCCAGATGTCAGATCCGTCAATTGCCGGTGACCAGGCACAATTCGGTAAGCTCTCGAAACGCTATGCCGAATTGCGGCCTATCATGCTCACCTATGAAGAGCTGACCGCAGCGAAAGAAGATCTAGAAGCTGCGCGGGAGATGGCTTACGAGGATCATGATTTTCAATCGGAAGCTGATGAACTTGCGGTACGAGTAGAACAGTTGCAGGAAAAGCTTGCTGACCTGTTAGCACCGCGGGATCCGCAAGATTCTGAAGATATCATTATGGAGATCAAGGCTGGTGCAGGTGGGGAAGAGGCCGCATTGTTCGCCGCTGACCTTGCCCGCATGTACGAGCGTTTCGCCGATAAGGCCGGTTTTGCCTGGAACGTACTTGCGCTGAATGAATCTGATCTCGGTGGCGTTAAAGATATGACGATTTCTTTCCGTGCGAAAAACCCTGGTCGTGATGGCGCTTGGGCATTTTTCAAGTATGAGGGCGGAGTGCACCGTGTACAGCGCGTGCCGGTAACCGAATCCCAGGGGCGCATCCAGACTTCCGCGGCTGGTGTTCTGGTCTACCCGGAGCCGGAAGAAGTGGAATCGGTCGACATCAACGAAAAAGACTTGCGTATCGACGTCTACCGTTCTTCAGGCAAAGGTGGACAAGGAGTCAACACCACGGACTCCGCAGTTCGTATCACGCACTTGCCGACCGGGCTGGTGGTGACCTGCCAGCAGGAGCGTTCACAGATCCAAAACAAAGCACGGGCCATGCAGGTGCTGCAGGCGCGGTTGGATCAGATTGAGCGGGAAAAAGCAGACGAAGAAGCGGGTGAACAAAGAGCTTCGCAGGTGCGGTCGATGGACCGTTCAGAACGAATTCGGACCTATAACTGGCCGGAAAACCGGATTGCGGATCACCGCATCGGATACAAAGCCAGTAACTTGGATAGCGTCCTCAATGGCGATATGCACGATTTGATCAAGGCTTTACAGGATCAAGAACGTGCTGAGCGCTTAGAGGCGAAGTAACGCGTGGAGTTTCCGGTGCCGGATAAGCAGCCACCGCTACACGCGGTGCTGCATTCAGCCATTCGTCGTTTCTCTGCTGCCGGTATTGCAAACGCCGCAGGTGAGGCTCGTTTACTTGCGGGACACTATCTTGCTGTAGGGTCCGCTGAAGTATTTCTTCATTTGCGCGAACCTGCTCCCAAAGGTTTAGCTTCGGCAATTGAGCGGCGAGAACGTCGTGAGCCGCTGCAACACATTATCGGATCTGCTCCCTTTGGACCGCTGGATATGCTCGTCGGGCCAGGCGTTTTCATTCCACGGCCAGAAACGGAAGTGCTTGCGCAATGGGCCGTCGACAAGCTTGTCGGCGACATTACTTCCGAGCACCCGGTGGTGTTAGATCTGTGCACCGGGACTGGCGCTCTTGCCGCTTATATTGCGCACGAGTTCAGCGCCGCCCGGGTCATTGGCGTGGAATATTCTTCACGAGCCATGCGATGGGCGGAAAAAAACCTGTACAACTTGCAGCAACATTATGGCCTCAACTATGAGTTAGTCGACGGAGATGTACTCGATCCGACGCTGCTAGCCGACATTGCGGGGCAGGTGGATCTCATAGTGTGCAATCCTCCGTATGTTCCGCGCGATGACACGTTAGATGCTGAGGTGTATGCGGATCCTGATGATGCCGTCTTCGCCGGCGAGAGCGGGATGGATGTTATTAATGGGCTCGCTGTGCAATGTGCGCGCTTATTAAGACCTGGCGGTTTAGTAGGTTTCGAACATGATGATGCAACTTCAGAACAATCACTCCAGGTGTTTAAAGCAGAAGCAGATTTTTGTGCCGTTACCCCGTTAGCTGATTTGACCGGCAGGAAGCGGTTTGTGACTGCTGCCAAACGCGTAAAATCTTAGCGCGTAGACTAAGCACGTATTGGCTGCGGCTCCGAGGGACATCTATATAGCGATCTCGAGTAGCCATGACCGGCCCGTGTGGGCACGGAGAAGTCGACAGCGATCACGTGAGGTATGAGAAAGGCAAAGGCGCAATGAGCACAACATATTCCTGCGATGACAGTAATCAACGCAACGCCGGAATAAGCGCAGCAGTAGAGGCAGCACGTGCTGGCGAGTTGGTGGTTATGCCGACTGACACTCTATACGGCCTAGGGTGTAATGCTTTTGACAATGATGCTGTCGCTCGGTTACTCGAGGCGAAACAACGGGGGCGAGACATGCCAATAGCCGTGCTCGTTGGTTCGTGGGCGACGGTCCAGGGCCTGGTCCGAGAATTCCCTGAACAAACCAAAACCCTGATTGAAGCATTTTGGCCAGGTGGACTGTCTCTTATCGTCCCGCAGGCTCCTTCGCTGCCTTGGGATCTGGGCGATACGCGTGGAACGGTTATGTTGCGCATGCCGTTGCACCCCGTGGCTATATCGCTCCTGCAGGAAGTTGGCCCAATGGCGGTTTCTTCGGCAAATATTTCTGGACAGAAGCCACCGAAATCGGTGTTTGAGGCGGAAAAGCAACTTGGGCGCAATGTCGCTGTCTACTTGGATGATGGTGATAGTCCTGTGGGGCAAGCCTCTACCATCGTTGATCTGTCGGGGTCGCACCCGGTGGTTTTGCGTGAGGGTGCAATTAGTACGGACCGAATTGCAGAAGTGCTTGGGCTTTCGCCGGAGGCACTGCATAAAGAGAAAAACTGATGGGAGCGGCGGGAATCCCGATACGGGAACTCGGACTGGTGCTTTTGGTTGCAGCAGCCGTGACGTTTCTGATCACTGGCCTGGTTCGCAGTGTAATGGTGCGTTCCGGACGCATAGCGGAAATCCGCGCGCGTGATGTGCACACTCAGCCAACTCCCCGGCTTGGTGGGGTTGCTATGTTCAGCGGCTTTTTGCTCGCGGTTGCTCTCGCAATGCAGTTACCCGCGTTGAACCGCGGTTTTATGCCCGTGACCCCGGAAATGACGGCGGTATTGTGGTCGGCTTTTGCCATTGTCATCGTTGGCGTGTTGGATGATTTATTTGAGCTAACTGCGGTGCTCAAGTTGGTGGGACAAATTGTTGCAGCCTGTTTGATGAGCCTGTTGGGATTAACCTGGACGCTGCTTTTTCTGCCGATTGGGGACGGAACCACGGTCGTACTCGATCAAGTCCAGTCTCTAATCTTGACCGTGTTGTTCACCGTGATGCTCATTAATGCCATAAATTTTGTAGATGGTTTGGATGGCTTAGCAGCTGGTTTGGGAATGATTGCGGGAGGCGCGATCTTAGTGTTTTCCCTGACAGTGTTATATGACCAAGGGGGAGCAGTTTCGGCATATCCACCAGCGATCATCGCCTCGGGTTTGGTCGGTATCTGTGCGGGATTTTTGCCTCATAACTTTGAGCCTTCAAGGATATTTATGGGTGATTCCGGCTCAATGCTGATTGGTACATTGTTGGCGGCGGCGGCGACCTCAGCGAGCGGCAAGATTAATATGTCCTTATACGGTGCAGCAGATGTGGTGGCGCTGGTTTCTCCATTCATTGTTGTGTTGGCAGCGGTTTTTGTGCCGGTATTGGACCTTATTCTCGCTGTGGTGCGCCGGGTAGCTCGTGGGCAATCGCCGATGGCGGCGGATAAGCAGCATATTCATCACAGATTGCTATCGCTCGGGCACACGCACCGACGAACAGTTTTGGTGTTGTACCTTTGGGTTGCTGTAGTCGCATTTGGTGCAGTGAGTTTTTCTGTCGTTCCGGCCTGGATAGCGCTGGCTGGGACGGTGTTTGCGCTTCTGATAGCAGGTCTTGTGACGATGATTCCGTTAAAGGCTGGAAAACTTGGTCGCAACGATCGAGCACTCAAATTTGTGTCCAATCAGTCACCTATTTAATACGGTCAAGCGTGCTTCATACATAGTTAGTACTGTGCTGAAGCAATTGCGATCTGTTAAATGGGGAGGCGGAAGCCGTGAATAAAGGTAAAAGAGTTTCCACGATATAGGGGCAGGAAAGATTTAATGAATCTAGCGAAAAATAAGGGATATAACACGGGCGATGGTCCTGATGGCGCGAAGAATCACGATCACGCTCAGGGGTTATCACCCTACGAGGATCATAGTTTGCCCCTCAAACGAGGGTTGCGGTTGGGAATTCGCGCACTGATCATCGCGACAATCGCTTCACTCGTGCTTTGGGGTGCAATTGCGGGACTACCGGGATTATCGGGGGTGCTTCTTGGCGCGGGTATCGGGGGAAGTTTCGTGCTGTTTACTGCTGTGAGCGTATTGCTCACTGCAAATACCACACCGTCCACAACGATGGCCGTTGTGCTTGGGAGTTGGTTACTAAAAATTACGCTGTTGGTGTTGGTTCTGTTTGCAATCCGAGATTTGGACTTCTACCACACTGTTTCATTATTCGTGACGGTCGTTGTAGTGCTCATCCTTACTTTAGGTACGGAAGTCTGGGCCATCGTTACATCCAAAGTTACTTTTGTTGGATAAAGTGGCCCCGGCAAAGGCAAACACTGCCGCAACTCTGTGACTTTAATTGCATGAAAAGTGAGAGACTTTTGCGAAAAATAACTGCGAATTTGTGCAGGTCAGCTTATTAATAGAAAAAGTTACCCCCACAAGGCGACAGAATCGGATTACGCTGATAATATACTGCACGGGTAACCGCAATAGTGGTGCGCCTTTCACAGGTAACTGTAAGGGTGTGACTGAAATGCTGCGCTGTTTCCCCTGCTGTTGCCGCGCTGATGTGCGACGGAGTCCGTGGTAACGGCAGCGAGTTTGAAGACGTCCATCGCACCGTATGAGTTATTCATGCGGCCCGAACACGGGAGAGAACGCTGAGCGTTACAACTATGGCCTTTCGAGGTGAGTTCCACTCGCCTGAACTGGACCCAGAATTTTTCCCGGGGCAATACTATGGCCACATCATCCTTGATGATTTCTTGGGTGGTTGGTTCGCGCTAGACCGCTTGATGCTTGTTCGCTTGCTAATGCTGGCGATCATGCTGGTGGTCTTCCTCGTCGCCTTTAGGAGCCCCAAGCTGGTTCCTTCAGGTTTGCAGAACGTCATGGAGTACGCGCTGGATTTTGTTCGGATCCACATTGCCGAAGACATTTTGGGCAAAAAGGAAGGTAGAAGGTTCCTGCCGATTCTCGCGGCAATCTTCTTCTCAGTTTTGTTCATGAATGTTTCGACGATCATTCCGGGCCTGAACATTTCGGCAAATGCACGTATCGGAATGCCGATCGCTCTTGCGCTACTGGCTTATATCACCATGATTTATGCCGGTGCAAAGCGCTATGGGTTCGGCAAATTCGTGAAGTCTTCGGTGGTGATTCCTAATCTGCCACCATTACTGCACGTTCTGGTCGTGCCGATCGAATTCTTCTCGACGTTCATCCTGCGTCCGATCACGCTGGCACTGCGTCTGATGGCAAACTTCCTTGCCGGTCACATTATTTTAGTGTTGCTGTTTAGCGCCACTAACTTCTTCTTCTGGCAGCTCAATGGCTGGACAGCACTATCCGGTGTGACGGTATTGGCAGCGGTCCTGTTTACCCTGTACGAAGTGATTATCATCTTCTTGCAGGCTTACATTTTCGCCTTGCTGACTGCGGTGTACATCGAATTGTCTTTGCACGCAGACGCACACTGACAAACTCGCGAACCACGCGGCTAATTACATAACCCCACAGCAACTACACTCTCGGTAAACCTTACCGAGAACCACGAAAGGGATTGACTTTCACATGAACGAGATCATCTTGGCACAGGCAACTGAGTCCTCCATCGAGCTGGGCGCCATCGGCTACGGATTGGCAACCATTGGCCCTGGTCTGGGTATCGGTATCTTGGTTGGTAAGACCGTGGAAGGTATGGCGCGTCAGCCTGAGATGGCTGGCCAGCTTCGTACCACCATGTTCCTTGGTATCGCCTTCGTTGAGGCTCTTGCCCTTATCGGCCTCGTTGCAGGCTTCCTGTTCTAAAAAGCGCGCGGAAATAACACCACACTTTTTAAGACTGGAGAGCCTATGAACGTCACTTATTTGCTTGCGGAGCATGGAGAGGAATTGCCACTCGAAAGTGGGAACTCCCTCCTTTTGCCTGCGAACTACGACATCGTCTGGTCGATCATTCCGCTTGCAGTTGTCGTCTTCCTCTTCGCAAAATTTGTGATCCCGAAATTCCAAGAAGTTCTTGACGAGCGCGAGGACCGGATTAAAGGCGGGATGGACCGCGCTGAAGCCGCCCAGGCTGAAGCAAAGGCAGCGTTGGAAAAATACAACGCACAACTGGCGGATGCCCGTGCAGAAGCTGCGACCATCCGTGAGGATGCTCGTAAGCGCGGCGAGCAAATCGAAGCCGAGCACAAAGCAAAGGCTGAAGAAGAAGCTACTCGCATCATTGAAGCTGGCAACAAGCAGCTTTCTGCGAACCGCGAACAAGTCATTGCGGATCTGCGATCAGATCTGGGACAAAACTCGATTAACTTGGCTGAGCGTTTGCTCGGCACCGAACTATCGGATGCTACTAAGCAATCCGGAACGGTAGATTCGTTCTTGTCCGAACTCGACAACGTGGCACCAGCCGCAAGAAAGTAGGCAAGCATGAAAGCAGCGAGCCGCGAAGCATTGCAACAACTTTACGCAGCTATTGACGAGACTTCGTCTCAGTCTTCGAATGCTGTAGAGGTTGACTCGCAGACCGGTTTGGAGATCTTTGAGGTCGTTGAAGCGATCGAAGGTGATCGACCCCTACGCGTTGCGCTTGCCAACAATGCAGCCTCTGCTGAACAAAGAGTGGCTTTGGCAGACGAGGTTTTTACGCAACACCTTTCTTCCAACGCTCTGAATGTTCTGAGAAAAGCAGTGGGGCTAACTTGGTCAACCCCACGAGACCTAAGAACCGGTTTGGTTGCGGGAGCTCGTCGCATCTTATTGCGGGGAGCGGAATACAAAAACCAGTTAGAACAGGTTGAGCAAGAGCTGTTTTCTTTGTCTCGTGTACTGGACCGGGAAGGCGAGCTATGCATGCTGCTGTCTGATCGCCGGGTTGAGGCTTCGAAACGACGCTCACTGCTTGCTCGACTCCTCGAAGGTAAAAACATCACGATGTTTAGCGAGGCGCTCGTGTTGCATGCGGTTGGCAGGATTGAAAAAGATCCGGCTAGCGATGTTGCCGCACTCGTTGAGCAGGCAGCCGAACTGCGCGGCCACAAGGTGGCTCGTGTAGTCAGTGCTGGAAGCTTGACTGGTGCACAGCGGGAAGCCCTCGCAGAAAAACTTCACACGATTTATGATCATCGGATGTCCATCCACAATGAGGTTGACCCCAGCCTCCTCGGTGGCGTGCGCATCCACGTTGGTAACGAAGTCATCGATGGCTCGACCAAGGCTAAGCTGGCGCGTATGCGTTCAGCGCTAAGCGTTGGTTAGAGCGTTTCTGACAGTGCTGACGTAATAAACGATCCTTATAAAGTAATTGCTGGAAAACACAACCGAGAGCAGGAAGAACATGGCGGAGCTAACGATCTCCTCCGACGAGATCCGTAGCGCGATTGCGAACTACACCTCGAGCTATTCCGCGGCGGCCTCCCGTGAGGAGGTCGGCGTGGTCATTTCGGCAGCCGACGGTATTGCCAACGTCTCTGGCCTACCGTCCGTTATGGCGAATGAGCTCCTGGAGTTCCCGGGCGGCGTTATTGGCGTCGCACAGAACTTGGACACTGATTCCATCGGTGTCGTAGTTCTGGGAAACTTCGAATCACTGGCAGAAGGTGATGAGGTTAAACGGACCGGAGAAGTACTTTCCATCCCCGTAGGCGAAGATTTTCTTGGCCGCGTGATTAATCCCCTGGGCCAACCAATCGATGGTCTGGGTGAGATCAAATCTGACAAAGAACGCGCACTTGAGTTGCAGGCCGCTGGCGTTCTTGACCGGCAGCCGGTCGAAGAACCAATGCAGACTGGCATCAAGGCGATTGATGCGATGACTCCAATCGGACGCGGCCAGCGCCAGCTGGTCATTGGCGACCGTAAGACCGGTAAGACCGCTCTGTGCATCGACACCATCCTTAACCAGAAGGCAAACTGGGAGTCCGGTGATCCGGACAAACAGGTGCGATGCATCTACGTTGCGATTGGCCAAAAGGGCACCACCATCGCCGGTGTTCGCCGTACGTTGGAAGAGCATGGGGCTCTTGAGTACACCACCATCGTTGCTGCACCAGCATCTGATGCCGCTGGTTTCAAGTGGTTGGCACCGTTCTCCGGTGCTGCCCTTGGCCAGCAGTGGATGTATGAAGGCAAGCACGTTTTGGTTATCTACGATGACTTGACGAAGCAGGCTGAGGCCTACCGCGCAATTTCGTTGCTGTTGCGCCGTCCACCAGGACGCGAAGCTTACCCAGGTGACGTTTTCTACTTGCACTCCCGTTTGCTTGAGCGCGCTGCAAAGCTTAACGATGAGCTCGGAGCAGGCTCGATGACTGCGTTGCCTGTTATTGAAACTAAGGCAAATGACGTCGGCGCCTTTATTCCGACCAACGTCATTTCGATTACGGACGGCCAGGTATTCTTGCAGTCCGATCTCTTCAACCAGGGCGTTCGCCCAGCTATCGATGTCGGTATCTCGGTATCCCGAGTCGGTGGTGCTGCTCAGACCAAGGGCATGAAGAAGGTTGCAGGTAACCTTCGTCTTGATCTGGCCGCATATCGTGACTTGGAAGCGTTCGCCACCTTTGCTTCGGATCTGGATGCTGCGTCCAAGGCCCAGCTTGATCGCGGCCAGCGCCTGGTTGAACTGTTGAAGCAGCCAGAGTCCAGCCCTCAGAATGTGGAATTCCAAATCGTCTCGATTTGGTTGGCTTCGGAAGGCGCCTTCGACAACGTTCCGGTTGAGGACACTCGCCGATACGAAACCGAACTCCACGAGTACTTGCAGGGTGAGGTTCCACAGGTATACGAGCAAATCCAGGGCGGTAAGCCTTTGGATGATGACTCCAAGGAAGCTTTGCGCAATGCTAACGACGAATTCGCGAAGGGTTTCCAAACCACCTCCGGTGAGCCTGTGATCGACAACCACGAAGATCCTCTGGAGGAATCTGAAGTGGAAAAGAACCAGCTCAACGTCTCCCGAAAGAGCGTCAAGAAGTAACTAGCAGTAGTAACTCTGATTGCTTCGAGATAAGGAAAGAAGGGAGGGAAGGAAACCATGGCTACTCTTCGCGAATTACGCGACCGAATTCGGTCGGTTAACTCAACGAAGAAAATCACCAAAGCGCAGGAAATGATTGCCACCTCGCGCATTAACAAAGCTTTGGCTCGTGTGGAAGAAGCACAGCCATACGCTGAGGAGATGCAAGAAGTGATGGAGCGCCTGGCGTCTGCAACGACGCTGGAACACCCTATGCTGAAGCCACGCGAGCACGTAAAGACGGCCGCAGTGCTAGTCATTACTTCTGATCGCGGCATGTGTGGTGGTTACAATTACAACGTGCTGAAACGTGCCAATGAGTTGGAGAAACTCTTGGACGAAAAAGGCTATGAGGTCAAGCGTTACGTTGCCGGCGGTAAAGGCGTTGATTTCTATCAATTCCGTGGCGTCGACATCGCAGGGCAGTGGACTGGTTTTTCCCAGGACCCAAGCATGGAAGCTACCCATGATATGCGCCAGCATCTCATCGAAGGCTTCCAAGCAAGCTCTGAAGGAACTGCGCCACATCGCGACGGAGTCAATGTTGTCGAAGGTGAAGACCTGCTCGGCTTTGATTCGGTCCACGTAGTTCACACAACGTTTGAATCTATGCTCGTACAGGAAGTAAACGTTCATCAGTTGCTTCCAATTGAGCCTGTTTACCAAGAGGAAGAAGTCGTCGACGAAGGTTTTTCGACTACTCACGGCGAAACTGAAGCTCAGATGGAATTCGAGCCGGATCCAGAATTATTACTGGAATCCCTGCTCCCGAAGTACGTCTCACGTATTCTGTACGCAATGCTTCTGGAAGCATCGGCTGCGGAGTCTGCCGCGCGCCGTACAGCCATGAAAGCTGCGACGGATAATGCGACCGAGTTGGTCAACGACCTGTCGCGCGTTGCTAACCAGGCTCGTCAGGCACAGATTACCCAGGAAATCAACGAGATCGTCGGTGGCGCTGGTGCGCTTGCCGGCAGCGGAGAAAGTGACTAAATCATGACTACAGCTCTCGATGAGCAGAACACGCAGGAAGGTAGCGCCAACGCTACCGGCCGCGTCGTGCGCGTCACCGGTGCGGTCGTCGACGTGGAATTTCCGCGTGGAGCGATGCCTGCTCTGTACAACGCGCTGACTGTCGAGGTCACCCTCGAGGCAGTCGCCAAGACCATCACGCTTGAGGTTGCACAGCACCTCGGCGATAACCTGATCCGGACCATTGCGTTGGCACCTACGGACGGTCTCGTCCGTGGCGCTGAGGTTATCGACACTGGTAAGCCAATTACTGTTCCCGTCGGCGATGCCGTCAAAGGACACGTCTTCAATGCGCTCGGTGAGTGTTTGGACGAACCAGGATTGGGCCGCGACGGCGAACAGTGGGGAATCCACCGCGATCCGCCACCATTCGATGCGCTGGAGGGCAAAACCGAGATTCTGGAGACTGGAATCAAGGTTATCGACCTCCTTACCCCTTACGTTAAGGGTGGCAAAATTGGTCTGTTCGGTGGCGCCGGCGTCGGCAAGACCGTTCTTATCCAGGAAATGATCACTCGTATCGCTCGTAACTTCTCCGGTACTTCCGTGTTCGCCGGCGTCGGTGAGCGTACCCGTGAGGGTACTGACCTGTTCCTGGAAATGGAAGAGATGGGCGTGTTGCAAGACACCGCCCTTGTCTTCGGTCAAATGGACGAACCACCAGGGGTTCGTATGCGCGTGGCCTTGTCTGGTCTAACCATGGCTGAATATTTCCGCGACGTTCAAAACCAGGACGTTTTGTTGTTCATTGACAACATCTTCCGTTTTACTCAGGCAGGTTCCGAGGTTTCCACGCTGTTGGGCCGTATGCCTTCCGCCGTGGGTTATCAGCCAACATTGGCTGATGAGATGGGTGTTTTGCAGGAACGGATTACCTCTACACGTGGTAAGTCAATTACTTCCCTGCAGGCCGTTTACGTCCCCGCCGACGACTACACCGACCCGGCTCCAGCTACTACCTTCGCGCACTTGGACGCGACAACCGAGCTGGATCGTTCGATTGCGTCGAAGGGTATTTACCCTGCCGTGAACCCACTGTCTTCGACCTCCCGTATCCTCGAGCCTGGCATCGTGGGTGAGCGCCACTACGCGATCGCACAGCGCGTCATCAACATCCTGCAGAAGAACAAGGAATTGCAGGACATCATCGCCATCTTGGGTATGGATGAGTTGTCAGAAGAAGACAAGGTGACCGTTCAGCGGGCCCGTCGTATCCAGCGCTTCTTGGGACAGAACTTCTACGTCGCAGAGAAGTTCACCGGCTTGCCAGGTTCTACCGTTCCTCTGGAAGAAACCATCGACGCTTTCGAACGCATCTGTGATGGTGAGTTTGACCACTATCCAGAGATGGCTTTCGATGGTTTGGGTGGCCTCGATGATGTCGAGGCAAAATACAAAAAGATGAACGAGAAGTAGGAAGTAGGCGACACACATGGCTGAATTCACCGTGGAACTCGTCGCGGTCGACCGTAAGCTTTGGTCCGGCCAGGCCACCATGGTCACTGCTGAGACCACCGATGGTGAGCTCGGCGTGTTGCCTGGGCACCAGCCCCTACTCGGTCAGTTGTTGGACAACGGTGTTGTGACGATTACCGGTGCCAATGGCGATCGTGTTGTCTTTGGCGTACAGGGCGGTTTCCTCTCCGTATCCAAGGAGAAGGTTACGGTCTTGGCTGATTGGGCGATCACATCTGAAGAGTGGGATTCTTCTACCGTCGAAGAATACGAAACCTCCGACGATGAATACGTCCGTGCGCACGGAATTACCGCACGCCGTGCCCAGCGTCGCGCAGAGTTAATCTAATCCTGCTGTCTGGCTCCAACACAGACGGTTAATCGGAAAGGCTTTTCCCAAACTTGGGAAAAGCCTTTTTGCGTACGTACCGCAGTTTGCCGATGAAAACATTTCACAAACGCTATCTCACGCATTAAACTGGTTTGAAATCTCTTCTGTTAGTTAAGGTGGCAGCTTAATGCAGGATATTATGGGTAGCTTCTTACCAGTATGCGTATTATTGGCGCTAGTTTTCGTCGCAGGCTTGGCTGCGTGGAGGTTCTTCACTCTGCGGTCGAAAGGCAATGCGGTCATAGCTCGGCGTCTTCCTGCGAAGGGTACACACGGCTGGCGTCATGGCCGGATAGTCTGTGATGGCCAGCAGCTAAATATGTACAAGCTTCGTTCATTATCACCCTCTGCAGATGTAATACTCGAACGTCAAGAATTGACGCTCCACCGTCAACGTTCAGTGACAGATGCCGAGGGTTCTTTTATGTCCTCATCACTTCAGGTGCTCGAAGTATCGACGCCCGACGACCACTTTGAATTAGCCGTAGATAACGCTACGGCGATGGCACTCTGCTCATGGCTGGAATCTGCTCCGGATAGCCGGCAAGAAAGGTACAAGCCGCAGCGTCTGCGCTAGGGTAGTGGGCATGCGTTTAGTGATTGCCCGATGTTCTGTCGACTATGTCGGCAGGTTGGATGCCCATTTGCCCGCTGCTGATCGCTTGATCATGGTCAAATCGGATGGATCTGTCTCGGTCCATGCGGACAACCGTGCGTATAAACCGCTGAACTGGATGACTTCTCCGTGTACATTGGCCGAATCCCCGATTACTGATATCGATGGGGAAGATACTGAAGAAAAACTTTGGGTAGTTGAAAACCCCCAAGGTGAGCAGTTGCGCATTACTCTGCATCGCGTATTCCATGATTCGAGCCACGATCTTGGGGAGGATCCAGGTTTGGTCAAAGACGGGGTGGAAGCGCATTTGCAGGAATTGCTTGCGGAACATATTACGACGCTTGGTGATGGTTACACACTCGTGCGCCGAGAATATCCGACTGGTATCGGCCCGGTAGATATTTTGGCGCGCAATGCGGCTGGTGAAACCGTCGCTGTTGAGATTAAACGTCGCGGTGGTATTGATGGGGTTGAGCAGCTGTCTCGGTATCTTGAGCTGTTGAACCGGGATAGCCTCTTGGCTCCAGTGCATGGAGTGTTTGCGGCACAACAAATTAAAGAACAAGCCAAAGCCCTGGCCCGAGACCGGGGTATTCGGTGTGTGACGCTGGATTATCAAGAACTGCGCGGGCTGGAAACTAACGAATTGCGGTTGTTTTAAGTGGGAGCGAAGAAACCTCGCGGCCCAAAAGGCAAGAAGTCAGGTAAAGCATGGCGGGCGCAACATAGGCCGTTCAGTATCCCGGCTGATGGGGGTTCCCTGTTTGGCACACAAGTGACTGAAGGCCCAAGTTGGGATTTCGGTAGGCCGTATCAATATCGGCAGATCGCGGCGCTGCGCGCAGTTAAATACTATGTGTGCCCTGGCTGCAATCTCGACATTCCGCCGGGGGTCGCGCATATTGTTGCTTGGCCGCGCGATTCCGGTGGGCGAGGGGATGATCGCCGTCATTGGCATGCGCGCTGTTGGCAGCGTCGTTAAGAATGCGGTGCGCGTTGTCTTTGCAGAAACAGGTAGCCTGGAAGATATGATTGTGGCTTTTTCTGTAGCACCCACTACCACAAATGAGACTGGTGAAATGTCTGAAGCGGTCGCTGAGGCCGTGCGCGTCGTCCGTGAATCGGGGCTGCCGAACGAGACAAATTCGATGTTTACCTTATTGGAAGGTGAGTGGGATGAGGTCTTCGCGGTGATTAAGAAAGCGACTTCCGCAGTAGAGGCTGTTTCTCCACGTGTTTCACTGGTTATCAAAGCGGATATTCGCCAGGGCGTAACCAACGGTTTGACTGCCAAGGTCGACGCCGTGAACCGGCATCTCGCAGAAACTTCGGAGAATGCATCAAGAGGGGATTAATACCGCGGTCCCGCTGAAAACAATGAAGACAGATCGTTGTGAAGCTCTAGCTCTATCGCCGATTTTCTTGGTTGCTAGTTCCCATCACAACCTTGAGGATTTTTAGGAAGGCAGAATTTTAATGACTATTCCGCAGCAACCAGCCGACCAGAACCCCGGGGACCGCCCTGATTCAGCTAGGCAAGAACCAGCACGTTTCGCCGCATCGGCGGTGGATCTGCAACAACTGAAAAATCGTGCCCAAGCAACCGCCGGTGGTGCAAACACCGCTGGCTTAGCTAATTCCGCCGGCACAGGCGCGACTGGTCATACCGGAAACGCACGCCCAGATCGCGGCACAGGGACGCAAATACCTGCTTATTTCGAGGTAAACGAGCACAATTTCGAAACTGATGTGGTTCGTCGTTCTGCGGAAGTGCCCGTTGTCGTGTTGCTGGGTACTTCGAGAGCTGCTGAGTCGGATGAGATGAAGCGCAACTTTGAAGAGCTGGTTGTAAAAGATTCCACGCTGGGCAAGATTATTTTCGGTTATGTGGATGCTGATAAAAACCCAGCCATCGTGCAAGCTTTTAGAGCAGAAGCGGTACCAACTGTGGTGGCTTTGGGGCAAGGGCAGCCGCTCACTCAATTTCAAGGTGTTCAACCCGTTGGGGTTTTGCAGCAGTGGGTGGACGCGTTAATTCAACAGATTGGTTCTAAACTGCCCGGAACATCGCAGCCAATCGTTAATCCAGCAGATGCTACTGGAAAGCAGGATACTGATTCGGAAATCGACCCGCGGCACGATGCTGCTGAACAAGCCCTGGCTAGAGGAGATTATGGGCAGGCACGTGAGCATTATGATGCTATTTTGGAGGATAATCCAGACGACAAACAGGCTGATTTAGCTCTTAAGACCGTGGAAGTCATCGAGCGGTTCGATCCAGCAAACCGCAGCGGTGATGCTGTACAAGATGGAGATGCGGCGCCGCACGACGTCGGTAAGCAACTCGATGCTGCTGACGCCGAGGTATTAGCCGGGGTCCCAGAGAAAGCTTTTGCTCGTCTGATTTCCACTATGAAGCTGACTGCAGGTGCAGACAAAGATCGTTTGCGGACCCGGGTTATCTCGTTGTTCGAATTATTTGATCCGGCAGACCCACGGGTAAAACAAGCTCGTACTGATTTGGCGAGCGCATTATTTTAAGAACTATTCGCGAGTTCCAGTGCAAGGCAGCGTTTGCAGCATTCCGTTCTCGATGAGTCCTAAATTGACTGGGATTAACGGTGAGAAAGATCTGGTCTGGCGCTTGAGACTTTTCATCCCCTTTTTCGGGTCGTGGCATAAGCTAGAAGAGGAGTATCCATGAGTTTGAGACTGCGTGATCTGAGCCTAGAAAACCGCGGCAAGGCCGGAAGCTCATTCAATCCTGGAGAACTTAGGAATAGTTTTTGCACCGCGAAGAAAGAGACGATTTAGATTATGACTTCGAACTCCGCACATCTCACACCTGAAACTAGCGAAGACTTGTTGATCGATTTCCGACAAGTCGGATTACGCCGCGGTGGAAATCGTTTGGTTGGACCTGTCGACTGGCAGGTCGAGCTGGATGAGCGCTGGGTAATTATTGGTCCCAATGGGGCCGGTAAAACTTCATTGGTTCGTATGGCTTCAGCCGAAGAATTTCCCTCGGAAGGTACTGCTTTCGTGATGGGGCAGAGATTTGGGGCTGCCGATATGCGTGACGTACGAGCGATGGTCGGAATTTCTTCCGCGGCTCTCGCCAACCGTATTCCTGCTGGTGAACGTGTAGACGACTTAGTGGTTTCTGCTGGTTATGCGGTGCTAGGCCGTTGGCGGGAAGACTACGAATCACTGGATTTTGAACGAGCCTACGATACCCTGGAGCAGGTTGGTGCTTTTCACCTTATGGAGCGCACTTGGGGAACGCTGTCGGAGGGCGAACGAAAAAGAGTTTTGCTGGCTCGCGCTTTGATGACGGATCCAGAACTGTTGATTTTGGATGAACCATCTGCAGGTATGGATCTAGGGGGACGAGAGGATCTGGTTGGGTATCTGGGTGAGCTCGCGTTGGATCCTGATGCACCAGCAATCGTGATGATTACCCATCATGTGGAAGAGATCCCGGAAGGTTTCACTCACGCCATGCTGCTGGACGAAGGCGAAGTCGTGGCACAAGGTTTGCTGGATGATGTTTTGACTTCAGAAAACCTCACGAAAGCCTTCCATCAACCGATTCAGGTGGATCGGTTGGGATCACGCTTTTTTGCTCGGCGTACGAGTCGGGGCCGTGGTTCGCACCGCGCCGGATAGGTCGGTTGAGGTTTTCATGCCAGATTTTTCGACGCATACGCAATTTCACTGTCAGCATCATAGCGATCAAATAGATGCGATTGATCCGGCGGAAATGACTGGTTACCGGGGGGCTCGGTTGGCGGCCACCGTCTTGTTGGTCCGCGATGGTGTGCAAGGTCTTGAAGTTTTCGCTCAAGAGCGGGTGTCGACCATGCGCAATTTTCCGGGAATTACTGTGTTTCCTGGCGGCGGGGTTGATCATCGCGATTTCCCGGCTCGATCGTGGGACTCTGGTGAACATTGGTGCGGGCCATCGGCAGTTTCGCTGGCGCGCAGAATGGAAACCAATAAGTATAAAGCCCACGCGTTGGTGTTTGCTGCAGTCCGAGAACTTTTCGAAGAAGCAGGCGCGCTATTGGCGGTACATGGCGACGGTGCACCAATTGCGAACGTGGCTCCATATGATTATGCGCGTCGCAGCTTGGAATCGCATGAGATCGCGCTATCTGATCTCATGCACAAACATGATTTGAAGGTTCGCTCGGATTTGTTGCGTCCGTGGGCCCGGTGGGTCGGAAAATCTGATCGTACGCATCTGTGGTTCGATACTTTTTCTTTTGTTGCCCGTGTTCCTGATGGTCAGCGCCCGGCTCCTGATCCGGGCGGCGAAGCGGAAGACGCGAATTGGTTTTCCCCGCAGCTGCTTCTCGACGGTTGGCGAGCAGGGTTAGTTCGGTTTGTTTTGCCTACATGGGCGCAGTTACAAAAACTAGCCGGGTGTAAGACTGTTGATGAGGCGATGCGGTGCGCCGATGAAACGGTGATTCATCCGATTGTTGGTAAATGTTGGGAAGATCCTGCGTATCGAGAATTTTTGGAGTTTCAACCGGAAGATCGGATTGGGAAAATGCCATAATCTTAGCTATCTAATTCAACGGTCGGTCTATTTTAACTAGACCGAGTGGTACAGTTGTTTGCGGTAGGTCGCCTATCGCATGTAACGAGCAGGTGCAGCGCACCGTTGTATGATGCGCTTCAGAGACCAGACGCGTCTGCATTAATAACGAACCGCACAAACAAATTCTGAACTGTGAAAGAAAGGCAGGTGGCAATGATGCCAACCATCGTGGTCTTGGTGAAGACCGTGCCGGATACCTGGTCCACCAAGACGTTGCGTGACGACGCACGTTTGGATCGCGAATCTGTCGACGTCATTATTGATGAGATCAACGAGTTCTCCGTCGAACAGGCCCTTCGGGTTCGCGAAGAGGCAGTGAAACAAGGCTCTGAATATCAAGTGATTGCTTTGAGCATGGGGCCGGCTCATCATGAGGACGCTCTTAGAAAAGCGATTGCTATGGGGGTCGACGATGCGGTGCATATCACGGATGAGGCACTGGCTGGCAGCGATGTTTTGGGCACTGCTTTTGCCCTGCATAGCGCGCTCGAGACCATTGATGATGTGCAGCTTGTGATCGGGGGTAACTATTCCTCTGACGGTTCTACTGGCACCGTGCCTGGACTTCTAGCAGAATTCCAAGAGATTCCCGCGCTCACTGCTGTGCACTCGCTTTCCGTGGATGGAGATACCGTATCTGCGGTTCGTGAAGATAACCGGGGCACCTGGCAGCTCGAAGCTAAGCTACCAGCATTAGTGACGGTGACTGATAAAGCTGATAGCCCGCGATTCCCGAAGTTCAAAGGCTTACGCCAAGCAAAAAAGCATGAGATGAAGACGGTTGATATAGCTGGCATCGGCCTGGATGCCGATATGGTTGGAGCGGCTAACGCCACCACGAATGTGATCAGCCATAATCAGCGCCCTACGCGCAGCGCTGGTGTAATGATCGATTCCGGAAGCCCGGAAGAACAAGCTCGCAAAATTGCTGATTACCTGGCAGAAAACAACCTCATTTAACTTCGCGAACTAGGGAGCAATACTGATATGGCACACGTATACGTGCTGATAGAACATGAAAACGGGCAACTGAATCCGGTTAGTAAGGAATTGATTGCTGCAGCACGGCCTTTGGGGTCGGTGCATGCTGTCGTCGTCAGCGCACCTGGTGGTTGTGAACAACTGCCCGCCGAGCTTGCCAGTGCCGGAGTGGACAAGATTTATTCTGCGGAGGTTGCGGATTATGAGCAGCGTTTAGTGCTGCCAGAAGTCGATGCGCTGTCTACAGTTGCTGCGTCGAATCCCGGCCCGATTGTGGTTGCCGCGGGCACGGCGGGTAACGAAATCGTCGGCCGTCTGGGTGCACGTCTGGCGTCTGGAATTCTTAGTGATGTAGTGGGCATCAATGCTGATGGTACTGCGCAACACAGTATTTTTGGTGGCTCAGTGGATGTTGTTGCGCAAGCAGAGGGTGATTGCCCGTTGTATAGCTTGCGTCCCGGTGCAGTAGAACCGGAAGCCAATCCCGTGCAAGGGGCAGGCAACCTCGAAAAGATTGTGCTCGGCGGCGCCGCTGAGAATGAAGCACGTGTTGCTTCCTTTACTCCCGCCGTCAAAGGCGACCGGCCAGATTTGCTGCAAGCGAAAAACGTGGTTGCTGGCGGACGGGGAGTCGGTTCGGCAGAGAATTTCGCCGACGTTATCGAGCCACTGGCAGACAGCTTGGGTGCGGCCGTAGGCGCCACGCGTGATGCGGTGGATGATGGTATGTACGCTCCTGCACACCAGATTGGACAAACCGGTGTGACCGTCAGCCCGAAGCTGTATATCGGTCTCGGAATTTCTGGTGCAATCCAACATCTAGCAGGTATGCAGACTGCAGAACACATCATCGTCGTCAACCAGGATGCGGATGAGCCGTTTTTCGCCGTCGCAGATCTGGGTGTAGTGGGCGATTTGCATGAGATAGCGCCCGCCCTAACTGCGGAGCTACGAGCACGAGCACAGAGCTAGGTTCAGCGAGGACGCACTGGCGCCGTGGGCAGGGCCTCGTGGCGCCATGGAATAGGGAAGTAGAGTGGAGTCTATGACTTACCTTGATCACGCTGCCACTACTCCTATGCGCCAGTCGGCGATTGACGCGTGGGTGCACGCAGCCGGTGAACTGAACCCAAACGGGCAATACGCTGCGGGTAGGAAAGCGCGTAGTGTTCTGGATTCCGCACGCGAGTCCGTTGCGGAGCTATTGGGGTGTGAACCGATTGAGGTGATTTTTACCGCCTCTGGTACCGAAGCCGACAATATTGCTCTGCAGGGTTTATACGCCGCTAGCGAATCGAGGCGGATTATCCTCCCGCCTTCGGAGCATTCTGCTATCCGTGACGTAGCCAACGCGTTGGCTAGCCAGGGGGCAGAGATTGTGGATCTTCCTGTCGACGGGGCGGCCCGTGTATGTGATCTTTCTGCTCTCGACACCCAAGCGGCTGTAGCCGCTTGTATGTATGCGAACAATGAGATCGGTACCATTCAGCCGATCCCCGAAATTGCTGAACGTGCAGCAGCAGCCGGGACTCCCTTGCACGTGGATGCAGTGCAAGCCGTCGGCAAGCTTCCGATTCATTTCCATGAATTACAGGCGACTACCTTGGCGGCTAGCGCACATAAATTTGGTGGGCCACGGGGCGCTGGTTTGTTGTTAGCGAAACGTACCCCGGCGCCGAAACCGGTCTACTTGGGTGGCGGACAAGAACGTGGAATTCGTCCAGGTACCGTCGATGTCGCTGGTGCAGCGGGTTTGGCAGCGGCATTGCGGGAATCTTTAGAGGAGCATGAACAACAACGTGTGCGCCTGGCGCAGTTACGAGATAAACTGCGTTCCTTTATCACCACGCATATCGATGATGTAGTTGTTAACACGGTAGAGCCAGCTTTACCGACGCATCTCCACGTCTCTTTCTTAGGCACCGATGGTGATAGTTTGATCATGCTGATGGACCGCGCAGGTATTGCGGTTTCCACAGGATCAGCGTGCGCAGCCGGGGTAAATCGTTTCAGTCATGTGCTTGAAGCCATGGAAACTGACGAGGCGCGTGCGCGTGGTGCATTGCGATTTAGTCTTGGGTACAGCACTACTGAAGAAGATATAGCGGTTGTGTGCCAACAGCTGCCGGATATTATTGCCACCGCCCGAAAAGTTGCAGGCCTCTAGCCCTGGTCTGCTATTCCTGAGCCCACTGTTGTGTCTGTGCGGCATCAAGATATTTTGCGGGCATGGCACCTCGAAGTAGCGCACTGCGCATTTGATCGTAAATAGGAGTTCCCGCCTGCGGTAGCTCAGAATCGGACGCCAGGAGTACTATGTTTCCGCCACTGCGGCCTTGCAGCGTACCCGCATCGCTTATCAGCGCTACTTGGCGGAAAAACCTGTCTAAACCGGAAACTTCTTCTTGTACTTCGGCGGCGCCGTGGCGTGCACCGCAGTTAGCAACAAAAAGGCCGCCAGGTATTAATGCTTGATGCGCATGCTGGTAAAACTCTGTGCTTGTGAGCGAGCGCGGGGTGGTATCGCCAGAGAACACATCGCGAATGATGATGTCTCGGCTGGCTGGGCGAAAATTGGCAGTGGCCTCAGCTGCCTCGCCAGGGCGAATTTTTACAGTTGGGGCGCGTGGTATATCGAACCAATTGCGTACCTGTTCACCTAAGCTGGTGTCGAGTTCCACGACGGTGTGGCGAGTTTTTGGCCAACGCCACGCTAGGTAGCGGGCCATGGAACAGCCTGCGCCGCCCAGGTGTGTGATTCGTAGCCGGCCTGTATCCCAGCTGTGTGCGCGTACGAATTCTTCTATGCTGGCTGCAAACCAGCGCATATACGCAAAATCCAAATAGTCTGGTTCGCCGAGCAGTACGTGCGAGCTGGGAACGCCGTTGACATAAAGGTAGTAGCCGTTGTCGTGGAATGAATCAGGCTTGATCTCCGCATACCCTGTGCTGATCTCATATCGTCCGATGATTGATGAAGCTGTTTGCGCTTGGTTTCTTGCCCGTTTGCGTCCCATAGCGTGTCATTCTACGGGGCTTGCCGACGGATTTTGCAGGTAGATCTCGTCTCTGGTGAAGGCTGAAAGCATGGCTTTGACACTGGGCTTAAACTATGAGGCATGCGAGTATTGGTTGCAATGTCCGGCGGCGTCGATTCATCAGTGGCAGCTGCACGCGCGGTAGAAGCTGGCCACGATGTGGTTGGCGTGCATTTGGCTCTGCACCAAGATGCACAGCAAACCAGGGAAAAAGCGCGTGGTTGTTGCTCGTTGGAAGACGCCGCCGATGCCCGTCGCATTTGCGACAAGCTGGGTATCCCGTACTATGTTTGGGATTTTTCTGAGCGCTTTAAAGAAGAAGTCATTGATGATTTCGTTGATTCTTATGCGATCGGGGAAACCCCGAACCCGTGTCTGCGCTGCAATGAGAAGATTAAATTCCGTGCGTTGCTGGAAAAAGGCATGGCTCTGGGCTTTGATGCCGTCGCTACCGGGCATTATGCCACCATTGACGATGAAGGTTATATGCGTCGGTCACCGGACCAAAATAAAGACCAGTCGTACGTGCTTGGGGTGATTAGCGCTGATGAGCTAGCCCATTGCATGTTCCCGGTTGGCGATACACCGAAGCCGCAGATTCGGGAAGAAGCAGCTCGCTATGGTTTTTCTACAGCTGCGAAGCCCGATTCTTATGATATTTGTTTTATCCCGGATGGGCGGACCCAAGCATTCTTGGGTCGTTCGATTGGCATGCGCCCAGGCATGATCGTCGATAAGAATTCCGGAGAAAAGCTGAAAGAGCACGACGGGGCGTGGAATTATACGATTGGCCAGCGCAAGGGGCTGGATATTAAAACCCCCGCAGCGGATGGTCGTCCGCGCTATGTCACTGATATCGACGCCAACACTGGAACTGTGACTGTGGGCTCGCGTGAAGACTTACGCATCCAGACTATCGGTGCCGACCGACTGAAATATCTGCATCCGGCGATGGAGGGCGAGCTGAATTGTTTGGTGCAGGTGCGTGCGCACGGCTCTGTGGTGCCGTGTCGTGCGGTGGTGGATCGTGAAGCTGACTCGATGCATTTGGACTTGCAAGAACCGCTTTCAGGCGTAGCACGCGGCCAGGCAGCTGTGTTGTATATGCCAACCGATGATGGTTTGGGCGATATTGTGCTGGGCTCTGGAACTATCTGTTCTACAGGTTCTTAGGGCTAGGGCTGACGAGCCGGATGGAGTTTCGAACGTTGCAATCAGCGGAGGCACAGCACCAACCTGGAGAGCAAGAACAAGCGGCAAAACTTTTCCCGGGTTCACTAGCGCTTGGTCCGCTGGCCGGCACTTCGATGGCGGCAGCCGGGGACATGGTTATCAGTGAATTTGGTGACCAGTTACACTTGCCGCATTTGCCGCAACGCGGATTGGGATCCGACGCAGTTGGTTATAGCGCTGCGCTGCTGGAATCATTAAGTGTTGATCGCGGAGCTCGTAGTTGGCAGCTGAGCGCCCGCCCACAACGGTGGTCTTGGTTCTTAAAAGATCTCCGCGAGCGTGACATTGATGTGCTCGAAGAAACCTGGCAGCACGCAGGACAGGAGATCAAATTACAGGTCATGGGTCCGGTGAGCTTGGCAAGCCAGATCGAGCTTGCCGACGGCCATCGTGTGCTTAGTGACCGTTCGGCGTTATTCGATCTTGCTGATGCTCTGGCTGTGGGGATTGCGAATTTCCGTGCCGATGTGACTCGGCGTTTTTCTGCCACGACCGTGCTGCAAATTGACGAACCATACCTAGCCCAGTGCGTGCGCGGCGAAATTCGGGGTGCGACGGACTACCACAAAATTGCCCCGCTGGACCCAGATGATTTCGCAGCTTTGTTGGCACGTTGTTCCGAAGGGCCAGTTGAATATCTCAATGTTTCGGAGACAGATCACGACGCGTTACATCAGGTGATTGCTGATGCGGTTGCTGACAATAAGCAGCAAGCAAGCGTCAGCAATAGTGGCGGAGTACGGGAAATCATCATTGATCAACACCAGTTAACTGGCACTGCGAAACTTGATCAGCTCGCCGAGTTGATTGATGCCGGGGTACGGGTTGGTTTGGCTTGCGTGCCTCCAGATCTGATCTGGGATGATCGGGGAGAAAATCCCCGCCGCCTTGCCGTGCGGATTGCCCGCTTGCTCGACACTCTCGGCATCGAGCGGCTGGCGGGTTCCCGATTGATTGATATTTGCCCGCAACCGGGGATACCCGGAAAGACCATCTTGGATTGTGCTCGCACTTACCGGCTTAGCAGGGAGGTAGCGCGCATGCTGGCCGAGGATATCGGAGACCTCTAACTGGAAACCTTGCGGTTATGGCTTTCCAGCATGTAATAAACGATGAGCGTTACCGATGCGGCCATGAGCACGGCTAAACCCCACCAGACCCAAATGGGAACCAAGGAGTTCCAGGCGACGACGTAGGCAATGAACATCGTTAGCCCGATATTCACCAATAAGTTGATGATTTGGATCGATAAGGAGCCCTTTTTCTCCCGCGCTTTCCACGCGGCAAATCCCCAGTTGAAAATCAACAAGAATACCAGGACGAGGTTGATGATTGCGTTCATTACCGTACTTCCTCTCCTGCTAGCTGCAATCCAATTTGTTCTACACCACGCGGGGTATTGCCTGCGACGAAGGCAGCTCGTGCAGTCTCAGGCGCGACGACCAGCATGGCAGAATAGCCGCCAGTTTGTCCGTTGTGCCAACCTGCGCCGCTGTCTTTGTCGTCTGTAGAAACGGTTGGAGCCCAACCGTAATCGGGCAGGCCTTGTTCTAAGAGATATTCCGCAAATTTCGCCATATCAGCAGCGGTGGAGCGCACCATGCCCGCAGGTGCATAACCTTCCGTCACCCAGGGCTGAGCATGCCGCCCGTTGTTGAGTAGGCCTGCCGGTTGATCGTCGGGAAGCGGTTGGCTAGCCACGTAGGTATCGTGCATGCCTAACGGCCGGAAAAGTACGTCGTTAAGCATTTCTTCGTAGGTGGTGCCGGCATTTTCTGCTAGCGCCCAGCCGAGCAATGCGAAACCCAGGTTGGAATATTGTTCTTCACCACGGTTTTCCAATTCTTCGATGTCATTGGCAGCGGCAAAAATGTCGTCACGCCCAATGCCTTCGTATGGGTTGGTGCCCAGCACGGAAAAGCCCAAGTTTGAAGCGAAATTGACTCCCGCCATCCGGGGTAATCCGCCGGTGTGGTTGACGGCTTCTTCCAGTGTGACCGAGGCGACTGGTTCGTGTAGTTCGTCGATTAACTCGCCTAGGGTGGTGTCTAACTCCACCTCTTTGTTCTTGATTTCGTGGCGCAGAAGCTCGGCTGTCATCATCTTCGTGACTGAGCCGATTTCGACCTCAGTTTCGCTATCGGCACCCCAACCAGCGTATTCTGTCACGCCATCGTCGATAGTCAATGCGGTGAGCTGATTATGTCCGGGAACGGCTAATTCGGCTAGTTCAGCAGCCAGTCGTTTATTGCCGGTTGCTTGGTCTGCGAGCGCAATGCGTTGTGGACCCAGGGCAATGGCACCAAACAGCACCGCTACACCGGCAATGAGTGCGGTTGCGAGTGACTTTTTCATGCTGCCAATCTTACAATTAGCCCTGCATTGGCCAAGAAGTTGCTACCGACGAGGCATCTCGGTCACGGGAAGCTAGGTAGCGTTTAAATTCCATCTGCATTTCGTAGTAACCCACGGCTTGATACTCCATTAGCTCACCATCGTCCATCTTTGCTAACTCCGGGAACCGCTGGTTCACCTGTTTCCAGGCAACACGAGCCGCAGCCATGGCATCGGCGGTGGCTTCGTGCGCGTTATCCAGTGGTACACCGTATTCCTCGCACACTTTGCTTAATGTGCGTGGCCCTTTGCGGTATTTATCTTTCAGTTTGTCGATAACGAACGGATCAAAGACGGGGCCGGTCACTGTGAAATCCTCGTCTAAACTTCGGAGCACAGTCAGGTCGTAATTCGCGTTATAAACAATCAGCGTTTTGCCTTCGTCCCAGCCTTTCTTGATTGCTGCGATGGTCTTTGCGAGTACTTCATCGTGGTCTTGGCCGTGCTCGCGAGCGTATTGCGTAGTAATTCCGTGTACATCGGTGGCTGGTTGCGGAATTTCTATGCCGGGGTTTGCCAGCATTTCTTGCGAATCCACGGTCGAGCCTTCAATTGAGACCAGGGCAGAGGTGACAATCCGAGCCTCCTGAGGAATGTTCGAGGTTGTTTCTAAGTCGAAGGCAAGCATGCGGGAAGCGTTGAAACTCATGACCTACAGCCTAGACGCGCTTGTCCACAGACAGGCGCACTGGTTCGAACATTCAACGGAAGCTGGGCTCCTATTAGAATGGATGCACGTGAGTGATTTTGATGAAGCAGGTTTTGATGAAGCAGGATTGCGCCGCCGCTGGAATGAACTTGCCGACGAGGTTCGCTACCACCGTGAACGCTATTACAACGAGCAACCCGAAATTCCGGATGCGGAATTCGATGAGCTACTTCGTCGGTTAGCGAAGCTGGAGAAAGACTACCCGCAACTGGCGGTGCCTGACTCACCCACCATGGAAGTCGGCGCGCCGGTGCCCGAAGAGTCCAGCTTCGCCAATGTTGAGCACTTGGCGCCTATGCTGAGCTTAGATAACGCTTTTGACGACGGCGAGCTGCGTGATTGGCTTGCGCGTACCCCGGCTCCGGCCTACCTCACCGAATTAAAAATCGATGGGTTGTCGGTGGATTTGGTCTACCGCAATGGCCGGCTGGATCGAGCAGCCACCCGTGGTGACGGAACCACTGGCGAAGACATTACCGCCAACGCCCGGGTCATTGAGGATATTCCACACGAACTCACTGCTACCGAGGAATACCCGGTTCCGGAACTCATCGAAATTCGCGGTGAGGTTTATATGAACCCCGAAGATTTCGCGGTCATCAACGAAGAACGCGTGAAACTCGCTGAAGAGCAAGGTAAAAAGCCAGAGACATTCGCTAATCCGCGTAATGCGGCAGCGGGGGGCTTGCGGATGAAAAATACCGAAGAGGTGAAGAAGCGTCGGCTGCGCATGATCGCGCATGGTCTTGGCGCCCGGGAAGGTTTTGCACCCGCCTCGCAGTGGGATGCTTATAAGGCTTTGGAGGCTTGGGGGCTTCCGGTATCGCCGTACACCAAACGGGTAACGAGCAGTGCGGAAGTCCTTGCACAAGTGGAGTACTGGGGAGAGCATCGCCATGATGCTTTCTTCGAAATGGATGGCCTGGTCGTCAAAGTCGATGACTTGTCGACGCAGCGTGCGCTTGGAGCAACCTCACGCGCACCGCGGTGGGCGATCGCCTTTAAATACCCGCCAGAAGAAGTTACCACCAAGCTGTTGCGGATTGAGGTAGGCGTCGGTAGGACTGGTCGTGTGACGCCGTACGCAGTGATGGAGCCGGTATTTGTCGCAGGCACTACCGTTTCGATGGCTACCTTGCATAACCAGACAGAGGTCAAACGCAAAGGAGTATTGATCGGCGATACGGTGGTGATCCGAAAAGCCGGAGAGATCATTCCTGAGGTTTTAGGGCCGGTGGTGTCGCAGCGTGATGGCAGCGAGTATGAGTGGAGATTCCCCAGTGAATGCCCGTCATGTGGCAGCACCCTAGCGCCGCAAAAAGAAGGTGATGCCGATTGGCGCTGCCCGAATGCCCGCTCTTGCCCGGCACAACTAGGGGCGCGCTTGGAATATCTTGCCTCCCGTAAAGCATTCGATATCGAAGCCTTGGGAGAAAAGGGAGCGCACGATTTGATTGCCAGTGGGGTGGTGGTTGATGAATCAGATTTGTTTGGCATCAACGAAGAAGTGCTGATGAACTCCACTGTCTATACCCGTACGGTTAAAAAAGACAAGACTAAACGTGAGATCAATGCTTCGGGTCGGAAACTTTTAGAGAATCTAGAAACCGCACGGCAGGCTGATTTTTGGCGTGTGCTTATTGCTTTGTCGATCCGGCACGTAGGGCCTACTGCGGCACGGGCATTGGCCACGCGTTTTGGTTCGATGCAGGCATTGCGGGATGCCGACGTCGACAAGATTGCCGATGTGGATGGCGTTGGAATGACGATCGCCAATTCTCTGCAAGATTGGTTTAGCGTGGATTGGCATCGAGCCATCGTCGACAAGTGGGCTCAGGCCGGGGTGACTATGGAAGTCGAGGCCTCCCAACGTATGGAACAAACGTTGGAAGGGAAGACGATTGTGGTCACCGGAACGCTGGAAGGGTTTAGCCGCGATAGTGCCAAAGAAGCTATTGTTTCGCGCGGCGGAAAAGCTACCGGTTCAGTCTCGAAAAAGACTGATTATTTGGTGGCAGGAGAAAACGCCGGCTCGAAGGAAACCAAGGCTCGTGATTTGGGCGTGCGGATCTTGTCGGAAGAGGAGTTTGTGCAGCTTCTCGACGGCGCGTTAATTGCTGAGCACTAATCAATCAGCTTGCCCAGGATGTTTCCCAGGTGGCCCAGGTGTACTACTTCGCTGGCCAGGTAGTCTGGGCCGCCGGCGCGCCCGATGATTAAGACCAGTCCGCTGTCGCCTAGTGGCGCGCCAGCGAGAGCCGAATCCAAGATGCGCCAAGAATCAGGGATCCAGTCTTCGCTATCGGCAACCAAAACACGGGCAGAAGTGATGTCAATATCCGCAGGGATCGAACCGTCGTCTTCTGGGGCGGCGCTGGAGGCAGCCACGCGCGTGATCTTGTCGGTTGTGTCGACGATGATCGCCCAGGACGAAGTTAAGGCCTTCGGGAAAGCAGAGACAAAATCTTGTAAGGACGTACGTAACCCGCCGCGGTTGGTCGCCAGATGTGACAACATTTCGATTTGCCCGCGGCGGTCGACGCGGCCGGAAAACGGCCGAATAGAGTCAACTTCGACACCGTCAACGGAGTTGGCTGCAGTAATTAAAGCATCTGCCATTACTCCTTGGGGCAAGTCGACGACGATATCGTCCATGACGGCATCAGCAGAAAACGCTTCAATAATGTCGACGGATTGAATATTGCCGCCGGTTTGGCCGATGGCGTCAGCTAATTGTCCGAGCGCTCCGGGGGTGTCTGGGAGCAGGACACGGATCAAAAACGACATGATTTATTGCCACCACTTTCTGAACTTCGAGTTCGCTGTCACCATCGTAGCAATCTGGCGCGTTGCTTAGTTGGGCGAAACCTTGTTTTGTTGTCTCACGTACCGGACTATCAGGCGTTGCTTAGCTACAGGTTCCAGTGGCGTAGCATAGTACGGGAGAAAATTGATTCACGAATATTGAAGGATTGAATCGACTGTGTCAGAAATATCCCGCGAAAAAATCGAGCACCTGGCGAAGCTATCGCGTCTTGCTTTAAGCGATGCAGAAATCGCGACTTATGCAGAACAAATTGACGGCATTGTGAACGCTGTTTCTGCGGTACAAAATGTGGATACTGCCGGGGTAGAACCCATGAGCCATCCACATTCGGTGAACGCCACCATGCGTAGCGACGAAGTCGTGCGCACGCTGAATTCTGAGCAGGCTTTGGATCAGGCGCCGGACGTACGTGATGACCGTTTCGTGGTTCCCAAGATTCGTGGCTAGTTCAGTGCTCACCTGTGAGCGCATGATAAATACTGCACAAGCGATAGAGGTAGAGAATTAATGACTGAATTTACCCGCCCAACAGATGGCATCACCTCGGAAACCGCGGCGGATTTGGCGCAGCGTATCCACGACCGCGAGATTACTTCGCGTGAGGTGACCCAGGCGTATCTGGACCGCATCAACGACACTAACGAGACTCTGAATTCGTTCTTGCACGTTGGTGCAGAAGAGGCATTGGCCGCTGCAGATGCGGTGGATAAGGCCCTTGATAACGGGGAAAAGCCGGCTTCTGCATTAGCTGGGGTTCCGCTCGCGTTGAAGGACCTGCTGGTTACCACTGATGCGCCGACTACCGCGGCCTCGAAAATGCTGGAGGGCTACCGTAGCCCGTATGACGCAACCGTGACTCGTCGCTTGCGCGAAGCAGGCATTCCTATCCTAGGAAAAACTAACCTGGATGAATTTGCTATGGGTTCGTCAAACGAAAACTCGGCCTACGGGCCGGTGCGTAACCCTTATGACACTAACCGCACCCCGGGCGGATCTGGAGGCGGTACGGCAGCAGCCTTGGCGTCTGGGCAAGCACCATTGGGCATTGGTACGGATACCGGCGGTTCGATTCGCCAGCCAGCCGCACTGACAAATACTGTCGGTGTGAAGCCCAGCTATGGCACGGTTTCGCGTTATGGTTTGATTGCTGCTGCTTCTTCACTGGATCAAGCAGGCCCGTGTGCGAACACTGTGTTGGATACCGCATTGCTGCATGAGGTAATTGCGGGGCATGACCCCTACGATGCCACCAGTATCGATAAAGCGGTCCCGGACGTTGTTGCTGCCGCCCGTGCGGGCGCAAACGGCGATCTGACCGGGCTCAAAGTTGGTGTCATCAAGCAGTTCGAACGCGATGGATGGCAGCCTGGCGTGATGGAGCAATATCACAAGGCAGTACAGACGCTGGTGGATAATGGCGCGGAAGTCGTCGAAGTAGATTGCCCGCACTTCGACGACGCATTGGCAGCTTATTACCTGATCATGCCGTGTGAAGTGTCATCCAACTTGGCCCGTTTCGACGGTATGCGATACGGCAAGCGCGTGGGTGATGACGGAGAAAATTCCGCTAACCGGGTCATGGAACTTTCGCGCGAAGCTGGCTTCGGCCCAGAGGTCAAACGGCGCATCATGGTCGGAACTTACGCGTTGTCGGTCGGCTATTATGATGCTTATTACCTACAAGCGCAGCGCGTTCGCACCCTGGTGGCGCAAGATTTTGCCCGTGCATACGAAAAAGTCGACGTGCTGGTATCACCAACGACGCCGACTACAGCTTTCCCTCTGGGGGAAAAGGTTGAAGATCCAACCGCGATGTACAACTTCGACTTGTGCACACTGCCGTTGAACTTGGCTGGTGTCTGCGGTATGTCCGTACCTTCTGGTATGGCGGGAGATACCCAGTTGCCAACCGGTCTACAGATTATGGCTCCGGCTTTCGCCGACGAACGTTTGTACCGCGTTGGTGCAGCCTACGAGGCTTTAGTGCGCAATTAAAATGAAATAGGACGTACCCGGTGCTGGCCAAGTATTAGGCGCGGTGCCGGGTACGATCCACCAGTGCTTTATTTCCGATCGGATAGGGCGTACGCCGCACCCGCGGTGGCTGCGGTTACCACGCCAACTGCTGGCCAGGAGCCGATCTTCTTGGCCAAAGGGTGCGATAGGCCGAATGCTGCGATGTATCCGCCCAGCAATCCAGCCGTGGTTGCCGGAGTGGTCTTAGCAGCCCACGAGCGTGCCGCCCAGTAACCAGCAGAGCCGAGTATCACACCACCGAGGGGGCGGATTCCGGTCTGGACGGCGGTGAGATAGCCGCCCACCAAACCGAAAGCGGTGGTGGTTGCCGTCGATACTTCTTGCGGAGATTTCTTATCGATTAATGCCATGCCCGTTAGTCTAGGCCTCAGCACTGGTTCCGCGCTAGGATCAGCGGAGTGACTCCCTCGCACGGCCGACGACAGACGTCCGCAGAAAATAGGCATACCGCTGCCGAATCGACAGTGCTCCCAGAAGCCCAGGCATGGAAGGCTATGTTCGCCCTCTCATTGGGCTTTTTCATGTCTTTGCTGGATCAAACCCTAGTTGCGGTGGCACTTCCGAGCATACGACGAGAATTCGATGCTTCGTTGGCACAAACCCTTTGGGTATCTTCCGGGTTTCTCCTGTTCGTGGTGGTTCCTTTGTTGTTTACCGGCCGGTTGGGAGATCGGTTCGGACAAAGACGCCTCTTTCGCATTGGTATTACCGTCTTTGTTATTGGTGCGGTCGCTTCCGCTACAGCATCTAGTATCGAATTATTGATTGCTGCTCGTTGCTTACAAGGACTCGGCGCATCCATTCAAATGCCGCAGACTATGTCGGTAATCAACCGAGTTTTTGCCCGTGAGCGTCGTGGGCGCGCGTTAGGGGTATGGGGAATTATCGGCTCGGTAGCTGCGATTACCGGGCCGGTACTCGGTGGCGCACTAATTAACTCGTCTTCATGGCAGGCGGTATTTCTTATCCACGTGCCTTTAGGCGTCCTAGCCGTTGTCTTGGCGACGCTGTGGGTACCTCGTATGCCGACCTATGCCCGAAAGCTAGATCCACTGTCCGTGGCAGTGTCCTTGCTTTCTATGCTGTTATTGGTTGGTGCGATCCAGCAGGCGCCGGAGGCCGACTGGGCGTGGTGGATTTGGCTCATGCTGTTGGCCGGCATCGCTGGTTTGTATGGCTTTATTAGGTTGCAAGCTACTGCGCAGGCACGTGGCGTGGAAGCCATGATCCCGTTGTTTTTATTCCGGAATCACAATTACCGGCTGGGGATTATCATCATCGCGTGCATGGGTTTTATGGCGGCGTCGTTGATGCTACCGATCATGCTGTGGTTGCAAGACGGTCAGGGCTTGGACTCTGCTAGCGCGGGTCTGTTGATGGTTCCTATGGCGTTGACCTCGTTATTTGTGTCGCCGATCGCGGGCATCATGGCGGATAAATTCCATCCGCGCAATCTTGTCGTCGCTGGGTTTAGCACGATGCTGAGTGCGTGCGCAGCATGCTGGTGGATCATGGCTCATGAGTTTCCTCTCTGGTGGCTTGCGGTTGCCGTGAGCCTTTTGGGAATCGGCCAGTCTTTTGTCTGGGGCACGAACTCGGCTACTACCATGCGTGATGTGGAACCTCGAATCATGGGTGCTGCCTCAGGCGTTTATAACACCGCGCGGCAATTAGGCTCGGTGTTCGGTGTGTCTATTTTATCGGCGTTGCTGCAAATCACTGTCGCTGCTTCGGGTTTAGCGGTGGGGGCTGCCAATGCGCTCTTGTTGCTCGTGGTGGTATTGGCCATCGGTTTGTTGACCTCGTTGTTTTATCGTAAAACTATTTAGAATTCGGCCGGCAACAGGTATTCGTGGCTGTGGCGAGAATGCTAAAAATTGGGAGTAGTCGGTAGCGAGACGTACCGCACGCTGCAACTCTGCGCTGGCTTGCCTACAGTAGAAGCATGCGTATTGCCACATTGACTTCGGGCGGCGACTGTCCAGGTCTGAACGCCGTTATCCGTGCCGTCGTTCGCACGGCGAATCAGGAACATGATTCCACTGTCGTCGGTTACCGCGACGGCTGGTTGGGCTTGTTGGATGACGATCGTGTCGACCTTTACGACGATGACGCCATCGATAAGATTTTGGTTCGCGGTGGCACTATTTTAGGAACCGGACGCTTACACCCGGATATTTTCAAAGCTAATTTAGAAACGATCAAGGATAATCTTGCTGACGCCCGCGTCGATGCGTTAATCGCAATTGGCGGTGAAGGCACGCTGAAAGGCGCGAAATGGTTGGCTGATAACGGTGTCCCTGTGATTGGCGTGCCGAAAACCATTGATAATGATGTGTTGGCAACTGATTACACCTTTGGATTTGATAGTGCAGTCGCGGTTGCTACTGACGCAATTGACCGCCTGCACGCTACTGCGGAATCACACCAGCGGATCTTTATCGTGGAAGTCATGGGGCGGCATACCGGATGGATTGCTTTGCACGCAGGTTTAGCCGGAGGTGCTCACCATATCGTGATTCCGGAAGTTCCTTTCGATGTCAGTGAAATCACCAAGTCGATGGAACGGCGTTTCCAGATGGGGGAGAAGTACGGCATTATCGTGGTCGCGGAAGGTGCGCAACCGCGACCAGGCACTATGGCGGTTGATGACAAGGGGGTCGACGAATTCGGCCACCGTCGGCTCGGTGGTATGGGGCAGTTGATCGGGGAGGAAATATCACGTTCTACTGGTTATGACGTGCGGACCACCGTACTGGGACATGTGCAGCGTGGAGGTACCCCCACCGCGTTTGACCGTGTCCTCGCCAGCCGATTTGGCGTGCATGCCACCCGCGCGGCCCATCGCGGCGAATTCGGCTCCTGCGTGGTGTTAAAAGGAGAGTATATCGAGACGCTTCCGCTGGCAGAAGTCGTCTCTAGGCTCAAAACTGTGCCTATGCGTCGTTACGAAATTGCCCAGGCGCTGTTCGGCTAAATAGCGGTGCTGAAGCCCCGTGCACGAAGTCCCGGCCAAAACCATTACCATGGTGGCTATGACTGCTGCGATGTATGATTTGCTGGACTACGACGAAGTCCTAGAAAAGTACGACCCGGTGATGGGTCTTGAGGTCCATGTTGAGTTGGGGACGGAAACCAAGATGTTTTCTACCTCCTCGGCGCATTTCGGTGATGCACCAAACTCAAATGTCGATCCGGTGTCGCTGGGGCTTCCTGGCGCACTGCCTGTAGTTAACGCCAAAGGCGTGGAATGGGCTATCAAGATTGGCCTGGCATTGAATTGCCAGATTGCAGAATCTTCCCGGTTTGCCCGGAAAAATTATTTTTATCCGGATCAGCCGAAAAACTACCAAATTTCGCAGTACGATGAGCCGATTGCTTACGACGGCTACCTCGATGTGGTATTGGATGACGGCACCGAGTGGCGTGTAGAAATTGAGCGCGCGCATATGGAAGAAGACACCGGCAAGTTGACCCACTTGGGTGGCGCTGATGGTCGTATTCACGGTGCGACTGCGTCATTGGTTGATTACAACCGTGCTGGCATTCCGTTGATCGAGATTGTGACTAAGCCAATCGTCGGCGCCGGCGAGCGGGCCCCGGAGGTTGCTCGCGCTTATGTGACCGCTTTACGTGAACTGGTTGCAGCGCTCGGCGTCTCTGATGCTCGCATGGATCAGGGATCAATGCGAGTAGATTCCAACCTTTCCTTGCGTCCAAAGGGCAGCGAGGAATTCGGAACTCGTACCGAGACGAAAAACATCAACTCGTTGAAATCAGTAGAGCAGGCCGTACGGTTCGAAATGCAGCGCCAAGCTTATGCATTGGATAACGGCGAAGAGATTGCCCTGGAAACTCGCCACTACCAGGAGTCGGACGGTTCGACGGCCCAGGGACGCCCGAAAGAGACTGCGGAAGATTACCGCTATTTCAACGATCCAGACTTGCCACCGGTATCTGCTCCGCGCGAATGGGTAGAAGAAATCAAGCAGACCCTTCCAGAAATGCCGTGGATTCGCCGTGCGCGTATTCAGGAAGAGTGGGGCCTGAAAGATAAAGAGATGCGTGATCTCGTCAACGCGGGTGCGCTCGAGCTAATCATTGAGACTACGGAGCACGGTGCGACCGCCGATGAGGCTCGTGCCTGGTGGGTTTCTTACTTGTCTGGTAAGGCCAACGAAAGTGGCCTGGAACTGGCTGCGTTGCAGATTAGCCCGGCACAGGTTGCGCGCGTCGTGGAGTTGGTCAAGGAAGGAAAGTTGACCACGAAGCTGGGGCGTAAGGCCGTCGACGGGGTTTTGGAAGGCGAAGGTGATGTCGACGAGGTCGTCGCCAAGCGCGGTCTTGAGGTCGTTCGTGATGATGGTGCGATTGAAAAAGCAGTTGATGACGCCTTGGCCGATAACCCGGATATTGTGGAGAAGTACCGCGCCGGAAACAAGAAAGTCACTGGCGCTATCGTCGGTGCCGTGATGAAAGCTACGCAGGGTAAAGCTGACCCAGGTCAAGTCAACAAATTGATCGCGGAAAAGCTAGCGGAATAAACGCTCAACAATACAAAATGCCTTAGTGCGTGTATCGTAGGAACGTCAATTCTTCGAAGACAATGTTCTTACACTAAGAAAGAGCGATGATTCGTGTCTTATACACGCATTACAGGTATTGCCCTGTCCTTTGTGGGCCTCGTTGTCGGTGCAGGTTTTGCAACCGGCCGTGAGGTCGTACAGTATTTCTCGTCCTATGGAATGTGGGGGCTAGCAGGTGCTGCGGTAGCAGGCATCATTATGGCCCTGGCTGGAACTGTGTTTCTGCAATTGGGCAGTTATTTCCATGCCCGCGAACACCGCTTGGTGTTTAAACGCACCACACATCCAATCGTCTCCATCTTGTTGGACATTTCGGTAGTCATCACCCTGTTCTCTATCGGCTTTGTGATGCTTGCAGGTGCCGGTTCTAACTTAGAGCAGCAGTTCGGGTGGCAGCCATGGATTGGTTCCACGGTTATGCTGGTGCTGGTTCTTGTAGCCGGAATGTTGGATGTCAATAAAGTTTCGCGCATCATCGGTTTGCTTACGCCGTTGATTATCATCGCGATTGTTTCTGTTGCCATCTATACCTTCTTCAACTGGCCAGACGATGTGAATTTGGTTGCGCAACGTTCTGCTGAAATTGAGAGCCCAATTAGTAACTGGCTGTTGTCGGCTCTTAACTACAACGGTCTTGCGTTGATCCTTGCGGTCTCGATGACCTTGGTTATTGGTGGCGACTACCTGGATCCACGTGAAGCTGGTTGGGGTGGCTTGTTCGGTGGTATCGCTTACGCCATCATGTTGGTCCTGGCGACCATGGCGATGTTGTTCAATGCAGAGTTGATTGATGGAACCTCGATTCCGATGCTCACCCTGGTTGATGACATCAACGAAAACCTCGGCCTGATCATGGCGCTAGTGATCTTCGCCATGGTGTTTAACACCGCAATTGGTATGTTCTACGCTCTCGGTAAGCGCCTTTCCGCTGGCCGCGAGAACCAGTACCGCGTGATCTTCATTGTGGGCACCTTGCTGGGATTTGCCGTCAGCTTTATCGGCTTCGACATCCTGATGCAATACGTTTACCCAGTTCTGGGTTACATGGGCATGTTCATGGTTGTGGTGCTGGTTGGTGCCTGGATTAAGTCTTTCTCGCGGATTCGCGATGAAGCCACTAAACGCGCGCGCTTGCGCCAACTGATGTACTTGTCTTTGCACCCTGATAAGGAACTTGAAAAGAAGCACAACGAAGAAATGCAGAAGTTGGTTTCGGAGTCCAACTTGGGCGACAAGGAACTGTACAACTACATTTCGGATGAAGTCGCCACCCAGCTGGATGATGACGATGATGTCGATTTCAGCATCGGCGAAGACTACAAGTTGCTTGCCGACGAAAACCAAGCAGAAGCCAAGGAAGAAAAGACGGCAGATACTTATGCGGATTCTCTCGCCCAGGATTCCGTGCGGCCTGCAGATGAGTCTCCTTCTGAAAAAGAAGAGAAGCGATCGCAAGCCGATTAATCGGATGGGCGTTTAGTTTTCTACCCGACCTAATGTAAGCGGAAAAGTTCGCGTTGCATTTGGGTCGGGTTTTTTAGTTTTTCTTCTTCGGGTAGTGCGCCGGGGAGGCTGGTGCCTTCCGCGAATGGTGCACCAGCTAGATGGTCACGCCCGTGTGGTTGTGCCAGCCCGGACATGTCTGGGCCAGCGGGCACGATCTGCGTAGGATTAACTTCGCGGTGCACGATGTAATAATGTTGTTTGATCTCGGTGAAGTCCGTCGTGTCGCCAAACCCAGGGGTTTGGAATAGTTCGCGCAGGTAGCCGTAGACGTTATGCATTTCGCTGATTTTGTTGCGGTTGGCTTTGAAATGACCATGGTAAACGGCATCAAAGCGAATCAAGGTAGCGTAAGCCCGGATATCGGTTTCGGTGATGTGCTCACCCATGATGAAACGCCGGGATGCTAGGCGCTGTTCGAGCCAGTCCAATACTTCGAAGACATCTGCGTAGGCTTGTTCGTAGGCTTCTTGCGATGCGGAGAATCCACAGCGGTAGACGCCATTGTTGAATTTTTTGAAGATGAACTCGTTAATCTCGTGCATTTCTGCGTGTTGCTCGCGCGGTGGGAGTAGGTTCGGGGCTCCTTCGCGGTGGTATTTTGTCCATTCGGTCTGGAAATCGCGCACGAGCGACGAGAAATCGTTGGTGACTACTTTTCGGCTAGATTCTTCTACTAGCGCAGGCACTGTGATGCCGCGGGGATAGTCGGAGAAGCGGTTAAAGTAGGCGTCCTGGAGACGAGGAATGCGTAGTACAGGATCGACCTGGCCTGGGTCCAGGTCGAAGGTCCAGGAACGTTTGTCGTGTGTAGGGCCGGCTAGCCCTAGGGAAATGACGTCTTCTAGACCTAGTAGTCGGCGCACTATCACTGCGCGGTGTGCCCAGGGGCAGGCGCGTGCCGCTACCAGGCGGTACCGGTGTGGTTGGACTGGCCAATGCATGACGTTCTGCTCTGCTAGTTGCGCCTGGGTGGTGCTTACTGATGCGAGGATACGGTCCCCGATGTAGTTGGTATCGCGTCGGAATTCTCCGCTAGTGGCGGCGTTGTGGGCGTCTCCGGCCCAATCATCTGTTTGTGGCATGCGTGATTGCTCTCTCTAAAACGGAAACTGTATGACGTGTCAACTATAGCAAAAGCTGTGGTAATCTAAGCGCACTATGCGAGCGCTAAGAAAAACTACGGGGATTGCCCTGATGGGGGCAGTATCTGTGCTGTTATCAGGCTGCACTGTTTCTGGAGGTGCAGATTCCACCCAGGGGCAAGCTGGTGCGACTACAACTACCACGGTGTCTACCACGGTTACCACCACACAGGCTGCGGAAACGAATGCGGAAGCATCGGAGAATCAGAGTGCGCAGCATCCGTTTCCGCATGCGCAACCAGGTGTCTATACAGACGACTCGCTGGATTACCGTGCCATGCATCAGAGCTTGGAGATCAAAGGCCGAGCCCCGAAAACCGGCTATGATAGGGAGCGTTTTGGTTCTGCGTGGACTGACGACGTGAATGTCGCTGGTGGACGTAATGGCTGTGATACTCGCAATGATATTTTGCAACGCGATCTAGCTCAGATCTCTGTTCGCAATGGGACCCATGGATGCCTTGTGGAAAGTGGCGAGTTTACTAGCCCGTATACCGGTGAACACATTGACTTTCGTCGTGGGGACAATCAGGTAGATATCGAACACGTAGTTGCGCTTGGCGACGCCTGGGTGAAGGGGGCTTTCGAATGGGGTGAAACTAAGCGCCGTGATTTCGCGAATGACCCGATTAATCTCTTGGCCGTGGACGCATCCAGCAATCGCGCGAAAGGTGCAGCTGATGCTGCCAGTTGGTTGCCACCCAACAAGGCTTTTCGTTGCGATTATGGGCGTATCCAGGTTCACGTGAAATATGTTTACGGGTTATGGGCTACTGACGCTGAACATCGAGTGCTTGGCGAATTGTTGGACCAGTGCTAGTAACCTCTTCGGTTTATCGGTGGGTTGGTGCCTGGTTTCTGCAGGGTGATCGCATAAATTGGGTCCATGAGCGATCGAAAAAATACTTCCAGCACAGCCCAAGGTGGCAACGCTGGCCGAAAACCAGATAAAGCGGATTTTCACGATGACGCATTCGACGTCCCCACCTATGAGGGGCCGCAAACATCGACGACCCAACCTTCCGAAAAACCACAACGGGCAAAAGCGGACGCAGAGAAAACTTCTCCGTCTACAGAAGCTCGTACAACTATTTTCGAACGAGCTGGCCGGGCAGCTCCGCAGGTGATCGAGCCGAATTCTAGCGAAAACCGCGCTACTGGTGCGAGCGTTGATTCCGAGCCAACGACGCAGTTTGCTCAGCCAGAGGCAGCTACTAATACTGGCGCGACGGATGCTGGCACACCGAATGCTGGCGCACCGGAAGCTGGTGTGTCGGACGCAGTGGATGAGCATCGTCCGGAATACCGAGATGAAGATTTTGCCGCTACCGAAGTCATTGATCCTGCTGGCAAGCAGACCACCATACCGGTTGCAGCATCTGCTACACCACAACAAGCCGGGTATTCGGTGCCAACTCAGCAAGGTGTTCCACAGGGGCAGCAAGGTCTCGCCAACGATGAACAGATTCCGGTTGATGGGCCTTATGCACAGGGAACTGGTGTCTCAGCCGAAACGCCTGGCAACGCTGCTAGTGCAGAGCCGGTGACCACAGTTGATACTCGCCGCGGGACTATTGATTTGGGGCTGTTCCTGCTGCGCATTGCGCTCTCTGCGTGGCTGATCATTCAAGCGACCGGGACGTTTTTCACACTGGGCTCCCATGAGGGTATTGCAGGCTTAGAATCTGATTTTGCTGCTTATAACCAAGCACATTTAGTGGCCATCGCAGTTCCATCCGTACAATTGGCTGCTGGTATTTTCTTGCTGCTTGGCTTGTTAGCACCAGTTGCTGCCATGCTTGCGTGGATTGTGACCGGGTTTTTGGTCGTCCACGAGCTTGCCCAGGCGCAAACTGGTCTCAACGTTTTTAACTGGGAAGAAACTTTGTGGGTGCCGGTGATGGCAGCAGTTCTTGCGCTGGTAGTTCAATTTACCGGGCCCGGATTATATGCGCTTGATGGTGCGCGCGGCTGGGCACGACGCCCGCTAGCCTCCTCCTGGCTCTTTATGATCCTCGGCATTGCGGCAGTCGTGGTCGCATGGTGGTTGCTGGCAGGAACCAACCCACTGTCGGCTTAAAGCGTTATTTTATCGCTCGTCCCGGTTTGGCTGGGCAATCCTGCTAGCGATTTCCCGTGCTGGTGATACTTGCCTTGTGGTCGGCATTCCCAGGCGATAACGAGCAGGGTTGCTAAGCCGAGCCAGACGAAATCACTAACAAATACCTTCGGCCAAAAGCTTAATGCGTGTACTTCGATGGCATCGCCGTACCACCATTTCGGTGGTTGTTCGAGGACTACCAGAACGGAAATCCAGAGCGCGACGGTAGCCCCAAGGCCGTAATCACGCATGCTATGTGCCCGCCAGAACCACACCGGAACCGCTACGGCTAACCAGACCCAATGGTGGGACCACGACACTGGAGAAATTAATAGCATGATTACTGCGTTGATAAGCCAGGCGTCGACGAGATAGCCACGGCGCAATAACTGGATCATGATCCATGCGCCAGTGGTGATAGTTAGAATTACCAACACTGCCCAGAGAGCAGTCACGAGGTGTCCGGAATCTTCCAAAGCTTGCTCGCTGCTAAACCAGCGCTGGATCATGCCGCGCCAGGAGCTGTTTGATTGGTACGAGGTATTGACGCCGAAATCTCCACCTGAACCCATTCCCAGAAGGCGAGCACCATAAAATTCCCAGGTGGCATCGAAGCGCACGATAGCGGCAAGCAGTGTTGCGAGTGCAGCAGAAATACCGGCGGTGACTATTGCTCGGAAGTCTTTGCGGAGCAGGAAATAGAGCAGCATTGCCAATGGCGTTAGTTTGATTGCGGCGGCGATGCCGATTAGCCATCCTTGTGGGAGTGTGCGTTTGCGGGGTACAAGATCGAGTACTACCAACGACATGAGGATGACGTTAATCTGGGCGAAGCTGTGGTTGAGCTCCACCGGCTCACTGATTAAAGCCAACGCCCAAGAAATAGCTGCGGCTGGCATAGCCCAGCGGTTAGCGTCGAGTAGCCAGCGCCATACCAACCATAAGCAGAGCAGCAAGAGTGCGTTGGAGAGTGCGATGACGATACGACCGGCGAAGGTGTCATCAATCCCAGGGATTATATTGAGGGGTGCCATAAATAGTGCGCCAAACGGCGGATAGATAAATGGCAGCGCGAGGTCGCCGGCAAACATGGGCTCGGAATACATTTCCCGACCGTGCAAGAATGCGTCAACGCCCTGCCGGTAGATCACCATATCCACCGGCGACGCTGTTTTGTTGATGCGATAAAACGTCGCGGCTAGCCCAGCAATTAGCCCGATAATGGTTAGCAATGGAGCACTGTGGTGCCGCAAACTAGTGTCTCTGCTAGTCAACTTGGCGTACGGCCCCTTTATCTGCGCTGGTAGCCATCTTGGCATAAGCACGCAGCGCCTTGGTTACGGTGCGCTTACGTTCGGTGGGCTGCCACGGTTGCGCACGGTTTTCCATTTCTTGGCGACGACGTGCAATTTCTTCGTCGGCAAGTTCTAGGGTTAAGCTCCTGTCCTTGACGGAAATGCGGATGGTATCGCCATTTTCGATCAATCCGATTAAACCACCTGCTGCAGCTTCTGGTGAGATATGCCCAATGGACAGCCCTGAAGTGCCTCCGGAGAACCGGCCATCCGTGATCAGAGCGCACTTTTTGCCGAGCCCAGCGCCCTTTAAGAACGAGGTAGGGTGCAGCATTTCTTGCATCCCTGGACCTCCGGCAGGGCCTTCGTAACGGATTACGACGACCTCACCAGGTTGTACTTCGCGCTTGAGGATTGCGCTGACAGCAGCTTCTTGGGATTCCAGCACGCGTGCCGGACCGCTAAATTCCCAAAGGTTTTCGTCTACACCCGCGGTTTTCAGTACAGCGCCATCCGGCGAGAGATTGCCGCGCAAGACGACGAGCCCGCCGTCGGCAGAATGAGCGTGCATAACATCATGGATGCAACCTGTCTCGGCATCGGTATCCAGTGATTCCCAGCGATTTGTGCTGGAGAATGGCTCAGTGGTGCGCACACCGCCTGGTGCTGCATAAAACAGATCCTCGGCGTCCGTGATTGCTTTGCCCCCGCGGATGTCCCAGTCGTTAAGCCAGCCGTCCAGGGTGTCGTACTGCACCGTATGAACATCTTCGTCCAGCAAACCGCCGCGTCGCAGTTCGCCCAAGATCGCGGGGATGCCACCGGCGCGATGCACATCTTCTACGTGGTAGACCCCATTGGGAGCGACTTTCGACAGACACGGCACTTGGTGTGAGATTTCCTCGATATCGCGTAGATCGAAATCGACCTCGCCTTCTTGGGCTGCAGCGAGGGTATGCAAAATCGTGTTGGTGGAACCGCCCATGGCCATATCGAGCGCCATTGCGTTGCGGAACGCCTTTTTCGTAGCGACGCTGCGTGGCAAGACGGATTCGTCTTCATTACCGTAATAGCGCTCGCACATGTCGACGATTAACTGGCCTGCTTTTTGGAACAAACCGTGGCGTGCCTGGTGTGTTGCCAACGTGGTGCCGTTGCCTGGCAAAGATAAACCAAGGGCTTCGGTTAGACAGTTCATCGAGTTGGCTGTAAACATGCCGGAGCATGATCCGCAGGTAGGGCAGGCCGATTCCTCGATTTTGGCAAGTTCGTCGTCAGAAACTTTGTCGTTAGCCGATGCGGAGATGGCGTCGACAAGGTCTGAAGACGTCTGCGCAACGCCGTCGATGACGACGGCTTTTCCGGCTTCCATCGGGCCGCCGGAAACAAAAACAGTGGGAATGTTTAGGCGCATAGCTGCATTAAGCATGCCCGGGGTGATCTTATCGCAGTTGGAAATGCACACCATGGCGTCGACAGTGTGAGCGTTAACCATGTACTCGACAGAATCGGAGATGATTTCCCGAGAAGGCAAGGAATACAGCATGCCCGAGTGACCCATGGCGATTCCGTCGTCCACCGCGATGGTGTTGAATTCTTTCGGTACACCGCCGGCTTCGCGTACTTGCTCGGCAACGATATCTCCGACGTTCTTTAAGTGCACGTGACCGGGCACGAATTGCGTGTAGGAATTCACGATTGCCACGATTGGCTTACCGAACTCATTATCCCGGGTGCCGGTGGCACGCCATAAAGCGCGCGCGCCTGCAGCATTGCGGCCAACGGTTGTTACTTTCGAGCGAAGAGGGTACACAAGGATGCCTTTCTTTTGTGCGGTTTAGTCGGCGAAGCAGGGAGAAATAACCTAAATCCGGTTTTCTCAGCTGTCCCCTTGGTAACGTCGGCGTTGCTGCTGCTGTTGCTGACTCGACTTGCTATGTGGTTTCCGGGGGCTGTGGTCTGGCTTGTGTTCGTGGACTTGTTGGTGCTGCTGTTTGCGAGAGGCCGGGTGCGATTCGTAGTGCTGGGCAGCAACGCCATCGTATTTTTCAAATTCGTCCCGTGTCATCATGATGCGCTGACCGTCGCGATGAGTGATCACAACTTTTTCGTCAGCGGCTTCTTTGCCCTCGGTGAGGACGTCTCGGATTCGTCCTTGAGATGCGGTTTCTAATGCGGGAAGTGATTGGAAAGTCACCCCGGGAAGGTTGAATTGTTTGCCGTCCCGTGTGCTGGCAAAAACTCGGGATCGTTGAAACCCAATGCCTTGGAATTCCTCCCAGGCGATGGTGACATCGGATTTGAAGGCATAGGTAATCGTAATGCCTGTTGCGGTGACGGTTGTTTTTGCGCGTAGAGCCCAGTAGATAAAGGCCAATGGGAAAAGCAACAACCAACCAAGCACAAGGGGAGCCCAGGCGATGCCCATGATTGCAATGCCAATGATGAGTACAGCGGCAATAATGTGGGTGCGCTCTGGGCGGAAACTGGTGCCCTGGGCTGGGTTTTCTGCAACACTCATGGCGACCATGCTACGGGATGAAGGAAAAATCTTTAATTCGTGGATACCTTCAGTGTGGTTTCTGTCGCAGGGGGTGCCAGCGGACCGTGTACCAGTTCGCCGTCGATTTCTATGCTGGAGCCGAGAATACGCACAATGAGCAGAGCGATAAACAATAACGATAGGCCCGTTGTTGAAGGGCGAAGGTTGCCATTGAACGACAATAACTTGCCGACGAGCGTGCGCGGGTCCAGCCTGCGGTAATGCTCGGAGTCTTGTGCGGTTAGCTCGGTGATCTCCTGGCTGTTTTCTTCTGGTGTGGTGGTGCCAAGGGATAGATCCACCCATGGGTTGTTGGCATAAGAACCTGAGGTGTTTTCGGTATATTCCGGTTTCTTTCGTAGGGAGACTTCGCCCTGTAGGTCGCCGTTAATAGTTGGGGCTGAACCGTATTCGCTCCAAAACTCTTCCATTACAGACAGGCGGATGCCACGCTCAACCATCCATTGCATACCTGCTTCAGTCATAATCATCGCACGGATATTTACGGTCCAGGGCATTCCAACTACCTGGGGAGGGTTGATGCCGTTGCCGACCGCTGGGTGAATTTCCAAATCGCCTTTGAGAACTTCGGCGATTTCTGGGACTTCGAGTGCGCGCTGCGTTGCTTTTTGGAATCTCTCGACGGCCTCCCAGGGGGTTTTCACTTCGAGCAGCGGGACCGGCATCACGACGACGGCTGAGGACCAGTAGTGCGAATGGTTGATGCAGACGCGGGCGGTGCTGTTTGGGACGATGATGGTCTCTTCATTCAAGGTCCGGATACGGGTGGCGCGCATTGTCACCTGAATGATCGTGCCTTCGACTTCGATTCCGTTGCCTTCAAACTTCACCCAGTCGCCGATGCCATATTGTTTTTCGGACAGAATAAAAAACCCGGCGAGAAAGTCAGCAATAATCGATTGCGCGCCCAGACCTACGGCAGCGGAAGCGGCTGTAGCTGGGATGGTAGCGCCCACGAGAGAGAAGCCTAGTTGCTGCAGGAAAAACACGAACAGCACGAAGTAGGCAATGAGCTGCGCGATATAAATCGCAACACCGGCGACGGCAAGTGATGATTTAGATTCATCAAAATCGGCGATGCGCTGTGACCTGTGTTGTGACCAGCGGTGGGCCAGGCGTCCTGCCCGAGGAACGAGTAGCGCGCCGATGAACAGCAAGGCGAAGTCTACGCCACGTTCGATCGACCAGCGCCAGATCTGTTCCAGCACGAAATCTAGCGTCATGAATCGTATCTTAGACTTCATCGACGGGGTGCTGTGAGCCAGATGGGGGTGAAATCGAGTTTTCTCACATCATTGTGTAATGTAGATCTCGTGATCAACGAAATTCGACTTCAAGTAGTAGTGCCCTAGGGGGCGTGCCCGAACGGGACACACTTGCAGCCGCATTAACGCACGCCTCCGACAGCACCCACCACAGTGCGAATGTCGGGGGCTTTTGTTGTGAGAAGACCGCAATAAAACACCGCAATTTTGCGTCTTCGGCATGATCACCCGAGCGTGAAACATAGAAAACCTTGATGGAATGGAGACCATAACGTGTCGGCCACAAACCAGCCCAGCCCGTCGGTAGCTGCTTCCGGCGCCGGTTCCAAGAGCGCAAGCACGCGCATGATCGGTGCAGAGGCCATCGTGAAAACCTTGGAAGACCTTGGCACAGATATTGCTTTCGGCATTCCTGGCGGTGCGGTGCTCCCGCTATACGATGCGCTGTATAGCTCAGAAAAACTACGTCACGTGCTGGCACGCCACGAACAAGGGGCTGGCCATGCGGCAGAGGGCTATGCGCAAGCATCTGGAAAGGTTGGCGTGATGATCGCAACCTCTGGACCAGGAGCCACCAACCTGGTAACCCCGCTTGCTGACGCTATGTTGGACTCTGTCCCGGTTGTAGCGATTACTGGGCAGGTAGGTTCCAAAATGTTGGGTACTGATGCCTTTCAGGAAGCCGATATTCGTGGCGTCACGATGCCTGTGACCAAGCATAATTTCATGGTTACGCATGTAGAAGAAATCCCAGAAGCGATTGTTTCGGCATTTCACCTGGCGTCGACGGGACGTCCGGGGCCGGTGTTGGTGGATATCCCGAAAGATCTGCAGGTTGCAGAGTTAGACTATATTTTCCCGACGACGGTGGACCTGCCAGGTTATAAGCCAGTAACCAACCCACACCCGCGACAACTGACTGCTGCAGCTGATCTGATAGCCGCGGCGGACAAACCGGTGTTGTATATCGGCGGTGGTGTGATTAAGGCGGAAGCGCACCGTGAGTTGCGGGAGTTTGCAGAATACACGGGTATCCCGGTCGTGACCACGCTGATGGGGCTGGGGTCATTTCCGGAATCGCATGAACTGCACATGGGTATGCCGGGCATGCATGGTTCGGTTCCCGCGGTTGCAGCTTTGCAACGTGCCGATTTGCTTATCACGATCGGTGCGCGCTTCGATGACCGGGTTACGGGTGATACTTCTACCTTTGCGCCGGATGCCAAAGTTATCCACGCTGATGTGGATCCAGCGGAGATCGGTAAGATTCGGGCAGTGGATGTTCCGATCGTGGGGGACGCCCGGGAAGTTTTGCTGGGTCTGTTGCGAGCTTTCCAGAACAATTCTTCCCGCGCGGTTCGCGATCTGACTCCGTGGATGACCTACTTGCATGGCCTGCAGGAACGTTTCCCTCGTGGCTACGACGAGCAGGCTGACGGTGCGTTGTCACCACAGTATGTCATTGAGCAACTTTCGCAGGCAGCTGGTCCGGATGCCGTCTATGTCGCGGGCGTCGGACAGCATCAGATGTGGTCTGCGCAGTTTATTGATTTTGAGAAGCCACGCACGTGGCTAAATTCTGGTGGTTTGGGAACCATGGGCTATTCCGTTCCTGCTGCTATGGGTGCAAAAGCCGGTTGTCCAGAAAAAGAAGTCTGGTCTATCGACGGCGATGGTTGTTTCCAAATGACCAACCAGGAGCTCACCACCTGTTTCATGGAGGGGTTCCCGATTAAGGTGGCTCTGATTAACAACGGTAACTTGGGTATGGTGCGCCAGTGGCAGACGCTGTTTTTCAACGAGCACTATTCCAATACCAAATTGAAGAAAGAAAACAGCGATTACGTGCCGGACTTCGTGCAGCTCTCTGAGGCGATGGGCTGCGTCGCGTTGCGGGTCACTAAAAAGGAAGAAGTCGTGCCTGCTATTGCGAAAGCACGGGAGATCAACGACCGTCCGGTCGTCATCGATTTCGTCGTTGGGGAGGACGCGCAAGTTTGGCCGATGGTCTCAGCCGGGGCGTCGAACTCGGATATTCAGTACGCGAAAGACTTGCGTCCACTTTTCGACGAAGACAACTCTGCTGGGGAATCCCCAGCACAAATTCATGAGACCGTGCAAGAGCATCCAGAACAGGAGAAATAACCATGGCTGCATATGAGACGACTCGCCACACGTTGTCTGTCCTAGTCCAAGACGTCGACGGTATTATTTCCCGCGTTGCGCAGCTGTTTACCCGCCGCGGTTATTCCCTCATTTCTCTAGTTTCTGGACGCACCGAAAAATCTGGTATCAACCGCTTGACCGTGGTTGTTGATGCAGATGATGTCGTAATTGAACAAGTCACGAAGCAGCTGAACAAGCTGATCGAGGTGCTTAAGGTTGTTCGACTGGAAGAGTCGCAATCAATTGCGCGGCAGATCATGCTGGTTAAGGTATCGGCGGATGCCTCCAACCGCCCACAGGTAGTGGATGCTGCCAATATTTTCCGGGCCCGGATTGTCGACGTCGCTAAGGAATCCGTTGTTATTGAGGCCACCGGAACTTCGGGCAAGCTCCGCGCCTTGTTGGATGTGCTTGAGCCGTTTGGGGTTCGTGAACTCGTTATGGGGGGTCGGATCGCGCTGGCTCGTGGCCCGAAGATTATGGCCCCCGGAAAATAATCCCACATAGTGGCGAATCTGTCTCATAGCGTGATACGCATTGTGGTAGATTAAAAACAGGTTAGAAGCTATTTCTAATATAGAATCTATAGAATCCGACAGAAAGGATCTTTCATGGCTATTGAAACTTTTTACGAGGACGACGCGGACCTGTCGATCATTCAGGGTCGCAAGGTAGCCATTATTGGCTACGGTTCTCAGGGGCACGCACACGCTCAAAACCTGCGTGATTCCGGCGTTGAGGTTGTTATCGGTCTGCGCGAAAATTCCCGGTCCCGCGCTAAGGCGGAGGAAGCTGGCTTCACCGTCAAGAGCAACGCGGAAGCTTCCGAATGGGCAGATGTCATCATGGTTCTTGCGCCAGATACGGCTCAGAAAGATCTGTATAACAACGAGATCGCACCAAATCTGAAGGATGGCGACGCCGTTCTGTTCGGCCATGGTCTTAACATCCATTTCAAGCTGATTGAGCCTGCCGACAACATCACTATCGGCATGGTTGCACCAAAGGGACCGGGCCACTTAGTTCGTCGCCAGTTTGCAGACGGCAAAGGCGTTCCTTGCTTGATCGCTATTGAGCAGGATCCGAAGAAGGAAGGCCACGACCTGTGCCTGTCTTATGCTTCTGCAATTGGCGGCGCTCGCGCTGGCGTTATCCCAACCACGTTTGAAGCGGAAACCGTCACTGACCTTTTCGGTGAGCAAGCAGTTCTCTGCGGCGGTACTGAGCAGCTGGTGAAGACAGGCTTCGAGGTTTTGGTCGAAGCTGGCTACGAGCCAGAGATGGCTTACTTCGAGTGCCTGCATGAGCTGAAATTGATTGTGGACTTGTTGTTCGAGGGCGGGTTGACCAACATGAACTACTCGGTTTCTGATACCGCTGAGTTCGGTGGCTACCTGTCGGGCCCACGTGTGATCAACGATGACACCAAGCAACGCATGAAAGATATCCTGAGTGATATTCAGGATGGTACTTTCACCAAGCGCTTGATTGACAACGTGGACAACGGCAACAAGGAGCTCGAGGACCTTCGTAAGGAGACCAACGAGCACCAGATCGAGACCACAGGCGCGAAGCTTCGCGATCTGATGAGCTGGGTGAAAAACCCACTTGATGCCACGGCTTAACCGTAGCTCGGTGGTGGCAGCGGTCATCGCTGCCAGTGCATTGGTGGTCTCTTCGTGTAGTTCGGTGCAGCAAAATTTTGAATCGCGCCCTTTCGAAAAGACCACCTCTGCTATTCCCACCGCTATTAATCAGGCGCGTTCAGAAAATCTGAACCGGTTCGTTGATGACGCCTATCCGAATAGGGTACAAATCATCGCGGAAGACTTTGGTTTGGAAACTGCGCGGGAATTCTTTAGGCAATCACGCACACTGATTGTGGTTGAAAACCGCGATGGGGCTATTGCCCGGGGAGCGTCGATTGGCATAGCACAATACGCTCCGGTGGTGATCTATGACCGGAGCGTGCACGGCGAAATCCGCCAATTAATTGAAGACTTAAGGGTCGAAAGGGTTCTTACCGTCGGTAAAGTGGGGATCGCAGATAGTACAGGCGCGTTCGAAGTGTTCAATGACCCTGGCACCGATCAAGCTTTGGCGGATTTTACAGCGCACGAATTTGAACAAATCGAAGTCAGTGATCCTGCCAATCTCGTACACGCTTTATCTCAGCTGACCCCTGGTGGTAAGCAAGAAGTAGTGGCTACATGGGATCCGTTGGAAACCCGGGAGCACGATCCCTTGCCCGCGGTTTATGCACAATCGCGGCGTGATAAAGAAATGGCGCCGGTGATGGTGGCTACTAATGAATCGCCAGCAATTTCGGTAGCTAATGCCACGGCTTTCGGAGCTAAAGTGCGCGTGATGCCAGAGACCGATCTCACCAGTAATTTTGAGTCTTTGGCTATGGTCGCAGGTCTTGCCGACGGGCCATTGATCGCTTTTGGGCGCCAATTTGGAACCTCACGGGAGTTTTCGCACAAAATTCGGGTTGCAGAACTTTCTGCACAGCGAGCAGAAAAGACCACCGTTTCGAAGAGCAAAAATACCAAGTCTTAAGCGCTTGCGCTTCACGAATTTTAATCCCGGTGGAGCTCGCGCCGCCGCACCAACCTGGTTGTATAATCCAAACCACATCCCAAGTTCATAGCACCTCTATTCAAGCCAATTTTCGCAGGAGAGTATTTCAGTGACCAAGCCGGTGGTTTTAATCGCAGACAAACTAGCGCAGTCCACGGTTGACGCCCTGGGCGATGCCGTCGAAGTTCGTTGGGTTGATGGCCCAAATCGCCAGGAACTGCTGGCTGCAGTTGGCGATGCGGATGCGCTGCTGGTGCGTTCGGCAACGACCGTCGACAAGGAAGTGCTCGAGGCCGCACCAAAGCTCAGCATCGTTGGGCGCGCAGGTGTCGGGCTGGACAATGTTGATATTGATGCAGCTACTGAACGTGGCGTCATGGTTGCAAACGCCCCAACATCAAATATTCATTCTGCGTGTGAACAAGCCATTGCGCTCCTGATGGCTACAGCGCGACAGATTCCCGCCGCTGATAAGACTCTGCGCGACGGCGAATGGAAGCGTTCGTCGTTCAAAGGCGTGGAAATCTTCAATAAAACTATCGGTATCGTCGGATTCGGCCACATTGGCCAGTTGTTTGCACAACGTCTGGCGGCATTCGAAACCGAAATTATCGCCTATGACCCTTACGCGAACCCGGCGCGTGCCGCGCAATTAGGCGTGGAGTTGGTGGAGCTCGATGAGCTCATGTCGCGTTCGGATTTTGTGACCATTCACTTGCCGAAGACCAAAGAAACTGCTGGTATGTTCAACGCCGATTTGTTGGCAAAGGCGAAGAAGGGCCAGATCATCATCAACGCGGCTCGCGGTGGTTTGGTTGACGAATCGGCATTGGCAGAATCTATTAAATCCGGACACCACCGTGGCGCTGGTTTTGACGTGTATGAATCCGAGCCGTGCACTGATTCTCCATTATTTGCGTTGCCAGAAACCGTGGTTTCCCCACATTTGGGAGCGTCCACCGTGGAGGCACAGGACCGGGCAGGTACCGACGTTGCAGCATCTGTTCTGAAGGCGCTGCGTGGTGAATTCGTTGCCGATGCCGTCAATGTTTCTGGTGGCCGTGTTGATGAAGAAGTTGCCCTTTGGTTGGAATTATCGCGGAAGTTGGGTGTTGCGGCCGCTCGTTTCTTGGATGGTGCTCCAGTTTCTCTGGAGGTAACAGGGTGCGGTGAGCTGTCCACGGAGAAACTAGACGTTTTGGGTCTGTCCGCAGTTCGTGGTCTGTTCAGTGGTGTGACGGATGAAGCGATTACTTTCGTTAATGCTCCGCAAGTTGCGCAACAGCGTGGTTTGCAGATCAGCGTGGATAGCCAGAGTGAATCTGCTTACCACCGTTCCTCGCTTCAGGTGAAAGTTGTTGCTTCTAATGGTGCTTCGGCCACGGTGGTTGGTGCGCTGACTGGTACAGAACGCATCGAAAAGATCGTACGGATTGATGGTCGCGGTGTAGACATGCGTGCCGAGGGGCGTAACTTGTTCTTCCAGTACACTGACGTTCCTGGTGCTCTGGGAATTGTTGGCACTGAACTGGGCAATGCTGGCATCAACATCGAAGCAGCGGCGTTGACTCAGGCTGCTAAGGGTGATGGCGCTATTTTGATTTTGCGTGTGGAAGCAGAAGTTCCAGCTGAGCTGGAGAAGACGATCGCAGACAAGCTGTCTGCAGAATCGTTCCAGCTGGTGTTCTAGAGCTAGTTGGCTGAGTTCTCCTAGGTTTGGCGAGCGGTCTGTCCTTTATTCGGGCAGACCGCTCGTCGTGCTAGGGGCTTGTGTGCATGGTGGCGCGGGCTAGTTTTATCGTCCTGGGCTTATGGCTTTGGCAGGTGTGGGTGGTCGCCATCCAAGGTCTCTGAGGGTTTGTGCAAACCGCGTAATGTCGGCAAGCTCTAAGGTGGCCATAGCAGTTGCTCGCAGAATCGCTTGCCCGCGTGCGACGGTTGGGTAGCGGATAGCCGGAATATGAAAGCCACGGTCTGCTAACTCGGAGGCCAGGCGCACGGCAGCAGATTCAGCGCCGACCGGTAGGGGAATGATCGGAGAATGGGCACTGCCAGAATGGGCACTTTCAAAAAGGACGCTGTCAGAATCGACGCCGTCGAAAACGCGAATTCCGGTGATTTCTCGTAGCGCGGCAGCACGTTGTTGGAGGCGTACCACTGGGTGTTGCTGTGTCAGTGGCTTTTGAATCACCTCTAGTGCAGCGGAGATAGCCGCGCAGTTTGCTGCGCTGCAGGCGGTTGAATACACGTAGCCGCGTGCTTGGTTACGTAATAAATTTGCCACCGGTGTCGAACAAGCCACGAAGCCGCCTTCTGCTCCCAGGGCTTTGCTAGCCGTGACAATCAGGATATCGGGGCGGGTGTTGTGTACTTGAGTGCTACCAATCCCGTGCTTGCCCACAGTCCCGATTCCGTGTGCATCATCAACCAGCAACCAGGCGTCGTGGTGAGTGCAGATTTCGCGCAGCCTGGCTAGGTCGGCGATATCACCGTCCATAGAAAATACCCCATCACTGACTACTAGTTTGTACCTAGCGGTGCATTCTGCCAGCTGTTGTTCTAATGCTGTGTAGTCGCAGTGTGGGTAAATCGATTTCTTCGTACCGGAAGTTGTGGCTAAGCGAATGCCGTCGATGAGACTGGCATGATTGAGCGAATCCGAAAAGATATGCAGATCCGGGTGTGCCAGCGTTTGCAGAACGGAAAGGTTTGCTTGGTACCCGGTGGCAAACAGGACTGCATCTTCGAAGCCGACAAAGTTGGCTAGTTCTCGTTCTATGCGACGATGCCAGGTAGTGGATCCCGTCGTTAAGCGTGATCCGCCGGACCCGGTGCCGAATTCTTCCAGTGCAGACCTTGCTGCGGCGATAACTTCTGGATGGGTAGCAAGGCCTAGGTAATTTGATGATGACAGCAAGATGCGTTCGCTGGGCTGATCTTTTAGCTGCGCCCGCGGGGTTTGTGGTCCGACAAATTCTATGGGGGTGCGCATAAGCCCTTGCTGTTGCCATTTTTCTAGACGCTGGGTGGCGAGCTCGGTGAGGTTCATCCGACGATCACTGCTTGGTTTTCTAAATAGGCAGAGATTTCGGCGAGTGCTTCTTGGTCCGCTCGGCTCACGACAATCACTCGTGTTCCTTGGTCGGTACCAGCCAGCTTCATATTCGCGATGCGATGGTAACGACCTCGTATGCAGACGTATCCGGTGGTGTAGTCCGGGTCATCGGAGATGCAGACTTCTGCAAGTACGTGTGGGCACGAGGCTACTTTTGCGGCGAGCACACGAGCTTCGCGCACGTAGTTTTTGCTGTCTGGTTCGGTTGCGGCAGCAAGACTTAGTGAGCTGCGGTGGTCCATGGTGCTCGCGCGCACCCCGCGTTGCTTATCTGGTTCGATTCGTTGGCCGGTTGCGCTATCTATCACCATCGCTCCACGCAGCCCCGTGACTGTTTGTAGGTAGTTCCAGATGACTTCGCTGTGCGGGGTTACTTCCGCTAGCAAATCGGTCACCAGTGCGCGAGCCTGGTGTGGGGAAGCGCACGGTAATTCAGAAACGGCGAGTTCTGGCAGGTAGATAATGTCGTCTTTGGCAAGTGCAGTGGTGGTGACCACGATAGAATCCGGGCGTCCTTTGGGGTGCCCAAGTGCGCGAGCATGCAGGTGTTCGCTGATCTGGCTCACAAAACCGGCGGGTACTATGCGCTCGGCCCCGGATATATGGGCCCCGGCGCGGCTGGCTCGCATTTTGATGGAATACATGGTCTCCGGCATGAGAATATTTTAAACCATCACAGGTTCGCTGACTCTGTCGGTGCACAAGCGAATAGGTGCGATGAGCTGCACTAAACAGTGTTCAGGGAATGAGGCAGGCCCGCCGAGTGCGCTGGCTATTAGGCTGGGGATATGATTGCAGCTTCACCAGGCACGCCAGAGCGTTCGCGCTACCTAGCTATTTTTGATCCGAAGTCTGTCCGTCCGCATGAGGTGTATGCAGCAGATATCTCGGCTGCTGATTTGAACCTTGACATAATTAATGGCTCGCTACGCGATGCCGTTGACATGCTGGGAGAGATTAACCCGAAGCCGGCCGTGCGAAGCCTGCAACCTGCGGCGGTGTTGGTGGCGATAACACCAGAGCAAGAGCCAACAGCAATGACCAAGATTTTCCAGGCTGTGATCCCGAAGCATCTGGGGCTGGTCGATCTGGATCGCGACACGACACTTGCCTATGGCGATGACCTGGTTCGTTACCCTATGACGACGGCGCACTATACCTTGGGCTGGTCGTCGCCAAGCGGGATTGCTGACGTGCTGGAAGAGATTTACCGGCAGCAGAGCACCACTGAATATTCGCGAGCTGACTATGTGAAAATTATTGACCGCAAGCCTGCGCGCAGTGTCCATGCTGGAAAGTCTTTGCGCGAAGGGGAACGGGCGCAGAGTGCCTCGGCGGAGGAGAACCAAGAAACGCAGCAGGAAACGCAGTGGAGTTTCCAGCGGAGTTCGCAGTGGGATACGCAGCACTATATTCAATGTTTTTATTCTGCGACCTCGGGTTCGGTGGGTACGCAGGGCAACATTATGGCGGATGAGGGTTTCTGGATTGAAGTGCGTAATGGCGCGGCCGAATTACATTTCGGGATTGGAGGATTGGATTTGCATACGGCCTCTGAGGTGTTCCGTCGTTGGTTGGATGGTGAGCGGAATTTTCCGGATGTGGGGCAGTGGCAGAAGTTGATTATTTAGCGAGTTGATTGGTGCTGAGCTTCGCTTTGGTGTTTGGGATCACTTGTTCGGGTACGCTATGGGAAAGCGCATTTTTGAGAAAGGATACCACTCTATGAGACTCGCTGTTATTGCTGGCGACGGCATTGGCCCCGAAGTTACCGCAGAGGCATTGAAGGTCTTGCATGCGGTGCGTGACGACGTGGACGTGACCGATTTCCATCTGGGGGCAGACAGATACTTGGAAACCGGGGACACGCTCACTGATGAGGACCTCGCCGCGCTTCGCGAACACGACGTGATTTTGCTCGGTGCTATTGGCGACCCCCGCAAGGTTGCTGCAGGCGTGCTGGAGCGGGCCCTGTTGCTCAAACTGCGCTTTGCCTTGGACCATCATGTCAACTTGCGTCCTTCGAAGCTGTATCCGACTTCTTCTTCACCGTTGGCTAATCCCGGTGAGATTGATTTCGTGGTGGTTCGCGAAGGTACCGAAGGGCTGTATTGCGGCAACGGGGGCGTGCTGCGTGAAGGCACTGCGCATGAGGTAGCCTCTGAGGTTTCGCAAAATACTCGATACGGTGTGGAGCGTGTTGTCCGTGATGCTTTCGCGCGCGCCAGGAACCGACGCAAACACCTCACCCTGGTGCACAAGACAAACGTGTTGGTCAACGCCGGTGGTTTGTGGATGCGTACGGTACAGGAGGTAGGTCAGGAATATCCGGATGTCACTGTCGATTACCACCACATTGATGCAGCCACCATCTACATGGTGACAGATCCGGAGCGTTACGACGTCATCGTCACCGATAACTTGTTTGGTGATATTTTGACGGATCTCGCTGGCGCTGTCACCGGCGGCATTGGATTAGCTGCCTCCGGCAATATTGATGCCTCGGGTGCAAACCCGTCCATGTTTGAGCCGGTACACGGTTCTGCGCCGGATATTGCGGGTACCGGCGTTGCTGATCCCACCGCGGCGATTTTGTCGGTGGCCCTATTGCTGCGCCATCTTGGTGACGAGGATAACGCGGCCAAGATTGAACAAGCGGTGGCTGCCGATATCAGTTCCCGCGGTAACCAGGCTATTTCTACCACCGAGGTGGGTGACCGCATCGCCGCAGCGGTGAATGCATAGGATAGTAAGCATGAATCCTCGTCCTTCGTTTTCGAAAGCACATCTGCCCGAGGTGGCCTCTTCTGCAAAGGCGTCGTCTTCAGCGGCGTCGCACTCGTCGTCACGCTCGTCATTGTTATCACGCGCAATTTCTTCCCGGGCCAAGAAAGCTGGCGGCCTGAGTCTGGCGGCCGTGATGGCTTGCGCACTGGTCGCGTGTGCTGATGCGGAGGAGGACACCTCGCCGTTGAGCTCTGCGCATGAGCAAGGGGCTGCCGACGGATCTACGGAGAGTAAGGAATCTGGACCACCAGTGGCAACTGCCTTATCGGACGGCAATCGTACTGGCGATGTCACCGTTGCTGATTTTTATGATGATTTCTCGACGGTTATCGTTGCTGCTGAGGATGAGGGCGCCCAGCGGACGGCCGCGACTGTTGCTGTAGAAGAAGCAGCCCCGATGATCGCCGTCATGGCTGAGTTTGAAATGGACTTAGTCGATTTTTTCAGTTCACACGATGTCGAAAACATCATCACGGTCGGAAATCCGATAGCCCCGGCTGGTCACGAATGGTCGGATTGGTCGCCAAAAGTCGAAGAGCATACCGCAAACGGTGCGAGCGAAAGCACTGGTACGACTGCTACTACCGGTGCAGATGCGCCAGTCGACGTTGTTGACTCTGCGCAACCAATTCAGGAACCTGCGGCGTTGCCGTGGGCGTATGAGGGGCCACGGATCGCTGGGCTGTTGGATCACTTAGAAGAAAACGGAAACCTGCCGGGCAACTCTGCTAAGAATGCCACTCCGATTTACGTCACTGAGCACACTGCTTTGGCTTCGGTCGCTTCAGTTTTGGCTGCGGGCAATGAGGTGACTGTGCTGGATGCGCCGGATATCCGCGCAACCGCAGAATCGATGGACGCCGCACTCAACGGCGACATCATCACTTTGGGCGCTGCATTCGGGGACCAGGATTACGTGGATCGCACCGTTGCACTGGCAGCAAATGGTGAACTTCCTGGTGGGGGCGGACTCGTATTCCCCGGCCGTCGAATGATCGCCCTGTATGGACACCCAGCTGGCCCGGCTTTGGGCGTGATGGGTGAAATGCCACCAGAAGAAGCCATTCGCCACGCGCATGAGCTTGTGGATCAGTACCAGCATTTGGATGAGCAACCAGTCATCCCGGCCTTTGAAATCATCGCAACCATTGCGGCTGCACAGCCGGGCCCACATGGCTTGTACACTAACTACACTGATCCGGCGGAGTTGCAACCGTATATCGACGCTGCTATCGAAGACGGTGGCTATGCTTTCTTGGACCTGCAACCCGGCCGCGAAAGCCTGCTGGAACAGGCCAAGCACTACGAGGAACTGTTGAAACAGCCCTATGTAGGTCTGGCATTGGACCCGGAGTGGAAGCTAGGCCCTAATGAGGTGCCCCTGCAGCAGGTTGGACACGTTGACGCCGCGGAAATCAATGAGGTCTCTGAATGGTTGGCAGAGCTAGTCCGCGAGAATAACTTGCCACAGAAAGGCCTTATGGTGCACCAGTTCCAGCACCAGATGATCCGTAATCGTGAGGCTGTGAACACCAATTACCCAGAGCTTGGTTTCGTGCTGCACGCAGATGGACACGGCCCGCCAGCGGAGAAGTTTGCTACCTGGGATATGGTCCGCAATGATCTTGCCGACGGCTGGTATATGGCGTGGAAGAACTTCATTGATGAAGACAACCCGACCTTCACGCCGGAAGAGACCTACCAGATCAATCCTCGTCCGTGGTTTGTTTCTTACCAGTAGTTCGTAATCTGGTTCATGCCAAGAAGTATGTGTGAAAAGGACTACTTTTACGTTCGTCTCGAGTAATCTAGGAGCATGAGCGTAGAAGTAGAGGAAGTCACCGGCTTTCTGGCTGAACACGAACCGTTTTCTCACTTGCCGTCAGATGCTCTGACGGCTATTTCGGCTTCTATGACTATGCGCTATATTCGGCGCGGGACCACCGTCGTATTAGCCGGGCAGCGTAACGACACCTTGCACGTGATTCGTTCCGGGGCCATGGATGTCTTGGATTCTGAAGGTGGGCTTTTGGACCGCCGTGAACCCGGGTTGAGCTTTGGGTATTCGACTCTGGTAGCAGATCCTGGGGTTGCCGAGTCACGCTATACCACCGTTGCAGTGGAAGACAGCCTGATCTTGGAACTGCCACGCGAAGCCTTTCAGCGTGCGGCAGCCGAACATCCTGATATCGAACGGTTTTATTCTTTACAAACCAGACAAATTCGGAGTGCAGCCCAAGATCTTGCCGACGACGCCGCCACCGGTGTTTTACGCACCCCACTACGTGACGTCATGATCGTGAACCCACAGGCAACCGCGCCTGAAACCAGTATTGCCGCGGCCGCACAGCAAATGCGGGAACAAGCAGTTTCCTCATTGTTGATTACTGCTGATGGAGCCCTGCGCGGCATTGTTACCGATCGCGACATGACCGGCCGCGTGGTTGCGCAGTCACTGGATACTTCCTTGCCGGTTAGCGAAGTGATGACGCGGGACCTGCGTACCGTCACTCCAGAGACACTGGCTTTTGAAGCAATGTTGCTGATGGCCGAGCTGAAAATCCACCACTTACCAGTGCTGGAAGAAGGCAAAGTCGTCGGGGTAGTCGCTGGTGCCGATATTGCACGTTTGCTCCGGGTGAACCCCATCTACTTAACCGCAGACTTTTCTCGACGGACTTCCCGCGAGGAACTGCGTGATGCTTATCGTGAGGCTTGCGCGGTGATTGCGCGTTTTCTCGATCGCAGTGGTGATTTTGCAGAAGCAGCGCAGATGATGACTATCGCCGCAGACAGTATCGCCCGCCGGCTGTTGGAACTGGCAGAAGAACAATTCGGCGCGCCACCGGTCCCGTATGCCTTTGTGGTGCTGGGATCGCAGGGACGACGAGAAATGGGACTATCCTCCGATCAAGACAACGCGATGGTCTTGTCCAATGATTACAATCCGAACCAACATGGCGAGTACTTTGCCAACCTGGCGCGGTGGGTGTGTGAAGGTTTGGCAGAGGCCGGACAAGCATGGTGCCCTGGCGATATGATGGCGACTAATCCGTTGTGGCGTCAAACAGCCCGGGAGTGGGAAGATACGTTCCACAGCTGGATCACCGCGCCGGATGCCGATGCTTTGCTGCATGCCCAAACCTTTTTCGATTTCCGCCCGGTTTATGGTGATACCGCGCTTGCCGGCGAAGTCCATCGCACAGCGGTGCGCATGGGAGGCGAATCCAAACGACTGCACGCGCACCTGGCAAGCTTGGCGGCGCGCCGGGAACCACCGTTGACTTTCTTCAAAGGTTTGGTGGTGGAACGCTCAGGAGATTATGCGCGAACGCTGAATATCAAAACCGGAGGCACCTATAGCATCGTGCAGATGGCTCGGTTGTATGCAATCGCTTCCGGAGTTGATGCTGTTGATACCGCTACGCGGTTGGAACTCTCTGCCGGGGCTGGTGTATCTAAGGAAGGCGTGCGTGACCTTGCCGATGCTTTTTATTTCTTGCGCACACTTACCTTGCGCCATCAGGCCCGTAAGTTGCGGCACGGTGAACAACCGGATTATCACGTTGACCCGAAGCGGCTATCAAAGATGGATCGGGAGCATTTGCGTGATTCTTTCCAAGTGATCAAGCGGATGCAATCTGCATTGGGTAACAAATATCCCGTGCGTAGCATTTCTTAAACAGGCGGTAGTGCTGATGAGTTTTCTTTCTGCTATTTCTACGATCTCCGGTGGTTTGTGGGGGCAAAAAACCTTCGATATCGCTGCACCCGCCCCGGATACCGCGCTGGAGGATTTGCCAGCGCTTGCGGTTGATATGGAAACCACGGGAATTAAACCTGCCCGGGACACGATGCTGTCGATCGGCTGGGTGCCATTAAATGGGCGAAGTATTGATTTATCGGGTGCGGGCTATGTGGTGGTTGCTGGCGGGGAGGTGGGGGAGTCGGCCACCATCCACGGCCTTACCGACGACGAAATTGCATTGGGGGTTAAGCCGGAAGAAGCGATGGAGCAGTTATTGGAAGCTTTGCATGGGCGCGTGCTGTTGGCTCATTTTGCTGCACTCGAAACGGGCTTTGTGCACAAGCATTGTCGGCAGCTGTACGACGGTGCAGTCCCGGACCTTACGGTCGTCGACACGTTTAGTTTGGAACGGCGACACATGGAACGTATGGCCACCTACCCGCGTGGTGAGGACCTACGCCTGCCACGAATCCGGGAGCGCTACCAATTACCGCATTACAACAGCCATAACGCGTTGAGTGACGCACTGGCGTGTGCCGAGGTCTATCTTGCGATTACCGCGGTTAGCCGCGTGCACACATTAAAAGATATTAGAGAGTAGGCCTTGTGGGGCGGGCCTTGTACAGTAGATGACATGCGTTTTGGACGAATTGCTCACCCAGAGGGTATGGCTTTCGTCGTCATCGAAGGCGACGACGAGCTGGTAGCCCGCGAAATTTCTTCTACCCCGTTCACAGAGCCAGAGTTCACTGGCAAGGAATGGAAATTGGACGATGTAAAACTATTGGCGCCGATGCTGCCGTCGAAGATTGTGGCACTTGGGCGAAATTATGCTGACCACGTCGCAGAGGTGTTTAAGGAATCAGCAGAATCCTTGCCGCCGACACTGTTTTTGAAGCCTCCTACAGCTATTACTGGTCCTGGCGCGCCTATTAAGATTCCAGATTTCGCCACTCGCGTTGAATTCGAAGGCGAATTGGCATTGGTTATTTCTCGCCCGTGCAAAAATTTGAAGGCCGAGCAGTGGAAAGACGTCACCCTAGGGTTCACCATCATTAACGACGTTTCTTCGCGAGATTTGCAGTTCTCTGATGGCCAGTGGGCGCGCGCTAAAGGCATTGACACCTTCGCTCCGTTGGGGCCGTGGATTGAGACCGATATCGATAAATTCGATCTATCGGATCACCCGATCAAGGCCTACCTCACCCACGAGGGCGAAACGAATATTAAGCAAGATTCTTCCACCGGACAGATGATTAATACTGTCGGCCAAATCTTGGAAAAGATCACTGCGTCGATGACCCTGCTACCGGGTGATGTGGTGTGTACCGGTTCACCGGCTGGTACGGAAGAAATGGTGCCAGGCGACTTCATCGAAATTGAAATCCCTGGTCTGGGCAAGCTGGGCAATCCAGTAGAACGCGCTTAGCCCATAGAAGCTGTTTAAGAGCCATTAAGAGTTAAAAGCCGGGCCACTCCCACGGATAAGTCCGGCGGCCTTATAACCCCAGCGAGCGCAGGATTGTCTGCAGCTTCGCTGTGGTTTCTGCCAATTCTTGTTCTGGATCAGAATCTGCGACAATGCCGCCACCCGCCCAGGTGCGGCCCTGTCGACCCCAAATCTCGGCGCAGCGGATGGCCACCAAATATTCCCCGTCGCCGGTGCTATCGCACCAGCCAACTGCGCCAGCGTAAAACCCGCGGGCGGATTCCGCGGTGTGGATTAAGTGATCGGCCGCGGCCGTCGGTGTGCCACAAATAGCGGGGGTGGGGTGGATGCGCGCTGCCAAGTCCAGTGCACTCAATTGCGGTTGTTTTAATTGCCCACTGATTGGGGTTGCCAAGTGCCACATCTCGTTTGTTTTGATTAACTGTGGCTTCGCCGGAATGCTCAGCTGCTCGCACAGTGGAGACAACGCAGCACGCAAATGCTCGACCACGAAACCGTGCTCGTGCAGATCTTTCGTAGAATTTTGCAGGTGAAAACGTGCGTTTTCATCCTCTACGGGATCGGCAGACCGTGCAGCAGAACCAGCCATGGGGATGGCGCTGACGGTAGAGCCCTGGCGTTTTACCAGCACCTCCGGCGAAGAACCAACCAGCATGTGGCCTTCGCGTCCCGCAGGTGACAGGTCGGCGATGAAGCCGTCGCGATGCGCGGAGTTATCAATCAAACGGGCAGCAACCAGCCGTGGGTCGACGTCGGCAAGAAATTCGAAGTCTACCGCCCGGGCTAGCACCACCTTTTCCAAACGGGACGAGACAATGGTGTCGATGGCGGCTTCCACCCGCCGTAAATGCTCTTGTGGTTCCGGATCCACCGAGCTTATTCGTGCTCGTAGCTCGTCCTGTCGATAAAACGCTGGCGGTTCCAGTGGGCCGTCTTCCCGAATGATGGATTCAGGCACCGTGAGGGCGGCACGGTCATTCGGGTTAAACGGAAGTGCACCGACGATCATTTCGTGCTGGCCGTCGGCAAGCGCTTGGATGGCTTGATCGATGTCGGTGTAGGTGTCCACGCAGCCTTGGGTGCGCACAGATCCGTGTGCTCGAGAGAGCAAAAAATCCGGTGCGGTGGCAGGACGGGACGATTGCATAACTGTCGATAATACCGCCCCTACGAAGTGGTGCGATAACTGGGCTACCATGGCTGCTATGAGTGATGTACGTGTACGATTTTGCCCTTCGCCCACCGGAACCCCGCATGTCGGGCTGGTGCGCACAGCCCTGTTTAACTGGGCCTACGCCCGGCATGCCGGTGGCAAACTGATTTTCCGCATTGAAGATACCGATGCTAAGCGTGATTCGGAAGAGTCCTACCAGGCGATTATCGACGGCCTGGACTGGCTGGGGCTGGCCTGGGATGAAGGCGTTAATGTTGGTGGTCCGCACGAGCCGTACCGGCAATCGCAGCGCAAAGACATCTATGCCAAGGTGTTGAACAAGCTGATTGATGCCGGCGAGGTCTATCCGGCTTATTCGACTGCGGACGAGGTAGAAGAGCGCCATCGCGCAGCAGGCCGTGACCCGAAGCTGGGATACGACAACTATGATCGCGACTTGAGTGAGGGCCAGATCGCCGAGTTTGAGGCCGAGGGTCGTAAACCGGTGTGGCGCTTGCGTATGCCGGACCAGGATTGGGCCTGGACCGACCTGGTGCGCGGTGAGGTGGAATTCAAAGCTGCGACGCAGCCGGATTTTGTTGTGGCCCGTTCCAACGGTGAGCCGTTGTACACCTTGGTGAATCCTGTCGACGATGCGCTGATGGGAATTACTCACGTACTGCGTGGCGAAGACCTCCTCTCATCCACCCCGCGTCAGTTGGCGCTGTATGGCGCGCTGCAACGCATTGGCGTCGCCGAAGCCACTCCGGAATTTGGCCACCTGCCATTCGTGATGGGCGAGGGAAACAAGAAGTTGTCGAAGCGGGATCCACAATCGGATTTGTTTAACCACCGTAGCAACGGCATCATCCCGGAAGGCATGCTCAATTACCTGGCTCTGCTTGGCTGGTCGCTATCCAGCGATCAAGACATCTTCAGTGTTGACGAGCTGATCGCGGCTTTCGATGTGAAGGATGTGCTGGGTAATCCGGCGCGTTTTGATCAGAAAAAGCTCGAAGCAATCAACGCGGATCAGATCCGCTTGTTGGACACCGCCGAGTTCACCCGGCGTCTACGGGAGTTCCTGAGCGAATACACGGATTTCCCCGCGGATTACCCAGAGGAGAAATTCGCAGTCGCCGCTGATCTGGTGCAGACTCGCATCAAAGTACTTTCCGACGCTTACGGCCTGTTGAAGTTTTTGGTTACCGCCGATGCTGATCTGGAACTGGATGAGAAATCCGCCCGCAAGAACCTGAAGGAAGACGCCGTCCAGCCTTTGGATGAGGCAATTGCTGCTCTTACGGGAGTGGCCGATGAGGAGTGGAAGACGGAGAAGCTGGAAGCGGTATTGTCTAAGGCTTTGATTGAGGATCTTGGGCTGAAACCGCGGAAGGCTTATGGGGCGCTGCGCGTGGCCGTTTCTGGGGCAGCGGTATCGCCTCCGCTCTTTGAATCCATGGAACTTTTGGGCAAGGAATCTACGTTGACCCGGCTGCGTGCTGCTCGTGCGCAAACCCCGTGGGAGCAGAAGGCCGAATAAGACTGGGGGGATAAGCCTGGTGGAATAAGCCTGGGGGATGAGCCTGGTGGATTTTCCGGTAGCCGGTAGATTGTTTGATGAATCTACCGGTATACACACCCTAAGATGTTGTAAAAGTGCCTATATACTGCTGATTTGGTGGAATATTAGATGGGTGGTTATAGTATATAACCGTTGCACAGAGCGACGCGGAAGACAATAAAATACAATCGATACAACGCGAGCAGCGTTAATTGATATCTTCCGTAAGTTTTTGCGGCAATGGCCTATGGTGTAATTGGCAACACAGCGGTTTCTGGTACCGTCGTTCTAGGTTCGAGTCCTGGTAGGCCAGCAGTGAGACTGCTGTGTAGTTTCACTTGTTCTAGCCCCGTTCGTCTAGAGGCCTAGGACGCCGGCCTCTCACGCCGGTAACACGGGTTCGAATCCCGTACGGGGTACAATCAGGCGGTTTCACGGTCCTGACCTGCAGGGGTCACGAAACTGACAATCGCCAAACGAAATCCCGATTCTCGTTACTGAGAATCGGGATTTGATTTGTTTTGTTCGTCCCCTGGCGCTTAAAAGCAACAGAGATACGGCGAAATTTTGTTTAATTGGGCAGTAGCCCACGGCCCATACGGGCGGTGGTCTTTGTTAGTCTCTAGGCTGCAGCCGGGGGAGCCTGGGATGCGACGTTGCCAATCGTGTTCCAATCAGAGACTCGCTTACACGGCTGTGTTGGAACTGGGTCACTGGGATTCGTATTCAAGTCGAATACGATTCGGTGAAGGAACTTCTGAATCAGATGAATGTTGACACCCACGATGCCGAGAGCAGTTACGAGGGTCGCGTTAGCAAACCCACGAACGAGACGCCGGGTCTTGTCACCCAATCCCATACGACCATTCTTGAGAAGGGCGTTACGGCTCTCAATTGTGTTTCGTCCACGCCGATAAGTGTCAGCTCATTCCTGCGTTCCCCAAGCGGGTCCCGTCTGAACGTGTTTTGCCGCCGCATTCACAGGGATACGAATCTGCGTCTGCTTGAAGACGACACTGTTTCGGTCTTCCTTTGTTAAGTCACGAGCGAACACCTTACGCAGGGTGGCACCTTGTAGAGACTTGTCAACACCGATACCGTCAACCTTGAGCTTGGCACGCTTGCTACGTGCCGGAGAGTAGAAGTCGATAGAGCCATCCTCGTGCGTCTTCTTGATTTGAAGAGCGAATGCTTGGCGACGGTCGATAATGTCGTAAAGCTCGTCACGATCCATCTCGCCGCCGGCAAACAGGGCACTAGCGTCGCGCCAGCGGGCGGGCATGCCAGGGAAGTACCAGGAGCCGTCAATGAGCTGAGCATCGTGGTAGGTAGCCTGTAGGCCCATATGGCCCTTGACGAGGTCGCCCATGAACTTGTAGCCCGCCTTGCGCAGTGGGATCTGTAGCCTCTCAGGCTTGCTCATCGGGTAGTAAATACGGTCGCCGATAAAGGCACCCTTCGGCACGGTTTCGTCGGCAATGAGATGTTTCAGGGCATCCATGGCACGATCTGCCGGCGCGTGGCCCGGCTTGTCCATTGCCAGGCCGACAATGAGCTGTGGCAGGTTGTCCTGGCGGGCAGGGAACGTCTGTGTGACGATCGTGGCCTCGTATGCCCAGTACATCTTTCGCGCGCTAGATTTGGCCTTGCCGCCGTTGTGATCACCTTCGCGGATGCACCAACCTGCGTCAGGATCCGACGAGCGCTTCGGCTTGCGGTCGCGCAGGTTGCCCTAATTAGCAGCGAGCACCGGGGTGCCGTCTACAGCTACGTCGCCTGTCCATGCGTCTCGGTACTCTTCGGGCAAAAGGCGCACTGACGCAGCGATGAGCGCGTTAGTGAACACGGTCAGCCGCAGGTAGCGCTTGCGGGTTTCTTCCGGGTTTGCCAGAGAGACGAGGTAGTCGAACTCGTCTGTCGTAAGGCGCTTGCGGTAGGTCAGGGTCGGGTTCGGATCCACGACATCCTTAACCTTGTCCCATGTACGGTAGACCTTCTCGTACCACGCCTGACGGCCCTTGTAGGTGGTGTATTCGATCTCGTGACGCTGCGGCAGACCGAGCGCGCGCAGGACCTGGTTGTTCGCACGATCGGTGATGATGTTGACCGCCTGCTGGATGTGCAGCGGCTTGGCTTCGATGGTTAGCAGGGCCATAAGCGCGAGAACGGTGCGCGGCTGAATCGTAGCCGGACGGCCACCCTTGCTCGGGTCGTATCCATCCTCGGCACGCCAGATATCAATGAGCAACTCCACGCCCGAATCGTCAATAACGTCAATGGCACGCTTGAGGGAGTTCATGCCGACCACGTCGAGGCTGATGATGCCGACCTCGGCTGCATCACCTTCGGCAGTGAAAGCCTGGTTGCTCATGGGCTGAGGTTCACTTCCCTGCGCGTACTTGAGGTATGGATGCTGGAACGTCACTTAAGCGACCCCACAATCTGTTGTGAGGCTGGTGAATCGCGCTACGACATGGTTAGAGTCCTTCTGATCGATGGTGCGTAAAAGCACCATCGATTCCGGACTGTACCGTCAAAGATCGACGACATCCAGGCGAGTGAAAGCTGTGCCGGATCGTGTGTTCGATACGCTTGTGACATGCCCGCCCGACAGCCCATCCCCAAAGGGCTCTACCCCGAGTGGCCCGACGCTCAGATTGGGAGTTTGGCGCACGCCCGTCTGCAGCTTGCCGCTCGCAACATTCGCCGTCACGTTCGCGACAACATCGAGTTGAAGTCGCTTAAGGATTTGGCGGAGGTCACCGGTCTTGGCCACTCCACGATCAGCGACTTTGTTGCCGGCCGCGCTTGGCCAAGTGCTTTGACTATTGCCCAGATTGAAGTTGGGATCGATCGCGAAATCTGGCCCAGGGGTATGGGTGAGGGTTGTCGCATAAGGCCCACCGAAATCGCGAAGTTTGGTCATAAGAAGGATCGTTCCCGGTTTTCGCGAGGGCATTGAAAGGGATCTACGACTTTTTGTTCGAGTGGGAAAACACCTGTGGATCAGTTAAAAACTTTTTCTTTTTCGACCGGGTGCCCGATTTGTGAGATCTGACGTGTGTTGTTGAAACCACGCGAAAACTAGGAAAGGCCGAGGATAATGTGCCTATCCCTACAACCGAAGAAAGGTCGTTCCCGTGGCCCATCATCACTTTGAAAGCCTCGGCGGAGTAGTCGATGAAGACCATTGGTTCGTCGGTTCTAAGTCACCTATTCGTATCCCTATTTCGGAGCTGCACACAAGCCGTGAGGGTCTCTACGATGTCTTGGTCGGTCGTGTCTATTAGCCGTGGCTCCCAGGTGTGGATGATATGGTACTTGACCTCGTCTTAGGTCAAGGCGACGCGTATCGACAGGTTGAGCAAAAGCTGCACGATGCGTATTCGTCGTCGAGCACCTTCCCTGAACTGTCGGAAGTGGGGTTTATCACCAAGGCGATTGACGAGGCTGTTCTTGTCGTTGGTGAGGCTGAACGTGACGCTGTACGCAAGTACATCACCAATATTTGCAATCACGCTGTGGCGAATGAGCGAGACTATCTCAACCAGATTGCGGTCCTGAAATCGGTCAATGTTTACCCTAGAAAGCTCTCCTTATTCCCATATCACTTGAGTATCGCTCACGATGCGTATGACCTGAAACGGCGCGAGTATCTCGTCGAAAACCCGCTGTACTACATTGTTCAAGACGCTCGTGAGATTGGCCGTGAGTTCCTGGAGAACTGGAAGTTTGAAGGGCTTGCACTAGTTGATGAGTGGATGGAACTGATGTAGTTCTTAGCGACTCGGCGACGGCGACAAGGGGGACAGGAGAAAACCCGTTTCGCCCCGTTTCATTTGCATGATAATAGGTGCATGGCTGCGAAAGAACTCACCGACCGGCAAAAGAAAGTTCTCGAATGGATCGTGGACGGGTGTGCCGACAACCCGCCTTACGAGACATTCAAGACCACAGCACGCATGCTGGAGGGACATGGTCTGGTCAAGATTTCTGGTCGTGGTGCAGCATGGAAAGCGGTTGCAACGAAGCGCGGTGAACGCGTTTACGACGGAACGGAGGCTCTGTTCGTGAAGAAGAAGCGAGGAAAGGGCGCAGCTTCATCTGTGCCTGTCCCACGGCCTCACGTTCCTGTGAAACCACCCGTGCCACCTGAGCCGAAGATTGATCTTGAGCCTTACGTACAGAAAGTGTTGAGTGCAATTGAGCAGTCGGATCTTGACGCTTTCTGGTGTGCGACGAGTGAATCTGAGTTGAAACGAATTTGGATTCCGGTCGGGAAAACATTGGTCAAGAACTTTGGCGACCCGGAGTCAAACATCATCTATGACTATGTCGCAACGCAGCCAGGCTATTGGCGAACACAGGGCAGTTTCAAAGTGGGAAAGCTTCAACTTGAGCCGTTGCGACTTCCTGATTGGCGGGAATTGATTCGCGGTGAGAAGAGGGTTGCGAAGTACCATCCCGCCGTGAAAACGACTTTTGAATGGCGTAAAGAAAAGCTCAGTCCTGACGTGTACGCGCGTGCGAAGCGGGTGTTGCATGTCGTCTTCACGTTGTTTGAGTTGTACGGTGGCACTGTGGAAGTCGATCAGTGGTACAACGACTGGTCGAAGAAAACGATTGTGCGTGGAGTTTCGGCGGGTATTGGCAGCTTGTCGAAGGTTTTGATTAAAGAGGGCTACGACAAGTCTGAGCGCGAGCCGACCAAAGAAGAAATCGAGAAGCATAATCGGTGGCATAAGGGTGAGCCGATGCGCCGTTTCTACAATCACATTCCCAATGGACAGCTGACAATCGAGGTCGGTTACGGACTGAGCGCGCACGATACAAAACACAATCCGAACGGAATCGAAAACGGAATCGAGCGCTACTTCATGTCGTTGCGAGTAAGAGACTTTTGGTACGGGGTTAATGCTGAGCTTTCTCGACGGCGAAAAGAATTTAGGGAGCGGCAGTCTGAATTTGCTCAGCGCATCGCAGCGAAAACTGTTGCGAAAGATTTCTATTTCGACGTGTTGTACATGCGTTCGCAAGAGTTGAACAAGTTTGAAGCAGTACGTGATTACGTCGATTTCATAAAGCGAAACGAGCCTGAAAGTCCGTGGATTACGTGGGCCGAAAAGTATCTCGACACGTTTGATCCACGGCACAACTTGGCAATGCCGAACCCACCGGCGCTCGATGTGAAAGCTCATTCAGGGCTGATTGAAAAGATTATTGACATACTCGGTGAGGATGAGAGTACGTGGCCTGACGCGTTCCCGGACGGTGAGTTTCACGGCCGAGGTGTCACACGCGCGGAAGCGGTATGAACGTATGTAGCTACGGTAGGAGAGTGGCGTGCGTGTCGAATCAGCGGTGCGTTTAGGCACCGGAAGTTCAGGATTAGATGGGAGCTCCTGAGTGACTTCTAAACCCTCTTTCACGGTGATGCGGGGCAGAGTAGGCCGGGGCGTGACCCCTGTAGGGTTTGACGCGAAGAAAATGGCGGTTGTTGCGCCGGACGCCAGCTCAGAATTTCTTGGACGAGCTTGGAAGTACTTCGAGAAGTCACTTGAAGGTTCGGGGTTGAAGCGGTTTGTAAGCTCCGAGTAGGAGCCACAATTCTACAAGACACCCACCCTGAGCCATCGGAGCGGGTGTTTTCGCTGTTGGTCCGCTTGCTCATTTCAACGACCGGCTAAGTCCTGCCTAACTGTCAAAACGGCACAGAATGCATCAGAGATGTGGCATTCTTACTGCTATGAACAATGAATTTATCCCTCTCATGCAACGCGACTGGCTCGTCACACCACAGATGGTGAAAGCAAGTGAAGATAAACCGGATTTAGACCATATGTACAGCTACATCTCAGGAGTGGTGGGGACAGAATACGTGTCACTTGACCGGTTGCGAAACCGCTCACGGATCACTGAAGCGGAGCTGATTCCAGAGCCGGATAACGAGTTTGATGTTAACGCACTCGGTGTGTGGGCAGATGGTGTCAAGATCGGCTGGGTTCCTTCGCGATTTAACGAGAAGATAGCCTGGAGCGTTGCGTTTTTGCGACATAGTGGCAACAGATGTTTTGTGCCAATTAAGTGTGAAGATAACAGAGCCGAGTATAAACAGATATTTGATGAAATTGACTTTGAGCTTGATGAGGGACTCATCGAACTGCGGGATACCCCTAATCTCGGTCTTCACTACGCAATGTATCTCCCGACTTTTAGAACTCTGTTCTTTGGACACAATGTGAGCCAAGCGTTTGAGTACCTCGATCGAATGTGGGACTGCTTATCGGAAGAGGAAACAGAGATCATTCGCCAAGCGGATTTTCATGTAAATGATGCAGTTGCGCAGTTGTTTCTAAAGCATAAAGACCTAGTGCCGGAATATCCGTTGAATGAACCGAAAACTTTGCAAGCTGACTGGTTACTTGACCAGTATCTGATGAACTACAGACGGCGCATTTATTTCAGGCTGAAAGAGCGGGAACTGGAGATCATGAAACATGAGATGTATCTCCGCTCTTTGGCTGGTGATCCTGCTACCAAAATCGCCAAGGACTATCCGCGTTCGGTGGGAACGGTTCGAAAGTACATCAATGAGATGAAGGCTTTGGCAAAGAAGCGACGAGTGAAAAAGCTGAATAGGCCCAAAGAACTCCAGGAAGCTTGGCTGCGTGAGTATTACCTTCGAGAGTGGAGCGCGTGGGCCTTGCCGAAGGATGAACGGGAGGCACTCGAAGCGCGAGGCAATATCACTGCTTAATACCAGAACATGCAAAAGCACTCACCCCAAACAATCGGAGTGGGTGCCTTGTTGTATCTACCGTGCTGCCGGCCCAGAGACGAACCGCAGATGCATGCCGTCCTCAGTCCACGCACGCTCACAGTCAAAGCAGGGGAAGAGCTTTGTCAGCGGAACGACCGTGACTTGCTTGGAAGGGTCGATGCACTTGGCGTAACCGTGGCGGTGCTCACCAAAGCCGGTGAGGATCATGAGCCTGCGGTCGAGTCTCTGAACCCAGATCCCGGTCAGCCCGTTGCGCTCGCCGCGTGGGATCGTGTCGAGAGTCTGAGCCGGGGAGAAGCCTGATGTGACGCGCTTGCTAGGCTCCAGCTCCACGGTCCAGGCCGGCCTAAAGCTTGGGTCGAAGCCGAAATTCCCTGTCGCGGTCTACACAGCGGACGTCCTGCGTGTGTGACGGGATGAATATGAATACCTTGTCGCCGACGTAGCGATGGATGATCATAGGCGTGTCGGCAACCTGAACCCAGCTACCGGTCGGGATGGGAAGCGGACGGAGAAAGGACATGTGACCTCCTGGTGTTGAAGTGGAAACCGGAGATTACCGGGGTCCATCGCCGCTGTGTCCGGTCGGAGCTGTTGTAGCTGATCACAGCTAGAACGTGATGTTCGCCGACATAGGGGAGCCGTCCGATTGCCATGCTGCGACCTGAAAAACTCCGAGTTTTGTTCCTAGGCATTTGCCTTGATTTCTATTAGTTTCTGTTGCGGGTTCTGCTTCCAAAATTCGGTTTCCACTTCGGCCGGGGTTTGGTATCCCAGGCTTTGGTGGAGCCTTGTCTCGTTCCACCATGACACCCACCCGAATGTCGCGATCTCTACCTCGACAACATCACCCCACCTGCGAGTATGGACGAGTTCGTTCTTGTAAGAACCGTTCACGTTTTCAACCAAAGCATTGCTGTATCAGTCACCAACACTTCCGGTGGAAGCAATGATCCCGTGCTGGGGAAGTCGCTCGTTGTAGACCACGCTGACATACTGCCACCCGTGATCCGAATGGTGAATAAGACCTGTTGTTTCCTCAGCACACACTATCACCTGGTTGAGAGCTTGCAGCGGCAACACCTGAAGTGCGCATGGAATCTGATAACGCCCACCCAACGATCCGCCTGGAGTAAACATCGGTGACAAACGCGGTGTACACAAAACCTTTCTTCTTGCGCACATACGTAATGTCAGCCACCCACAACTTGTTCGGTGCTGCGGCACTGAATTCGCGTTGCACTAAATCCGGGCGCAGATCAGGCACGTTAGCTTTTCGGGTTGTAATAGGTGACCGGCCTTTGCCTTTGCCTGAAACACCAGCCAAACGCATCAATCTGGCGGTGTGTTCACGGCCGATATCGATTCCTTCACGGCGTAGAGCATGCCACATTTTCCGCACACCATAGACACCGTAATTAGCTTGATGAACAGCACTAATACGTTCAACCAGCACGTCGTCACGAAGGCGGCGAGCACTTAAGTCCTCGGGCCTTGGATTGGCGATAACCACGTGAGGTAGTGAAGCCACCAGCCCGGTTATTCTTCAACGTCGTACAGATGAACTCGGGCAGTGAAACGATCCCGATATTCATCGATGAGCCGGATCATTTCTTCACGTATTGGGCCTGGTCATGAGGAAAAAGCTGAAGCAGCGTTCAACAATTCGTTGGTATCTCGTAGCTTGTGGTTTTCACGACGCAGCTTGGTCACCTCTGCAACAAGATCTTCAGGCAAAGGATTAGTAACGCGTCCTTCGCGACGAGCTACCTGCTCTCATTGCCGGGCAGTATGCCACGAGACACCTAGTTTCGGTGCCATGATCGTGCACGCTTCCTGCATCGACGTATTTTCCGCCAAGATGCGGTCTTCCACGAGACGGACCACTCGGTTCTTGGCATCCTGGTCAAATTTCTTTGGTATTCTCCAGATTTTCCCATCTACTCAGACGGAACAAAACCTGGGACACTTCAGTGCCCTGATGTGGAACTGTTAACAACGTAATGGGATTCAACACCAACAAATCAGGGTTGGGTCTTTCGCGTGGCCCTGAGTTCCAAGGAGGTCAACAAGTCTGTGGAGGATTGCCGGGGAGTAAGCGGTAGGTTCGAGGCAAAGGTGCGTCGCAGATCCTAATTCTGTCTTGGCATCGGAAATCGCCGACGAGAATTGGTTCATAATCTAATTCATAGGGCTGTTAAGCTATAAAGGGACCAACGAAAGGAGGGTCGCATATGGCGAAACCCTTGTTTGCTAATTTCGAACCTATACAAGGACCTAGCCTTGAAGTTGTGATGAATGCGCAGCAAGTTGCAGCGCTTATCAAAAACGGTTCGAAGAACGCCGAGAAACGACTACTGCTTACCAAACTTATGTGGGCGGCTGATCGTTTTAGCCTTCGAAATTGTGGACGGTCAGTGAGTCAGACATCATATTCGGCAATGAAGCTAGGACCTGTCCCGTCGCGAATCCTCGACTTGATTAAACCAGGTCAAGGTTATCTATCTGATGTTGATTCTGACTACGTGAACAATATTTTCGAGCTGTCTGGGGCCAATTATGAGGTTGTGCAGCTCATTAGCGATCCCGGCGAAGATTATCTGAGTGAGTTGAACAAAGAATTTATTCAGAAGTCTGAGTCCGTCTTTCGTGGATTTGATCCCTTTTTCCTCGCGAACCATGTCAGCCACAAATACCCCGAGTGGAAAAAGCACGAGGCGGTCTTGGAGCCTCTGGGTTGGAGAAAGGCAGTGGCAATGGATCAAATAGATTTCTTTGAGAACCCCGACGAGGATCACTATTTTACAATGGACGCTGATGTGCTTGCTGCCGCACGGTTTTCATATGTCGCGGACCAAGAATTGTTGGGTGGAAAGAGCTTGTTGGTTTAATTACCATGCTCGATGATCAAGAGCGCATTCAGCTCATTCGAAATACGGTTGGACTTGGTACTGCCTTCTGGTTCAATCGCAACCCTCCTTTTGCCTCAACTGTTCCGCACACTTTCATCGTTATTGGTTCTCGCGATGACGGTACTTATTTGTGTGTGCATGGAACTTCGAAGGTGAGCTTTCATAAAGCTAAGATTTTGGAAGAGCATTTCAACAACAAGAACGTTGATCAAACATTCGTTGTCGTGAGACAAGGTAATTCGGCCTTGTTTTGGGAAGATACTCTCATCGATTGCAACAAAGTGTGGGCATTGAAAGCTAACGACATCACTGAGGGCCTGATGGAGTTTCGAGAAGATGATGCAGAGGTGGAGTTGATGCAGGCAATCGTGGCTGCAGTCAATAAGAGTAAAGCGCACTCGCCGGCCATCAAGAAATGTGTCAGAGCCCAGTAACTTCGGTCTTAGGGCTGGTAATCGTGTGGTCGTGGTGCAAGCTCTGAAATTCTGTGGTGCAGGGGTATTAGCAGGTTGGGGGTTCGGGCTGGTGGGGGAGATTCGTGAAAGTGCCAAGTAGCGCGCAGGATGATTCATCACGGATCGCCTGCGCGTTTGCTCTATGCCACCTAAGCTTGGAGCTTATGGGTAATAAAGAAAAACTGCAGAAGTTTTGGTCGAGGTACTTTGAGCTTAGTGACGAGCTTAGAGAGACCAAGGATTGGAATGCCCTGAGCCCCCAGGCCAAGCGCTTGGTGCTCGGCTTAGTTGGTTATGTTGTTTTCGAAAAGGCGTTTACGTGGCACCATGTGTACCACACACCGGAGAATCGGCTGCGGGGTAACCGGAAAGCGTGGTTTGTTGTCACTTGGTTTGCGGACGTCGTGGGCCCACTTGCATTCTTTCTGTTCGGGCGGAAGCCGAAAGACAAGAAACGGAATCCGAAAACCTAGAAGTAGTGGATTGATTGTGTAAAAACGGCGCGGAGTGAAACGCTTGCTGCTAAATTAACGATGCATAGATGTGGTTAGAGTGATTCTGGTGGTTGCTAGCACAGCCATATAGTAAGAATCATAAAATAATGCAGGAAGATCGTTAAGGGGTTCTATGAAGATCCGTAAAGTACTCGCTGCTGCAGCTGCAGCAGTAGTGGGAGTAACCGGCGCAATGGCGCATGCGCCTGTGGCGGAAGCACAGCAGCGTAATGTCGTTCTGTTCGGTGATTCTCTGCTGGCTAATCCACCACATAAATTTGTGGATTTCGTGAACCCTGGTTTTACCACGGGCGTTACGCTTGCAGAACACAGCAGCTGCCCGAAGGGCGTTGACCGTGTCGGGGTAGAGCTGGAACGTCGGCATGGTGCACGGGTCTCGGATTTCTCGTGTTCTGGCGCTGCTACCTATGGCACTTTGAATAATCACAGTCCGTTGGCGATGCAGGTTGATCAGGCGTTGCACTCTCAGCAACTCAATCCCCACACCACCAACGTGCACATGCAAATCGGGCTGAACGACAACTTCAAGGGTTTTGGTATCTACGCCCACCAGAAGCAGGCGTACCGCGATTACGTCGGGCACCAGATTGACCGTATCCGCCATGCCGCACCGAATGCGCGCATCCAGATTCTGGGATACCCGGAGATGATTGGCGCGCATGATTTTGTGTGTCCGGTTCATTTCAACCAGGTGGATCTCAACTTCCCGTTCGCCCCATTGGGTAACTCGCTGCGCGCAGTGGCGGACTGGCAGAGGACGGTAGCGGCAGATAAGAACGTCGAATACTTCGATTTGGCGCGTGCCACGCACGGCCATGGTCAGTGCGCTCCGAAGGCACAGCGTTGGGTTTCTGGATTCTTGGACAACCAGTCGGACCCGTACAACATGACCTTCCACTACACGCATGAAGGCAACCGCCACATCGCAGATATTATCGCCGGTACCTGGTAAAGCGAAAGCGGGTGTTACTTCCCGGAGCCATTGGCGTAGGCGCAATCGTCCCAGTACAAACTGCGATTAATACGCGCTTGCGTGCCGACGTGCGAGACCCCGTCGTTACGGCGCTCTACTCTTTTCTTATCGGCACCACCTCCCTGTTGCCAGTCGCGTGGTTGCTGACTGGCCAGCCATTACCGGATTTTGCTTTGCTTGCCGACTCCCCACTGTGGTTGTTTTTTGGCGGTCCGCTAGGGGTGGCTTTTATCGTCGGCAATATTTTGTTGTTCCCGCAGATCGGCAGTGTGCATACCGTCATCATGCCAATCGTTGGTCAGATGTTGATGGGCTTGCTCGTCGATCACTTTGGCCTGTTTGGCTATGAGGTGTTGTCGATTTCCCCGTTGCGCCTGTTCGGAGCGCTCATCGTTCTGGTTGCTACTGCGGTGGTGCTTGATATCGGCCGCGGTCGCCTGTGGGAGGGGAACGCGCAAGGCGTGGCTGCTTGGGCCTGGCGCGGGTTTGGTATCGCGATCGGCATGGGTTCTGCCACGCAAACTGCCGTTAATGGGCGTTTGGGGGCGGTTATCGGGTCACCAATTCACGCCGGTTTGTTGTCACTTGCGGTTGGTGTCGCGGTGCTGTTTATTCTCAGCCTTGTGTTGCCTGGCCGCTCTCGGGTTTTCCGCCCGATCCCGGTAGGGCCGTGGTGGAAATGGCTCGGCGGTGTTCTGGGCGCGTTTTTCGTCGTCGGGGGAGCGTTGTTTGCCCCGATTTTGGGTACCGGGTTGATGGTGATCGCGGCGTTGTCAGGAACTATCACAGCAGGCCAGCTTTTGGAATCACGCGGTTGGATTGGGGCAACAAAGCGCCCGCTGACCGTTCGTCGGGTCAGTGGGCTGGTGGGGATTTTCCTTGGTGTTGTACTGGTGCGGATGGTGTAGCTGGGGTAGGGAAGTTTAGACCTTTTCGATCACCGCTGCCAGGCCTTGGCCGCCTCCGATACACATGGTTATCAACCCGCGCTGTACGTTGGTGCGGTGCATATAGTGGGCAGCAGTGACCATCATGCGAGCTCCCGTGGCGCCAACCGGGTGCCCTAGAGAGATACCAGAACCAGAAGGGTTTAAACGCGGATCGTCGGCGTCGATGCCCCATTCATGTAGACATGCCAGTGCTTGTGCGGCAAAAGCTTCGTTGAGTTCAATCAGGTCGATATCGTCAAAGCTGAGCTGCAGGCGTTGAAACAGCTTGTCGACGGCGGCCACCGGGCCAATACCCATCGTTTCTGGGGCTACCCCGGCCACGGCCCAGCCGACGAGTTTGACGGCGGGGGCTAGGTCTAGCTTTTCGGCGTTTTTCTCGGTGGTGACGATCATCGCGGCGGCGCCATCGTTTTGGCCGGAGGCATTACCCGCGGTCACCGTGGCGTCGTCGTCCAGTTTGGAACGGACCGCACGCAGCTTTTGCATGGAGTCCATGCTGGTTTCTGGGCGGATGTGTTCATCCTTGTCGACGATGATGTCGTCGCCTTTCCGTTGTGGGATACGTACTGGCACGATTTCTGCGTCGAAGAATCCTTGTTGTTGTGCATTCGCGGCACGCTGGTGGGAGCTGACAGCAAGCTCGTCTTGCTTGTCTCGTGGAATGGAGTACTCCCGGCGCAGATTTTCTGCGGTTTCAATCATTCCGCCCGGAATCGGGTGGTTTTTACCGCCAGCTTGCTCGCGGCCCTGTGTGAGTCGATCGTGCAGCTCCATCGCCCCGCCTTTTACTCCCCAGCGGATTGATCCGTCTACTGCGTATTCTGTCTGGGACATAGACTCTGCGCCGCCGGCGATGATGAGATCAGCCGCGCCAGCAGCGATATGTGCAGCGGCGGTGGTGACTGCTTGCAGTCCGGAACCACATCGCCGATCCAATTGCATGCCGGGCACGCGTTCGCCTAATCCAGAATTAAGGGCGACAATGCGGCCTAACGCTGGTGCCGCGCTGCTGGGGGAGGCTTGCCCAAGAATCAGGTCATCTATTGCTGCGGGGTCCAGCCCAGAATCTTTCATGACTGCCGTTACGACGGTGCTGGCGAGATCTTCTGCAGGTACGTTTTTCAGAGCGCCGCCGTAACGACCCACTGGTGTGCGTTTAGGGTGGCAGATGACAATGGTGGGAAGGGACTGGTCAGCGTGGTGCGGGGTAGCCATTGAAGGCTCCTTTCTCATTAGAAGTTTCTCAATAGAAGCTAGTGGGTTTCACAGTCGTGGGACGCTGGTAGGTCTGGCGAGTTGCCTTCGTTGAGAACGTACTGGATTTTTCGTGCTCTGATGGTGATTCGGCTTTTGTGTATCCTCGGTTGGCACAATCGATCCTTATAGGTTGATTGACGACAGATGATTCGTCTATGCGTACCCGAGTAATCGGAGGAAGTAGAAAAATGTCCATTCCATATCGCGTACAAAACCCGGCCACGAACGAGGTTGTCGAATCATTTGATACGGCGACAGACCAGGAAATCCAGGATGTTTTGAGCAAGGCTCATGAGGCATTCCAGACTTGGCGCAACACCAGTTTCGCAGAGCGTGCCAAGATTGTTAACAAGGCCGCGGATTTGCTGCGTGAGCGTAAAACCGAGCTAGCAAAGATCGCTGCAGAAGAAATGGGTAAGCAGGTCCCAGAGCTGGAAGGCGAGGTTGAGTTCTCCGCTAATATTCTGGCGTTTTACGCGGATCGTGCAGAAGAGTACTCCGCTGATATGCCAATTGAGGTTCCTGGCGGTAAGGCAGTGATGCGTCGTTTGCCACTCGGTGTTCTGCTGGGCATCATGCCGTGGAACTACCCGTACTACCAGGTTGCCCGCTTTGCTGGCCCGAACTTGATGAACGGCAATGGCATTATTTTGAAGCACGCCGAGATCTGCCCGAAGTCGTCGGCGGCTTTCGAGAAGATCTTCCTCGAGGCTGGTCTACCAGAAGGCGTTTTCAATAACGTTTATGCTAATCACGACCAGATCTCCACGATCATCGCTGATAAGCGCATCCAGGGCGTTTCCTTGACTGGTTCCGAGCGCGCAGGTGCCGCGGTTGCTTCACAGGCAGGTAAAGCACTGAAGAAGTGCGTGCTTGAGTTGGGCGGTACTGACCCATACATCGTGCTGGATACGAATGATGTCAAGGACGCAGCAAAGGTCGCTTGGGACAAGCGCATCGACAACACTGGTCAGGCGTGCACCTCAAACAAGCGCATCATCGTCATGGACGATATCTACGACGAGTTCGTTGAGGAGATGGTGCGTATTGCAAAATCTTACAAGCCTGGCGATCCACTCAACCCGAACGAGGGCGAGTTCTACCCACTGTCTTCCCGCGATGCCGCGGAGAAGCTTAACGACCAGGTACAGCGTGCGGTGCAAGAAGGTGCCACGCTGCACACCGGTGGCGAACTGCACGAGTCCGCTGCGTACTACAGCCCGGCTGTGCTGACGGATGTACCAGTTGGTTCCGAGTCCTACTACGACGAATTCTTCGGCCCGGTTGCTGAGATCTACTCCGTGAGCTCGGAAGAAGAAGCCATCGAGCTGGCTAACAACTCGAACTACGGCTTGGGCGGCGCAGTCTTCTCGGAAGATAAAGAACGTGCCAAGAAGGTTGCCGACAAGATCGAGTCTGGCATGATCCACGTCAACCTACCACAGGCCATGACGCCAGTGCTGCCATTCGGTGGCGTGAAGAACTCTGGCTTCGGTCGTGAGCTTTCCGTGCTGGCGCTTGATGAGTTCGTGAACAAGCAGTCCTTCTACGTCAACGACTAAGAAGCGAACGACTAAGAAGTGCTTGGCACAAGCGCACAAGTGACTGACTAACAAGTCATTTGTTTCCACCCGCGGTCTGTCTATTCGGGCCGCGGGTGGAAGTTTTTCATCTCTTCGTAGGCGGCTAAGGCTTGGCGACGAGATGCTTTCAGCTCTACCACCGGCTGCGGATATATCGGAGTCGCGTACTCCGGAACCCAGTGCTGGATATAACGGTAATCGGGGTCGAAGCGCTTGGCCTGAGTATCAGGGTTGAAAATCCGGAAATATGGTGCAGCGTCATCGCCACAACCAGCAGCCCACTGCCAGTTGAATGGATTCGATGCTGGGTCAGCATCGACCAGGGTGTCCCAGAACCACGCTTCACCGTGGCGCCAGTGTATGCCGAGGTTTTTCGTCAAAAAACTGGCCACCACCATGCGCACCCGATTGTGCATGGTGCCGGTTGCCCACAATTCGCGCATCCCGGCATCTACTACCGCAATACCCGTTTTCCCCGCCCGCCATGCCGAAAACACGCTGTGGAAATCGTCGGCTGTGGCGATCTCTGGAATGTCTTTCTCGGTTTCTGGCCAACGCGGATCCCGGCGGGTGCTAGCTATACGTCGGGCTTCATTTTCGTCCCAGTGCCAATCGAAATGGTCGAACTGTTCCCGTACGTTGCGTCGGTGCAGATCCGGTAAGTGGTAGAGCCGGTGCCAGGCGAAATCGCGCCACAATAATTCACTCAGGAATGCAGACGCGTCCTCATTGGTGATACGGCCACTATCGCTGGCTTGTGTGATCAATGCCCACAGGCGGTGGATGCTGATTTCGCCAAAGCGTAAGTACGGTGAGAGTCGGGAAGTGGCTTTTTTATCCAAACGGTCACGGTCCGCAGCATAATGAGGGGCGCGCTGCTTTGAAGCTGCAGTTAATTGGGATAAGAATTCCTCGGCTAGCTGCCAGGCCGCGTTTTCTCCGGGGCTCCAGTGTTGGGCTAAGGAAAGCGTCCAGTCGGCTTCGTCCCAATCAGGTAGCGGGTGGGCGGACGGCAAATCTGCCCCGGGGCCTGCGAACCCAATTGGGTCTAGTTCATCATGACTTGTCGGCGAAGGGGATTGAGCATTGCCATTGTTGAGGTAGCTGGCAACATTGTCCGCGGCAAGTCCGCGGGCGGTTTTCGCAAATGGGGTGTAGACCTTATATTGCTTGCCTTGTTGCGTCTGCACTTCCCAGGGCTCGGTTAATAAGTGTCCAGGAAAACTTTTCGCAGCTACGCCTTTTTCTTGCAGTAGGCGCTTAAGTTGTGCATCCAGTTCCCGCAAAGGCTTGTGATAGCGCCGTGACCAGCCCACCGCGGATACCCCGAACTCCTCGACGGCGGCAGGAATGATCGCGCGCGGATCGCCCTGGTAATACAGCAGCGGAACACCGTGAGCATGCAGCTTGTGTTGCAGCTGGTGCACGCTGCGTTGCCACCACCAACGTGTGGCTGCGCCCAGTGCCCGGGCTCCTGTTACAGTTGCATCTTCATCGATAACAACGGCAATTACTGGGCCTTGCTTCGCAACCCAAGCGAGTGCCGCGTTATCTTGCAACCGGAGGTCATCCCGAAACCACATCAGTGCTGGCTGTGGAGTGTCTTTTTCACTTGGCATGCGTGCAACACCTAATCTTAAACCATTGCAAATCTATAATTGTGCGCTGAGTTCCCGTGCGGTTTGTTGGATAATGCCTGCGTAGCACTCGCTAGGGCTGGGGTGCATGCGTTCGATTGGGCCGGAGATGGACAGTACTGCGACCACAGTATTGGCGGCATCATGTACTGGTGCGGAGATGCTGGCTAGGCCTGGTTCGCGTTCACCGATGGATTCTGACCAGCCACGTTCGACGGCATCGGTGACGTCGGCAAGTGTGTAGGAAGCGGTGTGTAGGATCCGATCGCGTTCGACAGTGTCGGTGATGGCGGCAAGCAGGACCCGGGCGGCTGAACCTGAATTCAAAGTCAGTGTCGAACCTACCGGCACCACGTTATGCAGGCCAGAAGCTGGTTCGCAGGCTGCGATGCAGATGCGTTCGTCGCCGCGGCGCTGGTAGAGCTGCACGGATTCGCCGGTTGATTCCATCAGTTTTTCCATAAATGGGGTAGCTGTGGCCACCAGTTTGTCCTGAGAGCCGGGAAGTTCTGGGCCCGCACCCCAGCGGCCGTCGGCCCGTCGTGCCAAAATCCGGTGCATCTCCAATGCGCTGGCCAGACGGTGTGCGGTGGCGCGGGGGATGCCGGTGTCTGTGCACAGTTCGGAGAGGTTCATGGGGGTTGTCGCGGTGGCTTTCATAATCGCAATTGCGCGATCGAGCACCTTGATTCCCGAGATTTCACTATACCGTCCCATACCGTGATACTATCTTCCTAACATGTGGGAGAACAAGTGAGGTGGAAACCATGACAGAAAAACTCACTCTGGCTGAAAAAGTATGGCGCGATCACGTTGTCGTTCAAGGAGAAGGCGGCAAACCAGACCTGATCTATATCGACTTCCAGCTGCTACACGAGGTTACTAGCCCGCAGGCCTTTGACGGACTGCGGATGAATGGCCGAACCATGCGGCACCCGGAGCTGCATTTGGCTACGGAGGATCATAACGTCCCGACCGAAGGCATTACTAAAGGTAACCTGCTGGAGATTAAAGAAGAAACCTCCCGCACGCAGGTGGGCGCACTGCGCAAAAACTGTGAGGAATTCGGTATCCGTCTGCATTCCATGGGGGATAAGCAGCAGGGCATTGTCCATACTGTCGGTCCGCAGCTCGGGATCACGCAGCCAGGAATGACTATCGTCTGTGGTGATTCGCACACTTCTACCCACGGGGCATTCGGTTCGATTGCGATGGGTATTGGTACCTCTGAGGTAGAGCATGTCATGGCCACGCAGACTTTATCGCTGAAGCCTTTCAAAACCATGGCCATTGAGGTCAGCGGCGAACTGCAGCCAGACGTAACGGCTAAGGACCTAATCCTGGCGATCATTGCGAAGATCGGCACCGGCGGCGGGCAAGGCCACATCATTGAATATCGCGGCGAGGCTATCGAGAAGCTTTCGATGGAAGCGCGCATGACCATCTGCAATATGTCTATCGAAGCCGGTGCGCGTGCAGGCATGGTCGCGCCGGATGAAAAGACCTTTGACTACGTGCGTGGGCGCGAATTCGCCCCAGAAAACTTCGACGAAGCTGTCGCATATTGGAAGACCTTGCCGACGGATGAGGGTGCTGAGTTCGACACTGTTGTGGAGATCGACGGCTCTGCGCTGCGCCCATTTGTCACCTGGGGAACCAATCCTGGTCAAGGCTTGCCACTAGACGCGGTGGTGCCGAACCCGGAAGACTGCACCGACGACAGTGACCGCGCTGCTACAGAAAAAGCCCTGGCCTACATGGACCTGCAACCAGGTACCCCACTGCGTGATATCAAGATCGACACCGTTTTCTTGGGCTCCTGCACCAACGCGCGCATTGAGGATCTGCGAGCTGCCGCTGAAGTAGTCCGCGGACACAAGTTGGCCGCGGACACCCGCATGATGGTGGTGCCGTCCTCGGCGTGGGTCAAGCAGCAAGCCGAAGAAGAAGGTTTGGACAAAATCTTTATCGACTTTGGTGCGGAATGGCGCACTGCTGGCTGTTCGATGTGCCTGGGCATGAACCCAGATCAACTGCGCCCAGGCGAGCGTTCGGCGTCGACGTCAAACCGCAACTTCGAAGGTCGTCAAGGCCCCGGCGGACGCACCCACTTGGTCTCGCCAGCCGTAGCCGCTGCTACTGCGATCAAAGGCACCCTGGCCAGCCCGGCGGATCTGTAAAAGCTAGCTAGGACAAAGAGGAGCACAACCCATGGAAAAGTTCACCACACACACCGGCGTTGGTGTGCCACTGCCGTATTCCAACGTTGATACCGATCAGATCATTCCTGCGGTCTACCTCAAGCGCGTCTCACGCACGGGGTTTGAGGACGGTCTGTTTGCCAACTGGCGTAAAAACGATGACTTCGTGCTCAACCGCGAAGAGTTCCGTAATGGATCCGTGCTGTTCGTGGGCCCGGATTTCGGCACCGGTTCCTCTCGGGAACACGCAGTCTGGGCGCTGGGTGATTACGGCTTCCGCGCGGTGTTTTCGCCCCGGTTCGCCGATATTTTCCGCGGTAACGCCGGTAAGGCCGGCCTGTTGGCGGGCATTATGGAACAGTCCGATATCGAGCTGATCTGGAAGCAGCTGGAAGCAGAACCAGGCACTGAGGCGACGGTCGACTTGGAATCGCGTTCCGTGAAGGTCGGCGGGAATGTCTACCCATTTGAAATCGACGATTACACGGCCTGGCGCCTGCGTGAAGGCCTGGATGATATCGGGTTGACATTAAAAAATGACGACGCGATTAGTGATTTCGAATCGCGCCGTCCAAGCTTCAAGCCACAGGTTCGTAGCTAGCGTACTGGCAGTGGCGAGGCCAGATAGTCGGCACCGACGAGCTTGCCTTCGCGCAGCGCGAGCACCCAGGTGCCGGCTTTTTTAAATTCCCGCGGTTCGATGTCAAAGTCGGCCTCAGCCGCTAAAGTCTCGATGATTTCCGGCATCATCCCGCCTTGTGAGACGATGACCGGAACCCCACCGCCGGTAGCAATTTCTCGGAATCGCGCGGTGGCCGCTGGGAGATCATCCAATCCGGCATCCCCCACAATCTGTTCAGTGGTCACTGGCAGGCTTAGTGCGTCGGACAATGGGGCAATGGTGGATTGGCAGCGCGCAGGTTCTGCGGAATACAGTGCGGTCGGCTTGTACGCACTCAGCATGGGCACCAGAAATTCTGCTTGCCGACGCCCTTTTTTATGCAGCGGGCGCAAGTTGTCGTCACCGCTCCAGGTTTTGCGGTCATGTGCTTTGGCGTGGCGCACATACAGTACGCGCGTGTCGACGGCGTCGTCATGCCGGATGGCTGCTTGTTCCAAGACCCGCCGGTCGGTGTCGTAGGTGAGTTTCTCGTGTGCCTCGTTTACGCTGAGCCAGCGCAGTTTGTTGACTTCCTCATTTTTCTGGAATTTTCCGCCGGTGATATTCGCGTTCCAGTAAAAAACCACCTTGGTGCGTCCTTGCACGGGGTAGTTGACCGATCCCAGTAGTGAGCCGAGCTGGACTTGGTAACCGGTTTCCTCGGCGATTTCGCGCACGCAGCAGCTGGCCAGTGATTCGCCAGGGTCAACTTTGCCTTTGGCCAGTGACCAATCGTCGTATCGCGGGCGGTGAATCACCGCGACCTCTGCAGTACCGTTGTCACCGCGGCGCCACAGCACAGCACCAGCTGCCAGCGTTGGTTTACGATATTCGGCACCTGGATTTTTCCCGATTTGGTGATAACGGGCGGAGAGGTTAAATCCGCTTTGGTTATCTTTGTCGGCTTCGCTCATCTGGGATTTTTTCACCATGCTGTCTATTTTCCCCAAAACCACCGCATTTTGCATAACCAGCGTGCGCCCAAACGGTAGGCTGGTGGGGATGTATTTCAAGGAGGCGCAATGAGGGTCGCGGTCATGGGAGCTGGTTCGTGGGGTACCACGCTGGCAAAAGTTTTCGCCGATGCCGGAAACCACGTCTGCTTGTGGGCGCGGCGGCAAGAACTCGCGGAAACCATCAGCAACACCCGGGAAAACCCGGATTATTTGCCGGGCATTACGCTTCCCGACGCCCTGGAAGTCACCACTGATATCGCGGCCGCATTGGGCGGTGCGGAAATCGTGGTGTGTGGCGTGCCTTCGCAAACTCTCCGCGATAATGTCAGCGCCTGGGCGCCACTGATTCCCAACGATGCCACGGTACTGTCGATTTCGAAGGGCATTGAGCGCGGCACGTTGAAGCGCATGACGGAAGTCATCGTGGAAGCCGGCATTGAAGAAGACCGCGTCGCTGTTCTATCGGGGCCCAACCTGGCACGCGAGGTTGCTTTGGAACAGCCCGCGGCCACAGTCATTGCTTGCGTGGATGAAAACCGCGCGAAGCTGGTGCAGGCCGCGGTGGCGAATCACTATATCCGCCCGTATACCAATACCGACGTCATCGGCTGTGAGCTCGGTGGGGCCTGTAAAAACGTTATCGCGCTGGCTTGTGGCATGGCCACCGGGTTGAGTCTGGGGGAAAATACCCAAGCCACGCTGATCACCCGCGGCCTGGCGGAGATCACTCGTTTGGGTAACGCCCTGGGCGCCGACGAGCGCACCTTCGCGGGCCTGGCCGGTTTGGGTGATCTGGTGGCTACGTGTAACTCGGAGCTGTCTCGCAATCGCACCTTCGGTAAGCGTCTAGGCTTAGGAGATAGCTTGGCGCAGGCGAAAGCCGCAACGAAAGGCCAGGTAGCGGAAGGCGTGATCTCGTCGAATTCGATCTTTCAGCTTGCCCAGGACCATAACGTCGATATGCCGCTGACCCAGGCGGTGTATTCCGTGTGCCATGAAGATCTCGCGGTGGCCGACATGATGGTTTCGCTGATGGGACGGTCGAAGAAGTCCGAGTAGCCCGGATAAGCCGCAGAAACGCTACTGGCCGGTGGTAGCATGACGCGCATGACAAACAAGACGCGCGTGGCAGTATTTTATGGTGGCCGGAGCACCGAGCATTCGGTTTCTTGCGTATCCGCTTCGGCGGTCATGGCTCACTTGGACCGGGACCATTATGAGGTCATTCCTGTCGGCATCACTAAAGACGGTGTGTTCACGGTAGGCGAGCAGGGCTTAAAAATTGTCGATGGCCAGTTGCCGGAAGTTACGCTGCGCGACGAGCTTGCATTATCGCTGAACCCGCAGCGTCGGGTGCTGCACAATCTCACCACCGGTAAAGTTCACGCAGAGTTCGATGTGGTTTTTCCTGTCCTACATGGCCCGTTCGGCGAGGACGGCACCATCCAGGGCATGCTGGAATTAGCCGATATTCCGTATGTGGGCACCGGTGTGTTGTCTTCGGCGGCGAGCATGGACAAGGAGTACACGAAAAAGCTGCTGGTTGCTGAGCAGTTGCCGGTCACCCCGGAGGCAGTCGTTGGGGCAGGCGAAGTGCTTGCCGACGACGACAAGCAGCGCTTGGGCCTGCCGGTGTTTGTGAAACCGGCCCGCGGTGGCTCCTCGATTGGGGTTTCCAAGGTCACTGATTGGAAAGATTTCCCGGCGGCTCTGGACGCCGCGCGCGATGCGGATGTGGCGGGCAAAGCGATCGTGGAAACCGAGATCGTTGGTGACGAGGTTGAGGTCGGCGTTTTGCAGTATCCGGATGGCAGCATCGTGGCTTCCGTGCCAGCGAAGCTGAACAATATTGCTGCCAGTGAAGAGGGCTTTTACGGTTTTGAAACTAAGTATCTTGCCGACGTTGTCACCCCGACCATTCCGGCCCCGTATGACGATGAGGTTACCGGCCAGCTGCAGGACATGGCGCAGGCCGCATTCCGGGCACTTGATTGCCAGGGACTGGCTCGGGTGGATTTCTTCGTTACCGCATCCGGCCCGGTGATCAACGAGATCAACACCATGCCAGGTTTTACGCCGATTTCGATGTACCCGCAGGTATTCCAGGCCAGCGGTGTTGCCTACCCGGAGTTGCTGGATACCATGATCCAAACCGCGCTGGCGCGCTAGCGACCCAAACCGCGCTGGCGCGCTAGCGACCCAAACCGCGCTGGCGCGCTAGCAGCCAGCTAGGCAAGCCCGGCGCGCTAACCGGCATTGGGGGCGGCCGCAGTGTGTTGTTTCAGCAGCTCCGTGATGCGTGAGAGTGATTCTTGCGCAGCCGCCTGCGGCGTCGATACTGCTACCGCAACTTCCCGGCCCAACGGGTACCAGGTGGAGGCAGTAGTGCCGTCGGCAAGCACGGTGTCTTCAAACCACGGCACTTCGTTGATTTGTTGCAAACGCTCACCCAGGGGAACGTCGGGGTCCGCGATGCCGCAGCGCAGCACGATCGGCTCGTAGCCCGGGTGCGTCCAGGCGATGGTGTCTTTGGCGGTGTCGTCGTACAGTTCGTAGCCTTCCGCTGGGGTGAAACCATCTTTGGCGGCGCTGATCAGTGACTGGCAGGCAGCGAAGTCGTCGGAGCTGCCGGAGGCGAGTTCAGACAACGGGGCCGGGTGCGGTTGGTGCTTGCGAAGTTCTAAGGACTCTGTGGCTCCAGTCAATTGCGCGATGGCTTTGTGGGCCTCGCGGGTGGTAGCGGCAGCGCTATCCGGCGCCGTAGCATTTCCGCCAGCGCCATCGTCTGCACCGTCGTCACCGGCAGTGCCATTACCCGCGCGGTCAACGGTGACCGCGACCGTCGGAAAGCGGTTGGTGGAATACCAGGTGGTTAGCGTTGAACCTGGGGTTTGGTCTTGTACCTCGAGCCATTCGGTTGCTGTATTACCGTCACTTGGGCTGCCGCTAGAGTTCTCACTAGAGCTAGCGCCGTCGGCTTCAACCACCTGCGTGTGTGAATATTCGCTGTATTGGAACGGAGTGTCCACGCCACACCGCAGGCTTACTTGGTCGCGGTAGTTTCCGCCAGCACCAGAGCTTCCGGCGGCCCAGGCGGCCACACCGGCGGGGGCGGGCTCGGCGATTTCTGCGCGTGGGAGGTCAGCGACTTCGTCGGGAAGCGAGTCGATAAGCTGTTGGCATTCGGCAGAATCTGCGTGTTCGGCGGGCAAATCCGATAGTGTCACCGTCGGGGCACCACCGCCAATGATGCGCGCGCCCGCTAGTACCACCGCGACCAGGCCTAGTGATAAGCCCAGCGAGGTGTAAATGGGGGCGCGGCCGATGCCTTCCACCGGGTCGGTAGCTGCCAGCTCGTTGTCTGGTGAAGCGCCATCTGCGCTATCTGCATTGTTGGTGGGATCTGCAGTCATAATCGAAAGTCTAACGAACAGCATCGAATGAAAGGCTATGAGTGAGCGATAAGCCGACCCAGCCAGCCCAGACAGTCGAGCCGACCCAGTCAACTCGCCGTACCCTCGGCGAAGTCAGTGAGCGCGAGGTCATCCAGGCTATTACCGATGCTGCGCCGTCAGTGATTAACGGCGACGATGCCGCGGTGCTATTTCCGGGCCAACCCAACTCGCGCACGGTAGTCGCCACCGACACCTTGGTGGAAGGCCGACATTTCCGTCTGGATTGGTCCAGCCCGGAAGAGGTAGGGCAGAAAGCCATCCTGCAAAATTTCGCCGATATTGAGGCCATGGGTGCGCGCCCGACTGCGGCGTTGTTGTCACTGTCTGCCCCGCCGGAGACACCGCTGGAGGTCGTGCGCGGTATTGCTGCAGGCATTGGCACCCGGGCCCGCCGGTACACCGCTGAGTTGGTTGGCGGTGATGTCACCAAGTCGAACCAGCTCATCGTCACGATTACCGCTGTGGGTTCGTTGGGCGGTTCCCGTAGCCCGCTGACTCTGGACCGGGCGCGCGCCGGGCAGCAGCTGGTTGCCCATGGCCGTCTGGGGTGGTCGGCGGCTGGGCTGGCGTTGCTGGAGCGGTTTGGCCGGGCGGATATTCCCCGGGAGCTCACCTCGCTTGTTGACGCCCACTGCGCTCCGTGGCTCAGCCCCAACCGTGGGATGATCGCCCGTGCCGCAGGGGCTTCGGCGATGACGGATAACTCGGATGGGTTGCTGCGCGAACTGCAGTTGTTGTGTCAACGTTCTGGGGTAGGCATCGATCTGGATTCTGCTGCGCTTGCCCCGGATGACTTGCTCGTCCACGCAGGTCAGGTGCTAGGCATGGACCCCTGGGATTGGGTACTCGGTGGGGGAGAAGATCACACTCTGCTTGCAACCACTGCCAAATCCGCGCCGTCCGGCTTCCGGCGCATCGGTGATATCACTGCAGGGACGAAATCCGCGCAGCACAATGTCTGTATGGATGCCACACCAATCCAACACAGCGCAGCCAACCAAGGATGGGAGTCTTTCCAATGACCGATACTGAGCTTGCAGCTAACCACGACAGCACAGGTAACCAAGCAACCGCAAATAACCAAGCAGGCGCCGAACTTGCCCAGAAACTCTCCGCCTGGCCCGGCCTGCTCAATCGCGTCGACAAGTCCTGGTACCCAGCACTGTCCACTGTGAGCGACGAGATCATCGCGGCCATGAGCTATGCCAGCCAAGGAGACTACCTGCCAGCAGAAGACGACGTCTTCCGCGCGCTGTCCCTACCTCTGGAGAAGGTCCGCGTGCTCATCGTCGGCCAAGACCCCTACCCAACACCAGGTCACGCGATGGGACTGTCGTTTTCCACCCACCCGGCAGCCACCGGAGCCCCGCCACGCTCACTGGCGAATATCTACCAAGAACTCGCCGCCGATACCGGGCATGCTGTTACCGCCGACGGCGACCTACGCCCTTGGCACGAGCAAGGCGTGCTGCTACTCAACCGGGTGCTTACTGTCGCGCCGGGTCAAGCAGGCTCACACCGCAAACAAGGCTGGGAGGCAGTGACTGGAGCCATCCTGCGCGCCCTACCGGCAGAAAACTTGGTGGCCATTCTGTGGGGCAAACAAGCTCAGGAATGCGAGAAATTCCTCGACTGCCCCGCCATTACCAGCCCACACCCGTCACCACTTTCGGCACGCCGGGGCTTTTTCGGCTCCCGCCCGTTTAGCCGCGCCAACCAGTACCTGACAGACCAGGGTTGCCAGCCAATTGATTGGCAATTATAAGATTGTAAGCTAGAACATCATGTCTTTGCGCCCAGATACTCTTGCCGACGTCACCGCACCTGCCGCCCGCCTCGACGGGGCAGGTCTGCGTCGTTGGGCGCAGCGCGCAGCTACAGAGCTGCAGCGTCGGCGCAGCGAAATCAACGGGCTGAATGTGTACCCGGTACCGGATTCCGATACCGGCTCGAATATGTCGTTCACCATGGATTCGGCTCTGGCCCAAGCCGCCGAAACTCCAGATAACCACGTTGCTACTGCACTAGCCATGGGCGCTGCGCGCGGAGCACGCGGCAACTCCGGGGTGATCCTGTCGCAGGTACTACGCGGCATTGCCGATTCCTGCCCGGATAGCTGCCTGCAAACCCCACAGTTGCGCTTAGCGTTGCACAGCGCGGTGGAATTATCAGAAAAAGCCATCGCCGCGCCGGTAGAAGGCACCATCATCAGCGTGCTGCGTGCATGCGCGCATGCCACGGATCCCGCGGCAGCGACCGAAGCCGCAGAGACAGACCTACTCACCACCGCCCGCAGTGCCCTCCATGCCGGCGAACAAGCGCTCGCCGCCACTCCTTCGCAGCTGCCAGAACTCCGCGAGGCCGGCGTCGTCGATGCCGGGGGAGTAGGCCTGCTAGTGCTGCTGCAAACGCTGGTCGACGAACTGGAAGGCCGCACAGAACCACACGCCAGCGCACTGGCCACCGATACCTTCGTCTCGCACGCCGACCAGAACCGCAGCCACCACCTGGAGGTGATGTTCTTTTTCACCGGCGACGTCGACCAGCTCGAAGCCGGCATCACACCACTGGGCGACAGCCTGATCATTGCCCGCGTCAACGACACCGAGGCCACCGTGCACATTCACAGTCACCGCGCCGGGGCAGTGATTGAAGAAAGCCTGGAGCATGGCCGCCCGAGCGATATTCGCCTGGAGGTGTTGCCAGATGCCCAGGCCGATGCCCTGTCGGTAGCATCAGCAGATACCTTGTTGGCGGCATCAGCAGGCGACGACGGCGCTCACCGAGCAGATGGAACCGGAGCCACAGGTAATGCCATCGACAATGGCAATGACAGTGACAGTGACAATGACAATGACAATGGCACGGCTGCTCGCACTAAACCTCACGCTAAACCTCGCACTAAATCCCGCACTGAGCACCGGCAGTTAGTGGCCTTGGTGGACGATTCCAAAATCGCGGAATTATTCGCACAAGCCGGTGCGCAAGTGGCAGCGCCGCAGGAATTCGTAGAACAATACCGTGGTGTACTGGGCTCTGCTAAGGCAACTACCACCAACACTTCGCTCACGGGCGCAGCTACCGCAACCGCGCCCGCAAACCTGTCGCAATTGACTGTGCTCAGTAACGGCTACACCAACGCCCAGCAGCACCAGCAGTGGCGTTCCCAGGGCGCGGAGGTCATCGAGACCGCCTCACTGTGCGCAGGCATTGCCGCGATTTCGGTGTACGACAAAACCCTGCCCCCAGCCGAAGCCACCGAAACCATGTGTGAGGCTGCTAATGCCATGCGCACAGCAATAATCGAAAACCCAACCGAGTTCGGTGATCAGCTCGGCCCCGAAGTACTACGCGTGGCATCCAACCTGGTCGGCGATGACATCGAACAAATCACCGTACTCACTCCGTTTCCGGCCGCTATTGACGCCGAGGCACTGGCCAAGCTGGGCGTAGAAGTCATCGTATTTGCAACGGAAACAGGGCCAATTGAACTAGGGGTGGAATGACGTGCTGGGCTGGCGTGATGACCGGGACCTTGCCGACGTCGTCGGCGAGAAAGAAGCCAAGGCAATTGCCAAGGCCCTGGAGGTCCGCACGTGCGGCGAGTTAATCACGTATTTCCCCCGCGCTTTCTCGCGCCGGGATGACAGCATCACGGATGAGGATCTTAATTCTGCCGATCCGATTACTTTTATCTCGACGGTGGTGAAAGCAGACAAGATTGATACGGGTAAAAAACGCACCGAGATCACTCTCAGCAACGGTGTGACCTTGGTGTTTTTCCACCATCAGGTTTTTGGGGTGTGGAAAGATGCGACAATCATGGTCACTGGTAAGGTGCGGGTTTTTCAGAAGCATTTGAGCGTTACGCACCCGCAATGTTTGGTGTTTAGCAATTCTTCCACAGGCCCTGATGCTAAGCCGAAGAAAACTTTCAGTAGTGGGGCGATGAAAAAGCTGGAGCGCTATGAGGGGCTGACTACCTACCTTGCGGCCCAGCCTTTCATTCCGATTTACCGGCAAAAAGGTGGTCTGGAATCTGCGCGGATTTTAGGCGCGATTTATGAATCTTTGCGCACGATGCCGCTGTTGCCAGATCCTGCCAATGGCGGTATGACGCTGAATGAGGCTTTGTGGGATCTGCATTTTCCACCTTTTCTTGGCAATGGCCCGGCGGTGGAAACACTGAAGGACAAAGAAGCGCTCACCCTCGCGTTGGTGATGGCGCTGCGCCGGTTGGATGCGCAAAAAGCTAGTGCCAACCCCTTGCCGCCGGGGGACAAATATCGCCAGCTTGTCGACGGTTTGCCCTACCAGCTCACCGAAGACCAGGAATCGGCGTTATCTGAGATCAGCGGGGAAATGCAGCGCAATTTCCCGATGTCGCGCATGCTGCAGGGCGAGGTCGGCTCCGGCAAAACGGTGGTTGCTCTCGCTGCGATGTTGCAGGCGGCGGATAACGATAAGCAGGCCGCGTTGTTGGCTCCCACGGAGGTCTTGGCGACGCAGCACGCCCGCAGCATCACCGCTACTTTGCGCGCGGCCGGGGTAGAGGCAAACGTCGTGTTGCTGACTGGTTCCATGCCGGTGAAAGCCAAGCGCGAGGCGCTGTTGCAGATTGTTTCTGGCCAGGCGGATATTGTCATCGGCACGCATGCTTTGTTGGAAGATACGGTGGAGTTTTGCGAGCTCAGTTTGGTGATTGTTGACGAGCAGCACCGGTTTGGTGTGGAGCAACGCGATAAGCTGCGCGCGAAGACCTACCCGGTGGCGCACCTGTTGGTGATGACGGCGACGCCAATTCCGCGCACGATTGCGATGACGGTGTTTGGTGATCTGGCGGAATCGACGATCAAGCAGCTCCCGCGTGGGCGTCAGCCGATTAGTTCTTCGGTGGTGCAGCATGAGCATCAGGGGTGGACCGATCGCATGTGGCACCGGCTGGAAGAAGAACTCGCTGCCGGGCGCCAGGCGTATGTGGTCACCCCACGCATCGATGGTGCGGGTGGGGTGATTGAGCTCGCCCTGAAGCTGGGTGCGGAGATCCCGCCGGTGGCTATGCCGAATTCCACCCCGGAGGATCTGGCAGAAGAGGACCCGTTCGCCCGTTATGGCGAGGATGAGCGCCCACTACCGCAGGATGCGTTGTTTGCTGCTTTTGAGCCGCCGAAGCGCGAGGTGCTGGATGATGTGCCCACGGAGATTGCAGGCGCGCGCATTGGTGTGTTGTTCGGCCGGATGAGCGGGTCGGATAAAGAAGAGGTTATGCAGAAGTTTGCTGCTGGTGAGATCAACGTGTTGATTTCCACCACCGTCATTGAGGTGGGGGTGGATGTGCCGAATGCCACGATGATGATCGTGCGCGAATCGGAGCGTTTTGGTCTTTCGCAGTTGCACCAATTGCGTGGCCGTATTGGCCGTGGCACCCAGCCTTCGGTGTGTTTGTTCCACACTTTGGCTCCGGAGGGCCACCCGGCGAATGCGCGCTTGCAGCAGGTGGCAGGTACTAACGATGGTTTCGCCGTCGCCCAGATTGATCTTGCGCACCGCAGGGAAGGCAACGTTTTGGGTACTGAACAGTCTGGTGTGCATTCGCAGTTGAAGTTGCTGGATGTGCAGAATGATTCCGCGCTGATTGAGCAAGCGAAGGTGCAAGCCGCAAGCATCATCGAACACGATGTGGCGATGGCGCGCGCGATGGTTGCAGGCATTGACGATGATGGCTATGAGTATTTAGCTAAGACCTAGCTAGGCTAGCGCGGTTTGCCAGGTTTTCGCCGGTTACACTGGTGGGCATGACTCGGATTATTGCAGGCAGTGCCCGTGGCAGAAAGATTGCGGTGCCCGCAGAAGGTACTCGCCCGACTAGTGACCGCGCCCGGGAGGGGCTGTTTTCTGCGCTGAATGCGCGTTTGGAGTTTCCCGGCGCGCGGGTGTTGGATTTGTTTGCTGGTTCCGGCGCACTGGGCCTGGAGGCTGCCAGCAGGGGAGCAGACCGGGTGGTGCTTGTCGACGCCAGCCAGGAGGCCTGCGAAATCATCCATGGCAATGCTGCCGTGTTGGCTGATGTCGGCGCCCAGATTGATGTGGTTGCCGCACCCGCGCTGGATTATGTTGCACGCACTGGTGAGCGCTTTGATCTGGTGCTGGCGGATCCGCCGTATGCGGTAGGCAACGACGAGCTGGCAGAGCTGTTGGATCAGCTACCACGGGTGCTCAACCCAGATGCGATGGTGGTGATCGAGCGGGAAGTGCGCTCAGCGGAAGCTCCGTGGCCAGAAGGCTTTGTTCCGACCACGCAGAAATTGAAACGCCGCACCTACGGCAAAGCGCGGATGGATATGGCCAACTACCGTGGAACTGAGAACGACGGCTGATAATTATAAGCCTGCTACTAACACCCCGAAATTGAAATTTCAGACTGAAAATTCCGGGGCCTTGGCTTTCCGAATACCCAGCAACACAAGGAGAAGCAATGAGCGATAACACCCAGCAGAATAAACGCACCACGGCAGTGTGCCCGGGATCGTTTGATCCGGTGACCATGGGGCACGTGGATATCATCACCCGTGCTGCGCAGTCTTTTGATCACGTCACGGTGCTGGTGACAGCTAACCCGAATAAGAAGGGGTTGTTTAGCGTCGAAGAGCGTATGGAGTTGATCCGGCGTTCTGTTGATTGTGACAACGTCAGTGTCGATGCCTGGAGTGATCTATTGGTGAAATACACCGATGAGCACAACATTGATTGTTTGGTCAAAGGCCTGCGCAGCTCGTTGGATTATGAATACGAGCTGCCGATGGCGCAGATGAACAAGCGGCTATCTGGCATTGATACCTATTTCTTGCTCACCGATGAAAAATACGGTTATACCTCTTCGTCGTTGGTCAAAGAGGTCGTCCGCTTTGGCGGCGATGTTTCGGACCTGTTACCGGAGCCAGTTTCCAAAGCCATCGCCGAAAAGTTTGGTTAAACCTGTACCTTCTTCTTCGTTTGTGTGCGGTCGGCGATAACGAAGGCGGCGACAATGGCCGCGCCAAGCAGCATCATCAGGATGAGCGTCAGGAAGTTCGCGTCACCGTCGCCTTGCCAGGGCCAAATCGCGCGCAATGAGCCGACCATCAGGCCAGCCATGGCCACTAGGGTCAGGGTGCGGTGCTGGTCCAGCAAGTAGTTGATGACCTTCACGAAGGCCACCAGTCCGGTCAGTGCGCCAGCGGCGAAGACAGCCAGCACGGTGAGGTCGCGGTCGGAGACCGAGCCGATGACGAAGTTGTACAGGCCCAGGGTCAGCAAGATCAGCGAGCCGGATACACCCGGCAGCACCAGGGCGCAGACCGCAATAGCTGCGGCGAAGAAGACCGTGATCAGTGAAGGATCCCGGTTCGGTTCGGAGGTGAACCCGGTAACGAATGCGACGAGCCCGGCGGCGATCAGGAACGTGATGATGGCCGGGCCTTTCTTTTTGCTCAGGTCCTCGTCAATCATCATCAGTGGCACGATGATGGAGACCGCCACCATGCCGAAGAATAGGGCGCGGGCAACATCTGGGGTGCCTTCCACGAAGGAGCTCAGGATGCCGGATAGGCCGAATACGGCGGCGAACATGCCGACGCCGATGGTGAGCAGGAAGATCCATTCGACTTCGCGGAATTTTGCTTTCAGCAGCAGGTTGGCGTTGTGGAGGGCGCGTTCATAGATGCCCACGATCAACGCGACGGTTCCGCCGGATACGCCGGGAACCAGTTCTGCGGAACCGATTAGCGCACCGCGCAGAATGTTGAGGAGATGAGTAACCATGCGCGCTATTATATGCATCGTGTGGCGCCAGTAATGGCCCGACCGGGAAGTGTCGGTAATTGGTAGCTGTTGCCATTCGATAAAGGTCACGAAAATAGCTTATGAGCAGCTGATTAGTTAATTAAGGGGATGGTGTTATAGGCTATTTAGCGCACGCCCCAGTAGCCCAATTGGCAGAGGCAACGGATTCAAAACCCGTCCAGTGTGAGTTCGAGTCTCACCTGGGGCACCATCTTTAACCCGAGCTGCCAGGCAAAATGCCAGGTAGTTTGGGTATTTTTTGGTTTTCGGTTCAGTTTGGTTTGGTCTGATTTAGGCCGGTTCTGGGTCAAAGTGGGTCAAAACTGGGTCAAAAATGGGGCTCAACGACAAAAGTGTGTTTTACGGCGTGTCGCCAATTCCCTAGATCTGGCCTTTCCAGATACCGATTGAGTGCGTGTATTCAACATCGATACCCGGGTCGTATAGGGCTGGCTGACCAAGTAGCTGGTTGGTGTGGTTTTCTTTGTGGATCAAGGCATTGACTTTGGCGAGTTGGTCTTGGCCCCAGTTGCACTGCCTGGCGATCTCTAGCGGGTCGTCAGGCAGTTGTGTTTTGAGATAAAGCCACCAATCGATCATGCGGCGTTGGTGTTCTAGGGTTAGTCCTTGGTGGGTGTTGGCTAAGCGTTTGACCTCGGCGTTGATTCCGCCTTCTAGGGTGTTGGTGGTGGACTTGAGTCTTTCAGGTTGAAGCGTTGCTGGTGGTGGGGCGAGGTAGGACACTTCATACAGGACCGAAATGGCAATGGACAAAGCTTTAGATCAGGTTGATCAGGCTTTAAAAAGTTATGATGAATTAGAACGAGTTACAGTGATAAGCCAGGATAAACAAGAGGTGGTGAGGAGTCGTGTCGACTAGTGCAGGAATCACTACCGATGCTCCCGTTGGTCGCGTGCTGACGATTTTGTCTGATGTTGATAGGGTGCGTGAACTCGCTTATGACAATGATCGTGACTGTTACCGATTCGTTGTGGATGGCGGGGCTTCGGCTACGTTGTCCGAAGAACTAAAAATCTTCGACGATGAAATCGAGACTTGTTTCGCCATTTATGAGTCAGAGGATCTAAGTGCGCAGCGTTTTTTGTTTGATGTTCTTTCTAGCTTGTTGAACTTTCGAGTAACCATGTTCGCACCTGATTCTGATGAAGTGGTTGCGGAGTCAAACGGTTACTAACGAAAAGCATTCGCTAATCTAATCTGAATCTTTGGCCACCTCTGTTTTTATGGGGTGGCTTTTGTGCTATCTGGTGATATTTCGTTGAGATTCGATTCCTCTTTAGCGCGCAACCCCCACACCACATGGTTGGTGGCGGGGGCTTTTTCATGCCCAAAATTAGATAACCCAGGAGGTTACGCAATGGCAGAAGAAACCACCGCCACCAACGACGGACAAAACGAAGCCGCCGAGGTGGCCCAGCAGGACCCCGCCCAGGACGAGGGGAACTCAAAAACAGAGCGCACCACCGAGTCCTACCAGCAAGAGCCTGAAAAATTACGCAAGGAAAACGCGAAATACCGCACCGAACGTAACGAGTATCGAGCCGATGCTGAAAAGTTCCGTGAAATGCAGGACGCCGAGAAGACCGAGCTGCAGTGCGCCCAGGAAGCACTGGAAGCAGAGCGCAATAAAACTACACAGTTCCAGGTGGAGCTTGCCCGGTCGAAGGCACTGTCAAAGTATGGAATCTCGGAGGAAAACGCAGATCTGCTTGGCTCGGACCCGCAGAAGTTCGATGACAACGCGAAGCGTCTTGGGGAGCTACAGGCGCAGGCTGCTAAGCGTGCCGCACCTCCGTCAGATTACCCAGTGGACGAGATGAAGCCAGGTGCTTCCTCGAAGGAAGATGCCCCGGATAATTCATTTCCTGATGCGTGGCCGGTGCACGGCAAATTCGTATAACTAACAAGGTTCCTTAAGGAGGGATTTTTGTAATGTCCGCTTTCCGGGGGCAGGCCCTGTGTTGTACGGGGCGGGATCGGCCTACGAATAATGGCGATATGCTGTTGCATTTGGCCTCGACTCGCGCGGGCCATGGGTGGGATTCTCGGTATTCTGGTGCGTCGAAGTTTCCTCGGGGTGGTCAGAGCAAAAAGATTGTTGACGCCGTGCGTGATCTTTTAGAGTCTAAGGAGATCAACGCGAGGAAGAATGGTGATAAGCGTACAATTTCTGGTGAGGTTGACGGTGTAAAGATTCGGGTTGTGTACCGGATTAGGGACAATGAGCCGTATGATATGACAGCCTATCCCGTTTCAGGAAAGTGGGTAGAAAGAAATGAACATTGACGCACGACATGTCGACGGTTTTGAGCTGTTTGACTATATTGCTGACAGAATTAATATCTCTGCTGAAGATTTGGAGGACGCCCGCATGGATAGGGATGCTGGACATCCTGAGATAGGGATTGCTTTTTTGTTTACTGGCATATTGGGGCCGGTCCCGAGGAGTGTGGTTAATTTCATTGCGCCGAATTGGGACAATATTAAGCGTGCGCGTGATTGGGCTGATGATTACCTTCAGGCTGTAAACATGAATGGTATTGATGAATCTGCTTAGCTTTCTGTAATTGAGATGGCACCACCTTGGTGGGGGTTTGGGTAAGTACTGGTGCGCTAGAAACAAAACCCGGGGCACTTCAAATTGAATTCGAAATCCGTTGTGTAATTAGTGAATCTGGTACGACGGTTCTACATGTGGAGGAAAGGCAGTCAAGATGTCTGATCGGTATAAGGAAATGGGCTTGGAAATGCTGCCGAATAAGCACTACGGCGCTTGGTCGCATGAGCCTCGACCCGGTCTTGCTATGGTCTACCGCACGCGGGATAAAGTTATCCCGGTTATTTGAATGTGAATGCGACTCGGGCCATAAATCCTGCGGATACGTTTTCTCCTTCGATTGCGCTTTGGTAGGTTTTTCGCGTGCAGCCGATAAGTTTGGCCATTTCGCTGTTGTTTTTCTTAGTGATCGTTGTAGGCTGATGAGCGCTTCTGTTTTTGCTTTTATTCTTGTTGTCATTGGGTCCTCCTTGCTTGGCATGACTTAAATTTAAGCCATTTTGGCGTTGTGGTCAACCAGTTACACACATAGGGGTGGCTTATTATCAATCCATGCAGGTCAGCTTGATTTTTTCTGGCTTATTTTTGTACCATTTATGACATGCAGGAAAACATGGCACTGCCTGAATGGGTAAGCGAAACGACGGGCAATGACTCCTGGCGCCATGTCGCGGAAAAGCTACACACGACACACAGCACGATTCAGCGGCGCTTAAAAAACAGCGAAGCCGATGCAGTAGTGGAACTAGCTTCAGCATATGGCGTTAACCCCATCCCCGGGCTGGTTGCAGCTGGGTCCATAACTAGGGAAGACATCATGGCTTACGCTGCCACTTATGCGGTAGAAGACCTCGATGATGTTGAGCTAGCTCGAATCATGGTTGAGCGGCTAGAACAACGCGAAAAGGAAAACGAGATGCCGCTTAATGCCGTCGCATACAACGGGCCGGATGAGGACGCAGAAAGGGGGTTTAATGACGATTACAGCGGTTGAACTTCACCGACTAGCGGAATCGCTGAATGTACGGATCGTCAGGCATGACAACGGCCCACCCGGCTGGTACAACCACGACAAGCGCATAATCAGCACCAGGCGCGGCCAATCGATAACCCAATACTGCAGCGCCCTAGCCCACGCCTACTACGGTGATACGCCAACCGGTAATGGGCACTTCGATCAGCGGCAAGAACACCGCGTCGATCAATTCGCCGCAAGGCTACTCATAAACGCCGAAGAATTTGAAAACGCTGCGATCTGGCACCAAGGACACCTGCCTGCCATCGCGGATGAACTCGAAGTAGCCCAGCGCCTACTAAAGGTATGGCTACGTAATACCGAACTCGCGGCCTAAACAGCTTTTCGACCACACCCGCGGGGCAATGTCGTAAAACTTGGATCACATTCTCTTCCCGAAAGGAACCACTCATGACCAACCCATACTCCAACCAACAGCAGCAGGTTGACCCCGCAGTGCTACAGCGGGCGCAAATGCAATACGACGACCGCAAAAAGAACCAAACCGTGATGTGGCTGCTCTGGCTATTCCTCGGCTATATCGGTGCCCACCGCTACTACCTGGGCAACACCGGCTATGCCATCGGCATGACCTTGACCCTTGGCGGCCTGGGCATGTGGGCACTGATTGACGCGTTCCTTATCAATAAGGCGTATGCGCGTAAAAATGATGAGATTCGTCATCGGGTTTTTGCTGAGAATGGTGTCGCGAATATGTAGTTTCGCCATATAAGAAACGCCTCACGTGAGCGGCAACTCAATGCGTGAGGCGTATGGACAGCTAGCGTCAACTAGCTGCGATTAGTCCCCATTGGTAATGAAAGGACAAGGCTGATTTTAGCATGGCATCAGTGATCGCGTACTCCACTGCGCGTGGAAAAAGGTGGCAAGTCAAGTATGTAAAACCAGACGGCAAGACCACGACGAAGCGGGGTTTTGCTCGTAAGGCGGAAGCGGAGCGGTGGGCGGCTCAAAATACTTTAGATATGGATTCCGGGAAGTGGGTGGACGCTAAATCCGCCAAAACTACAGGTGTCTGACCTGTCCGGGTTGTGGTTAACGAATGTGGACAAGCTGAAACCATCATCGCAGCGGGCGGTTCGTGTTGCGTGGTCTAAGCATGTGGAGCCAGCGTGGGGGCATCGCACGGTGGGGGGGGGGGGGGTAAGCCGTCGCATGTGCAGGAATGGGTGAACACGCAGGAGCGTGGGGCGGGAACAATCCGCCGGAATCATAATGCGCTGGCACAGATACTCGACATTGCGCTCAAGGATGGGCTGATCGACTCGAACCCGGCGCGGGGTGTGCGGCTGCCGGCGGTACCTAAGGGCAAGAAAGTGTTTTTGTCCATGGGGGAGGTGGAGCGCCTGGCGGATATGTCGAAGTATCCGACGATTGTGTGGACATTGGCGACGGTGGGGCTTAGATGGGGTGAGCTAGCGGGATTGCAGGTGGGTGATTTGGATTTGAAGCGGGGGCGTATCCATGTGCAGCGTAACGCTGTAACAGTGGGGAAACTGATCGAGGTTGGCACGCTTAAAACTGGTGAGTCGCGTGTGGTGGCTGCGCCGGGTTTTGTGTGCGAGATGCTGCGTAAGCAGGCGCGGGGGAAGTTGCCGACGGCGTGGCTTTTCCCGGCGCGTGATGGCGGGCCGATGCGGTTGCCGGATAGTCGGGGCTGGTTTTCGGTGGCTGCGAAGTCCGCCGGGGTTGATCTGACTCCGCATGGGCTTAGGCATGTGGCGGCAGGTCTGCTGGTATCGGCGGGGGCGAATGGGAAGGTGGTGCAGCGCCAGTTGGGGCATGCGTCGGCGGCGATGACGCTGGATGTGTACGCGGATTTGTTTGATGATGACTTGGATTCTGTGGCTGTGAAGCTGAATGAATTACGTGGGTCAAATCTGGGTCACGTGGGCTAGTTTTGGGGCGTTTTTGCTGGCTGTGCGGTTGCGCCTAGTGTGTTGCGATGAAAAACGGATTTTCACCTGTGATGATTCAACTGTATATAATGACATCGTTGACTGGGATGCCGGAAATAAATTACAAGGGCTAATTATTGATTGTGCGGATAATGATCTTACGGTGCCTGAAGCACTTGCTGTTGTTCGCGAAAAATGGGGCCAACCCGATATTGAACTTAGGGTTGATGATGTCAATACCGCTGGCGCGGCGATTCGCGCAGCGTTAGGGATGGGGTCTGCTTAATGAGGGGCCTATGTGAGATCTAGCGGAATTGCGGACTAGCACTATTTACGAAGTTGATGGGGAGACCCGGGCCGGTTCGCGTGCCACTCGCGCACCTCGTCCGCAAGCCATAGCCGTGTGCGGCCTAAAATCATGGCGACGTGCTCTGGGGTGCGGTGATTGGCTGAGTAGTTACGCCACGCTGCGTAGCTCACTCCAATGTGGTCGGCGCAATCTGCGCCGGTCCACAGTTCTTGGCCAGTGTCCGCGTCAATGATCTTAGGCTGCATGTTCCCGCCATTTCTGGACGAGCTGGGCGATCTCAATTGTGAGCGTAACCGCAACGGCGGCCATGACTATCCAGAATAGTGGGGTGTTCCCTAGGGTAACTGCGATAAGTATCGCGAGCACGATTAGTGCGGTGGAAATTTTAGACATGATGTCCATGGTGTGTCCTTTCTGGGTTGTGGTATTTTGAGGGGGTGCGCCCCGGGAGCTGAGTAGTAGAGATATTCAGCTCCCGGGGGGGCTTAGCTATCTAGCTCCAGCTTTTTCATCTCAATCTTGTAGTTTGAGATTACTTTTGCTGCTTCTATCGATAGCCGCAAGATGATCGCTAGGGCGATAAGCCGCACCATCGACGTCATCTTTCACCCCCTTCTCTATTTAGTTGTTGTAATGCCTTTCGACCTTACATTAATCATTCCGCCGTACTGGTACGGTATTAGTAAATTGGAATTAAATTAATTTTGTGTCGTTTTCCGGAACTCAAACCGCTCGGTCTTAAGAATTAGGCAGGCCCACGGGGAATCGCTTCGAACCAAGCATCGCTGACAACTGGGAAACGGTTGGAGGGTAATGCTACCGGCGTAGCTGGGCCGGAGAGCCTGGCCGGTTTGCGTGCCAGTGCTTAATATCCTCGGCGAACCACAATGCGCTACGGCCATCGAGCATGGCCACAGGGTCGGGCGTGCGCCCATTCGCGTAGTAACTCGCCCACGTGCGAGTGGTGATGTCGCAGTGTTTGGCGCACTCTACGGCGCGCCAAAGCTCTTTCCCCGTGTCTGCGTCAATGATCTTAGGCTGCATAGTTTTTCCTTTCATTCTTGTCGATGGCAATGCCGACGGCAATGAATGCAGGAATGAAGAACGCGCTTGCGCCCGCCAAGGTCATGATGGTGGCTGCAGCGGTGGAGATGAGTGTAAAACGCATGATGTTCCTTTCGTGTTGTATAGTGAGGGGGTGCCCGGCCATCCTCATTATGGCCGGGACTTTTGTTAGTGGCTATTCGGCACTACTTGCGAGTGTCGAGCCGGATTAAAATCATGACAATCAAGGTGATTGTTGCAATGATGTCTGTGTAATTGACATTCTCAGCTCTTCTATTTAGTTGTTGTAATGCCGTTTCGCCTTATGTTAATCACTTTACCGTACTGGTACGGCATTAGTAAACTTGAATTAAATTAAATTTATGTCGTTTTCCGGCACTCAAAACACATTCAAAACAACCCCTGGCTGCTATCAGGTCGGGAGTTGATTTTATGCCAAAAGGCAGGCGGAAATGAAGGATTATTACCAGGTACTACCTGTTAAAATCTGGCTACTGCTAAAATCCGTATTTCCTTTTGTCGCATATCTCTAATTCAACGACCCACTCAATTATCTGGTCGAACGCAGCCTGGCGTGTGGGAGTGACCAGGTCTTGTCAGATGAATAATGGCGCATCGAATTCCGAAATGTCATGCGGCTAGTCGCTTGCTTAACTCGGTTGCGCGCGATTCCACAGCGTCAATCGGCAGATATTGCACTCGCGAAGCATCCCAAATTTCCTGCGCGCGCTTCAAGGTATCAGATTGCCTGTTACTCTGAGGTTCATAGTAGAAGGCTACGATGTCTGTATCGTTGTCGATTTCGACTCGCGAATTTGCAAATTCTAACTGTGAACTCGTGTTTCGCATTTTCTCGATTTTTAGTGACCAGGCTTCCACATTTGCGAAACGAGTATTCGGACTCGCAGTCGCGAAGTTGAATGCTTCGTTGAGTTCAAGCACTGTGTCTTCTCTCATGACTGCGCAGTTTGGCGTCAATTGATATTGCGCAAGGATAAGAGTCGAATCAGTTTTTATTGCAGTGCGAACAAGTGGCTGATTTTGATAAGCCTTTTGATTTTAGCCCGCAGATTGCGCACATCATTTGCTGGTTGGTTCCTTGCGGGGGGTTCTATCAGCTAGATTCAAGCCAATATGGAAACTCCTGATCGGCCGAGGTCTGACCAAAGAAGTCTTGCGCGTAGCCACCGGTCTGTCTGATGCCATCATCGCCAAGATGGGCGGGACGGCAATGTCATAACCAACGTCCTTGCACGAATATGTACGGCAATAGTGGTTGATATAGTGGGCATCTGTGAAGCTACCGAGGAGCCAACGAAATGATCAGACACACTAGCGAACACAACGAAACTGTTAAGCCTAACGACTATGAAATCGAACGGATCCGATCTTTACTACCTGAGTACTTCGACGGTGACGGCAACTTCAAGATTGATCGACTTCAACAGGCGTTCCAAGACGGAGACGTTGATCTCACTCGTGAAGGATATGAGCTGAATTTTCTTGGCAAATCTTATGCGAAGTACCTCACGTCTACAAAGACCGAAACGGTGGTTGTGCCAGACCTTGGGCACAACTCGAAGCCTATAAATGCGGATTCCGAGAATCTTTACATTGTCGGTGACAATCTCGATGCACTTAAACACCTGATCGGCTCCTACGCAGGGAAAGTGAAGTGCATCTACATCGACCCCCCCTACAACACTGGCTCAGACGGATTCGTCTACAACGACGATTTCAGCTTCACCGCGCCACAGCTAGTTGAGAAAGTCGGACTCACCGAAGATGAAGCAGAGCGAGTTCTCGATTTGCGTGGCAAGTCCTCACACTCCGCATGGCTCACTTTCATGTACCCACGCCTGCAACTTGCAAAAGAACTCCTAGCTGACGATGGCGTAATCTTTATCAGTATTGACGATAACGAACAGGCTAACCTTAGGCTTTTGTGTGATGAGGTCTTTGGTGAACAAAACTTTGTCGCAGGATTTGTTGTCGTTCGTTCCGAAGGCGGAGGTCTGGCCAAGCAGGCAGTGATTGGTCATGATTATCTACCGGCCTATTGCAAGAATGTCGACGCCTTTGTTCCACTAGGTCGGCCTAAAGATATACGCGGTCAAGTTATCTCTAAAGGAGGAGAGGACTACTGGGTTGAAACTGACTGGCTTAGAAAGGAGTTTGGAAAGTACGGAACCTGCCCTTATGAAGAGATTGCCGAAATTCTCGGCGAACAAAAGCTTCACGAAGTTAATCAAGAACTAGAGAGCGGGAACTATGTTCTTGTTCCGAAGGGCGGCTACCATCTTGTAGGTAGATTAAGGAAGATTTCCGAGGATACCTCTAAGTTTTACACAGTCCTAAAGAAGTTCGATGGTGACGGGTACGCGAAATATCTTAATAAACTCGGAGTGAATGACCTTGATAGGTTGAATCTAGCCGCCGACTTCAGTTTCCCCAAGCCTGTGGAATTGGTGCGGCAAGCAATTGAAGGCGCAACGATTCGGACAAAAAGCGAGCAGGACATTGTGCTCGACTTCTTTTCGGGTTCCGCTACTACGGCTGAGGCTCTAATGCGCCAGAACGCCAAGGACTCTGGGAATCGGCGGTGGATACTCGTGCAGCTACCTGAAGTTTTAGAACCGACGGCGCATGCTTATAAGACTGGTTTTCGCAAGATTGATGAAATTGGGCGTGAGCGCGTTGCGCGCGCGGCGGCGAAGATAAAGAAAGAAACTGGCGCAGATATCGATTACGGCTTCAAGCTTTACAGGCTGAACGAACCCTCTGGTGGGGTTCTTGACGATCTGTTGACGTTTGATCCAGAGCAGGACGACACGTTGCTGGCTGCCGATTACGTTTCAAAGTTCGATCTGAACGGTACGCCTGGCCATGACACGGTGTTGGCGACGTGGCTGGTGGAGGACGGTCACGGTTTGACCACTCACACGCAGAAGGTCGCCTTGGCTGGCTACAAGTTGGATGTGTGTGGTGATTCTGCTTATATCATTTCGCCAGGTTTAACGAGTGATGATGTGGTGGAGCTTGTTCGCCTGCTTGAGAACGGGGATCTTGCGGTTTCTCGTGTTGTGGTGTTCGGGTACTCGGTCACGTTTGGTGTGATGCACGAGTTGAAGAAGAATCTCTCGGTGCTGAAATCTGGTCGTACCGTGTCTGTGATTGAGAGGCTGTAAGGCGATGCAGATCAGGCTACAGACCCTTGAGCACCAACAGCGGGCGCTGACGGCGATTACCCGTGTTTTTCATGGCGTGGATTTTGATTCTGGCGGGTTGATGGAGGCCAACCCGGTCTTTGATCTGGCTGATCCGCAGTTGGCTCATAACATTTCTGAGTTGCAGAACGGTGCGGTTGAGGGTGTACCTGCAATTCCAGGTGCTTGGCGGGGCCGGGTGGATGATGGTGTGCTCGGTATCGACGTGAAAATGGAGACCGGCACGGGTAAGACGCTGGTCTACACACAGATGATGTACGAACTCAACAGGATTTATGGGTTTACCAAGTTCATCGTTCTGGTGCCGTCGACAGCGATCAAGCAGGGCACCAGGTCATTCGTTACGTCCGATTATGCGCGTAGCTATTTCGATGACACCTATGGTGGCAGCATCAAGCTGGATCTGGATGTTCTTGATCCACAGAAGCGGTCAAAGGGGCGGAAGTTCTTTCCTAGCGCGGTGGCGAATTTCATGTCGACATCTCGGCTAACCAAGGGCCGTGTGCATGCGTTGTTGATGACTGATGGCATGTTGCGCTCGGCAGCGACGATGGGTGCTATCTATGACCAGACCGTATTGGGGATGTCGAGCCAGCCGTATGAGGCGTTGGCAGCGACTCGTCCGGTCGTGATTATTGATGAGCCACATCGGTTCCGCCGTGAGAATAAGGCCTACCAGACGATCATCGACCAGATTCAACCCCAAGCCGTGATCAGGTTTGGTGCGACCTTCCCGAAAGACGATAAGACCAGTCACATTGATTACAACAATCTGGTGTTCAACCTCGGTGCGGTCGAGGCGTTCAACGAACAACTCGTCAAAGGCGTAGCTGTGCAGTACCCGGAGGATGATGGTCAAGACTCCACGAGATTAAAGTTGACAAGTTTGTCGGCTCGGAAACCGAAGCAGGCAACGTTTACCAACCTTGACACTTCTAAGACCTTGACGGTGGGGTTGGGTGGCTCGTTGGCTGAGGCAGATGGAGCGTTCGCTGGCATCACGATTGAGGCGGTCGGCAAGACGGAGAACCCGGCGATTAAGTCTGGGGTGAGCCTGTCCAACGGCCAGATCCTTGGCAAGGGCGACACCGTGGTGGCTGGAGTGTACTCCCAGACCTATCAAGAGCTGATGATCGCTCGTGCGCTGGATAACCACTTCGAGACGGAGTGGGAGAACTTCCGGCGCGCTACCCGTGTGAAAACCTTGACACTGTTTTTCATTGATTCGATCGAGTCCTACCGTGGCGAGGATGGTCGAGGCCACTTACGCGTCCGGTTTGAGGAACTGCTGGCTGCGAAGCTCAAGGAGGTTATCGCCGAACACGCCGACAAGACCTCACAGGCAGCCAAAGACTATGTCGCATACTTGAAGAATTCGCTGGCTGATGTATCGGCAACAAACGGTGGTTATTTCTCTGCTGATAATGCGTCCACCGATGAGGCGATCCAGGCCGAGGTGGACCTGATTCTTCGCGATAAGCAATCGATGCTGTCATTCACGAGAGCGGATGGGTCGCCGAACACGATGCGGTTTGTGTTCTCGAAGTGGACGCTGCGTGAGGGCTGGGATAACCCCAATGTCTTCCAGATCGTGAAACTACGCTCGTCGGGATCGGAAATCTCGAAACTCCAAGAGGTCGGGCGCGGGCTGCGCCTTCCCGTTGATGTCAGTGGTAGCCGTTTGTCAGATGAGGACTTCCGGCTGACCTACCTCATCGATTACACTGAGGAATCCTTCGCCAACAGTCTTGTGACTGAAATCAACTCAGACATCGGCGGCCATACACCGTCGGTTAAGGAGTTGCTGCCGCGTGTGGCTGCCCAGCTAGGTAGGGACGAGACTGAGTTGTTCATTGAACTGCTCCAAAAGGGCCTGGTTGATAGCGACAAGAACTTGATCGAAGGCAAAGCCGAGGCGCTCTTTGAGCTGTATCCGCAATTCGCAGAAGGCAAGCTCAAACCCGGCAAGGTTGTCACCGACGAAAAGAAAGCCCGAGTCGGCATCCGTAAGGAGCGTTACTCCGAACTCAAGCAACTATGGGAGGCAGTCAACGCCAAGTACTACCTCAAACTCGATGACCTCACACCAGCCGAAATCAGTACCTGCATCGATGAGATCCTGGACGAGGGCATCTACAAGGCACAAACCGGTAGGTTCACCCAAGACCTGCTCACGACCGGCGCGGACGGGGTGCTGACGACCATCTCGTCGACGAAGGAAACCTACGCCGTTGACGGGTCGATACCCTATGGACAGTGGCTGAGACTGGCCTACACCCAAACCTATCTCCCCATCAGCGAGATCCACGCTGGCTTGGTGCGACATAACGCAAAGAAGAAGCTTCCTAGCGATTTCTTCAACAAGTCCACACTGGGTGAGTTTGCTGCGCAGTTCCATGGCTGGATGCAGCGCGAATATGTCAAACGGTTCTCCTACACCCGTATCGACGGGCCGCTGGGGGCCACCGCGCTGACCGACCCTGATGGGCAACCGCTGAAGACGATTGCGCAAGGAAACGTCGGTGTCTACCGCGACACCACCTCCGAGGTGTCAGAGAAGTTCCTCTACGATGCGTTCGTCTACGACTCCCCGAAGGAACAGACCACGATGCGTGACTCTGTTCTCGACGAGGTCGTTGTCTACGGCAAAATCCCACGCCGATCGATCCAAGTGCCGGTTTATTTTGGTGGGACCACCAGCCCGGACTTCATGTACGTGCTAAAAACTGCTGATGGCAAAATGTCGCTGAACTTCATCGTCGAGACTAAGGACGTTGATTCCAAGGCTGACTTGCGAGGAACCGAGGAACTACGCATCAAGGCCGCTCGGAAGTTCTTCGAGTCGATCAGCGATGGGAACGTCTCTGTCCACTTCGCCCCGCAACTCAAACGCGACGACATCGTGACCATGATCAAACAAGTGGTGGCCTAATGACTCCAGTAATCACGAAAGTGCAGATTCGAGGATATCGAAGGTTCAAGGACTTTACGTTTGAACCTGAGGTGGGAACCAACATTATCGTCGGTGGAAATGAGGCGGGTAAATCAACGCTTTTGGAAGCAATGACGTTAGCCTTAGCCGGGCGAGTCAACGGGGTTCGCGCGGCAGATTACCTGAATCCTTATTGGTTTAACCACACCATGGTTCACGACTTTTTCGAGAAACCGCCCAGCGAACGCAGTCACCGCGATGCACCAACGTTTCGCATTGACGTCTACCTGGATGTCGAAAGCGGTGAGCTGGAAAAACTCCGAGGTGTCAATAATATGGAGAACGCGGACTCGGTTGGCCTGTCCATCTGGGCACACCCTGACCCGGAATACACGCAGGAGCTAAATGAGTACTTCCAGCAAGAAGACTGCCCTGAAGTTCTCCCAGTCGAGTATTACATGGTTGAATGGCTGAACTTTGGTGGACATCCAGTGCTGCGACGCCCCAAGGAACTCGGCACCTCGTTGATCGATAGTCGAACAATCCGCTCAGAGCGTGGCGTTGAATACTACACGCGACAAATCTTAGAAACTCGTCTCGACCCGAAAGACCGCAGCCGTGTCTCTGTTGATTATCGCAAGCTCCGCGCAACCCTTGGCCGCGAGGTTCTGTGCGACCTCAACGAGGAACTTGCCGAAGAGAATCAGTCGATCCCAGGAGCAGTGGTGGGGGTACAGATCGATCAGTCTCGCTCAGCCTCATGGGAAGCCACGCTCATCCCCGATGTCGATGACGTTCCGTTGTCGATGGCTGGGCAGGGAAATCAGGCGGTGGCCAAAACCATCCTCGCAATGGGGCGAAATGCGGACACCAGCAGCCTCGTTTTCATCGAAGAACCAGAGAACCACCTCAGCTACACCCGAATGCGGCAGCTTATTTCCTACATTGAACGCTCTGCTCAAAACCGGCAAGTGTTCATCACAACGCATAGCTCTTATATCCTCAACCGACTCGGACTTGATCAAGTGACCCTGCTCAGCAACGGGACGCCCGCACGGTTCAACAAGCTGAAAAATGACACGATCCGGTACTTCCAGAAGCTCTCCGGATTCGACACCCTCCGACTCATCCTGGCTGACACGATCGTGGTCGTAGAGGGGCCCTCCGATGAGATTGTCTTCACCAGGTTTTTCACCGACAGGTTTGGCCGTGAACCATTGGACTGTGGCGTAGACGTGATGTCCATCAATGGCGTGTCATTCGAACGATGCTTTGAACTGGCAACTCTGTTGGGCCGCTCTCTATTCGCTATCCGGGACAACGACGGTTATACCCCAGAGCATTGGCAAGAAAAAATGAGATCCTACCTCCAGGAAGGACAGAGAATCCTGTCCATTGGCGATCCGGATCTGGGAAACACGTTAGAGCCCCAGATTGAAAGTGCAAACACGAACGAGTCTCTGCAACTCGTGTTCCCTAAAGCAAAAGTGCCTCCGTTTGCTGCTTGGATGCAGAAGAATAAGACGGATGCGGCCCTAGCCATCGCCGCATCAGAGCACACCCTGAATCCACCGCCATACATCCAGGACGTATTGGATGCCCTCGAGAGAAGAATCGGCTCAGAGTCATGACGCACCAATTCGTCCACGCCTGCGCAGGTTCGGGAAAAACCCAGCACGTTATAGACCACTGCAGCCAGGGTCAACCCAACGTTCGGCGACTAATCATCACACTGACGCTGACCGGGCAGAATGAACTCGAAGGACGTCTCCAGAAAAACATCGACCCCTCAGCACCCGCGCCAGACGTAACAGGTTGGTATGCATTCCTGATAAACTACGTCGTTCGCCCATATCTTCCGCTGCTCTTTCCCGAGCAACGAGTCACCGGATTTATCTTTGATTCCGGCGATGTACGAATGAGCCTGTTGTATAAGGAAAAAACAGACCCTCGACGCTACTTTAATGAAACCGGGATGATCTACAAGGACTACCTCGAGGAGCTAGCTACCGGACTGATTGATAAAGCTGACGGACTGGTAGAAAACCGTCTCCGCCTCATTTATGATGAAATCCTCATCGACGAGGCGCAGGATATCAGCCGTAGCGGTTTAGACGTCATAACACGTCTACTGCGTCAGGATTCGGTTCGGTGCCTGCTAGTGGGTGATAGTCGACAGTCCCTCCTTGACAGCAGCTTATCCTCCCGGAAGAACAAGAAAGCCGACCGGCAGAATCTCATGGGGTGGTACCGGGAATTTGAGAATTCGGGACGTCTGAATATCGACGAGAAAGTTGAAACCTACCGATTCAACCAGGCTATCGCGGACTTCTCAGACACTATTTTCCCAAAAAGATTCGGATTCTCGTCAACCGTGTCAAGGATGAGCGACGAGTCTTCCCACGATGGAATTTTTCTGGTTGCAAAAGAAGATCTTGACCATTACGTTGCTGAGTTCACCCCAACTGTTCTGAGGTATTCAAGTAGCTCATGGAGAGGTCAAACAGCGCGCAATCCGATAACCTTTGGCAATTCAAAAGGGCGTACCTACCAGCGGGTGATCATCCTGGCGACGGGAGCAATCCAGGACTTCTGTCTCAAAGGTAAAGAGCTTAAAGACAAGAGTGCTTGTGGATTCTACGTAGCGGTGACCCGGGCACAGTACTCGGTAGCGATCGTCATCAACCAAAGCCGAAAGAATCTCATTGCGTCAGCACCGTTGGGCCTCTCAGTATGGAATCCTCAACACGAACTCTTAACCTTTTGACGCCGCCGCATACCTATTGATGGCTCTGCTCGTGGCCGTTGAACTGGGTGCAAACGCGCGGCGGGATACGCCAGCAACATGCTCTCGGTGGCAAATAATTCGTTGGCATATTTGCGTGCCATGTCTTCTGGTTTGATGAGCCCAGATTGCAACAAGCGCACCATGAACGTCGAGGTCCCGGCGAAGGGGGCAATGCCCCTTGGTCAACTCGCCGATTACATGGTTGGTCTCCATAACCGAGGACTCGCAGGGCAGAAAGTGGGGCGCGAGGTTTCGCGGGGCTCCGTCGAGTTGAAACGTCGAAACATGCCGAACTTCCCGTCCCAGTGGTCTGAGTTACGGGGAAGTACCTCCTTCAGTCACCCATCCTGCGGTACAGCAGACTGTTGAAGTGAACACGGGTACGGGCGAGGAGAGAGGTTTCTACTTCTCAATTAGACCGCAACTTTCAGCCCATCGAGCAGCATGCGATAAACTGCGTCAAGAGCGGTAGCGGTAACCGTCAAAAATGTTCCTTCGAAGACAACGGTGGCGGAAGATATTTGCTGACCTATAGGGGAGACGAGCCAAGTCTAGCTACAGTACAGTTTTCTGAAGGTTCCAGCAGTAAAGAAAACTTCGGTTTATATAAGTCGACGTGGCTTCTATAAGTGGCCAACTACAGAACGATACTAGTTAGATGCAGACATACAATAGATACGATTCATTTGGGGAACCAAAATGGGATTTTCAAAGCTCTGTAGAGGTCCCATTCCCAGATATATTCCCTTACGATATTAATGACGGTGGTTGTCTCGCTACGCTTAGTCGGAACTACTCGTATGCAGTAGAAGTGCGGATGGAGTCCTCCATTTTTCCACCGTTAGGTGACAATAGAGCCTGTACATGGCGGGAAGTGGGAATGGCCCTTAATCGACCAGTTCTCCCTGCTCGTTCTTTCCGAAATGCTTTCGGAAAAATGAGCGAAACTCAATTCAGGTCTGAGATAGCAAACAAGGTGTCATGGCCCTTCGATACGAACCTAAGCCTCTTATGGTATCCGCTTCGCGCCGAACTTGGAAGGCCTGAATATTGCTGGTACCTCCCGGAAGGCTATGAGATAGGCGACTGTGAAGAACGAGAATTAAACGGATGGCATTACGTAGCTGGCTCACTAATCGAGGAGACGCACAATGATTCTGAAGGTGTCGTTATGGCTACCGCAGCATGGCATTCAGATTTGTGGCTTATGTTTTTAAATGAATGCAACTCGCGGGTGATTGTTACCTTAAACAACCGCGATCAGGCGCGTCGAATACTAGAGAATAATGTCATTGAATCGTATTTACTCTGGGGGAACTGCTAACACTCCCATAAGGCTATTCGGAATAGTACTGCAGGCCCATTCGCTTCGATCATTAGGGACCTGACCCCCGACGTGTCCACTTTCCGGGGGTCAGGTCCTCTTTTCGATTCCTTGTTGGACTAAGACCTTCGGGCAGCAGATGCTGATTGGTGGTGGAGAGGACTCCGTGGGTACTAGTTTTCCAACCCATCAACAATCCGCACGGTTTCCATCGCCACCCGCGTGACCTTGCCAATTAGGTCCACGATGTAGCGCGGATTGCCCACCTCATCGGCCCAATCATTCGGGTCGTTTACAATCCCGGAGGCTTTGTCCTTCTTCACCTGGTACCGGTCAATCAACCATGCCACCGCAGAGCGCGAGCCCAGCATGTATTCGTCTGCTTCTGCCGGAATACCGGAGATGGTCACCTGCTTGTTGTAGATCAACTTCGTAACGTCATTGACGTTTTTGCCCGTTTCCGGGGCCTTGCGCTTGGCCCACTTCATTTTCTGCACGCGCCAGGTCTCGCGGTTGGACTCATCACCCTTGACCTGAATATCCAGCGGCCACGGTTCCACGGACTCATAATTCACGTGCAGCGCCATGAGTTCCTTGCCAGCAACAGCAAACTTATCGAATTCCGCACGTGAAGTCGGTGTTTCAATATGCGGCAACATCTTCTTCAAATCCGCCGCATACTGCGTGCGATAACCCGGATCATGCAACTTGCCGTACACAAAGTGGAAGATGTCATCACCCGAGACATCACCGCCCAACGCATCCCGGTAAATCTGCTTAATCTCGTCGGTGATGTTGTCTACCCGTACATACCCATCAACAACCTCACCAACCTGACCGTAGATACTGGCTTCGCCCTGCTTGACGACGTTCTCCTCACCGAACAGGCCACCGTCCTCAGCATTGACTGGGGACCAGGTGAAGCGGGGGAAGAACTGGACTGGATCCATGAAAAGTCCCAGATTTGGCAGCACATCTAACCCAAGTACCGAAAATGGAGTTCGCGTTGACGCCGAACAAACTCCTAGCCCGACATTTTCATGTAATGGAGTCGGAAATATTGATGACAATTGGTAAGTATCATTATTTAATTGCCGGTTCGAATCAAAGTAACATATTTGTTTAGTAAATGGACGGTATAGCGATTTCCTTATTTTGGATTTTTCTATCCGTATTTTCTTGCCTTGAAGAACCTGGCGTCGATTCGTGCGATCCCACGAAAATTTTGTTATATCGAGATGAGATTTTAAATCTTCGAATTCTATACTCTTGTTCTCACACAAAATTTCCTGAGCAAGATCTACTGTAGCGTTGTAATATGCTGCGGTTTCACTAACATTGTTGAATAACCTACGAGGGTTGAAGTTATAACACCATGAATCCCTCGAAGTTTTTACACCCGCTGAAAAACTGTGAAAAATTTTTTCTGAGCTTCCCTTCTTTTCACCGATAACCGGCCACGTATCAAATTCTTCAGAGCGTTGATTTAGCCAATCGCCTTCTTTATTCGGTTCGATAGATTGCCAGTCGATGGTTTCTATCGAGGAGTCATCGATGATGCCAAGCTTTTCTTCGGCGGTGAGATAGTCACCGATGTCTTGGTAGTGCAGCTGGAAGCCAGACTTTGTGGGATCTTTGATGCCGATCATGACTGCAATAGTTGTGCGACCTCCATCCCGAAACACGTTACCGGCTTCTTTGCGGCGCTGTTCGCCCGCAGTACGAGCATTGCCGCGCAAGTTAAAAGCATAAAGATCCGTGAAATCCTCGGCCATCGACAAGCGCACTCCGTCACCCGTATTACCGTCGATCCAGCCGCCGTTCGAGACGAATGCGACTATGCCTTGGTCACCAATGCGATCGGTGGCCCATCGGAAAGCGCGCAGATACGAGTCGTACAAGGATCCTTTTCTCTGCGCGGTTGAGCTAGCTGCGTAGGTGTCCGCGATTCGCTTATCCAGGCTGGGATACTTCTGGTTAGCGTTGAGATCATTCGCGGATTTTTGTCCCGCAGAATATGGCGGATTACCAATGACTACATTGATGGGCGCGTTCTTTTGCCGCTCGATGGTGGCGTTGTTCTCGCGGAAAATGTTGAGGTCTGGAATATCGCCGTCTTCGTGGATTTGGAAGGTATCGGCAAGCGCGATATTCGTAAACGGTACGTAGTCCGGTGTTGGTTCACCGTTGCGCTGTGCGGCTTCTTCACGCAGGGCGTTGTAGGTGGTCTCGATATTGACGGCGGAGACGTAGTATGCCAGCAGCATGATTTCGGTGGCGAATAGTTCGTTGGTATATTTGCGTGCCATGTCTTCTGGTTTGATCAGCCCGGACTGCAACAAGCGCACCATAAACGTCGAGGTCCCAGTGAAGGGGTCGAGTATGCTCACGCCTTCATCGCTGAGCCCCTTGCCAAAGTGCTTTTGGGAGACCTCATCGGCTGTGCGCAGGATGAAGTCCACTATTTCCACCGGAGTGTAGACAATGCCCAGGGCTTCTGCTTGCTTCTTGAAGGCCTTGCGGAAGAAGCGCTCGTAAAGATCCTTGATCACCTGCTGCTTACCCGAAGCAGAGGTAACCTCAGAAGCACGAACGCGCACGGACTCGTAGAATTTCTCCAGCGATTCCGTTTCGCTATCCAGGTGTGCGTCCTGTAGCGCATCCGTCATACGCTGCATCACCTGGGCCACCGGATTGTTCTCAATGAAGTCGTGGTTATCGAACAACGCGTTGAACACCGGGGCAGTGATCAAGTGCTGCGAAAGCATCGAGATGGCATCGGCTTCACCAATCCCGTCGTTCAGGTTATTACGCAGGCCATCGACGAAATCATCGAATTCAGCACGCAAGTGCTTATCCGCGCCGTCGACAAGCTTAGTAATGCGGGTGACCTGGTTTTCGGCAATCTTGGCGACATCATCGGCCCAGTCTTCCCAATACGTGCGCGAACCAACCTTATCCACCAACTTGGTGTAGATGGCTTCCTGCCACCGCTCCAAAGAAAACAGCGCGATCTGCTTCGCTGTGTCTTCGTCAGTGGGATTATCGGTCGGGGAGGGAGCAGGATCGACGATCGGCTTTTTCGGGTTAGCAACTGGGTCCACGACAACCGGCAGCTCGTCTGGGTTGCCTTCGTTCAACGCGATGGAGTTGATCTTCGCATTGAAGCGATCATCGTGGGCACGCAGCGCGTTTAGGATCTGCCAGACCACCTTGAAACGCGTGTTGTCGTTCAGAGCCTGCGATGGGCTCACCCCAGGAGGCACCGCGACCGGCAGAATAATATAGCCATAGTCTTTGCCCTCTGCCTTACGCATCACGCGGCCGACAGACTGCACCACATCCACCATGGAGTTACGCGGTTGGAAGAAGATCACCGAATCCAGCCCCGGCACATCCACGCCTTCCGACAGGCAGCGCGCGTTGGTCAAAACCCGGGATTCCGTCGGGGCAATATCAGCTTCCAGCCAGTTAATCCGCGAAGAACGCTGCATCGCGTTCATGGTGCCGTCGACATGCTGGGCTGCCACAGCCACATCCGTGTTATGCAGGCTGATGTCTTCCAGCGCGGCGTGCTCGTGCAGCGATTCCTGGTGTGCGGCCACCAAAGCAGGGAAGGAATCTGCGATCTGTTTGGAATGCTTGATGTCTTTCGCAAAAGCGACCGTGCGTTGCATCGGCTTGGCATTAACCTCGAAGCCGTCCTTGGTGCCCTGCAACTTGCCGGAGCGTTTTGCCAGTGCATTCCACGCGCCGATGATCGCCGAAGCCGTCGTGAGGTTCACTAATTGCCCTGGGGCGTTGGCAAGGGCTTCTGCGGCGACGTCCTCGTCGACCGTCATCACCAACACCTTGTAGTCGGTAAGCAACCCGCGCTCGACGGCCTCGCCGAAGCCTAACCGGTGAAATTCCGGGCCGTAGACACCTTCATCATCCATCGATGCCAGCTCCGCCGAGTGGTCCGCGGCTTTGTCTTTCACATCGTCGTCGAAAAGCTTTGGTGTGGCCGTCATGTACAGACGCTTGTCGGCCTTGATGTAGTCGCCTTCGTGGATGCGCACAAAGTTGGAGGCGTCCTCACCGGCCAAGGTCACACCAGTGGTGCGGTGCGCTTCATCGCAAATGACCAAGTCGAAATCGTCAAGGCCGTTGTGCTGCGCGTCGTGTACCGTAGGCAGCGACTGGTAGGTGGAAAAGACCACGTGCAGACCAGCAGAGTGCTTGCCGGTATTAAAAACTTCCGCTAGGCGCTTACCATTTGTAGATACCGGAACTTCTAGATCATACGGCGCGATATCCTCGGCGCCTTTGCCCACCTTGGTATCCGAGCACACCGCGAAGCTGCGCATGTCCACCGTGGCCTGTGCAGTCCACTCACGCAGGGTTTGTGAGAGTAGCGCGATAGACGGAACCAGGAATAAAACCCGGGCTTTACCCCCCCCGTTTTCGCGCGCGAACTGCTCAGCCAAGCGCAGCGATGTAAACGTCTTGCCCGTACCGCAGGCCATGATCAGCTTGCCGCGATCATGGGTAGCGAAACCAGCCAGGGCTTTTTCGATTGCCTCAGATTGGTGTTTGCGGGGCTGGAAAGCTTGCTTACGCTCCAGTTTCACTTGGATTTCTGAGCCAGGGAATGCCACATCCCAGTTCACCGGGGCAGAAGCAATATCTGCGATACCGATACGGCTGGTTTCAATGATTTGGTTCGCCAGCGCGGCCTCGGCATTCGAGGACCACTTATCCGTCGTCGAGATGATATAGCGGTGCGAGAAATGTTCCCGGCCCTTTTCCGTTTCGAAGGATTTTCCAGAGGCCTCAAAGAAGGAGTCGATGTGGCCTTTTTGGATACTGGTGGTTGGCTTATAAAACTTTGCCTGGATGGCGACCCAGCTGTCATCGGCCACGCGGTGGGCCACCATATCGATGCCCGTGTCAGTTTGGCCGTTGTTATAGCGCCAATCGGACCAGCGGCAGACCTCATCGAACTGCTCGGCCAGCGATGGTGTGGTGCGGAAGAAGTTCACCATGAGTTTTTCGAAGGCAATACCGTACTTGCCCTGCGGTTGATTCTCACGTAGCTGGTCCAGAACTTCTTCAAACGTAGCCATGCACCGATTATGCCTTACGAGGTTGCGGGTCGAGGTGCTTGGTGCACCTTGCCCAGCCTATGGTTCCTGGCCAGTGCCCGCGTTAATGATTCTATGCTGCACTGTCTTTCTTTTTGGAGGAAGCGGCCGTCGCTAAGTTGTAGCCAGATAGTGCCGCGAGTGCCACGACTATCCCCCAGATCGGAGAATCAGCAATGATCGAATACGCTGCAGCAACAACGATTCCTCCTAGGGCGGATGCTTGTTTTAAGGTCATTGTGTTGATTCCTTTCATTCAGGTCCCACAAGTATGGGGACCATTCGGGATTTAATTACCGTTGCAGCTGGTTTGATGATACTGGGGCGCATTTTTTCAACACTGCACGCGTTGAAGAGTCAAAGCTCAAGAAGCTCTTCGCCTTTATCGGTGAGCAAATATATTCCATAGCGCTTATTCTTCCATTCTCGCAGAGCTAGAATGCCAGGGAAGAATACGGCGAAAGGTAACCCCCCAATGCTTCATCCCTACCGCGTGAACCTGGACTGGCTCTGGGGCACACCACCCGGGAATGACGGCACCGCTGCTACCGTGCGTGCGGTCCTCGAAGGTGCTGACGCCTGCGCATTAGCCCAAGCCTGGCTGGAAAGCCTCTCGGCTGATGAAGACGGCCATCGTGGCGAAGGTGGATGGGGAGCACAGTTAGTACACGCCGGGGAACACTCGCGCCGGGCCATCGTGGCGATCACTTCCGCCGGAGAAGACGTTGCTGACGGCATCGAAGACGGCACCGATAACTTGTACTGCTTCCTCGTCGAGCGGGTGCGCGCTGTGCTGAACCCTGAACTGAGTGTGGAATGGCAGGAGCTTGACCGTCGGCAAGCGTAACGGGGCAGCAGGCCACGGTGCTCTAGCTGCGGCGGTTGGGCTCTAGCGCTGTGGCTGTAGTGTGCTGCCGGTGGCGGCTAAAGTGTAGGGCATGAAACGCCTCTTGCTCATCGACGGACACTCCATGGCCTTCCGTGCTTTTTACGCACTCCCGGCAGAAAATTTCTCCACCGGCGGCGGCCAGCACACCAACGCGGTCTACGGATTCCTCACCATGCTTACCGGCATCGTCGGCGATGAAAAACCCGACCACATCGCGGTGGCCTTCGACGTCGGGCGCAAGACCTTCCGCACCGAAAAATTCCCGGATTACAAAGCCCAGCGCGCGGCCACGCCAGAAGAATTCAAGGGCCAAGTTGAACTCATCCGCGAAGTCATCGAAGCACTCGGCATCACCACGCTCTCAGTCGAAAACTACGAGGCCGACGACATCCTCGCCACCCTGGCCACCGCGGCCGGGGCACAGTCCGGCGAATACGAAACACTGATCGTCACCGGCGACCGCGACTACCTACAGCTGGTCAACGACACCACCACCGTGTTGTACCCCATGCGCGGGGTATCCAAGCTGCACCGCTTCACCCCAGATGCCGTAGAAGAAAAATACGGCTTGAGCCCGCAGCAATACCCGGACTTCGCCGCGCTACGTGGCGACCCATCCGATAACCTTCCCAACATCCCCGGCGTCGGCGAAAAAACCGCACAAAAATGGATCAAACAATACGGCAGCCTCGACGAGCTGATCGCCAACGCCGACGACATCAAAGGCAAAGCCGGCAACAGCTTCCGCGAACGCATCGAACAAGTGCGCCTCAACCGTGAACTCACGCAAATGATCACTGATATGCAGCTTTCGCACAGCCCGGATGATCTTTCTTTTGCCGACGTCGACGCCAACCAAGTGGCCGCCCATTTCGACGACCTCGAATTCGGCCCCAACCTACGCGACCGCGTACTCGGCGTATTTGGCGCTGAAGCCGAGATTGACGACACCCCCGAATTACCCGCCATCTCACACGACGAAGCCACACTCACCGACTGGCTCGCCGAACACACCGAAGGCGTCGCCATGTTCGTCGACGGCAACGGCGCGCCGGGCCAGGGGGATGCCACAGCGATTGCGCTCGTCGACACGAACCGGCAGGGCATCACGGTGGTGCTGGAAGATCTTTCCGCCGACGAAGACAAAGCCCTGGCAGAATGGCTTGCCGACGACAGCGCCAGCAAATATTTGCACGAGGCCAAAGCGGCCTTCCACATGCTGGCAGGCCGCGGCTACCAGCTGCGCGGCATCAGCCACGACACCGCGATCGCCGCATATCTGCTGCGCCCAGGCCAGCGCGGTTATGATCTGGCCGATGTTTACCAGCGCCACCTGCAGAAAACCTTGCCGGGCGGGGAGGGGGAAACCCAGCAGCTGTTGGAAAAAGCCGGGGCGATCCTCGAGCTAGCGGAGCTTTTGACCGCCGAGCTGCTGAAGATCGAAAGTTTCGAGCTCTACCGCGACCTGGAGCTGCCGCTAGTGCAGATCCTAGGAACGATGGAAGCCACCGGCATTGCCGTCGATCGTGAGGTATTGGACGAGCAAGCCGAGACCTTCGCCGAGATGGTGCGCGAAGAACAAGACGCCGCCCGCGAGCTGGCCGGTGATGAAAACCTGAACTTGAATTCGCCCAAACAGCTGCAAACCGTGCTGTTTGAGACCCTAGATTTGCCGAAGACGAAGAAAACCAAAACTGGTTATTCCACCGCCGCTGGTGAGATCGAGGCTTTGGCGGCGAAGCACCCGCACCCATTTTTGGACCGGCTGCTGGCACACCGCGAATACCAGAAGATGAAGACCACCCTGGAAGGGCTGTCCAAAACCGTGCAAGGCGATGGGCGCATTCACACCAGCTTCCACCAAACGGTGGCCTCGACCGGCCGGTTGAGCTCGTCAGACCCCAACCTGCAGAATATCCCGGTGCGTACCGAGGCCGGGCGGAAGATCCGCTCCGCATTCCAGGTCAGTGAAGGTTTTGAAACGCTGCTGAGTGCGGACTACTCGCAGATCGAAATGCGCGTGATGGCGCACTTATCCGGCGATCCGGGGCTAATCCAGGCCTACCAAGAAGGCGAAGACCTGCACAATTATGTCGGTTCGCGCGTGTTCGACGTCCCGGTGGAAGAAGTCACCCCGGAACTGCGCCGCCGGGTTAAGGCAATGTCCTACGGCCTGGTGTACGGCTTGTCTGCCTACGGCCTATCGCAGCAGCTGAATATTCCACCGGGGGAGGCAAAAAAGATCATGGAAAACTACTTCGCCCGCTTCGGTGGGGTGAAGCAGTACCTGGATGAGGTCGTCGAAAAGGCCCGGCATGATGGCTTTACCGCAACGGTGTTTGGTCGGCGCCGTTATTTGCCGGAGCTGAACTCAGATAACCGCGTTGCCCGGGAGAACGCCGAACGGGCCGCGTTGAATGCGCCGATTCAGGGCACGGCCGCAGACATCATTAAGGTGGCGATGATCCGTGTCGACGACGCGCTGCGGGAAGCGAAGTTGCGTTCCCGGGTGTTGTTGCAGGTGCACGACGAGTTGGTCGTGGAAATCGCGCAAGGCGAGCTGGAGCAGGTCCGCGAGCTGGTGGAACGCGAAATGGATCAAGCCATCACGCTGACCGTCCCGCTGGAGGTTTCCACCGGCTCGGGCACCAACTGGCAAGCCGCCGAGCACTAGCCTCGCTAGCACCCGGCAGCATTCTGGAGTGCTCGAGAGCCAACCGCGAGTTGCTCGGCATTGCGGTCGGGGCGTGAGCCACTTCTTCTAGGTCCGAAACTCGAAGACTAAGCTGCCTGCATCTGGCAGATCGGAGCCGTGCTTGCCGACGGTCGGCACTGGTAACCCTGCGCGGCCGAAGAGATAATACAGCTCTTCCCGGCTGCGCAGTTGCTCGCCGTACAGTGCGAAGGTGACCAGTGCGCTCTCGGCACTAGACCGCTCAGCACTAGACTGCGCGGTGGCAGAACGTGAGGCAGCAGACGGTGCGGTGGCACCGGTTTCACCAGTGAAATCCGGCACTCGGCACTGGCAAGCAAGCCGCAGCGAATCTGCCCCGGTTTGTTGTTGCTTGCGGTAGAGATCCTGCAGATACTCGGTTGCCGCCGCATCGTCGCGTTGGGCCAGATCTGCAGTCACCGGGATGACTGAGTTAGTTGCGTCTGTTGTTTCTGTTGCTTCGGTTGGTGCTGCTGCGGTGCCTGATCCCGTGGCTGTCCCGGCCGCAGCCGCAATTCCCGGGTGGTAGCCGTCGACAAGCGCGGTACGCAGGTGCACGAGACCCGCCAAAGTTGCTTGGTTGCGCTGATTGTTATCAGATAGCTGCTCGACGGTGGCGTCTTCAGCCAGAATCCGGCCAGAAGCAGTCAACTGCCACTGCGCAGACGCGGCACGGGAAACCAAGCCCAGGGTTTCCAGGTACACCAAAAGCTTTTCCAGCCCAGCCGTTTGGGTGTTCGTGGCTGCAGCAAGCTCGTGCACATCACGTGGGGCGGTGGCCAAGGTGGTGCCCAGTCCCACGGTTACTGCCGTGCGAATGGCGAAAGCCGCGGTGAGGTCACTCAGAGCAGCAAATTCTGCCTGAGTGTTGCGGGTTGACGTACCGTTCCCAGCGTGCCCGCCCTCGTGCGGTGTTAATTGTGCTGGTTCGGCAGTGTTCGCTGTTGCGGTATGTGCGCTGGGACTGGCCAACGTTTCTGGCGCCCGGCGTGGTGGCGTGGAGTAGTGCTTCGTGCGGGATTTCCAATAACCAGAAAAATGCATCTGGTGTTTACGTAGCCCCTTGGCCTCCTGCAACCACCGGCGAATTGGTTTCAAACTGGCAGACTCGCCAGCTACCCAGGCGAAAACTTCGCCGTCCCACCAGTCGGTGGCAGTGATGGCATCGTACAGTGTGTCCCCATCGCTGTGGAACAACCAGGTGATTTCCACGCCTTCTGGGCAGGGGAATTGTTGGCGGTGGGAGTGCTCGTCAACCAAAATAAAAAATTTGCCGCGCTGCCCGGCAGGCCATTCTTCTAGCCAACGGCTCAGCGCGGGCAACGCGGTAGCATCACCAGCGGCAAGGATCCAGTCAGCGCCTTGCGGTTGGGAAGACGTCGACTTCGGGCCTGCGATTTGCACAGTATCGCCAGGTTGAGCTTGTGACGCCCACGAGGTGGCGGGGCCGGAGCCATGCAAAACAAAATCTATATCCAGCTCGCCGTGCTGGCTATTGAAACGGCGCACGGTATAAGTTCGGCGTGGCGACGACGAAGATTTTGCAGGCCAATCCAATTTTCCATCGCGCTGCGATGGGCCCACGGGTTGTTGTCCAGGAGAATTGGGCAGGATTAGTTTGATGGAGTCATCGAAATTATCTGAGCGAAACTCTGGGACGACGTAGCCGTTGTCGGCAGTATGCGCTGCTAGTTGTGGGCCGCCCAGGGTGACCCGACGCATGCCGTCGGTGACATCCTGGACGCGCAGCACCTGCAGAAATCGGGTGCTTGCTGGGTACGAAGTACGTGTGCGGACCATAAGCCCATTTTAGTCGTACTTTGCTGACCCAGCTGTGGCGGTTGTACCCCGGCATCCCCCGTAGCCAGGGCTTAGCCTTGTGCTAGCCCGGTTCTACCCCAGGTTTTAGCCCTGCTGCAACCCAGAACCGAGTTTGATGGACAGACCTGGAACCGAGTTGATGAGTTCCTTGGTGTAGTCCTGCTGCGGATCGTCGAACAGCGATTCTGTCGGGCCGCGCTCCACAATCTGCCCATTTTTCATCACCACCACGTTATCGGCGGTCTGGCGGACCACTGCCAGATCGTGCGTAATGAACAGATAGGACAAACGCAGGTTCTGCTGTAGTTCATTGAGCAGTTCGATGACCTGGTTTTGCACCAGGACATCCAAAGCAGACACGGCTTCGTCGAGCACAATAACTTCTGGTTCCAACGCTAGAGTGCGCGCAATAGCGATGCGCTGGCGTTGACCACCAGAAAGCTCGTTGGGGTAGCGGCGCATAGCGGACGCTGGCATGGCCACCATATCCAGCAATTCGGCGACTCGCTTTTCACGCGACTTCCGGTTGCCAACCTTGTGCAGTACCAGCGGTTCCTCGATGGACTTGTATACCGAATACATCGGATCCAGCGAGCCATACGGGTTTTGGAACACAACTTGCAACTTGCGGCGTAAGCGGAAGATTTCTTTCGCCGTCATCTTTTGCACGTTTTCGCCTTGGTACAGAATTTCGCCCGAGGTTGGTTCCAGCAGGTTCAGCACCATATTCGCCACGGTGGATTTACCGGAACCAGATTCTCCGACGACTGCCAAAGTTTCGCCCTTGTTCAGCGTGAAGGAGACGTTATCAACGGCCTTAAACATTTCACCGCGTTTGCCGCGAACCGGGAATTCCTTCGTCAGGTCTTTTACTCGGATAATCTCCTGCGGGGCAGCTTTGTCGTGCGCTGGCTTGTGATCCTGCGCGGCGGTTTCATCAGCCTGTTTGCCGACGCTTACCTGTGCGGTGGTGTGGGTGCGCTGCGAGGCCATCAAGGGAGCAGCATTGACCAGGCGTTGCGTATACGGGTGGTGCGGGTCTTCCAGGATTTCCCGCGAAGGTCCGGCTTCTACAATGCGTCCGCGGTGCATTACGATCAGGTGCTCTGCACGCTCTGCCGCCAGCCCCAGGTCGTGGGTGACAAATAGCAGGGCAGTGCCGTGCTGATCAGTCAGAGTTTTCAGGTGGTCCAGGATCTTTTTCTGCACGGTCACGTCCAACGCGGAGGTTGGTTCGTCAGCAATAAGCAGACGTGGGTTCGCTGCCAAGCCAATACCGATCAATGCTCGCTGGCGCATACCACCAGAAAACTCGTGAGGGTATTGGTTCGCGCGCGATTCTGGATCAGGCAAACCGGCTTCTGCCAGCAATTCATTGACGCGCTTTTTCACATCGGATTTGCCGACGACGTTATTCGCCTTCAGAGATTCCGCGACTTGCGTGCCGATCTTCCATACCGGGTTCAGGTTGGACATCGGGTCCTGCGGGACCAGTCCGATTTCTGAACCTCGAATTTGCTGGATCTGCCGTTCGCTCATCTCGTTGATGGTCTGGCCGTCGAAGATGATCGAGCCACCAGTGACTGAACCGTTTTCGGGCAATAGCCCTAGGATCGACATCGCGGTGGTGGATTTACCCGATCCCGACTCGCCGACGATCGCGACGGATTCACCGGGATAAATATCGAAGCTGACTCCGCGGACTGCTTCGACGACACCTGTCGATGACTGGAATGAAATCTTCACGTCGTCCATGCGCAGCAAAGGCTGTGGTGAGTCTGCAGTTGAGGTAGCTTCGCTGGTTTTTGTTACGTCGGTTTTGGCACCACTGGAGTGTTTCTCGGAAGAACTCATCGTTTCCTCGCTTTCGGGTCTAGGGCGTCGCGGACGACATCGCCCATGAGGATGAAGCTCAGCACGGTAATTACCAGTGCTCCGGCTGGATAGAACAGAATTTCAGGTCGGGTACGCAACGAGCTTTGTGCCGAAGAAATATCGCCACCCCAGCTCACGACTTCTGGTGGTAACCCGATACCCAGGAAGGACAAGGTAGCTTCGGCGACGATGAACACACCGAGTGCGACGGTGCCGTAGACGATGATTGGAGCCGCGGCATTTGGCAGGATGTGTTTGGTCAGCATGGTCCAGCGTGAGGCACCAAGTGAGCGGGAGGCGGTAACGAAGTCTTCATTTTTCACGCTCATCACACTTCCACGGGCAATACGTGCGATATTCGTCCAACCGAATAATGACAGCACCAGGACCACAGACCATAGCGAGCGCGATTCGCGGAACATCTGCATGACGACGATGGCGGCCAACAGCAGTGGCACGGCGAAGAAAACGTCGGTAAAGCGAGAGAGGACCGAGTCCACCCAGCCGCCGAAGAAGCCGGCGGTTGCGCCAATGATGGTACCGATAATCATGACCATGGCGGTTGCAAGAATTCCTACGGCCACCGAAGCGCGTGCGCCATAAACGGTGCGGGCATAAATATCGCAGCCTTGACGGTCAAAGCCAAATGGGTGACCGGAAGTTGGTTTACCCAGGGAATTTGATAATTCACAAAAGCGTGGATCAGTCGAGGTAAACAGCTGCGGGAACAGTGCCAAGGCGATGGTGCACAGAATCAAAACTGCCGAGACCCAAAATAGGGGGCGTTTGCGCAGGCTAGCCCAGGCTTCGCCCCATTGGGAACGTGGCGGGCGGTCGTCGTTCACGGCGTCGACTGCGCCCAGGCCTTGTTCATCGGTGTCTGCGACGTAGCGTTCCAGGCGCGGGCGTTGGAAGTAGTTCTTATTTGTCATAGCGAATCCTTGGATCGAGCACGGCGTACATCAAGTCGACCAGCAAGTTGGCGATGATGTAGACGATGACCAGCACGGTGGTGATGGATACGACGGTGGCGGGTTCACCACGGATAATCGCCTGGTACAAAGTGCCACCAATACCGTTAATGCCGAAGATTCCTTCGGTAATGATTGCACCGCCCATCAGAATGCCGAGGTCGGCGCCGATAAAGGTAACCACGGGAATCATGGAATTCCGCAGCACGTGGCGGGTCATTACTGAGCCGCCCGACATGCCTTTGGCGCGAGCGGTGCGCACGTAATCTGCCCGGAGATTTTCCGATACGGATTGCCGGGTTAAGCGGATGACATAGGCCAGCGATACTGCACCCAGCACGATGGCGGGCATGAGCAGCTCGAGGAAGGTTTCATTACGACCGACCGTGACGGGTAACAGGCCCCACTTCACACCGACGAAAAATTGCATCACGAAACCGATCACGAAGGATGGGATCGCAATTACCAGCAGAGACAGCACCAAAACGGTGGAGTCGAAGATTCCGCCGCGGCGAATTCCGGCAATGAAACCGAACAGCACACCAAAAATGGTTTCGAACACGACAGCCATTACTGTCAGTTTGATCGTCACCGGAAAGGCATTGGCCATAAGCGATGAGACTGACTGGCCAGAAAAAGTCATGCCAAAATCAAGGGTGAAAATGCCTTTGAGGTAGAGCAGGTACTGCACGAGGAAAGGCTTATCCAGGTTGTATTCTTCCTGGATACGCTGCCGGGCAATATCACTGAGACCACGGTCGCCGCCGAGGGCTTCGACGGGATCACCTGGCATCAAGAACACGAGGGCAAAAATCAAGAATGTGGCTCCGAAAAAGACTGGAACCATTTGCAAGACTCGGCGCCCTATGTAATGCAACATAGGTTTTTCCTTAACTTATAACGGGCGAAATCCGGTCAGTCGTATTCGGACTGACCGGATTGACGTCGCCTTAGTGTAACCTATCTGAGTGTTTTGTAACACTCATTAGTTTTTCTTAAGACTTGGTGATGGCGTAGAACACTGGAACTCGGTTCCATGCGAATTCTACGTTCTCGACAGCTTCGGAATGTCCGGCTGCAGCGTTGGAGTACCACATTGGGATTGCTGGCAGGTCCTTGAAGAGGATTTTCTGTGCTTCCGAGTAGAGCTTGGTGGCTTCTTCGGCGCTTTCTGCCTGCTGTGCTTCAGCCAACTTGGCATCGAATTCTTCACTGGAGTATTTACCGTCGTTTGAGCTACCGCCGGTGGCAAAATTCGGTTCCAGGAAGTTACCCAAAGACGGGTAGTCGGCCTGCCAGCCGGAGCGGAAAGCGGTGTCGATGCTTCCGCTCGTGATGTCATCGCGCAGACCCTTGAAGTCAGGGTATGGGTTGCCGATCGCATCGATTTCGAGGTTATTTGACAACTGGTTGGTGAGGGCATCAACCCACGCTTGGTGGCCACCATCGGCGTTATAAGCGATTTCGAACGTGCCGTTGAATTCGCTGATATCGTTGGCCTGCTCCCAAAGTTCCTTCGCCTTTTCGGGATCGAATTCAAGAACGTCATTGCCCTCTAGATCCTCTTCGTAGCCAGGGATAACCGGGGAGGTGAAGTCCTTAGCTGGGGTGACGGTGTCACGGAAAATCGTCTTGGAGATTTCTTCCCGGTCAAAAGCGAGAGAGATGGCTTGACGGCGAAGTTTGCCTTCTTCGCCCTCGAAGTGTTCCAGCTCGCTCGGGATGGTGAACGCCTGGAAAATAGCGGATGGCTGCGAGATTGCGCGATCGCCCAGCTCGTCTTCAAACTGGGACAATGCGGATTCCGGAATGGAGTCAATGACGTCTAGGTTTCCGGACAGCAGATCTGCATAGGCGGCATCCTGCTGGGTGTAGATGCGGAAGTCGACGCCGTCGTTTTGTGCTTTGCGGTCGCCTTCGTATTCCTCATTAGGAACGAGGAGGATGTTTTCGTTGTGGTTCCACTCAGCAAGTTTGTATGGACCATTAACGATCGGTTTTTCGCCGTAGGCGTCGATGTCGTCAAATGCTGAAGGATGCAGTGGTTTGAACGGGCCGTATCCGAGACGTTGCTCAAAGTCAGCGGTTGGTTCGGAAAGCTCAATGGTGAAGGTTTTGTCGTCTTCGACGGTCAGGCCTTCCATTGACTCTGCGCCTTCTGCATAACCTTTGATTGGTGTGAAGAAAGACTCCTGGAGCAAAGATTCCGAGACTGTGTAATTCCAGGCATCGACGAAGTCATTCGCGGTAATCGGGGTGCCATCTTCCCACTTGGCATCTTTCAGCTTGACGGTATAGGTGCGGTCGCCGTCGAAGTCGATGCTTTCAGCGAGGTCATTGTGTGATTCGCCCTTGGCATCGTAGTAGGTCAGTCCCGAATAAAGGAACTGAATTGCGGTTCCGCCGCCAGCCTCGTTGGTGTTTCCTGGGACCAGCGGGTTTTGTGGCTCTGTGAGGTTGGCAAGGATGTAGTTAGTGCTGCCCTCGGCGCCGCCAGCACTGGAGCTTCCAGAATCGTCGCTGCAGGCAACCAGCGTCAATGAGAGCCCGGCAGCTGCCAGAACTCCGATGGATTTCGTCATCTTCATAACATTCTCCTGTGAGTGTCGAATTCAAAGCTCCACGCGATGGCGTCAATCGGCGACTGAAATATCAATGCAAATACGTATAGGTAGTTTTGCTTCGGTGAGATCGCGGGATTGCGCAAAGTATAGCAGTGACTGCTCTCTCACTGAAATTTTCGTGTGTTTTGATTCACCCTTTATTTAGCCAAGCTTAAATTGTTGAACGAATTTGGGGCAATGGGTTACAGCGGGGAGGGTCTTCACCAGTGGGAATGTAGTGAACATTAGGGTAGTTCTAGGGTGTCGTGTCTGGCGATTAGATCTCAAAAACTTTCCCGGTTCGAGCGGAAAATCGGACAAAAAGCTTGCATGGCTCACTGAACGGGTTTATGCTTTATAAGGCACGTCTATGCGTTAGAAGTGCGTGAACTCTGATAGGAAGTTTGACGCACTTGTGGCGCGAGATCGTGAGCTTGCATGAGGCACTGAACCGTTCTCTTAGGTTCAGTGCCTGAAGTGAAGTCCGCGAGAGACTGCAAATGTACACAATCGATTTCCTATCCATTTCGGAGCACGCAACAATATGACAGCTTCTAAGGCCCCTCAGGTAGCCGTAAACGACATCGGCACCGCTGAGGATTTTCTCGCCGCGATCGACGAGACCATCAAGTACTTCAATGACGGTGACATTGTAGAAGGCACCGTCGTCAAGGTCGATCACGACGAGGTACTGCTTGACATCGGATACAAGACCGAGGGTGTAATTCCTTCTCGTGAGTTGTCCATCAAGCACGACGTCAACCCAGATGAGGTTGTTCAGCTGGGCGACCAGATCGACGCCTTGGTTTTGACGAAGGAAGACAAGGAAGGCCGTCTGCTGCTTTCCAAGAAGCGCGCACAGTACGAGCGCGCTTGGGGTGCCATCGAGGACCTCAAGGAAAACGACGAGCACGTCACCGGTACCGTTATCGAGGTTGTCAAGGGCGGCCTGATCCTGGACATCGGTCTGCGTGGCTTCCTGCCTGCTTCCCTGGTAGAAATGCGCCGCGTTCGTGACCTGGAGCCTTACATCGGTCAGGAACTTGACGCTAAGATCATCGAGCTGGACAAGAACCGCAACAACGTTGTTCTGTCCCGCCGTGCATACCTGGAGCAGACCCAGTCCGAGGTTCGCTCCGAATTCCTGCACCAGCTGCAAAAGGGTCAGGTTCGCAAGGGTGTCGTTTCCTCCATCGTCAACTTCGGTTCCTTCGTGGACCTGGGTGGTGTCGACGGTCTGGTACACGTTTCCGAGCTGTCCTGGAAGCACATCGACCACCCATCCGAGGTTGTCACCGTTGGTGACGAGGTAACCGTTGAGGTTCTGGATGTTGATCTGGACCGCGAGCGCGTTTCGCTGTCGCTGAAGGCAACCCAAGAAGATCCTTGGCGCGTATTCGCCCGCACTCACGCTGTGGGTCAGATCGTTCCAGGCAAGGTCACCAAGCTGGTTCCATTCGGTGCGTTCGTTCGCGTCGAAGAAGGCATCGAAGGCCTGGTTCACATCTCCGAGCTGGCCCAGCGCCACGTCGAGGTTCCAGACCAGGTTGTCAACGTTGGCGAAGAAGCCATGGTCAAGGTCATCGACATCGACCTCGAGCGTCGTCGCATCTCCCTGTCCCTGAAGCAGGCAGACGAGGACTACACCGAGGAATTCGATCCATCCAAGTACGGCATGGCCGACTCCTACGACGAGCAGGGCAACTACCTGTTCCCAGAAGGCTTCGACCCAGAGACCAACGAGTGGAAAGAAGGCTTCGACGAACAGCGTCAAGCCTGGGAAGCTCGTTACGCCGAGTCCGAGCGTCGCTTCCAGCTGCACACCGCGCAAATCGAGCGCAACCGTGCCGCAGCAGAAGCCGCTGCTAACAGCGACGAAGCCGCTAACTACTCCTCCGAGTCCGGCGCATCGGATGCCGCTCCGTCATCCGAAGGCACCACCGAGGATGCAGGCTCCCTGGCTTCCGACGAGCAGCTTGCTGCACTGCGCGACAAGCTGGCTGGCAACTAAACAAGCCGCTTAGCTAGCCAAAGTTCTCAGCTAGCGCCGCAAAAACATAAGAACCCACTTCTTTCTGCCTTAACCCGGGCATTGAGAAGTGGGTTTTTGCGTTCTACACTGGGATTATGAAAATTATCGGACTTACCGGAGGGATCGGCAGCGGTAAGTCAACCGTCGCCCGAATCCTGCAAGAACACGGATTCCCAATCGTCGACGCCGACCTCATCGCACGCGAAATCGTCGAACCCGGCCAACCCGCACTGGCCGAACTCGCCAAAGAATTCGGCGAAGACATCCTCAATGCCGACGGCTCCCTTGACCGCGGACTGCTTGCATCGCGCGCCTTTACAAATAAAGACACCACCCAGCGACTCAACAACATCACCCATCCACGCATCAACCAGCGCACACAAGAACTATTCGACGAAGCCCGCGAAAATGGGGCAGAAGCCGTCATCTACGACATGCCCCTCCTGATTGATAAAGGCCTACACAAAGACATGGACGCAACCATCGTCGTGCACGCCGCAGAACACGTGCGCCTCGAACGGCTGACTACCAAGCGTGGCCTCGACGTAGACGATGTCCGCCGTCGCATCAACGCGCAAATCGACGACGAAACGCGCAAACAATACGCAGACATCCTCCTTGACAACAACGGCACTGAAGAAGACCTAACGCAACAAATCGCACAAGCCGTCGACAAGATTAAACAGTTGACCAAGCAAGCGCAGCCGAGATAGCAGAGTAGACTGGCGACTATGGCTTTTGCTGCTGAGTACCCTGTTTTATCTGAATCCGAACACCGCCCAGTCGGCGCAATCGAGCGCCGGAAAAAGACCTTCGAGGTCGTCTCTGAGTACCAACCGGCCGGTGACCAGCCAACAGCAATTAAAGAACTCGATCGGCGCCTGAAAGAAGGCGAATCCGACGTCGTCCTACTCGGCGCCACCGGTACTGGTAAATCCGCCACCGCAGCCTGGCTGATTGAACAACAGCAGCGCCCCACGCTAGTCATGGCGCCGAATAAAACCCTCGCGGCGCAGCTAGCCAACGAATTGCGACAGCTTCTCCCGCACAACGCGGTGGAATACTTCGTTTCGTACTACGACTACTACCAGCCGGAAGCCTACGTCGCGCAGACAGACACCTATATCGAAAAAGACTCCTCAATCAACGAGGACGTCGAACGCCTGCGGCACTCCGCGACCTCCGCGCTGCTCTCACGCCGCGACGTCGTCGTGGTCTCTTCCGTCTCGTGCATTTACGGTCTGGGAACCCCACAGTCCTACCTGGACCGCTCCGTCGTCATGAAGGTCGATGACGAAGTCGAGCGTGATCGCTTCCTGCGCTTGCTGGTCGATATTCAATACGAACGCAACGACGTCGGATTTACCCGCGGTGCCTTCCGCGTCAACGGCGATACAGTTGATATCATCCCGGCCTATGAAGAACGCGCTGTGCGAATCGAATTTTTCGGCGACGACATCGACGCGTTGTACTATATCCACCCTTTGACCGGCGACATCCTAGAACAAGTCGACGAGGTTTGCATCTTCCCAGCCACACATTACGTCGCGGGGCCAGAACGCATGGAAAAAGCCATTGCGGACATCAAAAAGGAGCTGCAACAGCGTCTTACAGAATTGGAAAACCGCGGCAAGCTTCTCGAAGCCCAACGGTTACGCATGCGCACCGAATACGATCTGGAAATGATCGAACAAGTCGGTTTCTGCTCAGGGATCGAGAACTACTCTCGCCATATCGACGGACGAGAGGCTGGCAGCGCGCCAGCAACATTAATGGATTATTTCCCAGAAGACTTCCTCACGATCATCGACGAGTCACACGTGACCGTCCCACAGATCGGGGGCATGTTCGAAGGCGATATGTCGCGTAAACGGAATTTAGTGGATTTCGGTTTCCGTTTACCCTCTGCTCTGGATAACCGGCCACTGACTTTCGACGAATTTGAAAAACGCGTCGGCCAGACTGTCTATCTCTCTGCCACCCCGGGTGACTACGAAATCACCGCGGCCGGTGGTGAATACGTAGAGCAGGTCATTCGTCCGACGGGCCTGGTGGACCCGAAGGTCACCGTGAAACCAACCAAAGGCCAGATCGACGACCTTATCGATGAGGTGAAAACGCGCACGGCAAAGAATGAGCGCGTGCTCGTGACCACGCTGACCAAACGCATGGCCGAAGACCTTACTGATTACTTGCTGGAACACGGTGTCAAGGTGCGCTACCTGCACTCCGACATTGACACCTTGCAACGTGTGGAATTGCTGCGGCAGTTGCGGTTGGGTGAGTTCGATGTGCTTGTCGGCATCAACTTGTTGCGTGAGGGCTTGGACTTGCCAGAAGTTTCCCTGGTGGCGATTTTGGATGCAGACAAAGAAGGCTTTCTGCGTTCGACGACGTCGCTGATTCAAACGATTGGTCGTGCCGCTCGTAACGTCTCAGGTGAAGTGATCATGTACGCCGACCGGATCACGGAATCAATGAACAACGCTATCGAAGAAACCGAACGCCGCAGGGAAAAGCAGATCGCCTACAACAAGGAACACGGCATCGACCCGCAGCCACTGCGGAAAAAGATCGCGGATATCCTGGACCAAGTTTACGAATCTGGTGATGACGGGGAAGCGGAAAATAACTCGGAATCCGGCGATGCGGCCCTCGTCGACAAGCCAGACGTGTCATCCATGGCAGAAGGCGAGATCCAAACTCTTATCGACGATCTGACGAAGCAAATGAAGGTTGCCGCCCGGGATCTCAAGTTCGAGTTGGCAGGCCGATTGCGTGATGAGATCGCGGATCTGAAAAAGGAACTGCGCGGAGTGAAAGAAGCTGGTATATAACTTGCAGCCAGTGTGGTGATAATCGCGTCATATTTGCCGGATTCTCCGGTGATTTTTCCGTGGAGTTTGAGATAAGGCGTTAGAATCGCACTATTGCCAAGTTCGGAAGGAACTCCCCGTGGTCGCATATTCCACTATCGTTACTGGATCTGACGGATCAGACTCATCACTGCATGCTGTGCGGTCAGCTGCGAGTCTGGCGCGGGCATTTCAAGCCAAGCTGATCATCGTTTCTGCTTTTTACCAGAAAAATGGTCTCATGATTGATGCCAAAGCCGACGCAAATGCGCTGCCCGTTATTAATCGCGATGCCGCCGAAAATATCCTGCTCGAAGCCCAACAGGTAGCTACGGACGAAGGTGCAGGGCACATCGAGCTACGTGCACTTAATGGGGGCCCGGTAGCAGTGCTACGGGAGGTGGTTGAAGAATCCGCAGCCGATCTTGTGGTCATCGGCAACCGCGGCCTAAAGACGCTGTCCGGTCGTGTTTTCGGCAGCATACCCAGTGAGGTTACTCGGCGTTTTGATGTAGACGTGTTGGTTGTCAACAGTGATCATCATGAACAAGCAGATGAAGCGCAAGCATAGGGGAGCAGGGCTCCGGGAATCATGAGATCTGAATCCTCCGGCATGGGGAAGCCACCCGCCGATCCTAGCAACGAAGATTATTCCACCATTGTGGTTGGCAGCGATGGCTCCCCGTCATCACTATTAGCGGTCCGGCGTGCTGCGCGTTTGGCCGCAGCCTTCGACGCCGAGTTAATCATCGCGTGCGCCTACTACGAACCTGAAGACACAGTCGGTCAGCAAGAATGCCAAAGTGAACATCCAGTAGTCGGACAAGAACATGCCGATTCTATATTGCAACCAGCGTGTGAAGAGGCCCGAGCGCTTGGCGTACAGACAGTGGCTGCAGCTATGGAAACTGGAAGCCCCGTCGCAGCGCTGATGCGCATAGTTTCCCAACACGATGCTGATGTGCTCGTGGTAGGAAACCGTGGCATCAATACCTTGACGGGGCGGTTATTGGGCTCGGTGCCAGCAGATATCGCACGACAATCCGATTGTGACGTGATTATCGTGCACACCGTGGCATAGCCACCACAGTTAGACAGGCACCGACCGGTGAAAACCGGCGTGGTACTAGTGCCTGTCTAATCTCAACCCTGCTAAGTCCAAGCCTTCTTAGTCCCACCCTGCTAAGTCCAACGTTCCGATAATGCTGAGCGTCTGCGTTGCGCGGGTACATGCAACGTAGAGATCCTGCCATCCGCGCGAGGAAGCAGCGATGATTTCTTTCGGTTCAACGACGATCACGTGGTCAAATTCTAGGCCCTTGTACGTGGTGGCATTGTGGGCAGAAATAATCGCATAACTGCGCTGGTTTTGGTCAGCGGTATCGTCTTCCGCACTCGCGGCAGTCTCGTCTGCGCGCAATTGATCACGAACCTCCTCAGGTGAGGTACCACTTGGTAGCCAGCGCACAGCGCCTTTCCGGTTACGGATAGCCTGGGCCACTGTGGTATCTGGGCTGTACTTGTGCACGATGCTTTCGGCCAGCTCAGCGATTTCCACCGGTGTTCGATAATTAATCGTCAGTTGATGCTGCCGGTAGCGCTTGCCGACGAACGGCTCCAATGCCTCGCTCCAGCTATCACAGCCAGCCGGTGAACTCGTTTGGGCAGGATCCCCAACTACCGTCATCCATCGGTTAGGGCTCCGGCGAAACACCATTCGCCATTCCATCGCAGAAAGTTCCTGCGCTTCGTCGACGACAACGTGTCCGAATGCCCAGGTACGGTCGCCTTCTGCCCGCTCTGCGGTGGTCCGATAATCGCGTGCCTGCTGGCGACGCGCTAAGGTTTCCGCGTCGATCACGTGGTGCGCAGACAGTATTTCTGAGTCGAAGACATCATCGTTATCGGTGGATTCCGAAGTAGCCAGGATATCCAGTGCACCCTCGGCTTCTTCCAGTGCTTCGCGCCATTCCTGCTCATCCGCAGCAGCTTGCTGTTCGTCATCACCGCTGCCCAGCAGCTGGGCAAGCTCATCCAACAGTGCGGCATCAGAATCCGACCATCCTTGCTCCGAACGCCATAGGGCAGACGCGAATTCTTCGCCCCCGTTACCGCGACAAGCAGCGTGCAATGTCTCGCGGTCGGATAACAGTTCGCGCAATACTTGGCGCGGCCCTAACTGCGGCCAGAACTCGTCTACAAGCTCGTCGACGATGGCCTCATCGGAAATATCTTCATGCAACGCTGAAATATCCGCGCTATTGAGTAGGTTGCCACCATCTAGTGGATCGTGGCCTATGATTTCAGCCAAACCCTGCGCAAGAAGCTCTTGGAGCTGCTCACTGAAGATTTCACGGGCTTCGTTGTGCGGTTTTCGCGACCGTCGTGCTTTTGTACGAGCTGTTTTCACCATGGTTGGTGTCAGCTCCACGCGAGTGCCTTCTAGCACCACTTCCCGGCTATGCTTCGGCACGTGTTGATAAGCCTTGACCGCTGCCTTCAATACATCGACCATCTGCAGCGAGCCTTTGACCCGTCGGGTTTCAGCAGTGTCGTGCAAGGTAGGGCGCAACCCCGGGTAGAGACGGCCAATCGTACTTAGAACCACGCCAGTTTCCCCCAATTCGGGAAGAACCTGCGAAATATAGTTCAAAAAAGTCGGGTTCGGCCCGATGATCAATACGCCGGTCCGTGAAAGCTGCTCCCGCCAGGTGTATAACAAGTAGGCCACTCGGTGCAGCGCGACGGCAGTTTTCCCTGTGCCGGGTCCTCCTTCCACGACGAGAACCCCGCGGGTGCTATCGCGAATGATCGCATCCTGCTCTCGCTGGATGGTTTCTACGATGGACTCCATGTGTTCACCGCGAGCGCTATTCATTGCGTGCAGCAGTGCAGCCTCGCCGGCTACATCAGCGCGATCCGCGTCGCCTGGAGCGGTGCCAGATAGGAGCTCGTCGTCGATATCCTTGACGACGCGATCCGCGGTGCGAATATGTCGGCGAACCCGTACTCCCTCTGGGTGGGCAGTAGTGGCCAAATAGAACGGCCGAGCCATAGGGGCGCGCCAGTCGATCAGCAGTGAACGGTAGTCGTCATCACGATCCATGAGACCGATGCGTCCGATATATCGGCGGTCCAGACCCTCTGACGTCGGGTTTTCACCTTTCGCGTCCACATCTATGCGTCCAAAAACCAGACCGATCTGCGCCAGGTTCAACTGGTCGAGTTTTTCTTGCAGTCGGTGATATTCGGTTTCGCGACGCAGCAAGGCATCGGAATCAGCATTGGCAGGGTCGATAGTTAGCTGTGCGTCGGCAAGACGCTGTCGTGCTTGAGAGACATCTGAATCCAAAATGCCGAACAAAGCATCAACATAGCTTTGTTCGGCAGCGAGCTCTGCAGAATAGTTCGAGTGATGTACCCGTTTGGTTCTCTGCGAGCCCGTGGATTGCTGTCCCGTAGTTCTACGGGGAGACAATGGTCAGTATTTTCCTAGAAATCGATTTTCTTGTCGAGCTTCTTCATAGCCTTGGACAGAGCTTTGTCTGCCTTGCTTTGAATCTTCTCGGCGTTCTTGCGGGCCTTCTTTGCCTTCTTGCCGTGCTTCTTCTCGGCGTCCTTCAGAGCATCATTGGCCTTGTCCTGGGCCTTTTTAGCGGCCTTTACGGTGCTCTTCTTGGCGGTTTTGGCGTTGGAGCGTGCAGCATCCAGCCATTCATTGGCATTCTTGGACCAGTCGCCCTTGTTGTCCTTGACGTAGGCCTGCGCCTTTTCGCTGGAATCCTTGATCCAGTCGCTAGCCTGACCACCGAATTCGCCTGCTTTTTCGCGGGCATCCTGGAGCATCTTTTCGGAATCAGACTGTGTTGGCAGTGCCTGCTGCATCTTCTTGCCAGCCTGCTTCGAAGCGTGTTCTGCGCGCCACTTCAGGCCTGGTTTGCCCTCGGTGTCTTGGGAAGCGATGAACAAGCCACCCAGCAAAGCTGAGGAAGTAGCGAAGTTGTTTAGACGTGCGCGGCGCTCGTCATCTTCGTCTGCAGACCAGAAAGCATCGCGGGTGAAAAGCGTCGGCAAGCTAGTGATTGCCAGGGTTGCAGCAGCCAGACGTGGTGCCTTACCGATAGCAAACAGGGAACCAGCACCAACTTTAATGCCGCCCAAAGCGCGAGCGACGGTCTTTGGGCTGTTAGGAATAGCGTCCGCGATGTCTGCTGGGACGATCTTGCGCACACGCGCGATCAGGTCTTCGGTGGTGTCAACGCGTTCGTTAGTCTTACGCAGCGCATCAACGCCGTCGAGGATGAAGACTGAAGCCAGCATTGGTCGTGCGATCTTGCGGATCATAGCTAGTAATGCTCCTTGTAATAGTAGCTTGAAGTACTAAGCGCTAATTCTACGTTATCTGCCTACAAAGTGTGGTGGGCATTGTTCGTTACTTACCAGCGTCGTTCCCACCATTCTGTAAGTTTGCCGCGCTCTTCTCCCAAAGTGGTTGGGTTACCGTGCCCGGGCCAAACTTTGGTTTCATCGGGGTATTGGTCAAAAATCCGGTCGCTGACGTCGTGGAACAAGCGCACGAAATCGCCTTCGGAATCGGTTTTTCCTAAACCGCCCGGGAATAGCGAATCGCCGACGAACAAGTTTGGTACACCATCAATCACAGCAGCTAAAGCGACTCCACCGGGAGTATGCCCACGCAAGATAATCACTGGGTATTCCTTGCCAGCGAATTCGAGAACGTCGCCATGCTGTAGCTCCACATCGATGTTGCCGGGGATTGCTGGGGCATCCAGGTATGACGCGTAGTGCTTTGCGCCAGTTTTTTCCAACAACTCTTCCAACGCGCGCGTGTGATCCCAGTGGCGGTGGGTGGTCAACACCGTGGTGATGGTGACTCCTAATTCCTGAGCGAAAGCTAGCAGCCGTGGGGCATCGTCTGCGGCGTCGATTAGTAACGCCTGGTCGCCGTCGACAAGAAAATAACACTGGTTGTCCATCTCTGATATGGACACAGAATGTAACGCTAGGGTGCTCATGCAGACAGTTTACGTCGATAATGGTTGCTGCATACAACCTGGTAGTTTTGAAGGGACGAGAGCGTCTAAAGCGTGCTGGTTGCAGCCGGATATATAAACAGAAAATTGTGGGAAGGCTTGGTGGATCCGTGGCGGATCGTTTGGTGGTCAAAGGTGCACGCGAACATAACCTAAAAGGCGTGGACATTGATTTGCCACGCGATAAGATGATCGCGTTTACCGGGCTTTCTGGCTCGGGTAAATCCTCACTGGCGTTCGATACTATTTTTGCCGAAGGGCAACGTCGATATGTGGAATCATTGTCTTCGTATGCCCGTATGTTCCTCGGGCAAATGGACAAGCCGGACGTCGAGTTTATTGAAGGCTTGTCGCCAGCGGTTTCAATTGACCAAAAGTCAACCAACCACAACCCGCGTTCGACTGTCGGGACGATCACTGAGATTTACGACTACTTGCGTTTGCTGTTTTCGCGTGCAGGCACCCCGCATTGTCCTACCTGCGATGCCGTGATCGAACGGCAAACCACACAAATGATCGTCGATCAGGTGCTTGCGCACGAGGAAAAAGCCAAATTCCAGGTGCTAGCGCCAGTCGTGCGCACACGCAAGGGCGAGTTTGTGGATCTGTTTGCTGATTTGTCTGCACAAGGTTTTTCTCGCGCACGGATTGATGGTGAAATCTATCAGCTGAGTGATCCACCGACACTGAAAAAGCAGATCAAGCACGATATCGACGTCATCGTGGACCGTTTGCAGGTTAAGGCTTCACAAAAACAACGGTTGACCGATTCGGTGGAGACGGCCTTGCGTCTTGCCGACGGCCTGGTGACCATTGATTTTGTTGATGATCCGGATTCTACTCGGATGTTTTCTGAGAACTCCGCCTGCCCAAACGGGCATGCTCTGACGATTGATGAGTATGAACCCCGCTCCTTTTCCTTTAACTCGCCGTACGGTGCTTGCCCGAGTTGTGACGGTTTAGGCTCACGCCACGAGGTGGACCAGGATTTGTTGATTCCGGATCCGGATGCCCCAGCCAATAAGGCGGTGCAGCCCTGGTACGCCAGCCCGAATCAACGGTATTTCGTTAAATTAGTCGAAGGTCTGGCCAAGACGCTGGATTTTGACCCGGAGACACCATTTTCACAACTGACTAAGCAGCAGCGTGATGCGCTGGTTAATGGCACGAAAACTGAAGTTCGTGTGCGGTACCGAAACCGTTACGGTCGGCAGCGCGATTGGACGGCCCCGTTCGAAGGTGCGGCAGGGTATGTGCGTCGCAAGTTGGATACTGCCGAATCGGATTCACAAAAAGACCGTTTCATGGCTTATACCCGCCAGGTGCCGTGCAAGAAGTGCAAGGGCACACGCTTGAAACCGGAGATCCTCGCTGTGCGGCTGGCTTCTACCTCGCATGGTGAGCTTTCGATCGCCGGGCTGGCAGAGCTACCGATTGAAGAAGCCACGCAGTTCCTGGATACGCTGCAGTTGGATCACCGTAACGAAATCATCGCTGGTGCAGTACTCAAAGAGATCCAAGCGCGTCTGCAATTTCTTGTCGACGTCGGACTGACCTATCTCACGCTCAACCGTGGTGCTTCCACCCTTTCTGGTGGTGAGGCCCAGCGTATCCGCTTGGCCACGCAAATCGGAGCCGGGCTCGCCGGTGTGTTGTACGTGTTGGATGAGCCGTCCATTGGTTTGCATCAACGTGATAATCACAGGTTAATCGCTACTTTGCAGCGCTTGCGCGATTTGGGTAACACCTTGATTGTCGTGGAACATGATGAAGACACGATTCGTGCCTCGGATTGGATGGTCGATATTGGCCCGCGCGCCGGTGAATATGGCGGCGAGGTCGTTTATCAGGGGGCCCCTGCAGGGATTGTGGATTGCCCGGGATCGTTAACCGGGGATTACCTGTCTGGGCGTAAGGTTTTGGCAGTTCCAGAAAAGCGTCGTCCAATTGATAAGGAGCGGCAGCTGACCGTTGTTGGTGCTCGGGAAAATAATCTGCGTGGCATCAACGTCACCATTCCGCTAGGGGTGCTGTGTTGCATCACGGGAGTTTCGGGATCGGGAAAATCTACCGTGGTCAACGGCATTTTGGCGAAGACTTTGGCCAACGAGCTTAACCGTGCCCGTCAGGTTCCGGGGCGGGCGAAGCGCGTGGAAGGTATCGAAAACCTGGACAAGATGGTGCAGGTCGATCAGTCACCGATTGGGCGTACTCCGCGTTCCAATCCAGCGACCTATACCGGTGTGTTCGATAAGATCCGCAACCTATTTGCCGAAACACAAGAGGCTAAGGTGCGCGGTTATAAGCCTGGGCGTTTCTCCTTCAACGTGAAGGGAGGGCGTTGCGAATCCTGCCAAGGCGAAGGCACTCTCAAGATTGAGATGAACTTCCTTCCTGATGTGTTTGTGCCTTGTGAGGTGTGTCAGGGCGCGCGTTATAACCGGGAAACACTGGAAGTGCATTATAAAGGCAAAAACATTGCCGAAGTGTTGAATATGCCGATTTCGGAAGCAGCCGAGTTCTTCGAGCCGATTACTTCAATCCATCGCTATCTAGCGACGCTTGTCGACGTCGGCTTGGGCTACGTGCGCTTGGGGCAATCAGCGACGACGCTGTCCGGTGGTGAGGCGCAGCGGGTGAAACTGGCATCGGAGTTGCAAAAGCGTTCGCATGGTCGCACTGTCTATATTCTGGACGAGCCGACCACAGGGTTGCACTTTGAGGACATTCGCCGCTTGATGTTGGTAATTCAAGGCCTGGTGGACAAAGGGAATTCAGTGCTGATTATTGAGCATAACCTGGATGTAATTAAGGCAGCAGACTGGATTGTCGACATGGGGCCCGAAGGCGGCTCTGGTGGCGGCACTGTGGTGGCGCAAGGTACTCCAGAGGATGTGGCCAAGGTGGAAGCCTCTTATACCGGGCAATTTTTGGCGGAAATCCTGCATGCTTAGAGCGAGTGATGGCCCTGTTCGGAGCGAGTGACCGCAATGCAGCGGCATTCCTATGGGGAAGGTGCTCATCGATTTGTGTGATTGATTAATGCGTGCTAGATTGATGTGTACTACCACCTAGGGTTCCGTCCAGGAACTTAGGTCGCAAGTGGAGTCTCCTCCCACCTTATACCGCTCCGTGAGCTGGTTACGGGTAAAGGTGCATACGTCGAGTGATCTCTGTGTTGATCCCTGACGTGTGCTTTCTCGGGGGGAGTGCTCTTATTGTGGCAGGGTAGACGTTTCATTCGCCCCTTTTGAACTTAGGAGTCACACATCAGCGCTGAAGCTCGCATTAATGAGCGTATTCGAGTACCGGAAGTCCGTCTTATCGGTCCTGAAGGTGAGCAGGTTGGTGTCGTTCGTACAGACGACGCCCGCAAAGTTGCCTATGAGGCCGATCTTGATCTAGTTGAGGTTGCGCCGAACGCAAAGCCACCTGTCGCAAAGATCATGGACTACGGCAAGTTCAAGTACGAACAAGCCCAAAAAGCCCGTGAGTCCAAGAAGAATCAGCAGCAGACCGTCGTCAAGGAGCAAAAGCTTCGTCCAAAAATTGACGACCATGACTATGAGACCAAAAAGGGCAATGTTGTCCGCTTCCTGGAAAAGGGCTCCAAGGTCAAGGTAACCATCATGTTCCGCGGTCGTGAGCAGTCGCGCCCTGAACTTGGTTTCCGCTTACTGGAACGCTTGGCTAACGATGTCGAAGAATATGGCGTCGTGGAAGCCAAACCGAAGCAGGATGGTCGCAACATGACCATGGTGCTTGGTCCAGTACGCAAGGGCAAGAAATAACGAACCGTCAATTAAAGGGATTAAGGAAACTCCATGAAGCAGAAGACCCACAAGGGCACAGCAAAGCGATTCAAGCAGACTGGTTCCGGCAAGTTGCGTCGTGAGCAGGCGAATCGTCGCCACCTGCTGGAGCACAAGCCTTCTAAGCGCACCCGCCGTCTGAAGGGTGACGTTGACGTTGCACAGGCTGATCAGAAGCGCATCAAGCGTTTGCTTGGCAAGGCCTAAAGGCCCACTCGTTTCATCCCACATCAGTACCAACAACAAGATTTAAGGAAGTTTCACCGTGGCACGAGTAAAGCGGTCCGTTAACGCCAAGAAGAAGCGTCGCACAATCCTGAAGTCCGCAAAGGGCTACCGGGGTCAGCGCTCCCGCCGCTACCGCGTAGCAAAAGAGCAGTGGTTGCACTCCATGACTTACGCTTACCGCGACCGTCGCGCGCGTAAGTCGGAATTCCGCAAACTGTGGATCCAGCGTATCAACGCTGCAGCCCGCATGAACGACATCACCTACAACCGTCTGATCCACGGCCTGCGTTTGGCTGAGATCGAGGTTGACCGCAAGATGCTTGCAGAGCTGGCTGTCAATGATTTTGACACTTTCTCCGCACTGTGTGAGGCTGCCAAGTCCGCACTGCCTGCCGACGTCAACGCACCGGCAAACGCTTAATTTTCCGCGCAACACCGTACGTATGCGCCACACGCCCTCGGAAGATTCCGGGGGCGTTTTGCTGTTCTGCAGACCTTAACTCTGATCCCGTAGACTAAGCCACCATGACGCTAGATTTTTCCGCCCCGTTTACCGAGCGCACACCGCGCGTGTCCCGAGCAGCGAAGCTGCACCGTGCCGCCGTCCGTAAGAAAGAACAACGTTTCCTTATCGAAGGCGAGAATTCAGTAGACGCGGCAGTCTCGACGGGTGCAGCGACTGATCTGTTTGTAACGCAGAGTGCTGCTGAGCGTTTCGAGCATATTGTGAGCACCGCAGGGTTTATGGATGTGTATATTCACCCGATTACTGACGGTGCGGCGAAATTACTTTCGGAAACGACAACCACCCCGGGTATCTTCGCGGTTTGTTTACCCGTGATGTTTAGTGCCGGCAAAATCATCAAATCTTCCCCGAGCTTGCTGACGATACCTGTGGAAACTTCAGAACCGGGGAACGCGGGCACACTAATCCGCGTTTCGGATGCCCTTGGTGCAGACGGCGTCGTATTCGCGGGAAACACTGTTGATCCGCACTCCAACAAAGTGGCGCGTGCATCTGCGGGTTCACTATTCCATACACCCGTGGCGCGAGAAACAGGCGTTAACGATGTATTGGGCCAGTTACGCGCGGCAAATCTGCAGATCTTGGCGACGTCCGCCGATGGGGAGATAACTCTAGAAGAAGCTGAAGAATCTGGCATGTTGCACAAACCCACTGCTTGGTTGTTGGGAAATGAGGCGCATGGTCTTTCTGCGGGTGTGGCTGCTCGCGCTGATCACCGAGTGTCAATCCCTATTCGTGGCAACGCGGAATCACTGAATCTAGCGACGGCTGCATCAATCTGCCTTTACGAATCCGCCAAAGCGCAAAACCGGCGTCGCTAAAGCATTTGTGCTGAGCACGTAAAGGCTACTCCGCTACCTGTTACGTATTGTTGATCGCTAGACTGGCATGCGGACGAAACCGAATTCTTAACTACTACCGATTACTGCGAGGACTGCTGACGTGTCGAACGCACCTGATAACGGAACTGATATTGATTTGAGCCAGGAAGCTTTGGATGCTGCTGCTGAGAAAGCTATGGCAGATTTCTCAGCGGCATCCACTATGGAAGAACTTGCCGAAGCACGACGGCAACATCTTGGGGATGGCGCTTATATTCCTCGCGCTCGACAATCATTAGGCTCATTGCCCAAGGACCAACGCAAAGCCGCTGGAAAAGCCGTTAATATGGCACGTGGTAAAGCGGAAAAGGCTTATTCGCAAATTCATGCAGAATTAGAGGAACAAGAGCGACAAGCCCAACTGATCCGGGAAAGAGTTGACGTCACTGTTCCGACCACACGGCACCAAACTGGAGCGCTGCACCCAATCACTGCTTTGTCTGAGCGGATTTCAGATATTTTCATCGGTATGGGCTGGGAGATCGCTGATGGACCAGAGGTCGAGGCCGAATATTTCAACTTTGATGCGCTGAACTTCAAGCCAGACCACCCGGCTCGGACGCTGCAGGATACCTTCCACGTTGGTAAACCAGGCTCACAGCAGGTGTTGCGCACCCACACTTCGCCGGTGCAGGTTCGGTCTATGCTTGAACGCGATGTGCCCCTCTATATTGCTTGCCCGGGCCGAGTGTTCCGCACCGATGAACTCGATGCCACTCACACCCCGGTGTTCCATCAGATTGAAGGTTTAGCCGTCGACAAGGGGCTGAACATGGCCCACCTGCGCGGCACTCTCGATCACTTGGCAAAAACGCTTTTCGGCCCAGAGACCACCACGCGTATGCGTACAAACTATTTTCCGTTCACTGAGCCTTCCGCTGAGGTCGATGTCTGGTTCCCAAACAAAAAGGGCGGTGCCGGCTGGATCGAATGGGGCGGATGTGGCATGGTCAACCCCAACGTCTTGACTGCCGTTGGTGTTGACCCGAACGAATACACTGGTTTTGCCTTCGGCATGGGGCTGGAGCGCACCCTGCAGTTCCGTAATGGTCTCTCGGATATGCGCGATATGGTCGAAGGCGACGTCCGCTTTACCTTGCCATTCGGAATCCACGCTTAACCATCAACCCAGAATAAGGAGCCGCAACAATGTTGATCACCCAGAACTGGGTTAGCCGTCTACTGAACCAGCACAACCCGGAGTGGGCCGTCAGCCCAGCCGATTTCGACGGTGGCTATGTCCGCGTTGGTTTTGAAACTGAAGGCTATGAGGCAATCGAAAAAACCACTGGACCTCTGGTGTTTGGGCGTGTGGAAAACATCGAAGAACTGACCGAGTTCAAAAAGCCGATCCGATACTGCCATGTGCACGTTGGTAAAGCCAATGGCACAGGCGAGCTGCAGGAAATTATTTGTGGTGCACGGAACTTCGCAGAAGGTGACCTAGTGGTTATCGCTCTTCCCGGAACCGTGTTGCCCGGGGGCTTCGCCATCGGCGAGCGCAAGACCTACGGCAAGATGTCTCGCGGCATGATTTGCTCGGTAGCTGAGCTGGGTCTGACTGATAAATCTGATGGTATTTTGACTCTCCCGGCTGATGCCGGTGAGCCAGGCGAGGATGCCCGTGGTTATTTGGGCTTGGACGATGTCATCTTCGATGTCAACATCACTCCGGACCGTGGCTACGCTCTTTCCGCTCGTGGTTTGTCTCGTGAGATCGCCTCGGCGTTTGACTTGAAATATGTGGATCCCGCAGTCGACCCTTCTGTTGCAGGACTGAGCACTGAAGGAGTGCCTGCTGCCGACGGCGAAACCCTGTCCGTCAACATCGCCGAGGACACTAAGACTCGTCGTTTTGGTCTCCGCAAAGTCACCGGAATTGACCCGAAAGCGCAGTCACCATGGTGGATGCAGCGCGAACTGATGCTTTCCGGCCAGCGTCCAGTCAATGCTGCTACGGATATCACGAACTACCTGATGTTGCTGCTAGGCCAGCCAATGCACGCGTTCGACGCCAGCAAGATTCAAGGCGGCCTCACGGTGCGGTGTGCAGAAGAAGGCGAGAAATTTGAGACGCTCGATCACGTCGACCGTACCCTGAATGCAGAAGACGTCGTGATCTGTGATGAGTCTGGCATCCAGTCCCTGGCTGGTGTTATGGGGGGTACCACCTCTGAAATCAGCGCTGAGACCACTGATGTCTACTTCGAGGCCGCTAACTGGGATCCGATCACAGTGGCGCGTACTTCGCGCCGGCATAAGTTGTCCTCGGAAGCATCCCGTCGTTTTGAACGCGGCGTTGACCCAGCATTGGTTGAGATTAGCCTGGACCTGGCCTGCGCGTTGCTCGCGGAGATCGCTGGCGGAACGGTAGAAGCCACCCGAAGTGTGCAGGGGGAAGTTCCCGCGGCGCCGGAAATTGCCATGGATATCAATTTCCCGTCTCGGATCGCTGGCGTTGACTACCCGGAACAAACTGTTATCGGGCGTCTGGAAGAGATCGGCGCGGAAGTCTCCCAGGACGGTGCACAATTGCGTGTGACTCCACCAACTTGGCGTTCTGACTTGACGGTTGCTGTCGACCTGGTGGAGGAAGTATTGCGCTTGGAAGGGTTGGAAGATATTCCGACCATCTTGCCGACACCATCGGCAGGGCGCGGGTTAAGCCCTGCGCAAAAGCGCCGCCGTGCAGTTGGTCATGCTTTGGCGTATTCCGGTTATGCGGAGATCTTGCCGACGCCATTCATTGCTAATGATATTTTCGATACTTGGGGATTGGCTGCTGACGACCCACGCCGCAACACCGTGGCAGTGCAAAACCCGCTGGAATCTGACCATGCGGTTTTGGGAACCACGCTGCTGCCTTCGATGCTGGATGCGGTACGCCGTAACGTCGCACGGGGCCGTGACTCGGTTGGTTTGTTCGGTCTCCAACAGGTGAGCTTCGCTGTTGCGGATCACACCCCTATGCCGTCGGTTGCCGCGCGGCCGGATGATGCCACCGTGGCGAGCGTAATCAATAGTTTGCCGCGACAGCCGCTGCACGTGGCAACCGTAGGTTCCGGTGAGCTGGAATTTACCGGACCGTGGGGTAGCGGTCGTCATTACACCTATGCAGATGCTATCGAGTCTGCGCGCATCGTGGCGCGTGCGTGTGGGGTAGAACTGGAAATTGCGAACGCAGAATATTTGCCGTGGCACCCGGGACGCTGCGCGCAACTGAGTGTTGCGGGCACCGTGGTTGGTCACGCTGGTGAGCTGCACCCACAGGTTGTCGAAGCTCTTGGACTTCCTGCGCGTGCGTGCGCTATGGAATTGAATCTTTCCGCTTTGCCGTTGGACGAATCCTTCCCGGCGCCGCGCCTGTCGGCCTTCCCGGCTTTGCACCAAGATTTGGCGCTGGTCGTCGACGACGAGGTACCTGCCGAGACTGTGCGCCGCGTCGTTGAATCGGCAGCAGGTGACTTGCTGGAATCCGTGGAGCTTTTCGATGTCTTCCGTGGCGAACAACTGGGAGCAGGCAAGAAGTCGCTAGCATTTAACTTGGTATTCCGCGCCGATGATCGGACCTTGACTGATGATGAGGTCAATGAATACCGTGTGCAAGCTGCAGAGAAGGCTCGCGTCGAGCTGGGAGCTCACATGCGTGCATAAAAAGTTTCCGACTGTGCTGGTGCTTCTTTCAGCTTTTCTTGGGGCAGCATCAGCCTGCGATTTCGATCTACAGCGTGGGGGACTGTCTCTCAAGCATGGAAAAGAATTGCTGAAGGAATAGAGTTGCAGATAGAAAATGCGCACTACCAACCGGTAGTGCGCATTTTTCAGCTTAGTGCCTTTCAGCTTAGTGCCTAAGCATCTCTACTAATGAGCTGCCTAGGCGCTTATAAGCCGCGTGCTTAAGCCCTTGAGATCGCTTAGACCAGAGTTAGACCAGGGAAGGAACTTCCGCGACCAGCGAGAAGAGATCCTTTGGATCCTCTGGGTTGGCGATCAAGTCGATGTCGGTCTCGAGCTCGGTACCGGCGACATCGTCGCGGAGGTAACGCAAGGCCGAGAAATCATTGATGGCGAAACCGACGGAGTCGAACAAGGTAATCTCCTCATCGGATGAACGACCCTTTTCTTTGCCGGTGATGACCTTCCAGAACTCAACAACCTCGTAGTCGTCTGGCTTCTGCTGGATCTCGCCTTCGATGCGGGTCTGCTCAGGCAGTTCGACGAAGACGGTGGACATATCCAGGATGTCTTCTACCAACTCGGTCTTGCCAGGGCAGTCGCCGCCAACTGCGTTGATGTGTACGCCGGGCTTGACGTGCTGGGTGCCCAGAATCTGGTTCTGTGCCTTATCCGCGGTGCAAGTGGTGATGATGTCGGCACCTTCGACAGCTTCTTCGGTGGTGGAGCAGACGGTGATGTTGAAGCCCAGCGGTTCCAGGTTGCGGCGAACCTTCTCCAAGGCCTCAGGGTCTACGTCGTAGATACGGATGTCTTCGATGCCCAGGGTTCCACGGAAGCCCAAAGCCTGGAATTCAGCCTGCGAACCGGCACCAATCATGGCCATGGTCTTGGAATCTGGGCGAGCCAGCTTCTTGGCCACCATGGAAGACACTGCTGCGGTGCGCAATGCAGTCAGCAACGTCATCTCAGCCAAGAAGGTTGGGTAACCATTGTCGACGTCGGCAAGCATGCCGTACGCGGTAACAGTCTGGAAACCGCGTGCTGGGTTGGATGGGTGACCGTTAACGTACTTGAAGGAGTACTCTTCGCCGTTCGACGTCGGCATCAGCTCGATGACGCCAAACGGGGTGTGGCTAGCAACGCGAGGGATGAGATCGAAACGCTCCCACTCGGAGTAATCCTTCTCCAGGTAGCTAACCATACCGGTGATGATTTTTTCGACACCTTCACGCTGGATCCAGCGTGCCATATTGTCGACATCTACAAATTTGACCATATTTTTGGTCTCCTTTCGGATTGTGCTTCTTCGTTCCGGGCCGACCGCTAAAGATTATTTGGGCTGGCCGGAAGAGCTGTTCGAAAGCTATTTATTCGCCAGATTCCTGGCTATTGCTTCCTTCATTGTACGCGTTCATTCGAGCTTGGCGAGCTTCTAGCTGTGCCATTACCTGCGGTTTGCACGCCCGCCAGCCTAACCAGAACATCGGGATGAGCAGCAGAGACGCTGCCAATGTGTAGGTTCCCACCGGCCAGTCGAAAGCCATGAGGATGATCACAACACCGATAAAGATCACAACTGCGATATCGCCCCAGGCGTTAAACGGACTGCGGTAGCTGGAGCGTTCGTACTCACCGGTCTTGGAAAGTTTGACGAATTTCCAGTGTGCCATGCTGATTGCTGCCCAACTGGCCATGGTTCCCAGAGCTGCCAGGTTCAGCACAATTTCGAAGGCCATTTCTGGGACCACGAAGTTCAAGAACACGCCAGCGAATGCGATGGCTCCGGCAAGCAGGATACCGCCGTAAGGCACACCGTCCTTTGACAGTGCTTTACCGAATTTTGGACCAGAACCGGAAATCGACATGTTGTACATCACTCGACCAGTGGAATACAGACCCGCGTTGAGCGAGGACAGTGCCGCAGTGATTAGAACCAGCTGGAAAATCGGTGCAGCTACGCCAATGCCGAAAGAATCAAAGAAGGTCACGAATGGTGAGACGCCGGCAATGTATTCGGTGTGCGGCAGAACCATGGTCAACAGCATAACCGAACCAAAGTAGAAGAAGATGATGCGGAACAACACCGCATTGACGGCCTTCGGGATGATCTTTTCGACGTTTTTGGTTTCACCCGAAGTTGTACCAACGAGTTCGATACCTGCGTATGCGAAAACAACACCTTGGATAACGACAATGGCAGGCAACAAGCCGTTTGGTAACCATCCGCCGCCTTCGCTAATGAGCTGGAATCCAGTGTCGTATCCCTGCGGATGGCCGGTGAGAACTACCCAAATACCCAGAGCCATGAATACCAAGAGCCCAACGATCTTGATCAAGGAGAACCAGTATTCCAGTTCGCCGAAAATCTTGACCGAAAGCATATTGAAGCCCAGGATGAATACAACGACTCCCAGTGCCAGCAGCCATTGCGGGATGCTGTCCAGAACGGACGTGTAGCGATCAAACCAAAGGATGTAGAGGGCCACCGCGGTGGAGTCTGCGATGATGGTCATCGCCCAGTTGCCCCAATACAGCCACCCTGTAATAAAGGCTGCTTTTTCGCCATAGAATTCACGGGCATACGACACGAACGAACCCGATGACGGCCGGTAAACGATCAGCTCGCCCAGTCCGCGCAGAATGATATAGCCGAAGAAACCACAAACTAGATAGAGGACTGCCAGGAATGGTCCGGCCTGTTCCAGACGTCCCCCGGTGCCTAACAGCAAGCCGGTTCCGATCGCAGAACCTATAGCGATCATTTGTAGTTGACGTTGACCCATTCCTTTGGATAGGCCTTGATCCTCATCAAGATAGGATGCACGCCTTCCGTCTGTTGTCGGCCCCATTGCGCCGCCGTGCGGCTGGGGTTTTTGTTCTGACATATGACTTATTCACCTTCCAGTCGGTGGAGTGTAACGCTCGGCAGGCTAAAGTGCCTGGCGGCATCACATAAAGAGAATGTGACACGGGCTACGCCCAAGTGTTCTTAGAATAAGTGACTCAGGTTATGAAAACAACTGGGGTTGTTGAACAGCTTTCGGATTTTCTATGAATCCGCCAGCGGGGGGTGTTTTTGAGCATGGCGAGTCTGCATCGCTAAACAAAAAGTGGCTAACACGACATCGCTCTGACATCGTGTTAGCCACAGGAGACAATCAGCCTTTAAGGCTTTCTGGCTTTAGGGCTTTCTGGAACGAAAGCTTTACCGGAAAGACGGCCTCTTATTTCTTGAACTTTTCTGGTAATGGTCCCAGCTGTGGGCCATCTGGGTAGTACTTCCAGCCGTCTTTAATGCGTACTTCATCCGCCCACGGGAGCTTATACTGCCCCTTGGCGAGATCATCGATCCAGGTGAGGTAGTTTTCGGTGGCGCCACCAGGAACAGCGACATAGCCCCGATTGCCCAGGTTGAAGATGTTGTTTTCCAAGCCCCAGTTGATGCGAGCCTTATCGGCAAGCGCCGGGAAGATCTCGGCGGTGACAATCTCGTCTGGGTTACGGTGGCCTTCCGCGATGAGGTTTCCGTCGTAGTTGCACACATTGCCTTCACCGAAGTAATAGAAGACATTGTCGTACCCTGCCAAGTTGACGGATGCGGTGAACATGAGGTTCTGGAACGCATTGGTCTTGTTGGTCATTATCCATTGATCTTGCACCTGCGTGCTGTAACCAGAAATGCGGATATAGACATTTGCGCCTTTATATGCTGCTTCGCGGGCCAGTTCCGGGAACATGCCGTCGTGGCAGATGTTAACAGCGAGTTTCGACCCTTTTGGCCCGTCACAAACAGGCATGCCGAGGTCACCGGGCGACCAGGGCTCGATTGGTGTCCAGGGCTGTAGCTTGCGGTAGTGGAGGGCTAGTTCGCCATTGTTGTCGATGATGATCGCGGTATTAAATGGCGGCTTTCCTTCTTCGTGGTGTGGCTCCATGATGGAGAAGACGCCCCAAACGTCGTTGTCTTTACACGCTTTGCGGAACTGATCGACCTCAGGAGAGTCAACTGCGATGAGGAATTCATCATAGGACCAGATTGCGGTGTTGAGCCCCGATGTGGAGTATTCCGGGAAAACGATCAAGTCCAAGTCCGGATAACCGGCTTTGGTTGATGCTACACGGCGGCAGATCTCGTCCACGTTTTTCTGTACGTCTTCTGGGCTTTCAACGATGGGGACGCGGTACTGCACAAGGGCCATGAGCAAGCCGTCGGGTGAAGCAGAAATCGAACCAGTGCTAGACATGGGTCACTCCTTCAGGTGATGTGGGTTACGATATGTGTCCCACTGTACGCCTAAAGGTGGCCACGCCGCGGTTTTCTGCGAAGAAAGGCCGGTAAATATTCATGATTGAATAATTTGCACTTTCTTGCATAAAGTTTGCTAGGGTGGCGCTATGACGATTTCAGTTGCTGTAGCAGGAGCCACCGGTTATGCAGGCGGTGAGATTCTCCGCTTGTTGCTGAACCATCCGCGTTATCGGGATGGTGACTTGCGAATCGGTGCACTGACTGGCCACTCACATGCCGGTAAGCCTGTTTCACAGCAGATGCCGCATTTGTTACAGCTACGTGATCGTATGATTGAAGACACCACAGTCGAAGTTCTGTCTGGTCACGATGTTGTTTTCTTGGGCCTGCCACACGGGCACTCTGCAGAATTCGCGAAGCAGCTGCCAAACGACACCATAATCATTGACTGTGCGGCTGATTTCCGGCTACAGAAGAAAGCGGACTGGGATGCGTACTATGGCGGGGAATATGCAGGCCAGTGGCCGTATGGTATTCCAGAAATGCCAGGGCACCGCGCTGAAATTGCGGCAGCAAACAAGGTAGCTGTTCCTGGGTGTTTTCCCACGGGAATGACGCTTGCTTTACTGCCTGCCGTAGCGGCAGCAGTAATCGAACCGGCAATCAACATCGTCTCGATTACCGGTACGTCTGGTGCTGGTAAAAAGGCCGCGGTTGCGCTGTTAGGGTCTGAAACCACGGGTAACCTGCGTGCTTATAACACCTCCGGCAAGCACCGCCACAACCCAGAAGTGGTGCAAAACCTCCGCGAAATCCGCGATCAGGACTACCGCATCAACTTCACGCCGGTGCTTGCACCCGCAACCCGCGGAATTTTGACCACGGCTACCGCACAACTTACGGCGCCGTTGTCGCAAGAAGAAATCACCGATATCTTTCATGATTTCTACCGTGATGAGCCATTCATTCAGGTGCTCCCTGCAGGTCAGCAACCGGAAACGCAGCATGTCATTGGCGCAAACACTTGCCAGATACAAGCCGAGGTCAACGAAGCAACCAACACTTTGTTGATCACCGCAGTACTCGACAACTTAACCAAAGGGACCGGTGGAGCGGCTGTGCAATGCATGAACCTGATGCTGGGGTTTGAGGAAACCGCCGGGCTTACTCACCCAGGCCTAGCGCCCTAACCCGACGAGGGCGAACCGTAGATGCGCCGAATAAAACGCCAACGAAGCTAATACCAGCTTTGCGCACAGCGCCGGCACAAATGTTTTAGCCAACCATAAAACTACGAGGATTTCCTATGACCAACCTAGAGAGCAGCGCAGATAGCTCCACGCCACAGGCAGGATCGAATAGCGAATCTGCCCATAGTGCCCGCGGAGTTACCGTGCCACAGGGATTTCGGGCGGCGAGTGTCAAAGCGGGAATCAAGCCCTCCGGCAAGACTGACTTAGCGTTAGTTGTCAACGATGGCCCAGAATTTTCCGCGGCAGGTGTTTTCACTCGGAACCGCGTGGTGGCTGCGCCGGTTAAGGTCTCGCGTGAAGCTCTTGCCGACGGTCAGTTGCGCGCAGTGCTGTATAACGCTGGCAATGCCAACGCGTGCAATGGTGCACTGGGGCTTCGCGACGCACAGCAGATGCAGACTGAACTTGCTGAATTACTGAATTTCGACTCCAACCACGTAGCTGTATGTTCAACCGGGCTGATTGGTGAGCCGATGCCGATGGACAACGTATCGGCTGGTATCGAAAAACTACCTGGTGTGTTGGGAAATAGCCCAGACCATGGCGAGGGTGCAGCACGAGCGATCATGACCACCGATACCACGGTGAAACAAACTCTGGTGAATGGCGATGGCTGGAGCCTCGGTGGAATGGGCAAAGGTGTAGGCATGATGGCACCATCGCTGGCCACCATGTTGGTGTGCTTGACGACGGACTTGTCAGCTACCCCAGAACAACTCGCTATTGCGTTGCAGAAAGCAACTGCGCTGACTTTTGACACCCTCGATGTGGACGGATCGACCTCCACGAACGACACCGTGGTACTGATGGCCAGCGGGGCATCCGGTGAGACTACCACGCAAGAAGCATTGAATGAAGCGGTTCTCGCGGCCTGTGCGGACTTGGCAGACCAATTGCAAGCGGATGCCGAAGGTGTCACCAAGCGCGTGAAAATCACTGTCGAAGGCACCACGGATGACTTACAGGCGCTCAATGCCGCTCGCACGCTGGGCCGCGACAACCTTTTCAAATGTGCCATGTTTGGTTCAGATCCCAACTGGGGGCGCGTTTTGGCCGCCGTCGGTATGGCTGATGCGGACATGGATCCGGATAACATCAGCGTCTATTTCAACAATCATGCGGTCTGCAAAGCCACCACTGGTACGCCGGCTGCACGCGAGGTCGACCTGTCTGGGGCTGATATCGACGTCCGAGTAGATCTTGGCACCGGTGGTCCGGGCAGCGCTTTCGTGCGCACCACTGACCTGTCTCATGACTACGTCGAAATTAATTCGGCATACAGCTCATAACGCGTCCCCAAGACAAAAACCAGGAAATAAGGAGCCCGTGGCCATGTTGGAACACCTCAGTAACCGCGACCGAGCAGCAGTGCTGTCTGAAGCATTGCCATGGCTACAACACCTTCGCGACAAGATAGTCGTCGTCAAGTATGGCGGCAATGCCATGGTGGATGACGAGTTAAAAGCAGCGTTTGCGAAAGACATGGTGTTGTTGCGCACGATCGGGGCTCGACCCGTAGTCGTCCACGGCGGTGGACCGCAGATTACGGAGATGCTAGAGCGTCTTGGCCTTGAAGGGGAGTTTAAGGGCGGCTTTCGGGTTACTACTCCAGAGGTCATGGATGTCGTTCGCATGGTGTTGTTTGGGCAAGTTGGCCGTGATTTGGTAGGTCTTATCAATTCCCATGGGCCGTATGCGGTCGGAACCTCTGGCGAAGATGCGGGGCTGTTTACCGCAGAAAAGCGCTATCTAGATATCGAGGGAGAACAAGTAGATATCGGACACGTGGGTGATATCGTCAGCGTCAACCCGGAAGCCTTGATGGACATTATTGCTGCCGGGCGCATTCCTGTGGTTTCCACAATTGCGCCTGATCACGACGGCGAGGTGTACAACATTAACGCCGATATTGCTGCTGGAGCATTAGCTTCTGCGATTGGGGCGGAACGTTTGTTGGTACTGACCAATGTGGAAGGCCTTTATAAAGACTGGCCGGACCGCGATTCGCTGGTTTCTACCATTGAAGTTGACGAGCTCGACGCCTTGTTACCGGGGCTGGATAGCGGCATGATCCCGAAAATGGAAGCCTGCCTCAATGCAGTTCGCGGTGGCGTTAATGCAGCCCATGTTATCGACGGCAGGGAAGCGCACTCGGTGGTGCTGGAGCTACTCACCGAAGGCGGTGTGGGCACCATGGTGTTGCCAAATAATCACCGAAGCAGGGACTATCCCGGCGGAACCGTGCTGCGAAAGGATGATCACGCATGATGCAGAAAACAGCAAACGATTGGTCTAGTGCATTGATGAATAACTACGGGATCCCCGCTATCAGTTTAACCGGTGGGCAAGGCATGTATCTCACAGATACTGAGGGGAAGCGTTATCTCGATATGCTAGCTGGCATCGCGGTCAATGCTTTGGGGCAAGCGCACCCGGATATTGTCGAGGCTGTGAGCACGCAGATCGCCACACTGGGGCATACCTCAAACATCTTCGCCACCCCGCATTCTGTTGAGGTTGCTACTTCGCTGAAACAGCGCTTCGCTGATGGCAAAGACGACAGCGCTCGGGTGTTTTTCTGCAATTCCGGGGCGGAAGCTAATGAGGCTGCGTTCAAGATTGCCCGCCTGACAGGTCGTGGCCGGGTATTGGCAGCAGAGGCCGGCTTTCATGGGCGCACTATGGGCGCACTCGCGCTGACGGGACAACCAGAAAAACGAGCCCCATTTGAACCGCTGCCAGGTGGTGTGGATTTCTACCCCTACGGCGACGTGCAGAAACTGCGTGAGATCGTCGAGGAAGATCCTGACGGCATTGCCGCGATTTTCGCCGAGCCAATTCAAGGCGAAACCGGGGTGATTCCCGCGCCGGAAGGTTTCCTGGCTGCAGTGCGTCAGCTGTGCGACGACTACGGCATTCTTATGGTCGCTGATGAGGTACAAACCGGGGTAGGACGAACCGGAAAGTTTTTCGCCCATGAGTACGCCGGAGTGGTTCCAGACGTCGTCACCATGGCCAAAGGCCTCGGCGGTGGTCTGCCGATGGGGGCAGTGCTGGCTCGCGGTGCAGCTGCACAATACCTCCAGCCCGGCCAGCACGGCACCACGTTTGGTGGAAATCCTGTGGTCTTGGCAGCAGCCCGCACGGTGCTTAACACTCTGGATGAAAGATTCTTGCAGCACGTACGTGAAATCGGTGCGTATCTTCGCAGCCAGCTGCAGCAGCTTTCCGCAGTCTCGGAAGTTCGCGGTACCGGTTTGATGCTCGGAGTGGTGCTCGAGTCAGCGAACGCGAAAGAGATCGTCGTTGCAGGTCTCGAGCGCGGCCTGATCCTTAACGCTCCAAGTGACAAGGTCGTGCGCTTGACTCCACCGCTAATTATCGAACGACGACACGTCGATGAATGCGTAACAATACTGCAAGAAATACTCGATTAAGGACTTTTATGACATCGCAAGCACAACCTTCACAGCTTCGTCATTTATTGGCGGATGATTCGATTACTCCCGCTGAGCAAAAAGAAATTCTTGCTCTCGCTGCTGAATTGAAAGCCGACCCGCTGAGCCACCGCCCATTGTCCGGCGGCCGCAGTGTGGCAGTCGTCTTCGATAAGACTTCGACTCGTACCCGTTTTTCTTTCGATGCCGGTATCGCTCAGCTGGGAGGAAGTGCCATCGTTACCGAGGCCGGCGCCTCCCAGATGGGCAAAGGTGAAACTGTTGCCGATACTGCGCGGGTGCTTTCGCGCTACGTCGAGGCGATTGCCTGGCGCACGTACGAGCAAGCAGGCTTAGAAGATATGGCGGCACACGCCACCGTGCCTGTCATCAACGCGCTTTCAGATGATTTCCACCCGTGCCAGATCTTGGCAGATCTGCAGACCATGACGGAATCTCTCTGCCCAGACAAAGGAGCAGCAGGATTGTCCGGCAAGAAAGTTGCATATCTGGGCGACGGCGACCAGAACATGGCTAACTCCTACATGCTGGGCCTGGCGATGGCTGGTATGGATGTGTGGATCATTTCACCCGAAGATTTCCAACCGCAGGTGAAATTCGTTGATCGTGCTCGTCGACAAGCAAAAATTACTGGCGGCAATGTGACCGTGAGTGCGGATCCGGCAGATGTGGCGGGCGCGGAAGTCGTGATCACTGATACTTGGGTATCCATGGGGCAAGAAGGCGACGGTAAAGATCGCACCACGCCATTCGTGCCGTATCGGGTAACGCAAGAAATCATGGACAAGGCCGCAGAAAACGCGATTTTCCTGCACTGCCTTCCGGCATATCGTGGTAATGAAGTCACGGCAGAGGTCATTGATGGCCCAGCTTCACGTGTTTTTGACGAGGCAGAAAACCGTCTGCATGCACAAAAGGCCGTGCTTGTGTGGTTGCTGGGCATTGCCTCCGGTAATCCAGTAGCGAAAGCGAGGAAGCTATGACACACACCTACTCCCGTACCGGGCGCCAAGCACGGATCGTGGAATTGCTGGAACAGACGCGCATTTATTCGCAGGCGCAACTATCCAAGCTCTTATTGGCCGAAGGCTTCGAAACCACCCAGGCCACGCTGTCTCGAGACCTTGACGAGCTCGGCGCTCGGAAGGTCAAACCCGTCGACGGGCGCAGCTTTTATGTGGTCGGCGACGCCGAATCACTACAAGTACCGTCTGCGTCCGGGCCTCGGGATAAACTCCGCAAAATGATGGCTGATCTCGTGGTTGCAGCTGATCACTCGGCGAATACAGCGGTGCTGCGTACGCCGCCCGGTGCCGCGCCCTACCTCGCGAGTTTCATTGACCGAGTGGGTGTATCCGACATCGTCGGCACGATTGCTGGTGATGATACCGTCTTTGTGCTCGCACGTGATCCGCTCACTGGAAAAGAACTCATCGACTCCTTGGCGGATGGGGCAGCCACGATTGACCCCGAGTAACCCCAGCGCGAAAAGTACCCAAAACCCCGAACATTGTTAAACAATGGCGGGCCTCTACACTGAATCCGGACGGTGTTGGCTCCGTACCAACGGCGGGTCACGCTTCTCGTCGATAGCGCCCGGAACAACCGAAAGCAACAAACAACAGTAAAGGAACGATCATGAAAAACCGCATCGTACTTGCGTACTCCGGAGGTTTGGACACCTCAGTAGCTATTCCATACCTGGCACGCCAAACGGAAGGCGAAGTTGTCGCCGTGGCACTAGACCTGGGCCAGGGGGGCGAAGACATGGAATCGGTCCGTCAGCGTGCACTGGATTGCGGCGCTGTGGAATCCATTGTCGTCGATGCTCGCGACGAGTTCGCTGAAGAATATTGCTTGCCGACGGTCCAGGCCAATGGCATGTACATGAAGCAGTACCCACTGGTGTCTGCGATTTCGCGTCCGCTGATCGTCAAGCACCTGGTGCAGGCTGCCCAAGAACACGGCGGCACGCACGTCTCTCACGGTTGCACTGGTAAGGGTAATGACCAGGTTCGCTTCGAAGTTTCCTTCCGTGCGTTGGATCCATCACTGGACATCATTGCGCCAGCGCGTGACTATGCCTGGACTCGTGATAAAGCCATCGAGTTTGCTAACGAGATTGATTTGCCGATTGAGCAATCGGAGAAATCACCATTCTCGATTGACCAAAATGTATGGGGCCGTGCTGTCGAGACTGGCTTCCTGGAAGACTTGTGGAACCCTCCAACAAAAGATCTCTACGCATACACTGAGGACCCAGCGCTGGGTAACGCTCCAGACGAAGTGATCATTTCTTTCGAAGCCGGACGCCCGGTTGCTGTTGATGGCAAGAAGCTTTCTCCGCTTGAAATTATTGAAGAGCTCAACCGCCGTGCAGGTGCGCAGGGCGTAGGCCGGTTGGACATGGTGGAAGACCGTTTGGTTGGTATCAAGTCTCGTGAAGTCTACGAAGCCCCGGGCGCGATGGTGTTGATTAAGGCGCACGAAGCCATCGAAGACGTCTGCCTGGAGCGTGAGGTTGCTCGTTACAAGCGCAGCATCGATGCCCGTTGGTCTGAAGAAGTTTACGACGGCCTGTGGTTCAGCCCATTGAAGAAGTCGTTGGATGCTTTTATCCAGTCGACCCAGGAGCACGTCACCGGCGATATCCGTCTGGTATTGCACGCCGGCAACATCATCGTTAACGGCCGTCGCTCAAACCAGTCGCTGTATGATTTCAACCTGGCTACTTACGATACTGGCGATACCTTCGACCAGACCGCCGCGAAAGGCTTCGTTCAGTTGCACGGTCTGTCCACCCAGATTTCTAACAAGCGTGATCGCGAGGCAAATAACTAATGGCTGGAATTCAGGCGCATTCCACGAACGAAGGCGCACTGTGGGGCGGACGCTTTTCAGGCGGTCCGTCCGATGCCATGGCTGCGCTATCTGTATCCACGCACTTTGATTGGGTTCTTGCACCTTATGATGTGCTTGCCTCGAAAGCTCACGCCCGTGTTTTACATAAAGCTGAGTTGCTCTCGGATGAGGACTTGGAGGCAATGCTCGCTGGTCTTGACCAGCTTGGCCGTGATGTCGAATCGGGCGAGTTTACGCCGGATCCTGGTGATGAAGACGTGCATGGTGCGATGGAGCGTGGCCTGATTGATCGTGTTGGCAAGGAATTGGGAGGCCGGTTGCGGGCAGGTCGTTCACGTAACGACCAGGTTGCCACGTTATTCCGCATGTGGGTACGCGACGCCATTCGCGACGTAGCTACGCAAGTTGTCGACCTCATCGACGCGCTTGCGGCACAGGCAAAAGCACACCCACGTGTAATCATGCCGGGTAAGACTCATTTCCAGGCTGCGCAGCCGATCTTGTTGGCGCACGGCTTGCTGGCCCACGCACAACCGTTGCTGCGCGATCTTGATCGACTCCGCGATTTAGATAAGCGTTTGGCAGTATCGCCCTATGGTTCTGGTGCGTTGGCTGGTTCTTCGTTGCAGCTGGACCCAGAAGCTATCGCGGAGGAGCTGGGCTTTGACAGTTCTGCGGAAAACTCTTTGGACGGAACCTCATCGCGAGATTTTGCTACGGAAGCAGCATTCGTGTTGGCGCAGATCTCCGTCGATATGTCCCGCCTGTCCGAAGAAATTATTGCCTGGTCGACGCCAGAATTTGGCTATGTCACCTTGAGTGATGAATGGTCCACGGGCTCATCGATCATGCCGCAGAAAAAGAACCCGGACATTCCGGAACTGCAGCGTGGGAAGACTGGCAGGCTAATTGGTAATCTCACCGGGCTGCTTTCGACGTGCAAGGCTTTGCCTCTGGCGTATAACCGCGATTTGCAAGAGGACAAAGAATCGCTTGTCGACGGTTTTGCCCAGTTAAACTTGGTGCTTCCCGCAATGACGGGCTTGGTTTCTACGCTGGTATTCCACGAAGACCGGATGCGTGAACTCGCACCCCGCGGGTTTACTTTGGCCACGGACTTGGCCGAGTGGATGGTGCGTCAGGGAGTCCCATTCCGTGAAGCACACGAAGCGTCTGGTTCGTGCGTCCGCTTAGCTGAACAAGCAGGGGTTGATCTGGTGGATCTCTCCGATGAGCAGCTTGCAAGCGTCGACAGGCGATTGACCCCAGAGGTTCGTGATGTACTGACCATTGATGGCGCGGTGGCATCGCGAGCAACCCGTGGCGGAACTGCTGGTGTCCGCGTCGACGAACAGCGCGAATCCGTGGAAAAGGCAGCCACCGAGTTCCGTGAATGGGCCTCTATCACTGTCGCGGATAAAGCGAAGCGATAAGCTAGCCGCATGAGTCTTGATCCCCGGTTATTGGAAATTTTGGCCTGTCCACAAGACAAAGGTCCATTGGCGTATCGCGAAGCAGAAAACGTGCTCGTCAATGAACGGAAAGGCATTGCCTACCGTATTGACGAGAATGTGCCTGTGCTGCTTGCCGACGAAGCAATGGAGTGGCCGAATGATTCCCAAGGAGAGAATTAACCATGAATAATATCGTTGCTGAACTGCAATGGCGTGGTCTGATTAATCAGTCCACTGATCTCGATGAGCTGCGCGAAGCGACATCGAAGCCCATCGCGTTGTATTGCGGATTCGATCCGACTGGGGATTCCTTGCACGCTGGCCACTTGGTTCCGATGATTATGTTGCGGCGTTTTCAAGAAGCAGGTCATCGGCCGTTTGTTTTGGCAGGTGGTGCTACTGGTTTTATTGGAGACCCTCGTGATGTGGGGGAGCGCTCGATGCTCAGCGAAGCGGAGCTTGAAGCTAACGTCTCTGCGATTAAACAACAGCTGCGACAGTTTGTAGACTTCACGGGCGATAACGCTGCGACATTGGTCAATAACGCGGACTGGACGATGGGAATGTCTGTCGTGCAATTCCTGCGAGATATCGGAAAAAACTTCTCGCTGAACACCATGTTGGACCGTGACACCGTGAAGCGTCGTTTGGAATCGGATGGAATTTCTTACACTGAGTTTTCCTACATGTTGTTGCAAGCCAATGATTACCTGTACTTGAACAAAGAACACGATGTGGTTTTGCAGATTGGTGGCTCGGACCAATGGGGCAACATCATTTCTGGTGTTGATTTGAACCGTCGTGTTTCTGGTGCGAAAACCCACGCGCTAACAGTCCCATTGGTTACAGATGCCAGCGGGAAGAAGTTTGGGAAATCCACTGGGGGCGGAAAGCTATGGTTGGACCCGGAAAAAACTAGTCCTTATGCGTGGTACCAGTATTTTGTGAATGCTGGTGATGCCGATGTTGTGCGTTATCTCAAGATGTTCACGTTCCTTTTACAAGAAGAAATTGCTGAATACGAGCGTGCCGTAGCCGAAGAACCGCACAAGCGTGCCGCGCAACGGCGGCTGGCTGAAGAAATGACCGACCTGGTTCACGGAGTGGAAGCACGAAAAGCCGTGCAACTGGCGTCGCAAGCTTTATTCGGTCGCGCCGATTTGGCAGACCTCGATGAGCGGACGCTAGAAGGTGCGCTACAAGAAACCACAGTTGCGGAAATCTGTGCAGGTGAAGCACGTTCAATCGTAGATCTGTTGGTTGTTTCCGGTTTAGCGGAATCCAAAGGCGCTGCTCGTCGAACGATCAAAGAAGGCGGTGCATACGTGAATAACCAGCGCATAGAATCAGCTGAATGGGAGCCAGAAACGGACGACCTGTTGCATGGCAAATGGTTGGTACTACGGCGTGGAAAGAAAAACTTTGCCGGGGCGAAAGTCACGATATAGGGCAAGTTATATATCGCGATTTATGCCTTATGACCTGGCGATTTGTGAACAATCTATAACGTGTGTAGATTAATCCAAGTCGCCGCGAGGGGCTGACAGAGAAAATAACTTCACAGGATGTTGGTTCTGGTGGTTGTGTTCTTTGTTTGTCTGGTGGTGATGGTGATAATTTTATAGGGCCGATGCTCGCTGGCTTTCGGATGGTTTTTGCTGTTTGTTGTGTTGGTGGGTGGCGCTGGTTGTGGGGGCTTTCTGGTTCCGGTTGTTGTGATGAACGACACAGTGTTCTGGTTTGTGTTTCTGCAACGTGGTGTGTAACATCGGTCTGGCTGCTTTACGGAAGGGTGCTCGTTGATAAGGGTGCTTGAGTAGTGGGGTGGTGGTGTTGTGTGAGAACTCAATAGCGTGTCAATGTACTTATTATTTTTG